>JAXGWO010000006.1:0-90211 GCA_040773245.1 PVC group bacterium
AGGGAAAATCGTGGCGAATCCCGACCGGGTTCTGGATGCGTTCCGGAAGTGGGAGACGGCTAAAATGACCCGGGAGACCGTGGTAGCCGCGTCGTAACCATGGAGACAAAAGGAGGTGCGTGTTGAAACGACAAGATTATGGGTAAAGGACGGGGGCGAGAGCCCCCCCACAACAAGGAATAAAGTCAGAACACAGTAGCTATAGGGGACCGGGCGGATCCTGGTCCCTCAAATACGAAATTACAAAGGAAAAGATACAATGAAATTCTCGAACAGGAGACCAAGCGGTGAGTTCAAAACCAGGAACCAAAACCCAACCCTCCGGAGAACCGGAGATCAAAGAGAGTACTTCTAAGCTCGACAGCGGTCGGTTATTGACGGCCACTGAGATTGCTGACTATGTGGGCGTGAGACCAAAAACAATCTACAACTGGGTATCAATCAAATTCATTCCTTGCATCAGAATAAGTAATCGGCTCGTCCGGTTCAGGTTAGAAGATATTGAAAAATGGTGTTCAACTCATAAGCAACCGGGAAGAAGCACCAGGAAAATAAATACTGAAGCTTACCATTGATCAGAAAGGTAATTTCTCAACGGCCCCATTTAAATGTTCGGGGCCAAGGTGGGAGTATCTGAGGGTAGTGCTTATATTGGAATGACCCAGCAGTTCCTTCACTACCCTCAGAGAAACCCCATTTATAACAAGATGGGAGGCGAATGTATGTCGGAGCATATGAAGCGTAACGTCTTTGGAAATTCCAGCCAGGCGGGCGGCACGCTTCAACTCGCGAAGCAAATTATTTTTCCTCAAGGCTCCGTCTTTGGTCGGAAAAACATACTTTCCCTTGCGGGGAAGGGATCGAAGGATCTCGAGCAGCTTATCGTCAATCGGAATGTGTCTTTCGCGATGCCACTTGGTCTGATGGGCGTCATTGTTCACAACATTGATCTGCCTATTGCGAAAGTCTATGTCATCCCATTCAAGGTGGACAAGCTCTCCCCTCCTAAGCCCCGTCTTCAAAAACGCGTAGATGATAGGTTGCATAGTTGGACTGGCGGACTGGAGAAGAGCTTTAATTTCCTCCTCATCAAGAAATTCGATTTTCTGCGTATCGGCACCTGACAGACAGGGTACTGACTTAACCGGGTTATCTTTGATTTCCCCCATCTTGACCAACCGGTTAAACATCGCTTTCAGGGTTTTGATTTCGATATTGACAGACCGTTTGCTTATGCTCTTTAATCGATCACTCTTATATTTTTCAAGCGCGCGGGGGGTTACCTGCGATAGTTTGCTGAACCCGGTGATCGTGGTAAAGGTCCTCAAAGCGAGTTCGTCTCTCTTGAAACTGGACGGTGCTTTGTTGGTCTGGGAGTAATCAAGGAATAATCCAATCAGCGGTTCAAGGTCCCGATCGGAGCCAGGGAGTCCGATTTCTCCCTTCAGCATCTTGAGTTTCAGGTCGTTCTCGTATTCCTGGGCAAACCGTTTATCGGTTATACCCCCAGGAACTTTTATGGCTATCCTCTTCCCTCTGACGTAGAAATCGGTATAATAATATTTACCGTATCGTTTTCTTATGGTCATTTGAACCGAACCTCCGTATGGTTGATTTTGATTAGACGGTTAAGGTGATATAAGAATACCCATCTGGGACTCAATACTTCCGCAATTTTTAGTTACCATACAGTAACTGAAACCGATGTCAGAAGTCAATAGAAATTTTCAAATATCATTAATTAACTGTTATACAATGAGTTATATATACTCGGGGGCGTAGCTCAGTTGGCAGAGCAACGGCCTTTTAAGCCGTGGGTCGAAGGTTCGAGCCCTTCCGCCCTCATTTTTCCCTCCGGGGAAAATGAGGTTTGAACATTCTCGGGTGATTATAGTATTATTGACCGTCGTCTTCCGCCGGTCCTGTGCGGTGTGGAGCATTCCGCCGGGCCGGTTTGATTTTATGACCCCGTCGTCCAGCGGTTAGGACATCCCGACATTTTTAATGTCGGGATAACACGGGTTCGACCCTATGTGCTGGGTGTATATTCTGCGAAGCGGTAAAGACGGGGGTTACTATATAGGGTCAACAACAAATCTCGAAGCACGGATCGGAAGACATCTGGAAGGAAGGGTGCCTTCCACCAGGTATAGATTGCCGCTGAAAATTGCCTATTCGGAGAATTATTTGTCCCTCAGCGAAGCCAGGAAACGTGAGAATCAGTTGAAGCGGGAGAAAAGCAAAATATATATAGAACGCCTGATCAGAAGGCACTCTGGATAAGCACTCAGATTGTAATGACCCCGTCGTCCAGCGGTTAGGACACAGGCCTTTCAAGCCTGTAACACGGGTTCGATCCCCGTCGGGGTCGTTCAGGCCGGGGGAGGCGTAGCCTCCCCCGGCTTTTTCTCTATTCAGCCGGCTTGATCATCTCACCACCCGATAGAAAAAAGTTTTCCTTGCATTCAAAGCGCCTGTTCAATATTCTGAACGTAGGTTCATAATATTGAAATATGGAAACATCTAATGAACAGACTGCTCAATGCAACCAATGAACAGAAGGTCCTGGATTTTTTGCTCAATAACCCCGGCAGTCAATACCTGGCCGCCGAGATCCAAAAAACGACCGGGATCAGTAAGGGCGGGGTTAACCTGGCATTGAGGGGGCTGGCCAAAAAAGGATTGGCCCATCGCCGGAAGAGGGGGAAGTTTTATCTCTATTCAATCGATCACGCCAATCCCCTCTGCCGGCAGTTGAAGGTCGTCAAATCCGTTGAACTGCTTATGCCCCTGATCAAAAAGGTCTCGGGGAAAGCCGAGCGGATAATTCTTTTCGGAAGCGCCGCCCGGGGCGAGAATACCAGACAGAGCGATATCGATCTGCTGATCGTCTCGCGGCATCTTAAAGGGGAGGTCGAAGAGATTGTTCAAGGGTTGAAGCTGACCAAGAAATTTCAGCTCATTATTCGCGATCCGGTCGAGTTCGCGGAGATGGAGAGGCGGGACCCCAGCTTTTTCTCGGAAGTGGACCGGGGAATCACCGTCTGGGAGCGCGGCGAATGAGTGCCGAGTTTCAGGAATGCCTGCGCAAGGGTCGGGTGGAAAAGTTTTCCCGGGGCCGAGCCCTGGTCCAGAAAGAAATCAACACGGCGGAACAGGATTTAGTCGATTCGCGGGACAGCTTCAAGGCCGGCAAATTCAAGTGGTCCACCATCCAGGCGTATTATTCGATGTTCCACACCGCCCGGGCGCTGCTTTACACCCTGAACTACCGGGAACGCAGCCACTATTGCCTGATCATAGCCCTGCGACATCTTTACGTGGATAAGCAGCTGCTCCCCGCCGCGATGGTCGAAGCCCTGAATCGGGCCAAGACCCTGAGGGAAAACGCCGATTATTACGATCATTGGTCGAAAGGGGCGGCTGAATCCGTGCTGGCTTCCGCCGAGAAGTTTCTGTCTCTTGCCCGCAAGATAGTCGCGAAATAACCAAAGTAACGCAGGCGAGCCTTTTGGACGACAGAACCCTGGAAATTAAAAGACGCCTGTCCGCCCTGGAATCGGAGCGGAAATCCCTTCTGGCCGAATTGGTAGAGCTGCAAAGCCAATCCTCCGCCCCGCCCTTGCTGGGCAACCCGGTTTCTCAGTCCCCCCCGCTAACACCCGCCGAGAAAATCAGCCTGTTCCTTCAGCTCTTCCGCTGCCGGAAAGATGTCCATCGCCGATTCTGGCAAAGTCCGAAAACCGGCAAGAGCGGCTATTCCCCGGTATGCGGGAACGAATGGGGAAAAGGAGTTTGCCTTAAACCTCAAGTCAAGTGTTCTGAATGCCCTGCCCGGAGCTTGGCCCGGCTTGATTCATCCGTCGCCGCCGGGCACCTCCAGGGCCAAGCAGTTATTGGAACCTATGCCATCCGCCAGGACGATACCTTGATCCTCATAATTAGCAGGTGAATGGCAGCATACCGCCTGAATAAGGTTTTAAGCATTCAGGACCGACGGCAATGAATATGAATAAGCATCGATTCTTGACCGGACTTCTCATTTTGATCGCGGTGGGATACACGGTAATTTTCTCCGCCTACCAGTCGGATTTCATTACCGCCAACCGCAATATCGGGGCGGGAGATTTTGCCCAGTACATCCAGTACTTCTGGAAAATGTCCCGTTTCAGAATGCCCGTTACCACGATTACCGCAATTGGGCCTGACCACCGGCCGGGGAATGCTTTTCGCAATCATATGTACCCGATTATATTTTTACTGGCGCCGGTCTATATACTTTTCCCGCATTACAACACGCTTCTGGTCATCTCGACGGCATCTGTTTCTCTCTCTTCCCTGCTCGTATACATCATATCCGTCAAGGAAACCCGTAAATATGCATTGTCATTCCTGTTGTCCGTATCATTTCTGACCAATCCGCTTATCATCGATTCCTTCCGGTGGGGGTTCCGGCCCAATTCCCTGGCAATCCTCTTCCTGTTGCTGGCGTTTTACAGTATCCGACTGGACAGGACCGTCTGGTACTTCATATTTATCGCACTGTCCCTGGCCTGCGCCGAATACAATGCATTGTTTACCGCCTTCCTTGGTTTATATATCTGCCTGTCCGGTCCTCCGGCCAGAAAACGCGTCGGTTTGATAACTATAGCCATTTCCGCCGTTTATTTCATTATCGCCTCAATACTGATCATCCCTTGTCTATCCGGCGCCGGCGGATATCTTCGATGGTCCTATATAGATGACTTCCAGATCGGAATCAATACGCGCATCTTCCTGTCTTTGCATCATCCGAGAATAATCAAGATATTTACCCCATTGACCATCCTGCCGTTTATCTCCCCGGGGATACTTTTTGTCGTGCCGGCGCTCGCCCTTTATTTCGTCTGCCTGTTCACGTACAACACCTGGCATTTCCTGGTTGCAATAACGTTCGTTTACATCGCTGGAATTTTAGGGGCCAAGAAGCTGCACTGGGGCAAAAACATTCACGGGTTATTTCTTGCTGTAACCGCCATTTTGATCGGACTGGTCAACATATATCCCTTGAGGAATATAGTATGGCCCCGCCCGAACAGCAGCGACTATCGGCTTCCGGCAATATCCGATAAACATATTCCCAAAGACAGCACTGTTTTGACCCAGGATATGCTCCTGCCCCACTTCGCCGATCGGGAGACCGTCAGGGTTCTTCACTGCGGCCGGATCCTGAGTCCCGGGGAGATTGAAGACCTGGATTGCGATTACATCGTGGTGGGCTTTTACCGGCCGTTCAGTCTCGATGAGATCAGGGAGATCGTGACCCTGATCGATTTTATTCAGATCACCGAGAACTACCAGGTTGTTCACGCCGACAACGGCTATGCCCTCCTGAAGAAAAGCCGGAGCCGGGAACCTGAATATTCGATTAACCGGCTGAAGACACTGAGCGGGCTCAATCACACATTGAATAAGCTTGTCCGTTATTGGTCATCTGCTCCAATCCCCCCCGGAGTATTGCAGCAGATGCGATTCAATGAAGATCTGGCAGAACTTCACAGAAGGGGAAGGTTCTTGGATGTTCATCCCCGATAATCGATTGGAGATGCCGACCTTCGCTGTGGGGCGGGGTCGCAGGAACCGGTGACCGGATAGGCGGCCCGGAATGATCCGGCCGGGGAGAGCCGGACATCAGTCCTTCGGGGAGGAGAGGTAGCGGTCGATCCCGCGGGCGGCGCGCTTGCCGGCGCCCATCGCCTCGATCACGGTGGCGGCGCCGGTGGCAATATCGCCGCCGGCGAAGACCCCGGGGATCGAGGCGGCGCCGGTCTCGGGGTCGGTCTCGATCGTGCCCTTCCGCCCCAGCTTCAGCTCGGGGAGGGACCGGGGCAGGAGGGGGTTGGGGTCGTTGCCGATCGCCACCACCGCCAGATCGCAGTCGATGGTGAACTCCGACCCCTCGACCGGGACCGGGCGGCGGCGGCCGGAGTCGTCGGGCTCGCCCAGCTCCATCTTCTGGCACTCCATCCCCCTGATCCAGCCCTTCCCGTCATCAAGATATCTCAGCGGAAGGGTGAGAAACCGGAAGATCACCCCTTCCTGTTCGGCGTGGTGGACCTCCTCGACCCGGGCCGGGGCCTCGGACCGGGAGCGGCGGTAGACGATCGACACCTCATCGGCCCCCAGCCTCAGGGCGGTCCGGGCCGAGTCCATTGCCACGTTCCCGCCCCCGATCACGCAGACCTTCTTCCCCCGGATCACCGGGGTATCGTACTCAGGGAAGAGGTAAGCCTTCATCAGGTTGACCCGGGTCAGGTACTCGTTGGCCGAGTAGACCCCGTTGAAGTTCTCGCCCGGGATCCCCATAAACCGGGGCAGGCCGGCCCCGGTCCCGACAAAGACGGCCTTGAATCCGGAGTCGAAGAGTTCCTCCAGGGTAAGGGTCGCCCCCACCACCTGGTCGAGTTCCAGCTTCACCCCCGTCTTCTTCACCTTCTCCACCTCGGCGAAGACGATCGACTTCGGGAGCCGGAACTCGGGGATCCCGTAAACCAGGACCCCGCCCGGCTGGTGGAGGGCCTCGAAGACGGTGACCCGGTAGCCCATCCGGGCCAGGTCGGCGGCGGCGGTCAGGCCGGCCGGGCCGGCCCCGATCACCGCCACCTTCGCTTTCTTCCCGGCGTCGGGTTCCGGCTCCGACCCGTTCCCCTCCCCCTTCCAGTCAGCGGCGAAGCGCTCCAGGGTCCCGATCGCCACCGGCTCCCCTTTCTTCGCCAGGACGCAGACCTTCTCGCACTGATCCTCCTGGGGACAGACCCGGCCGCAGACGGCCGGCAGCGAGTTGGTCTCCAGGAGCTTCTCCCGGGCGGCGGGGAAGTCTCCCTCCCTGATCTTCAGGATGAAGGCGGGTATGTCGATCTCGACCGGACAACCCGAACGGCAGGGGGCATTCCGGCACTGGAGACAGCGGGCGGCTTCCTTCCGGGCCTGTTCGGGAGTGAAACCGTAAGGAACCTCGTTGAAGTTGGCGATCCGGGCCTTCGGTTCCTGCTCGGCCATCTTCTGGCGGGGTATCTTCACCGGCGGCATCCCCCGGAACATTCCTCGAACTTCTCCAGCGACCTCTTCTCCTGGCCGAGGTAGATCTTTTGGCGCTTGACCAGCTCGGCGAAATCGACCTGGTGGGCGTCGAAGTCGGGGCCGTCAACGCAGGTGAATTTCGTCTCGCCGCCGACCGTCGACCGGCAGCAGCCGCACATCCCGGTCCCGTCCACCATCAGGGCGTTGAGGGAGACGATGGTGGGGATCCCGTAGGGACGGGTGAGGTCGGCGACCGCCTTCATCATCGGGACCGGGCCGATGGCGTAGACCCGATCGGGGATGGCCCCGTCGTTGATCAGGGAGAGGAGGACGTCGGTTACCAGCCCCGGCCGGCCGTAACTGCCGTCATCGGTCGTGATGTATAGTTCGTCGGCGGCCGCCCGCATCTCCTTCTCCAGGATCAGCAGGTCCCGGGTCCGGGCCCCGACGATGGCCAGGGTGGTGTTCCCGGCCGCTCGGACGGCCCGGACCACCGGCAGAACCTCGGCCGTCCCGATCCCCCCGGCCAGGCAGGCCACCCTCCCCCAATTCTTCGCCTCGGTGGGATGGCCGAGCGGGCCGGTGAGGTCGAGAATCTTATCGCCGGTTTTCAGCCTCCCCAGCTTCCGAGTGGTGGTTCCCACCTCCTGGACCACCAGGGTCACGGTCCCGGCTTCGGGGTCGGAGTCGACCAGGGTCAGGGGGATCCGCTCGCCGTGCTCGTCCACCCGGAGGATGACGAACTGCCCGGCCTGTCTCCGCCGGGCGATCCGGGGGGCCTCCACCCGGAGCAGCACCGCCTCCGGGGTCAGTCTCCTCGCTTCCACAATCCGGTACATTAAAAGTGCCTAAAGTTTGAAGTGCCTAAAGTGACTAAAGTTGCTTTGCTCGCTCCGCTGGATTTCAGCCACGGTATTCCTGCCGTTTTCTGTGTTCTCTGTGTACTTTGTGCTAAAAAACTCCTTGTTCTCCGCGTCCTCCGCGCCTCCGCGGTGAATATTTTTTATTCCTCCTGCCGGCGGAGGAGGGCTTCCGGGTCGGATGAGTCGGCATCCCCTTCCCCGGCGGTCAGGGCGACGATCTTCTCCAGGCCGACCCTCCGGGAGATGTCCATCAGCTCGACGATCAGGCCGTAGGCGACCTGGCGGTCGGCCTTGAGCACCAGGGTGGGCTCCTCCTGGCCCCGGGCCGAATCGGCCAGGACCTCCGCCAACCGGTTCCGCTCGACCGGCTTCTGGTCGAGAAAGAAGTGCCCATCCCGGGTGACGGCGAGGACCATCTCTTCCCGGCGGGAGACCCCGGGGGAGGAGGCCCGGGGGAGGTCGATCCGGAGGGCCGGCTGCTCGGAGAAGGTGGAGGTGACCAGAAAGAAGATCAGGAGCAGGAAGATCACGTCGATCAGGGAGGTGATGTTGATGACGATCTTGTTTTTTCTCCGTTCCTTTCTCATCGCGCGTAGAGACGGAGCAGGAGGTTGGAGGCCGCCCGCTCGATCCCCAGCAGGAGGTTGTCAACCTTGCGGCTGTAAGCGCTGTGGGCGATCAGGGCCGGGATCGCCACCACCAGGCCGGCGATGGTCGAGATCAGGGCCTGGGAGATCCCCCGGGAGAGGGCCTGGGCGTGGCCGGCCCCGACCTGGGAGATGACGTCGAAGACCTGGACCATCCCGATCACCGTCCCCAGCAGGCCGAGGAGGGGGCAGACCACGGCCACGATCTCCAGCAGGGTCAGCCCCCGCTCCAGGCGGGAGGCGGCCGCCTTCTCGGCCGCCAGCAGCACCTCGCGGTTGGCCTCGAGACCGACCGCGCGGTGTTCCAACCCGGCGGCCAGCACCCCGGAGAGGACGCCGCGCTCCCGCCTCACCGCTTCCACCAGCGAGTCGAGCGGACGGTCGGTCTTCTCCAGTTCCTCCCGCAGCGGCCGGGGGAGGACCCGGCCCGCCCGGAGGCTGAAGGCCCGCTCGATGATCACCGCCAGCGAGACCACCGAACAGAGCAGGATCGGAATCATCGTGTAACCGCCCCGGAACAGTAGTTGGATCATCTTCGTTTATCTCCTCGGATGTTTTGCTGAGTAGCCTTAGCCGCCAGGTTTGAAGAGGATACCTTACCCCTTCCGGCGCGGCAATAATATTGCCGGTTGCCCCGGCGGGGACGGATTCAACGGTAGTGAAATCGGAACTCCAGCCAGAGGCCGTCGCTCTTGACGTGGTCGAGGATCTCCCGGCTCAGCGGCTCGTAGGGCTGGGCCAGCTCGATGGCGTTGAGACCATAGCGCATCTCCAGGTCCGGGCCGTCGTGCTTGTTGACCATCACCTTCCCCAGCGTTCCGTCGGGGTTGATCTTGAAGAGGACGTGGGTTTGGTCGGAACGGACGTAAAAGGTGCTTCGCATAATGTTCAGGTGCCAGAGGTTTCTCACCCGGGGCGACAGGCGGGCCAGGTACTTGCCGACTTCGGTCGAACGCATATTGTAGGAGATCTGCTTCAAAATCCGGGCCCGGCCCTCGGGACTGTCCTCTTCCGGGGAATAGAACTCGTCCTCACCGTGCTCGACGATCGGGCTCTTGTCCCCGGGCGGGGCCGGGACCCGGTGATCCGCCTCCGCGGGCTCCCGGCGGGCGCCGATACCTTCCTCCCCTTCCCGGACCGGTGATTCCGCCCGGGGCGGGGCCGCGACCGTCAGCGGTTCCCCGCCCGGCGACTTCCGGACCGACTCAAAAGGAGCGTCCCCGACCCCCCGGGGCGATTCGTCGACCTCGACCTGGTCCGGGACCATATCCTGGGCCAGGGAGGAGCGGTCGGAGATCAGGTCCGTCGGCGGGACCTCCTCGACCGGCTCGATCCGGTCCGGGGAGTCGACGAACTTCAGCGCCACCTCCTGCCTCGGAACGTCGATCAGGAGGTCCCCGGGGGAGATGATCGGCATCCTCCGCAGCCCGAAGATGACCAGGACGTGGAGGAGGAGGGAGGCGGCGACCGCCCCCCAGGCCAGCCCCGGGCTCACCCTCTCTTCCCTCAGCAAAATCATCTCCCCATCCCTAGAAAAGTCCACTAATTACACCAATTCACTCGAATTGATCCCCTGCCTCGCCCCCATTTATATCCACAGATTGCACGGATTACTCAGATTGGATATCATCGCCCAACGTCCACTGTAACCCCTAATCCTCCCCCGATCTTCGTGATTATTAGCCCCGCCCCGGTCTGTAATTAACTTTGAACTTCGAACTTCGAACTTCGAACTTTGAACTTCGAACTTTGAACTTTGAACTTCGAACTTTGAACTTCTTTCCCCATTCCCCGTCAACAAATCCGCGGAACGGGCACGCCGGCGGGCCAGTCGATGATCCGCTCGCCGCCGGAAACGGTCTTCAGGACCGCCAACCCCGGGTTGGTCCCGGTCACCCGCCCGATCACCCGGGCCGCCTTCCCGGCCGGGTCCCTCCGCATCGCCTCGACCAGACGGCCGGCGGCCGGGCCGGCGGCCACCGCGCAGAGCACGCCCTCGGAGGCCAGGGTGAGGGGGTCGAGGCCGAGGATCTCCAGGGCCGCCCGGACCTTTCCCCGGCGGGGCAGCAGTTTCTCCTCGATCTCGATCCCGAAGTTCTCACCCCCGGTCAGCTCGTTGAGGACCGCGGCCAGGCCGCCCCGCGTGGGGTCGCGCATAAACCGGACGTCGGCCCCGGAGGCGATCATCGCCGCCGCCAGGCGGTGGAGCGGACGGCAGTCACTCTTCAGCTGGGGACTGACCGCCAGCCGCTCCCGGGCGGCCAGGATGGCCAAGCCGTGTTGCCCCACCGGCCCGCTGAGGATGACCGCGTCCCCCGGGCGGACCCGGTCCGGGGAGAGTTTCACCCCCGGCGGCACCACCCCGAGCCCGGCGGTGTTGACGTAGATGCCGTCGGCGCCCCCCCGCTCGACCACCTTGGTGTCCCCGGTCACGATCAGCACCCCCGCCCGCTTCGCCCACCGCCGCATCGAGGCCAGGACCCGCTCCAGGATCCCGGCCGGCAACCCCTCCTCGATAACCAGGGAGCAGGAGAGGTAGAGCGGCCGCGCGCCGGCCGCCGCCAGGTCGTTGACCGTCCCGCAGACGGCCAGCTTGCCGATGTCCCCCCCGGGGAAAAAGAGCGGGGAGACGACGTAGGAATCGGTGGTGAAGGCCATCCTCCCCGAAATTCCGGGGAGGACGGCGGCGTCGGGAAGCGAGCGGAGGAAGCGGTTGTCGAACCGGGGGAGGATAACACCCTCGACCAGGTCACGCCCGGCCCGGCCCCCGCTCCCCGCCTCCAGGCTGATGACCGCGCCGGACTTCATCGTCCTCCCCCTCCCCCGTAACGGTACTGGGCAGCGCAGGCGCCCTCGGCCGAGACCATACAGGGGCCGAGGGGATGGGCGGGGTCGCAGCCGGACCCGAACCGGGGGCAGTCGGCCGGGTCTGCCGAGCCGCTCAGGACCCGTCCGCAGATGCACCCGGGATCCTCCCGGGGCTCGGGGATGGCGATCGGGTCGACCCGGTCGATGTCGAAACGTCCGTAGTCCCCCCGCAGATCCAGCCCGCTGGCCGGGATGATCCCCAACCCCCGCCACTCCGAGTCGGCGGGCTCGAAGACCCGTTCCGCCGCCCGGCGGGCTTTCGGGTTGCCGCCGTCCCGGACCGCCCGGGTGTAGAGGTTGACCGCCTCACCCCGTCCCGCCAGCCGGATCAGTTCCCAGACCGCACCCAGGATGTCGACCGGCTCGAAACCGGTTATCGCGCAGGGGATTTCGTGGCGGCGGGCGATCTCCCGGTAAGGATCGAGGCCGATGATCACGGAGACGTGGCCGGGACAGATCAGGCCGTCAAGCCGGGTCCGGGGGTCGGCAAGGAGGAACTCCAGGGCCGGGGGGATCAGCCGGCCGGCCGGGACGATGAAGAAGTTGGCGAGCTGGTCTATCTCCGCCTCGAGGACGGCGGCGGCGAGCGGCGGGTGGGTGGTCTCGAAACCCACCGCTGCCAGGACCACTCTCCGGCCCGGGTTCCGGCGGGCCATTTCCAGTGCTTCGAGGGGGGAGTAGATGATCCGGACGTCGCCGCCGCTTTCCTTCTCTTCCTGCAACGACGAGCGGCTCCCCGGAACCCTGAGCATATCGCCGAAGGTGGCGAGGATGGTCTTTGGTTGGGCGGCCCGGGCGATCATCCGGTCGATGGTCCCCTGGGGGGTGACGCAGACCGGACAGCCCGGTCCGGAGATCAGCCGGATCTCCGGCGGCAGGAGGCTCTTCAGACCTGACCGGGCGATGGCCACGGTGTGGGTCCCGCAGACCTCCATCAGCCGGAAGGACCTCCCGGAGGCCAGCCTCCGGATCTCTCCGGCCAGTTCCGCCGCCCGGTCCGGGTCGCGGAAGTATTCCGGGTTGAATCGGGAGGTCCTCACGGCGGCGGCATCTTCCCCGGCGCGGACGAGGTCTCCACGCCCAGCTCCCGGAAAAGGCGGAGGGTTTTTTCGGCTTCCTCCTCGTCGAGCTTCTCGATCGCGAAGCCGGCGTGGACGATCACGTACTCGCCCGGCCGCGGGTTGTCCAGGAACCGGACATCGATCTCCTGGACCAGGCCGGAGAGGGATGCCCGGGCGGTCTCCCCCTCCACCGCCAGTATCTTCATTGGAACCGCGAGGCACATATTGATCGCTATCGGTATCGGTATCGCTATCGGAATCGGGATCGGTATCGAGCAGGAAAAAGGACAAGCCCGATCCCGATACCGATCCCGACCCCGATTAAGAGGATAGACTACATTATTTTGACCTTTTTCGCGAGGGAGCCGTTGAACGGGGTACCGGCCCGCCGGCGGACGCGGCGGCGGCCTGGCCGAGGGCGAGGCCGCCGTCGCCGATCTCCAGGCGGCGGGGCAGCAGCGGTTCCATCCCCCGACCGGCCAGGGCCGCCGCCAGCCCCTCGCGGACCCGCCGGTTGTAAAAGACGCCCCCGCTGAGGACGGCCTCCCGGACCTTGCTTTCCCGGCTCAGCAGCTCCGCCGTCCCGGCCCCGATCCCGATCACCGTGGAATGAAAACGGGCGGCCATCGCTCCCCGGTCAAGACCGGCCGCCAGATCGGCGAGCAGGCCGGAGAAGAGCGGGGCCAGCTCGATCCGGTACGGGTGAGGCCGCCGGTTCAGCCTCCAGGGATAGGGCGCGTGTTCGCCGGTGTCGGCGGCGGCTTCCAGGGCGGCGGCCGCCGCGGCCGGGCGGTCGTTGACCCAGCCGGTTCCGAGCAGGGCGGAGACACCGTCGAAGAGCCGGCCCATACTCGAGGTGGGCGGGGAGTTGATCCCCCGCTCGATCATCGCCTCCAGCAGCTCCCGCTCCCGCCGTCCGGGTCCCCGGCGTCCGGGAGGGGGAAAGGCGTCCAGGCGGCGACAGTGGTGGAGATAGGCGAAGGCCATCCGCCAGGGCTCGAGGACCGCCTTCTCCCCCCCGGGGAGAGGGACGTATTCGAGATGGGCCGCCCGTCGGCAGGAGGCGAGGCCGCCGATGAGGAATTCCCCGCCCCAGGCCGCGCCGTCGGGACCGTAGCCGGTCCCGTCCCAGATGATCCCGATCGTTTCCTTGGTCTTTCCGTGCTCGGCCAGGACCGCCGCCAGGTGGGCGTGGTGGTGCTGAATCCCGGCGACCGCGGCCGGGGGAGAGAAGGCGGCGGCCAGTTCGTCCGCCAGGCCGAAAGCCGCGGCGGCGGGGTGGAGATCGCGGGCCACTATCCGGGGGGTGAATTTCTCCGCCCGGACGGCCGCCGCCAGGGCGGCCCGGGAGGCGGTGAAGTTGCCCGGCGAGCGCAGATCGCCGAAGTCGGAAGAGATCAGGATCTCCCGGTCCCGGGCCAGGGCAAAACGGCTCTTCTGGTCCCCGCCCAGGGCCAGCACCGGGAAAGGGAAGGGACGGGGGAGGAGGTATCGGGTGAGGCGGGGGACGGCCATCTCAGCTCGCCGCATCCCTGGCCGCCTGGGCCTGGATGGCGGTGATGGCGACGGTGTTGATGATATCGGGGACGGAGCATCCCCGGCTGAGGTCGTTGACCGGCTTCTTCAAGCCCTGGAGGATCGGGCCGATCGCCACCACCCCGGCCGAGCGCTGGACCGCCTTGTAGGTGATGTTGCCGGTATCGAGGTCGGGAAAGATCAGGACGGAGGCGTTGCCGGCGATCCGGCTCTCCGGCATCTTGATCCGGGCCACCCCCGGATCGACGGCGGCGTCGTACTGCATCGGCCCCTCGATCACCAGGCCGGGATCGAGCCGGACGGCCAGTTCCTGGGCCAGCCGGGTCGCCCGGCGGACCTTCTCCACGTCGGCCCCCTTGCCCGAGTGGCCGCTGGAATAGGAGAGCATCGCCACCTTCGGTTCGATCCCGAAGGCCCGGGCGGTGGCGGCGGAGCTGAGCGCGATCTCGGCCAGCTGCTCGGCGGTCGGCTCGGTGACGATGGCGCAGTCCCCGTAAACCAGCACCCGCCCGGGGAGACACATAAAGAAGACGCTGGAGACGATCGTGAAACCGGGCCGGGTTTTGATCACCTGGAGGGCCGGCCGGATGGTGTTTTCGGTGGTGTTGATCGACCCCGAGACCATCCCGTCGGCCTCGCCCCGGTAGACCATCATCGTGCCGAAGAGCGCGGGGTCCCGCATCGCGTCCCGGACCGCCTCCTCGGTGACCACCTTGTGCTTCCGCAACTCCTGGTAGAGGGCCACGTACTCGTCGAAGAGGGGGGAGTCGAGGGGGTTGATGATCTGCACCCCCTCCATCTGCAGGCCCAGCCGGGAGATCTTGGCGTTGACCCCGTCCGGGTTGCCCAGCAGGGTGATCTCGACCACCTTCCGGCTGAGCAGGTTCTCCGCCGCCAGCAGGATCCGCTCCTCCTCCCCCTCCGGGAGGACGATCCGCTGCTTTCGGGCGCGGGCCTTGGTGATCAGACGGTATTCGAACATCTTCGGCGAGACCCCGGCGGGAGCGGACTGGAAGATCCGGCCGGCCAGTTTCGCCGAGTCGACGTTCTCCTCGAAGAGGGTCAGGGCCTGGATGATCTTCCGCTCGTCCCGGGGATGGATCCCGCTCGGGGTGTAGCTGATCCGCTTGGTGGCCCGGTAGGTCTCCTCGGGGACGGAGAGGATGGGTACGGTCACCTTCATCCCCTCGATCATCTGTTTCACCCGCCCCTCCGGCTTGAAACCCCCGGTGAGGATGATCCCCGAGATGTAGGGCATCGTCCGGGAGGCGACCGCGGCCAGGCAGCCGATGATCACGTCCACCCGGTCCCCGGGGACGATGATCAGGGAGCCGTACTGGATATGCTCGAGCATATTCTGGAGCTGCATCGCAGCGACCAGATAATGATAGACGTGCTCCTCAAAAAGGTCGCCGCCGTAGAGCTTCTCCGCCTTCAGGCTCTCGGCGATCTCCTGAAGGGTGGGCGCGGCGAGCAGGTCGTCGTAGGGAAGGAGGCAGAGCGAGCAGTTGTCCACCGGCCGGCCGGCCGATTTCAGGTAGGCCACCAGTTCATCCCGCTTATCCGGGTGGACCAGGTTGATCAGGGTGGAGATGATCCGGCAGCCCTTGCGGGAGAGGGAACTGTGGGCGAGCTCGATCGACTGCAGGGTCTGGTCGGGGGTCTTCAGGTCGGCGCTGGCCACCAGCAGGACCGGAATGCCGAGCATATCGGCGATCTCGGCGTTGATGTCGAACTCGAAGGTCGTGGACGAGGAACTGAAATCGGTACCTTCGCAGAGGATGAAGTCGTGCTTCTCCTCCAGGTTCTGGTAGACCCGGATGATTTCGCTCCAGACCGTCTGCTGCCGGTTCTGGGCCATCAGCTCCATCACCTTCGACCAGGTGAGGGCGTACATCTCCTCGACCGGGGTCCGGGTCTCGAAGCGGGAGGCGATCAGGGCGATGTCGTCCACCGCCTCGGGTCCGTCGTTGATGATCGGCCGGAAGAAACCGGGTTTCTGGGCGTTGCGCAGGGCGAGGTCGGTCAGACCGAGGACCACGGCGGTCTTCCCGCTCTTGGCCTCGGTGGAGGTGATGTAGAGGCTTTTCGACATATCGCTCTTCTCTCGCCGGCTCGAGGGGCTACACCGGCCCGATGAAAATTATACCCCGAACCAACCGGGGCGACAACCGGCAAAATCCGAAAATGACGCCCGCCGGGGCGGCCAAGAATAAGCAAAGAATAAGTCTTGCCCCCGGGGCCGGAAATATCCTATCCTGACTTCCGCGGAAGCAGGGTTTCCGCCAAGGAGAAGAAGCCGATGAGTACGACGACTCTCTGGGTTACCCACCTGATCTTCGCCGCCCTGCTCCTGGTCGGCCTGGCGATGATCTTCAGCGGGGAGAAGAAACGCAAGTGCCCGGCCGAACTCTGGATTCAGAGATTTTTCGGCTGGGGCTTCATTTTGATCAACGGCCTCCGCTGGGCGATCTTCATTTTCTGAGTTTCCAGCGGCGGTGCTCCCCCCGCCCGCTACTCGATCCCCGCCCGGGCGAAGACCCCGTCCACGATCTGCCTGGCCTCGGCCAGGATGGCGGCGAGGTGCTTCCGATCCCGGAAACTCTCGGCGTAGATCTTGTAGATATTCTCGGTCCCGGACGGCCGGGCGGCAAACCAGCCGTTCTCGGTCACCACCTTCAGCCCGCCGATCGGCTCCCCGTTGCCGGGGGCGTGGGTGAGCCGGGCGGTTATCCTCTCGCCGGCCAGTTCCTCCGCCTCCACCATCCGCGGGGAGAGTTTTTTCAAAGCCGCCTTCCGGGCGGGGGTGGCCGGCGCGTCCACCCGCTCGTAAACCGGGCGGCCGAACTCCGCTTCCAGTTCCCGGTAGTGAACGGCCGGGTCCTTCCCCGTCCGGGCGGTGATCTCGGCCGCCAGGAGATCGAGGATGAAGCCGTCCTTGTCGGTGGTCCAGACGGTCCCGTCGGAGCGGAGGAAGGAAGCCCCGGCCGACTCCTCGCCGCCGAAGCCGAGCGATCCGTCAAGCAGACCCTCCACGAACCACTTGAAGCCGACCGGGACCTCGCAGAGTTCCCGGCCCAGCCGGGCGGCCACCCGGTCGATCATCGAGCTGGAGACCAGGGTCTTGCCCACCCGGACCGCCGGACCCCAGCCGGGACGGTTCCGGAAGAGGTAGTCAACGGCCGCGGCCAGGTAGTGGTTGGGGTTCATCAGCCCGGAGCGGGTGACTATCCCGTGGCGGTCGTAGTCGGTGTCGTTGCCGAAGGCGATCTCGAAATCGTCCTTGAGCCGGATCAGGGAAGCCATCGCGTAGGGCGAGGAACAGTCCATCCGGATCTTGCCGTCCCGGTCCAGGGTCATGAAACCGAAGGCGGGATCGACCTTCCGGTTGACCACGGTCAGGTTCAGCCCGTACCGCTCGGCGATCGGGTCCCAGAACCCGACCCCGGCGCCGCCCATCGGGTCGACCCCGATCGAAAGTCCCGAGGCGGCGATCTCTTCCATCCGGATGATCGCGGCCAGGTCGAAGACGTAGGGGGTGACGTAATCGTACTCGCGGGTGGTGGACGCCTTCCGGGCGGCGGTCTCGGTGATCCGTTTCACCTCCTTCAGTCCCCCGGCCAAAATCCGGTTGGCCCGGTTCTCGATTATCGCGGTGGCGGAGGTGTCGGCCGGCCCCCCGGTCGGGGGGTTGTACTTGAAGCCCCCGTCGTCGGGGGGATTGTGGGAGGGGGTGATCACCACCCCGTCGGCCAGCCCTTCCCGCCGTCCGCGGTTGTAGGTCAGGATGGCGTGGGAGATGACCGGGGTCGGGGTGTAGCCGTCTCCCGCCGCCGCCCGTAGCTCGATCCCGTTGGCGGCGAAAACCTCGAGGGCGGTGGCGTGAGCCGGCCGGGAGAGGCCGTGGGTGTCCATCCCCAGGAAGAGCGGGCCGGTGATCTTCCGGGAGAGGCGGTACTCGGCCACCGCCTGGGAGACGGCCAGGATATGATCCTCGTTGAAACTGCCCGTCAGCGATGAACCCCGGTGACCCGAGGTTCCGAAACTGATCCGCTGGACGGGGTCTTCGGGGTCGGGGTGGATGTCGTAATAGGCGGCGAGCAGCCGCTCGACGTCAATCAGCATCTCCGGGGGGACCGGCTTCCCCGCTCCTGGGTGCAAGCTCATAACCATCTCCTCGACAGGCTGTCAGCTGTAACGAAAAATTATCACGACAAAGACGCAAAGGTCGCAAAGGAAAATTTTAGTTTCTTTATCGATAAGAATTATCTGATCCGAACTACTTGTGAGCTTCTAACCAGAATAAATACTCGAAGTTACAACTCTTAACTTTCTTTGCGTTCTTTGCGTTTTTGCGGTGAATTCCTTTTTCTTTGGTTCTTGGCGTCTTTGCGGTGAATTTCTTTTTTGGGTTTTTCGCGTCTTTGCGGTTAAAAGAGGAAATCGGGTATGTGCTTGACACCCGACGGGATCCATTATAGACCGATGGCCGATGAGGGCAAAGAAAATATTCCGGGGGAGAAAGCGGGAGATTGCCTGGTCGGTCTTCTTCCTGGGGGCGGCGGCCGTCCTCGCCTGGAACCCCGGTTCCGGGTCATCCACCGGCCCGGCTTCCGCACCCCCGGAGGCTCTTCCCGCTCCATCTCCCGCCCCCTCCCCGCCCCCCTCGATCTGGGCCCGGATGGTCTATCCCACCGATCAGGCGGATCTGCTCGATCCGGAAAAACCCGGAGTTTACCAGCCGACGGCGGCCGGCACGCCCGAGTCGGCGCTCTACGGATCGGTCCGGACCGTCCGGAAGGGCCGGCGCCTGCTGGCCTCCTTCCACAAGGGGATCGACATCGCCGCCCTCCGGCGCGACCGGAGGAACCGGCCCCTGGACCCGATTTGCGCCGTCGCCGAGGGGACTGTGGCTTACATCAACCGGGTGGCGGGCAACTCGACCTACGGCCTCTACCTGGTCCTGGTCCACGACGACCCGGTCGGCCCGGTCTACACCCTCTACTCCCACCTGACTTCCTTCGCCGACGGCCTGAAAGCAGGCCAGCGGGTCGCCCCGGGAGATGTCCTGGGGGTGATGGGAACCACCGCCACCTACCGGATCCCGCTCCCCCGGGCCCACCTCCACTTCGAGATCGGCCTGATTTGCAACCGGCGCTTCGCCGGCTGGGCCCGCTCCCGGAAGATCAGGAACGACCACGGGAATTACAACGGCTGGAACCTGATGCCGGTCGACCCGCTGGAGTTCTTCCGGAGCCGGGCCGGAGACCCCGGGCGCGACTTCCTGGACCACCTTCGGTCGATCCCGCTCGCCTTCGAGGCGGTCATCCCGGTGAAAAAATTTCCCGACTTCTTCCGCCGCTACCCCGCGCTCTGGGAGGGGGACCCGGTCGAACGGGGAGCAATCGCGATCTCCTGCTGCCAGTACGGCATCCCCCTGCGGGGACGGACAGCCACGGCCGAAGAGACGGAGAAACTGGGGAATGCAAGGATCCTGATCAGCAATGTGGACCGCGAGGCCCTGGGCCGCAACGGAAGGCGGGTGATCGCCTTCCGCAAGGACCGCTGGACCCTGGGGAGCAACGGGGCCAACTGGCTCTCCCTGCTGACTTACTGAATCACATCCGCCGCCAGATCCGGGAACGGCGGGCTTCCTCGTCCCCCTTGGCGTGGGCCAGCTCGAGCCGGGCGGAGGCATCCTGGATGACCTGGTGGACGATCTCCGCCATCTCGCCCTCCATTCGCGCCCCCGCCGCCCCGGCGTGGCCGCCGCCGCCGAAGCTCTTGGCCAGGGCGGCCACGTTGATCAGGGCCTGGGACCTCAGGTCGACCAGGACCTTGCCCGGCTCGTACTCCAGGAAGAGGATGCCCACCTCCACGCCCCGGATCGCCAGCAGGTAGGGCGGGAGCATCACCAGCTCGTCCACCCCGGGGTGGAACCTTCCGTAGGAATCGTATCCGATCACCGAGTAGGCGATCTCGCCGGAACGGGTGAACTGGACGTTGAAGAGGGCCAGGCCGGCCAGGCGGATGAAGTCGGTCGAGCGGTCGAGGGCGAGCTTCCGGTGGATCTCGTAGGGTTTGATCCCGGCGGCCAGCAGGCGGGCGGCCTTCTGGTGGGTGACCGGGGTGGTCGCGGGGTAGCTGAAGTTTCCGCTGTCGGTGACGATCCCGATGTAGAGGGGAACGGCAACCGGCAGGGTCAGCTCGACTCCGAGTTCGTCCAGGACGTCCAGGCAGAGGGCGGCGGTGGAGGAGGCGTCGTGAATGACGTAATTCCAGGTCCCGTAGGACTCGTTGGTGGAGTGGTGGTCGATCACCAGGGTGGGGTTCTTCAGCTCCGCCATCTTCTCCCCCACTTCCCCCGCCCGGTCGAGGGCGGCGCAGTCAAGGACCAGGAAGAGGTCGGCCTCGGCCAGGACCAAGTCGTCCCGGGAGGGATGGTATCGGACCACTTCGTCTTCTCCCTCGAGCAGAAAGGAAAAGCCGGAGGGGACGTGGGAAGGGCTGACCGCCCGGGCTTCCTTGCCCAGCGCCTTCAGCGCCCTCAGCATCCCCAGGATCGAACCGAGGGCGTCGCCGTCGGGCCGGATGTGCGAGGTCACGACCACCGAACGGGCTTTCCGGATCGCTTCTGCCGCCTGCTGGATCAATCCCTACCTCCCGATTCCCGGTTCCGGGTATTCCCGGTACAGTTCGGCGTCGATCAGGATCTCCGAGAGGGTGGGCCGGAAGTACAGCTCGACCACCCCCGGGTCGATGATCGTATCCACGTAAGAAAGTTCGTAATCAATCCGGTCAAGAGCCCGCAGTTCGATCCGCGCGGCCGGCTCTCCCAGTTCCCGGACCACCTCCTCCACGGTCATCCCCCCCCGGAGCCCGTCCAGCTTCTCCCGGCCCGGCGAGCGGGCGGAGGCACAGCCGGCCAGAAGCAGCGCCGCCAGGAGTATCGAACATATTCTCATCAGCAGCATTGTACCGGGGCCCGGCCGGGGGGGCAAGCGGATAGCTTCGGCCGGACCGGCGGCCGGGTTCCCTCCTGTCGAAAGGCGGCAGCTTGTGGTAGGATAAGCGGCGATGAGAAAAAGAGAGGAAGAGATACTTTTCCGGGGGGAGTGGCTCTCGATCAAACGGGCCTCCTACCTCTCTCCTTCCGGCGCCGCCGTGAACTGGGAGGTGGTGGAGAGGTCCCGGGCCGAAACCGTGATCCTGCTTCTGGCCCGGCTGGTTCCCTCGGGAAGGATCCTGCTTCTCCGCCAGTTCCGGGCCGGGATCAACCGGACGGTGGTCGCCCTTCCGGCCGGGGTGGTCCGCCCCGGCACCGACCCCCGTTCCCAGGCGGCCGCGGAGCTGGAAGAAGAAACCGGCTTCACCGGACGGATCGTCGGGGAGAGTCCGGTGCTGAAGATCAACCCGGCCATCCTCGACTGCGACGTCCGGGTCTACCGGATGGAGATCGATGAAACCGCCCCGGAGAACCTCGCTCCCCGGCAGAAACTGGAACCGGAAGAGGAGATCGAGGTGGTGCTGGTAAAGCCGGAGGAGATCCGGGAGTTCCTGGTCGGCGAGAAGGAGCGGGGCCGGGAGGTCGACGTCGCCTGCTGGTTGTGGGGAGCGGGGAATAGGGAATGGGAAACGGGAGAACAAACCGAAAGGCCCGGGGACTTCTGCTCTTCTGCTTGGTGACTGTGTTCCTGGGCGGGTGCCTGGCCGGGCGGATGCGGGAGCCGCGGATCACGGTCTGGGCGACCGGGGACAGCCTCCAGGTCTTCCCCGACACACCCGTCCAGGAGGGGAATCACCACTGGGACGGGTCCGCCGGCGTGGTCACCATATCCGGCGCCGCCAACGAATGGGTGGCCTTCCAGATCGTTCTCCGGTCCGACCTGACCGCGGACCGGGTCGGGGTCGAGATCGACGGCCTGAAGGGGGGCGGCCGCTGGATCGGCCCGGAGAACATCCGCCTCTTCCGGCAGCACTATGTCCGGGTGAAGGAACCCACCCCCCGGAGGGGCTCCACCGGCCCGGGGTTCTACCCCGACCCCCTGATCCCCTTTTACGATCCCTACGGGGAATCCGGGGAGGAGGTCGCCCTCCCCCTGACCCTGGAACGGAAGAAGAATCTGCCGGTCTGGGTCGACATCTCCATCCCCCCCGGAACACCGTCCGGGGAGTATGCCGGAACGATCCGGGTCACCCGGCGGGGGGAGACGGTCAGGGAACTGGAACTGAAGCTGGAAGTCTGGGATTTCGAAATCCCCGCGAAGAAGACCCTCCGGGTCTTCTTCGACCTCTACTCCACTCGCTGGGCGCGGGGGGAGGGGCTGCCCTTCGCCCTCGAGGAACGGACCTGGGAGGTCCTGAGCCGCTACGAGTTAATGGCCCACGAGCACGGCTTCTCCAACGGGCACTGGGGCCTGATGCCGGACAACATCGCCGCCGACGGCCCGGTGGACTGGACCCGCTACGACCGTTACCTGGGGGCGGTCATCGACGGCAGCCTCTTCGACAACGGGGCGCCGCCGGCCTGCTGGGAGCTCCCCTTCCCGGAAAACTGGCGGCCGGGGGAGGCGGTCCTGCGGAACTATACCCGGGAGGTGGTCCGGCACTGGGAGGCACGGGGCTGGGACCTCGGGAAGGCCTTCGCCTACGTCTGGGACGAGCGGGGCCCCTCCGACCGGGAGGTAATCGAGTACGGCCGGATCATCCGGGAGGAATCGGCGGGAAAGATCAACTACTTCTACACCCACGGCCCCCACCCCGACCTGTACGGGCTGGTAAGCTGGTGGGCCCCCCGGGCCTCCCAGTACGACCCGGAGGCGATGCGTGGGCGCCAGGGACTGGGGGAGAAGGGGTTTTTCTACCACGGCGACGAGCCCTCGGTCGGCCTGATGTGCCTGGACGCGATCGGCCTGGCTTTCCGGACCTGGGCCTGGATGGCCTGGAAGTACCGGACGGACGGGTTCTTCGGCTGGGCGGCCAACTTCTGGGGAAAGTCCCCCTACCTCGATCCGGTCAGCATCAACCAGGACAACGGCAACCTTTATGTCTACTACCCCGGCGCCCAGCTCCCGACCATCGGCTATCCTGCCGTGAAGGGGCCAGTCGCCTCCTTCCGGATGAAAATGGTCCGGCGGGGGATCCAGGATTACGAATACTTTCTCCTCGCCCGGAAGCTCGGGCTGAACCCCGACGGGCTGGTGGACTCGATCGTCCGCCGGGGGCTGGGAGAGACCGGCGCCTACGGGATCGACCCCGCCGCCTGGTCCCGCTTCCCGGAGGAGTGGTACCGGGTCCGCGACGCCCTCGGCGGGATGATCTCCGCCCGGAGCGGCGGCCGGACTCCAACGGGGAAGAATTGATAAATCGCTGAACCGGTGGTATATTGCTCCGGAATAATCGGTATCGCTATCGGTATCGCTATCGGAAAGGTACAGGGATAATCCATACCGATAGCGATTCCGATAGCGATAGCGATTAAGGATTGCCGCAAGCAATATATAACCGCGAAGAAGAGAAATCAGATGCGATAGAATCAGGAGGCCAAGATGCTGCTGGGAAAGAGAATCCGGCTGGAAAGGATCATCAACCGGAAGACCGGGCGGACGGTGATCGTCCCGATGGACCACGGGGTCACCCTGGGCCCGATCCACGGCCTGGTCGATATGCGCAAGATGGTCAACGAGGTGGCCCGGGGGGGAGCCAACGCCGTCCTCGGCCATATGGGTCTGCCCATCTACGGCCACCGGGAGTACGGCCGGGACCTGGGACTGATCCTCCACCTCTCCGGGTCCACCGTCTGGTCCCCCGACCCCAACACCAAGGTCCTGGTTAACTCGGTCGAGATGGCCCTGAAGATGGGGGCGGACGCGGTCTCCATCCACGTCAACATCGGGGCCGAGGACGAGGCCGAGATGCTCCGCGACCTGGGGATCGTCTCGGTGGCGGCGATGGACTGGGGGGTGCCGCTGCTGGCGATGATGTACACCCGGGGGAAGAAGTTCAAGAGCGAGTGCGATGTCGAGGGCATCAAGCACGCGGCTCGGATCGCCGCCGAGCTGGGGGCGGACATCGTCAAGGTCAACTACACCGGCTCGGTCAGCAGCTTCCGGCAGGTGGTGGAGGGCTGCCCGATCCCGGTAGTGATCGCCGGGGGGGAGCGGGCCGACGATGAGGAGAAGATCTTCACCATCGTCCGGGAGTCGCTGGAGGCCGGCGGCGCCGGGGTCTCGGTGGGGAGGAACGTCTTCCAGCACGCCCATCCCCGGCGGATGATGAAGGCGATCTACCAGATGGTCCACAAGGACATCCCGATCGAGCGGGCCCTGGAGATCGTCCGCGCCGGCTAGCAACCAGGCAACGGTATCCGAACGGGATCTTCTGACGGTTATGGCAGGCCAGTCATTCCTGACTGACCGCCCGGCGGGTTCCCGGCGGGCCGGAATGTCTGACCCCCTTTTCGCCTCAGAGTAAAATCGAACCATCGTGTAAACAAGGAGGAGACCGATGAAGAGAATCACAGTGTTGTCGATCGCGATCGCCCTGGCCTGTATCCGGGCCGGGACAGCCGAGGAGGCGAAGAACGCCGTTCCGGCCGCCGGGATGGCCGAGGAGGCGAAGGGTGCCCCCACCCCCGCCGGGCCGCGCATCACCTTCAAGGAGACGGTGCGGGACGTCGGCGAGAGCTGGCAGGGGGACCAGGTGACCCACGTCTTCAGCTTCACCAACACCGGCGACTCGGTGCTGGAGATCAGCCGGGTCCGATCCACCTGCGGCTGCACCGCCAGCAACCTTTCCAGCAACCGGGTTGAACCCGGGGAGAGCGGGGAGATCCGGGCCACCTTCAACACCCGCGGCTATCGCGGGAAGAAGTCCCAGCCGATCTACGTCACCTCCAACGACCCCGGACAGCCGACGGTCCAGCTCCGTCTGGAGACCACGATCCGGACCGCGGCCGCCTTCGAACCCGCCAACGTCCAGTTCGGCAAGGTCGTCCTCGGGCAGGGGGCCGTCCGCGAAGCCGCCATAGTCTTCGACGGCGACCCGTTCCCGGTCCAGGAGGTCTCCGCCCAGCCCGAATTCTTCTCGGCCCGGATCCTGGATCCGGAGGAGGGGGGAAAACGGGTCCGGATCGAGGTCACGCTCTCCCCCGAGGCGCCGGTCGGCCGCCATATGGGCACCCTCGCCGCCCGCCTCGACCACCCCCACCTGAAGAACCTCAGCGGGCGGCTGATGGCCGTGGTGGAGGGCCTGATCACCTGGACGCCGCGGATGCTCTTCTTCGGCCGGCAGGACCAGACCGACGTGGTGGTCAAGACCATCTCGGTATCCAACCAGGCCCCGGAGCCGATCGAGATCCGGGGAGTTTCCAGCAGCATCCCCCAGTTCACGGCGGAGGTCAAAACGCTCGACCCCGGAAAGGAGTTCGAGGTCTCGATCCGGCTGAGCCCGGAGACCGAACCCGGGCGGTACAACGGCGAGGTGAGGATCGAGACCAGCCGTCCGGACCAGCCGCTGATCACCATCCCCATCCGGGCCAACACCAACCCCTGATGTCCCGGGGACACAATACTTAACTCCGAAATCCCCGGAACGGATTGCCGGTATACTGCTGGAGATAAGTATGGTGTCCCCGGAATATGACAACGGGCCGGTGATCCGGGTCGCCGGGCTGCGCAAGGATTATCCCGGGGTGGCCGCGGTCCGGGGGATCGGCTTCGAGGTGCGGCGGGGGGAATGCTTCGGGATTCTCGGCCCCAACGGCGCCGGGAAGACCACCACGATGAATATGGTCCAGGGCTACACCCCGCTCTCCGGGGGGGAGCTCGAGGTCTTCGGGATGGGGATTGGGGACCGGCCCCGGGAGATCAAGGCCCGGATCGGGGTGGTCCCCCAGGAAAATAACCTCGACCCCGACCTCACCGTGGTCGAGAA
Organism: PVC group bacterium; assembly: GCA_040773245.1. Lineage (GTDB taxonomy): Bacteria > Auribacterota > Erginobacteria > Erginobacterales > Erginobacteraceae > Erginobacter. Next base: position 25,969 of record JAXGWO010000006.1, read on the forward strand.
CCTGAGGGTTTACGCCCGCTACTTCGACATCCCGAAGAAGACGGCGGCGCGGCAGGCCGGCCGCCTGCTGGAGTTTGTCGCCCTCGCCGACCGCCGGGACGAAAAGATCACCGCCCTCTCCGGGGGGATGAAGCGGCGGCTCCTGGTCGCCCGGGCCCTGCTCAACGACCCGGAACTGATCATCCTCGACGAACCGACCACCGGGCTTGACCCCCAGGCCAAGCACCTGATCTGGGGAAAACTCAAGGGGCTGAAGAGATCCGGGGTCACCCTGGCCCTGACCACCCACAATATGGAGGAGGCGGCCGCGCTCTGCGACCGGCTGGTGATTATGGACCACGGCCGGATCCTCGACGAGGGTTCCCCCCGGCAGCTGCTGGAACGCCACGTCCGGGGCTCGGTCTTCGAGTTCGACTCCGGCGGCGACCAGCTGCGCGGGCTGCGGGACGGGTTGGCGGCGATCGAGCACGAGACCGAGCTTTCCGGGGAGACCCTCTTCATCTACACCGACCAGCCGGACCAGGTCCTCCGGCTGGCCGCCGGATCCCCCGAGGTCGGCTTCCGCCACCGCCGGGCCACCCTGGAGGACGTCTTCCTGAAACTGACCGGGAGGGAACTGCGGGAATGAACGCCCTGCTGCGGCCTCCCCGGGTCGGGCGCCGGGCCTTCAAGGTCTGGCTCCGCAACCGGGACACCTGGCTGAAATTCTACCGGGCCAGCCTGGTCGGCAACCTGGCCGAGCCGATCCTCTTCCTCCTCGCTTTCGGGGTGGGCCTTTCCCAATTCATCTCCGATATCGACGGACTGCCCTATCTCAACTACATCGCCCCCGGGCTGATGCTGGCGGCGGCGATGAACGCCGCCGCCTTCGAGTGCACCTTCGGGGCCTACACCCGGATGGAGGCCCAGAAGACCTACGACGCGATCATCGTCACCCCGGTCAGCATCGAGGAGGTGGCGGCGGGGGAGATCCTCTGGGGGGCGAGCAAGGGCTTCCTCTCGGCGGTCGTCATTCTCGCCGTCCTGGTCCCCTGGGGGCTGGCCGCCTCGCCCTGGCTCCTCCTCGCCCCGGTCCTCTTTGTCCTCTCCGGCCTGATGTTCTCCTCGCTCTCCCTGATCGTGACGGCCTTCTCCCCCTCCTACGACTACTTCGCCTACTACTTCAGCCTGGTGATTTCGCCGATGTTCTTCTTCTCGGGGGTCTTCTTCCCCCTCTCCGCGCTCCCGGCCTGGGTCCGGACCGTCTCCTGGTTTATGCCGCTCACCCACGCCGTCAACATCTCCCGCGGGCTGTCCACCGGAGCGGTCTCCCCGCGGCTGCTCCTCGACGGCCTCTGGATGGCCGTCTTCACCCTCGCCGCCTCCTGGCTGGCGATCAACCTGATCAGGAGAAGACTGATCAAATAGGCGCGGGCTTCAGCCCGCGCCTAAGCCAAGGGAGGAAGAAAGATGAAGAGACAAACCTTTATCCTCTGCCTCCTCCCCGCCCTGCTGGCCGCCGCCTGCGCCGCGCCGCGCTCCGACACCGTCACCCAGGTGTCCACCATCGACGCCCTCCTGGCCGGGGTCTACGACGGCCACCTGACCCTGGCCGAGCTGCGGTCTGACGGCGACTTCGGGATCGGGACCTTCGAGGGCCTGGACGGGGAGATGATCCTGCTGGACGGTGTCTTCTACCAGGTGAAGGCCGACGGCAAGGTTTACCGGCCGGATGACTCCCTCCGGACCCCCTTCGCCGCCGTCATCGACTTCTTCCCCGATTGCCGGGAGGAGATAGCCGATACCCTGACGATGGAGAAACTGGAAAAAATGATCCGGGAAATCATCCCGGCCCCAAACCTCTTCGGCGCCTTCCGGCTCCGCGGCGAGTTCTCCCGGGTGAAGACCCGCTCCGTCCCCGCCCAGAAAAAGCCCTACCCTCCCCTGGCCGAGGTGACGGCGACCCAGCCGGTCTTCGAACTGGAGAACCTCCGGGGCACCCTGGTCGGCTTCCTCTCCCCGGATTTCGTCCGGGGGGTGAACGTCCCCGGCTTCCATATGCACTTTCTCGCCGACGACCTCTCCGGGGGCGGACACGTCCTCGACTTCGAATTCACCGGAGGCGAACTGGAGATTGACACCGTCCACGACTGCCTGAGCATCCGCCTCCCAGTCGCCTCGGAGTCCTTCGCCGCCGCCGACCTCTCGTCCGATCGGGGGGAGGAACTGGAACGGGTGGAGAAGTAAGGACGGTGATCAGTGATCGGTAAGCAGTGAGCGGAGACGGCAAAGCGCATAGAGCAGAGCGCAGAGAGCCGGGACTGATTCAAGCAAAGAGGCGGTCGGCCACCTGGAAGAAGTCGGAGAAGGGGACGCCGGGGAGACCTTCTTTCCGGCAGTACTCGGCCAGCCTTTCCCGGGCGAAGACCAGGTCGGCCGCCCTTCCGGCCGGGGTGTCGCTCCAGCCGTTCCCGGCGAAGATAACGTAATATCCTTCCGCCTGGAGTTCCCGGACGATCTCCGCCTTCCCGATCAGGCAGGCCCCGTGATTGAGTTTGGGGTGTTCGTTGAAGGTGGGGAGAAAACGGTGGTCGAGGATCCGGGCCCGGTGGCAGCGGATATCCTCCTCGGGCAGCCGGATCCTCCAGCTCTCGAGCAGCGGCCGGAGGTAGAGGTCGAACCCGTTGGAGACGATCATCGCCCGGACCCCGTGGGCGGAGAGCCGGGCGAGCAGTTCCCGGAAGCCGGCCCGGAGCCGGGCGAATCCGGCGACGAAGGCGGCGACCTCAACCTCGCTCCCCCGGAAATGCTCGGCCATCGCCAGGTAGGCCTCCTTCATACTGATCTCCCGGTCGTGGTAGGCCCGGTGGGCCTCCCAGCATTTCGGGTCGGCGAAACGGGCGAAGACGGCGTCGAAGATATCCTCCTCGGTAATGGTCCCGTCGAAGTCGAAGACCATCGCCGCCCGCTTACCGGAAGTGTCGATCGCCAGCGTCATCGCCATAAAACAAGAAGCCCCGGCTGGCGCCGGGGCTTCTTGAGCAAAAACCAGATTACCTACTTTTTCTTTTTCTTCGCAGCAGCCTTCTTCTTCGCCGGGGCCTTCTTCTTGGCCGGGGCTTTCTTCTTCGGGGCAGCCTTCTTCTTCGCCGGGGCCTTCTTCTTCGGCGCCGCTTTCTTCTTCGCTTTCTTCTTAACAGCCATTTCTCCCTCCTTGCGTTATCCCCCGGAGACGCCGGCCACCGCGGCCTTCGCCGCCCAAGGGCTGCTGGAGACGCAACACCTTAACGACAGGACAAGGTTATACAAAAGGGGAGTTGATGTAAAATAAAAAATGCGAAAAAGAAAAAAAGTTTTTGCCCCGGGAAAATCAGACCGCGACCACCGACTTGATCTCCGGCACTTCTTCCCGGACCGCCCGCTCCACCCCGTGCTTGAGGGTCATCGTGGCCATCGGGCAGCCGCCGCAGGCCCCGGTCAGCCGCACCCTGACTTCGCCGTCCTCGGTGACCTCGACCAGCTCCACGTCGCCGCCGTCCCGCTGAAGGAAAGGACGGATCTTCTTCAAAGCCGCTTCCACTTTCTCTCTCATCAAGTTAGCTCCCTGGTAATTAATCTCTGCGTTTCCCCTGAACTGAAAAACAATGCCTAAACCCGGGACGGCGCGTCCCAGGTTCGGGGTCGGAATCGGGATCGCTCTCGATATCGGATCTTTCTATTGCTCTTCCGCCGGGGGGGTAAAAACCCGGGCGCCCAGTTCCCGGTCGATCATAAAGAGCCCGCTGCCGCGGTCTCCGGCCAGCTTCAGCCGCTCGACGATCCCGGCGGCCGAGGCTTCCTCCTCGACCTGCTCGCTGACGAACCACTGGAGGAAGTTTTCGGTGGCGTAATCGTCCTCGCCCCGGGCCAGCCTCACCAGCCCGTGGATCAGGCCGGTGACCTTTTGCTCGTGCGCGTAAACCTCCTTGAAGACCTCCAGCGCCGAATTCCACTCGGTCGGCGGCCCCTCGATCGGCTGGAGGAGAACCCTTCCCCCCCGCTCGCCGAGATAGCGGAAAAACTTCTCGGCGTGACTGGCCTCCTCCCGGGCCTGGATCGTCATCCAGTTGGCGCAGCCGCTCAGGTTGGCCGACCCGCACCAGGCCGCCATCGAGAGATAAAGGTAGGCCGAGTAGAGCTCCTTGTTGATCTGGACATTCAGGGCTTCCTGCATCTTCTCGCTGATCATCACCCTCTCCTTATCTCGCATTTCGTACTCGTACTCATCCTCGTATTCGAGGGCAGAACCAGGATTTTTTCGAGGACGAGTACGAAGCACGAGGATGGAATCAAGATTTCCAGAGTCCGTGGATGTTGCAGTACTCCCGGGCGACCGCGCCGGGGATCTTCATCTTGAAGGTTGTCTCCGGAGGCTGGCCCGGCTTGAGAAAATGTCGCGGGGAGTGAACCCCGTCGGGAGAGATCAGCTGGATCCACTCGATGTAGTGCTTCTCCTCCATCGGGTGGGGGACGGAGCCGACCTTGACCACGGTGCCCGCGGCGGTCTCCTCGACCACCGGGACGTGCTTCTCGGTCGTCTTGTCGGCGGTCTTCTCTTCCATCAGGGTCATATCCTGTCCGCAGCAGACCAGGGTCCCGGCCCCGGCGTGGAGGACTTCCACCACGTTCCCGCAGACCTCGCACTTGTAAATCTCGAACCTCTTGGTCATTGCCAACCTCCTTGTTGCTTGAGAATTTAGAAAACAGAATTCAGGAGTCAGAATTCAGAATCAGCCTGTCAGGCCGTTTCGGTGGCCGGCTTCTGACTTCTGTATTCTGACTCCTGAATTCTGACCTCTGTCTCCTGAATTCTTGCTCTTTACCAGTTCTCGCCCAGAAGCTCGAAGTGGGCCCGGGGATGGGCGCAGGCGGGACAGACCTCCGGCGCCTCGGTCCCCCGGTGGAGATAGCCGCAGTTCTGGCAGCGCCAGACCACTTCTTTCTCGCGCTTGAAGACCCGGCCCTCCTTGATATTCTTCATCAGGTCGAGGTAGCGCTTCTCGTGCTGCTTCTCGGCCACGGCGATCGCCTCCATCGCCTTGGCGATCGGCTCGAAGCCTTCCTTCCGGGCGATCTTCGCGAACGAGGGATACATCTCGGTCCACTCGTAATGCTCGCCCCCGGCCGCCTCCTCCAGGTTCTCGGCGGTCGAGCCGATGACCCCGAAAGGGAAGGCGGCGCCGGGGAGGATGCCTTCCTCGCCGCCGGTCATAAACTTGAAGAGCCGCTTGGCGTGCTCCTTCTCCTGGTTGGCGGTCTCCTCGAAGATCTTGGAGATCTGGACGAAGCCGTCCTTCTTGGCCTGGGCGGCGAAATAGGTATAGCGGTTGCGGGCCTGCGATTCGCCGGTGAAGGCGGTCATCAGGTTCTTAGCCGTTTTCGATCCTTTCAGTTCCATCAGCTTTCCTCCTTCCTTTTCCCGCCGGGGAGCCGGCGGATTTCTGTTTCGGCCGGTCTTTCCGGCAGCGGGAACAGAGGCCGGTGAATTCCAGATGGTGCCCGGTCACCCGGAAGCCGCCGGAATCGGCGATCAGCCCTTCCAGGTCGGGGAGGGGGGCCAGTTCCAGGTCGGCCACTCGGCCGCAGACGCGGCAGTGAATATGGTAGTGCGGATCCGCGATCCCGTCAAACCTCATCTTCCCGCCGCCGGTCTCCAGCTTCCGGACCAGGCCGGAACGGGCGAGCAGTTCCAGGTTCCGGTAAACCGTGCCCAGGCTGATCCGGGGGAGGCGGCGGCGGACCTGGCGGTAGATCTCGTCCGCGGTCGGGTGGGCGCTGCTCCCGCGGAGCTCTTCCATTATCATCCGGCGCTGTATGGTTGTCCGGGGCTTCTGTTCCATCGGCTGATCCTGGTGTGATCAGATTGTATTTGATAATAATTACTATTGTTGGAATATAGCCCCCGACCCCGACGGTGTCAACCCCCCGGCCGGGAAATCTTCACTTTTCCGGAAGACCGCGGCGGCCGGGCCCGGTCATCTCCACCAGTTCCAGATAGTAGCGATCGAACCCGAGCAGGGAGATGATGAAACCGGTGAATCCGCCGGGATCTATCCCCACCTCGGCCTTGACGATCCCGACCCCCGAGGCCAGCCACTGGGTCGAAGTGCTGACCGTGCCGTCGCTGGAGAACGTCTTCACGGTCACCCGGAGACAGTCGAACTCGCCGGCCGGGACCGCGACCGGCTCCCGCCCTTCCACCCTCCCCTCCACCCGGCTCTCGATGATGGTCCTCCGGTCCACCACCTCCTTCCCCTCCCACTCCCAGGTCTGCCCGATCCGGACCTCGGCCGGAAAACGGAGGAGGAATGGGTGGTAGGTCCTCCGGCTGGAGAAGAGGAAGGCGTCGCTTCGGGCGGCGGCCAGGAAAAGTCCTTCCGGGGAAACCCGGTATTCCTGGACGATGTCGAGACGCCGGGAGCGGGAATCGACCGTCACCCGTTCGCCCGCGACAGTGACCGAGGACCTGACCTCCCCCAGGTTGGAGTTGTATCTCCAGGCAAGACCTTCCCCCAGGGGAAAGTGCTCCCTCAGCGAAATCGTCTCCTCGGCGGGAGCGGCCAGGATCAGGAACGCGGGGAGGATGATGGTCGGGAGGAAGCTCAAGGTGATCGGTGATCGGTGGTCGGTGATCGGTAATCGGTAATCGGTAAGCAGCAAGCAGTGAGCAGTGAGCAGTGAGCAGGATTTTGCAGCCTTCTCATCGGATCAGCGCGGATTCGCGGGATGGGCGGTTGAAATGGGGAATAGGGAATAGTCAGAAGACAGTGGTTACACATCGATAAGATCAGTTTAATCCGTGTAATCAGTGGAAGCAAAAAGGGGACGAGGCGAGGGAACCCTAATAAAATTAGTGGTAATTAGTGGAAACTTGTGGTGAGCGAAGTCGAATCCATTAGTGGACTATCGGCGGGGCAGGTCGGCGCGCTTCAGGACCATCACCGTGACGTCGTCGAACTGCTTGCCCTGCTGGAACTCGGTCACCGCCGCCCGGACCCGATCGCAGATCTCCCGGGCGGAGCGTCCGGCGGTCTCCCGCAAAAGCTTCTTCAGTCGTTCCTTACCGAAGAGCTCGTTCTCCGGCGAGGTGGCCTCGGTCACCCCGTCGGTGTAGAAAACCAGGGTCTGACCGGGATTGATCGTCTTCTCCCCGCTTTCGTAAACCCGGTCCTCGACGATCCCCAGGGCGACCCCGTTCATCAGCCCGAACGGTTGGATCGTCCCCTCCCCCCCGGCCAGGAGCATCTCGTCGTGCCCGGCGTTGGCGAAGGTGAACTCCCCGGTGGAGATCCGGTAGAAACCGAGGATCAGGGTGACGAACATACAGGCCTCGTTGTCCTGGCTGATCGTGCGGTTGGCCTCGGTCAGGGCCCGCCCGGGGTCGGACTCGCGGGAGCAGACATTCTTGATCACCGTCCGGGTGACCGCCATAAAGAGGGCGGCCGGGATCCCCTTGCCGGAGACGTCGGCGATCACCAGGGCCAGCCGGTCGTCGTCGACCAGGAAGAAGTCGTAGAAGTCCCCGGCCACCTCCTTGGCCGCCAGGTTGACGGCGAAGAGGTCGAACTCCGAATGGTCGGGGAAGGGGGGAAAGGAATGGGGGAGGAGCGACTCCTGGATCTGGCGGGCGATCCGGACCTCGCTCTCCACCGCCTCCCGGGCGGAGACCTCCCGCTCCAGATTCTCCATATACTCCTTGAGCCTCCCCCCCAGCCGGTTGAAGGCCCGGGAGAGCTCGGCCGTCTCGGTCGCGCCCCCCGAGGGGACCTCGACGCTGAAATCGCCTTCGCCCAGTTTCTCCACCCCGTCCCGCAGCCGCCGGATCGGGCGGGAGATCCGGGCCGCCAGGACCAGCCCCAGTGCCCCGCCCAGCAGGAGCACGAAGAGGCCGAGGTAAAAGCTCCGGTCCTTGATCAGGATGCTCAGCCTCTCGGCCGACGCCTCGATCTCCCGTTCGGCCTCGAGGGCCGCTCCTTCGCCGGCTTCCCGGATCGCCTCGTGGACGGGGAGGAAATACTCGTCGATATTCACCGTGGCATAGACGATGAAGGGGGTGTCCTTGACCCGGCGGGTGACCATATATTTCTTCCGGGGCAGATCGAGTTCCCGGTCGAGGAAGGTGTAGTAGCCCCGGACCTCTTCTTCCCGGAAGGACCGGACCACGTACTCCCACATATCGGGGAACTCTTCCTTCCACTCCGCGAAGTTCCTTCCTTCCACGGACTGGTTCGGATGCCAGAGGGAATGGCCGGTCTCGTCGCCGACATCGATATACCCCGCCCGGCGGGGCGCGGGGAACTCGGAGTAGATATCCTCGGTGGCGATCTTCCGGAGCCGTTCGTCCCCCCGCAGTTCCGGGTAGTCGTATTCCGACCGGCCGGCCAGCAGGAGGGAGAGCTCATTGGCCGCGGACCGGGCCTTCATCTCCACGATCTTCTCCCCGTACCGGCCCAGGATGGCTTCCGAAAGCTCGTAGTTCTTCCCGGCGATCGCCTCGACGCCCTCGGTCGCCGACTCGATGTTCTGGCGGGTGAGGTCGTCGATCCCGAACTCGGTGATCACCAGCAGGGCGGTGATCGCGAAGACGGTGACGAAGGCGAAGGCCAGGGTTAAGCGGGTCCTTAATCTCATCTGGAGGAATGAAGATGAAAGGCTATCGCAGCCGGGAGCGGAGGCGGAGAGCCACCCCGATCATCGTGACCCCGGCCACCACGGCGTAGATCCCGATCAGCCAGAGCACCGCGGCCACCCCGGCCCCGGGCCGGGTCAGCAGCAGGAGCCCGACGATGATCGAGAAGAGGCCGCTCAGGGCGAAGAGCCACTTGCCCCCGCTCCCCCCCGGGAGGTTGAGCGCGGCGGAGATCTCCAGCGCCCCGGTGGCCAGGGCCCAGAAGGCGATCACCCAGACCGCGATGACCAGGAAGACCCCGGGGAGGAGGACCAGGGCCAGGCCGGCCCCGATCCCGATCAGGCCGTTGAAGACCAGCGAACCCCGGTGCTGTTCCTCTCGGAGATCGGCGGCGGTGAAGAGGGTGAAGAGGCCCTGGATGAGAAAGTAAATCCCGAAGACCAGGACGACCGCCTCGGCGAAGAGCCCCGGCCAGGCGAAGGCCAGCAGCCCCAGCAGGATGGCGAAGATCCCCCGGACCGCCGGCGCCCACCAGTGGCGGGTGAGACAGCATCTGTCGGTGACAATAATCTCGTCCATATCTTCCTCCTTTCCGGCTTCATTAAACATTCGATCCGTATCCGGCGATAATATCAAATCCGCCCCCTCCCCGGCTATGATTTTCCCCCGGGGCCGCTTGAATCCCTTCGCCGGATAAGGTAGTATGTTGTCCTGAAATTGCGGAAACAGTAATCAGTTAAAGAGACGGGGGCGGAGGCGGGGGGAACAGGCAAGCGGCGGGCGGGCAGCAGGCTGGGGCGAGGCGGGGCCAACAACCCCCGGTGGTGATTACTTCCCGGATTCGTGCAGATTAGCGGTTATTCCATCAAGGGGGCGGGGTGGGGGATCAATTCGAGACAATCAGCGTAATTCGCGGATAAGGAGAGCGCCCGATGACTATGAAATACGTCGGAAGAGATATCGCCCGCCCCGACGCCGCGGCCAAGATCACCGGCCGGGTCCAGTTTCTCGACGACATCAAGCTCCCGGGGATGCTGCACGCCGCCATCCTCCGGCCCGAGTACGCCCACGCCCGGATCGTCTCCATCGATACCGCCCAGGCGGAGAACTCCCCCGGCGTGGTCAAGGTGGTGACCGGAGAGGGCTGCGGCCTGGTTTACGGCGACAACATCCGGGACCTGACCCCGATCGCGGTGGAGAAGGTCAACTACATCGGGCAGCCGGTGGTCGGGGTGATCGCCGAGACCCTGGCCGAGGCGAAGGCGGCCCTGAAGAAGATCCGGGTCGAGTACGAACCGCTCCCGGTCTACACCGACGCCCGGGACGCGCTGGCGAAGAACGCCGTCCTCATCCACGCCGACAGCGGGGAGTTCTGGCACCTGCCGGGGATCGCCCCGATCGCCGGGACCAACATCGCCAACCGCTACACCGTGAAGAAGGGGGACATCGAGAAGGGCTTTGCCGAGGCCGAGGTGACGGTGGAGGGTGAGTTCAACTACCCCTTCGGCTCCTGCTCGGCGATCGAGCCGCACGGTTCGATCGCCTGGTTCCACGAGGACCGGACCATCGAGATCTGGTCCTCCTCGATCTGCCCCTTCATCATCCGGGAGGAGGTGGCCCGGGTCTACGAACTCCCGATCGGCGACGTGAGGGTCCACATCCCGGAGCTGGGCGGCTGCTTCGGCTACAAGTCGGACATCACCGTCGAGCAGACCATCGCCTACCTGGCCAGCCGGGTCCCGGGGCGGCCGGTGAAGTGGGTCGCCACCCGGAAGGAGGATTTCCTCAGCACGCTGATCGGGCACGGCATCCGGACCCGGATCCGGATCGGGGCGAAGAGGGACGGCACCCTGACCGCGCTGAAGACCGAGATCCTCCACTCCACCGGCGCCTCCGCCGACACCGGGGTCCACGTCCTGATCGCCGCCACCCACAACTCCACCGGGACCTACGAGTTCCCCAACTGCCGGCTCGACGGCTTCTCCGTCTACACCAACACCCCGCCGGTGGGGGCCTTCCGCGGCTACGGCCACCAGGAGTCGCACCTGGCGGTGGAGCGGATGATGGACATCCTGGCCCGCGAGCTGGAGCTGGACCCCTTCGAGCTGCGGGCGAAGAACTACCTGGGGCCGGGAAAGGTCACCGCCCTCGGCGAGACCCTCCACGTCACCAACGGCGACGTGAAGAAATGCGCCGACCTTGTCCGCCGGGCGGTCTTCTCCGGCCCGAAGGCGAAAGCCGAGGACGGGAAGTATTACTACGGCCGGGGGTTTGCCGCCCTGATGAAGTCGCCCAAGGGGGCTCCCTTCTCCTCCAAGAGCTGCTACCTGAAGTTCAACCGCGACGGCTCGATCTGCGTGAATATGGGCGGGGCCGAGGTCGGGCAGGGCCTGAGGAACGTGGTCCGGATCGTCGCCGCCGAGGCGCTGAAGATCGCCCCCGAGCGGATCCGGGTCTACACCGAGATCGACACCCAGTTCAACCCCTGGGAGTGGCAGACGATCGGCTCGATGTTCACCACCCAGGGCGGCCGGGCGGTGGTCAAAGCGGCCGAGAAGGCGATCGCGGAGCTGAAGAAGACCGCCGCCATCGTCCTCAGGTCCGAGGTCGACCGGCTCGACTACGACGGCGACTATGTCTTTGTCAAGTCCGACCCCACCATCCGCGTTCCCGTCCCCGATCTGGCCCGGGGCTATACCTTTCCCGATGGCGTGACCGTGGGCGACGTCGTCCACACCACCGCCGATTCCCGCTTGCCGCTCCAGTCCAATCCGGACGAGAACGGCCAGGGACGGATGGGGATCACCTACACCTTCGGCGCCCAAGCCTGCGAGATCCGGATCGAGAAGGCCACGGGAAAGGTGATCATCGACCACTTCGCCTCCGCCTTCGACGTCGGCCGGGTGATCAGCCCGGTCCAGATCCGGGGACAGGTGGCGGGGGGGGTGATGATGGGGATCGGGGCCGCCCTCCACGAGGAGCTGAAGTTCGACTCCGGGGGGAAGGCCCTCAACCCGGCCTTCCGCCGCTACCGTTTCCCGACCATCAAGGACGCGCCGGGGAGGCAGACGATCGAGTTCGTCGAGACCCCGGGGGAGATCGGCCCCTTCGGGGCCCGGGGGATCGGCGAGCACCCCCTGGTCGGGGTCGCCCCGGCAATCCTCAATGCCATTTACGACGCCATCGGGGTCGACTTCTACGAAATCCCCGTCACCCCGGAAAAGATCCTCGAAGCCCTGGGAAAAAAGTAGCACAGACATTCCTGTCTGTGCCAGAAAACCTAAGCCATAGTTCAAAAGCCAAATCACCGAGGAGCAGCCAGATGCCCGAGAAGATAACCTTCACCGTCAACGGATCCCCCCGGACGGTCGAGGCCGAAAAGGGGGAGAAACTGATCTTCATCCTCCGGGAGAGGCTCGGCCTGACCGGGACCAAGCGCGGCTGCGACGACGCTTCCTGCGGGGCCTGCACCGTGGTGGTGGACGGGGTGGCGACCAAGAGCTGCACCTTCCCTGTGACCAAGCTGGCGGGGAGGGAAGTAATCACCATCGAGGGGATCTCCGAGGGAACCCGCCTCCACCCGATCCAGACGGCGCTGATCGATGCCGGCGCGGTCCAGTGCGGCTACTGTATGCCCGGGATCGTGATGGAGCTCTATGCCCTCTTCAACCGGAACCCGAAAGCCGACGACGACGAAATCCGCGACGCTCTCGAGCTCCATCTCTGCCGCTGCACCGGCTACGAGGCGATCTGGGAAGGGGCCCTTAAGGCCCGGGATCTGCTGGCGGCGGGGGCTTGAGGTGGACGATGGGCGCGGCGGCGAAGAAGATCATCTGCCCCGCCTGCGGGCAGGAGTCGGCCCTGAAGGTGGAGAAAATTTACCGGGGGTTCACCCCGGTCGGGGAGAGAAAAGTCTGCGCCTTCTGCGGCCACGAGTTCGGCTCCGACGAGCCGGAGGCGATCGCCGACCGGCCGGCCGGCTGGACCGAGGACGGGGAACTGCGGAAGATCTGCCGCCGCTGCCGCCACTACGTGGTCAACCCCTTCGTCCAGAAGTGTATGCTCCGCTCCCGCGAGGTCGAGGCGACCGATACCTGTAAGGACTTCTCACTCCGCCCGGCGCCCCCGCCGGAGAAGAAGGAGGAACCGCCCCCCTCCCCCCTCCTCGGCCCCCCGCCCAAACCCCCGAAAATCTTTTAATCCACTAATTCCACGAATTATCTCGAATTATCCCTCCACCTCGGCCCCTTAAAAAACCGCTAATCTCGCGAATCTTCGCGAACGGGAACCGGGTTATCAATCCGGTCGGGGATCACCGCTCCCTGCTCCCTGCTTACTATTCCCTATTCCCCATTCCCCATTCCCTATTCCCCATTCCCCATTCCCTATCAAAACCGCACCGAAACCGCCCCCTCGGCCCAAAAGTTCTCACCCCGCCGGACCTTCTCCTCGGAGTGGCGCAGGCCGCTCTTGGACAGTTCGTAGTAATCGCCCCGGGCGACGAGGAAGAACGGACCCCAGAAGTTCAGCTCCGCCGCCAGCGAGGCCGTGACGTCGAGGAAGCTGTCCTCCCGGACCCCGAAGTAGAAGTCCTGGTACTTCTTGGTGGCGTAACCGATCCCGACCCGGGGGATGATCCGGAGGGGACCGACATCGATGAAAGCCCCCATCGAGGAATTGAAGTAGAAACCGCTGGCGTTGTCGAAGTCCCAGAAAGTGTCGAACCCGACGAATAAGGGATAACCCCAGCGAACCTGGAGGGCGACCTCCTGGGTCTTGGAATAGCCGATCTCCCGGTTGTCGTAATATATGTAGGAAAGGGCGATCTCCCCGTCCCGGCTCCGCCGGGCCAGGCCTCCCCGGTAGATCCAGCGGGTGAGCTTCCCCCGCTGCCCGTTGGAACCGGTCAGGTCCATATTACCGACCGCCTCCACCTCCACCCCCTGGTCGTTGAGCCGGAGCGCGGGCTGGAAGACCGACTGGTGGTTCAGCTCCACCCCCCGCCAGACGTACTGGGTGGAGAAGGGAACGTCAAACCGGCCCTGGAACCCCGGCTCGAGCAGGGAAGCCGGCGGCCCGGACTGCAGGGACTGGTATTGCTGCCCCCGGACGGCCAACGGAACGAGCAGGCCGAACGTGATCCACGCGGCGAAAAACAGACGGCTTCTTGACATAACCAACCTCCCGGGCTTAAATATGACGGTACGGTTTACTGTGAAAACAACATCGGATTTCAACCGGCAAATAGGACCAGGCATTACGCTATTCCCTATTCCCCATTCCCCAATCCCCATTCCCCCCAAGGAGAAGATGATGAGATTATCCGGGACGACCGCACGGAAATCAAGGTTTGTCTTCCTGGCCCTGCTGGCCGCCGGCCTGGCCCTTCAGGCGGGCTGCGGCGGGAAGGAGGAGGTCTCCGGCGTGCCGAGGATCACCCCGGAGCGGACGGCCCGGGTCAAGTACGTGATCGACGGAGACACCCTCGACACCGAGGACGGGACGCGTCTCCGCTTTCTCGGGATCGACGCCCCGGAGATCAACAAGCGGGCGGGGGATCCCCCCGATCAACCCTGGGGGAGGGACGCCGCCAACTTCGTCCACCTGCTTCTCCCGCCCGGGACCGAGATCGGCCTGGCCTTCGAGCCCGCCGCCCGCGAAGAGGCCTACGGCCGGACCCTGGCCTATGTCCTGGTGGACGGGGAGCTGCTCAACGCCCTTCTCCTCCGGGAAGGCTACGCCCGGTACCGCGACTTCGGGACGCAGCTGAAATATGGAGAATACCTGAGGAGGATGGAAGGCCAGGCCAAGGTTTACGGCAAGGGGGTCTGGGAAGGGCAGGGCAAGATCCCCGCCCCGAAGTATTACGTCGCCAGCAAGAACGGCAAGCAGTACCACGACCCCGCCGGCGACACCGCCAGAAAGATCAGCCCCCGGAACCTGGTCCGCCTGACCGAGGAGTCGGCACAAAGGGTGGGCCTGGCCCCCGGCCAGTCCGTTACGGTCCGCTGACCGAGCCGTCCTTCCGGCAGAGCAGGACGATCGTCCCATCCCGGTCGGTCCGGTGGAGCCGGATCCCGGCTTTCTCCAAGCGGGAGAGATTCTCCTCGTCCGGGTAGCCCCAGGGGTTCTCCCCCACCGAGACTATGGCGATCCTCGGGGAGACCGCCCGGAGAAAATCCTCCCCGGTGGCGTCGCCGGCGCCGTGGTGCCCGACCTTGAGCAAGCCGGCCCGCAGGTCCGGCCCCCCTTCTTTAAGGAGCGTCTCCTCCCCGGCAACGTTAAGGTCTCCCGCCAGGAGGGCCCGGAACTTCCCGTACCGGAGCATCAGGACCAGGGAGTTGGCGTTCCAGTCGCCCGGGCCGGCGGGATCCCGGGGCCCGAGAACGTCGAGAGTCAGGTCTCCCCAGGAGATGGCGCCGGAAGCCCGCAGAACACGGTAATTATCCTTCCCCCGGAACTCCCGCTCGTACTCCGCCGCCATCTCCCGGGTCAGGTAATCGTCGAAGCGGTCGATGGCCTGGCCGTTGTCCCGGAGGAACCGGGGTTCGAAGCTCTCCGCCGCCGCCACGGCGTTGCCCAGGTGGTCGGAGTGGGGATGGGTGACGATCAGGTAGAGCAGTTTCTCCACCCCTTGTTCCCGGAGGCAGCCGAGCAGCTTCTCCCGGGCCGCAGGCGGGCCGGTATCGACCAGGGAATAGAACCCGGGCGGGTACTCGATCAGGATCGCGTCCCCGCAGCCGACGTCGATGAAGCGAAGGACCAGGGAGGCATCCTCTCCCCCCGGCGAGGGGAAGGAGACAACCGCCAGGAGAAACGCCGCCAGGAACAGCCTCTTCATCTCAGAGCCACCCCCGCTTCCGGAAGAAGACCAGCATCCCGCCCGCGATCGCGGCCATCAGGCCGAGCACCAGGAAGTAGCCGGCCGGCCAGGCCAGCTCCGGCATATGGGCGAAGTTCATCCCGTAGATCCCGGCGATGAAGGTCAGGGGGATGAAGATGGTGGCGATGATGGTCAGCACCTTCATCACCTCGTTCATCCGGTTGCTGATGCTGGAGAGAAAGGTGTCGTGCATCCCGCCGATGATGTCCCGGTAGGTCTCGATCATATCGATGATCTGGATGGTGTGGTCGTAGAGGTCGCGGAGGTAGAGCCGCGTCGACCGTCCGATCAGCTTCGAGTCGCCCTTCTCGATGGCGGCGATCTCCTCCCGCAGCGGCCAGACGGCCTTGCGGAAGAAGAGGATCTCCCTCTTCAGCCGTTGCAGTTCCCGCATCTGGCCGGAGTCCGTCTTGGCCAGGATCAGCTCGTCCAGCCGCTCGACGTGGTCGCCCAGTTTCTCGATCGCCACGAAGTACTCGTCCACCACCGCGTCCATTATCCGGTAGGCGAGGTAATCGCTCCCGGAAGAACGGACCCTCCCCTGGCCGGCCCGGATCCGCTCCCGGAGCGGGCCGAGGACGTCGCCCTCCTCCTCTTGGAAGGAGACCAGGTAGCCGGGACCGACCACCAGGCTGATGTTCTCGCTTTCGACGGAGTTCCTTTCCTCGTCGTAAGTCAGCATCCTCAGGGCGAAGAATAGGTAACCCTCGAAGTCCTCGGCCTTCGGACGCTGGTGGGCGTTGACGATGTCCTCGGTGGTCAGCGGGTGGAGGCTGAAGCGGTCGGCCAGGTTCTGGACCAGTTCGACGTCGTGGATCCCGTAGACGTTGATCCAGATCACGCCGGACCCGGCGGGGGGCCGGGAGCAGTCGGAGAGGGCGGCGGCCGGGTTCTCCTCCACCCGGTCGGGGGAGTAACGGATGATCTCGATCCTCGCCCGGTCCTGCCTCCGCTCCCCGAGAAAGACCGGGGTCCCGGGCGAGAGCCCCGCCTTCTTCCCCCGGCCCGAGGGAACTCTGGTCTGCCGGCGTAACGTATCTTTCATCCCCCACCTCCCTTGCACGAGGGAAAAGATAATACCCTATGGAGGAGGCGGAAGGAACAGCGAAAATCCGGCCCGGCGGAACGAATCTGCGGCATCAAAGCGTGTTTCCCCTGGAAGGCGGTGCCGGGTTTCACTATACTTCCCGCGAAATCGGCGCCCCGGTTACCGGCTTCTGGGGAGCACCCGCCTTTCCCGAAGGAGGTGGCTATCACGTTCCGCCGGCGGATCATTCTCTGGCTTCTGGCCCTGTCTTTCGTCATCCGGATCGCTTTCTGGCTGCCGGTCGCCCATTTCCAAGTCGCCCCCCTTTTTGACGAAGAGGGGTATTTCACCCGCGCCCTGGGCATCCGCGAAGCGGTGCGGGACCTGGCCGCCGGCCGTCAACCATCGCCCGAAAGCCTGGGACGGGCTTACGGCCGGGGGTACTGGCCGCCGTTTCACCCCCTGCTTCTGGCCGTCGGGATGGCGACCCTGGGCCCCCGGGTCTCGGCCGCCCGTCTCGTGGTGGTCGTTGTCTCCTCGCTGACCACGCCCCTGGTGTACCTGCTCACGCGATCGATGGTATCGGGAAGAGCCGCCCGCCGGGCGGCGCTGGCCCATATTTTTTATCCCGGTTTCATCGCCTATTCGCACTATCTCTGGTCCGAAACCGCCTATATTTTCCTGCTCCTGTTGGCCGTTTACTTCACCTTCCGGGCCGGCCGGTCCGGGGGCTCCCGCGCCGGCGGTTACGTGATAATGGCCGGGGTGGCCGGCGGGCTGACCGCCCTCACCCGCGTCGCCGTCCTCCCCCTGGTGCCGGTAATGTGGGCGTGGCTCTGGCTGGTACGAAAGGGCCGGCCCGGGAGATGTCTTCTTCCGCTCGCCTTTTTCCTCGTTTTCCTGGTCGTGCTGCTGCCCTGGCTGACCGCTCTCGCGGCCAGGGAGGGACGCCCGGTCTCCCTCTCCACGAAGACCGGCTGGTATCTCTATCTGGGGAACAATCCCTGGGTACCGGACGGGACCGGCGCGGTCGGGTCGGCCGCGGAAAAGGCGATGATGCGGACGGCGATGGCGGAGTATGGGGATGAGCATGACTTGAGTCCGGACGAGGCCGCGCGGCGGCTGGCCCTGAAGGAAATCCGGAGCCGGCCGGGACGGACTCTGAACCGGGCCGTCCAGCGGATGAGGATGCTCTGGGCCCCCGACTCCTTCTCGATGCGCCATTTGCTGGCCGCGGTCTACCCCCCGATCATACCGGCCGCGGTCGTCCCCATCTGGTGCGTCGTTATCCTGACGTACCTCCTCTTCCTGGCCTTGGCGGTCCGCGGTTTTCTGGCCGGCGGCTGGAAAGACCGGGGCGGCCTGCTGCTTCTCTGTCTCCTGGCCGCCGGTACGGCCCCCCACCTGCTGACCCTCGGTTTTTCCCGGCTCCACCAGCCTCTCCTGGCCCTCCTTCTCCCGGCCGTCGGCCGGGGGCTGGCGGCGCCCCGGAGGGCGCTGACCGCTTTCCGCCGGTGCGGTCTGGCCGCGGCCGTCCTGGCCGTGTGGGCCGTCGCGGTGAGCGCTCTTCCCGTGGTGGTCACCGAGCATCTCCGGCCTTCCTCTTACTACGGCGGTATCATCGCCCTGGCCGACCGGATCCTGGGAACCCGGACGGTATTCACCGACCTGCTATCCTTCCGGGTGCTGGACCGGCAACTCGGGAGCCCCGTCCATCTCTCGCTGGAGGGCGGGAGGTTCTGCGCGGGGGGGGAAGTCTCCGGGGATTACTCCTGGAACCCGTCCGCGGGGAACCGGGAAACGACCCTGGGGGTCTTTTCCGCGGGAGGGGACCTGCGCCTGACGGTCGGAACCGCCGCCGGCGACGCCGTGACCGTCCGCCCGCTGGCCCCGGCCGCCTGGCGGCGGTGGATGCCGACCGGGATCGACGGCATCGAGTACCGCTGGGAGGGGCTGGGACGGGGCTGGAGAACGTTTATCGACATTACCCAGGGCGTGGACCGAACACGGATCCTGGATGAAATCGGGCCCCGGGCGGAAGGCGGATCCGCCCCGGGCCGTGTCCGGCCCTGACCGCCCTACTCTCCGGCCGGCGCCGGCGCCGCTCCGCCGGAGGCGGTCTCCCCGCTGGTCCCCCCAACATCCTCCACCGGGCTTCCGCCCTCCCGGGGAGGCGGGGGGAACGGCATCCCGGCCAGCAGCTCCCGCGCCTCTTTCCAGGCTTCTTCCCACCGCCGGGGAGTATCTTCCCGCCACGCGCGGTCGTCATCAATCCCGACCGAGGCTTCGCCGGCGACGACGACGCCGTCGGCGGCCTCGCCCGCCGCGGCGCCGACCGTATCGACCGCCTTGCCGGCGGTGCCGACCGTGGCGTCGGAGAGACCGCCGACCGCGCCTTTCAGGTCCCCGGTCGCCGCGCTGGTCACGGTCTTGAACAGCCCCCCGCCGATCGAGCCGACCATCCCGGCTGCCCCTTCGCCCACCGCCAGGGTGGTATCCGCCGCTCCCGAGGCGACGGCCAGGCCGGCCCCCCCGAGGTTACCGGCCAGTCGACCCACCCCGCCGCCGAGATGGGCTACGGCCCCGAAGAGCACGCCCGAGGTGTCCACCTCCGGCTTGTCCGGGGTTCCCCCGACCTCCAGGGGCAGGGTGTGACCCCCGGCGACCTCGACCTCGCCATCAACGTCGAGAAGGTAGGAGGCCACCGCCGCATCGGCCACCAGGTCGAGGGCGCTTCCCCCCAGGGCTATGGAGACTGAACCCGGAACCACGGCCCCCAGCGGCTTCAGTTCCAGGTCGCCCAGGCGGAGAACCGCGTTGAGGGGCGGGATCCCCTCTCCCACCGGACCGATCCGGGCGGCCAGTCCGAGGAGGCTGTCGGTGTAAGGCTTTTGGACAATCCGGGCGGTAAGTACCGCCTCCGCCGGCTCAACCGCCGCCGGGTCGGCCGTCTTGTCGATGAGCAGGTCATTCACCTGCAGGTTGAAGGCGGTGATGACGACCCGGAGGATCTCTTCCTCCGACTCCGGCTGGCCGGGGGTATCAGCCTTTTCCCCGGGGGCCGCGGCCGGTTCGGCGGCCGCGGGCCCTTCCGACTCCTCCCCCGCGGCGATCGCGTGGTCGGTGTAGGAAGCCGAGAGGTTCTTGATCGAGAACAGCTTGACCAGGATCGGACTGGACGCGGCCTCTTCCGGGACCGGGGTCGCGGCGGCGTCCGGGGCGGCCGCGGGACTGAGCTTCTCGAAGTTCATCACCCCGTCCCGGTTCTTGACCACGTTGACTTCCCAATCGGTGAGCGCCACCTCCTCCACGGTCAGGGGCGGGCTGAACAGGGAAGGCAGGCTGATCTTCACCCTCAGCTCCGGGACCCGGAGGAGATCGCCTTCCCCGAAACCTTCCGGCTGGGCGATCCGCAGATCCTTGATCGCGACGTAACCGCTCAGCAGCCCCAAACTCAATGAGCCGAGCGAAGCCTCGGTGTTAAGGATCTCCGGGAGTTTCCGGTTGGCGATCCTGACCGCCGCCACCGGCAGGATCAGCCGGACCGCCGCTATCAGGACAATTAAGACGACAATGACATACAGCGGAATCTTGACAACTTTCTTCATTCTTCCTCGCTTTCCAAGTTTGGTGCTGGTTCTTTCAAAGTCACCCGGCGGGATTCGGCTTCTGAATCTCGGCCAATGTTTATAGGCGATAATTCCGGCCCGGTCAACCGGATTCCCCCTACCCGCCTCATTCATCTATCCGTGCGGAATTGGTCCGGCAGCGCGGGGAGGTCTTCCCCTCCTCCTTCCTCGTCCGGCCGGCCCAACCGGCTCAGGCAGTAGGACAGGGCAGCCCGGAGCTTGGCCATCCCCCCGGGGTCGATATCCAGCGCGGCCTGGAACTCCCCGGCCGCCTTCTCCCACTCCCTCCGCTCCAGGTAGAGGGTCCCCAGGTTGCCCCGGGCGGGGGCATAGCCGGGATTGATCTTCACGGCCGCCAGGAAAGCCTCTTCCGCCTCCCCCGTCTTCCCCTGCTTCTTCAGGGCCAGCCCCAGGTTACCCAGCGCCCGGAAGTCTCCCGGGTCCGCCGAGACCGCCGCCCGGTAGTGCTCCGCGGCCTTGTCGTACCGGAGATGCTCGGCCCAGACATTGGCGATCTCGAAATGGAGTGCACCCGGCCGCTCCTTCACCTGCTCGAGGATCCGCCCGATAATCCTCTCCGCCTCCTCCTCGTTCCCGCGTTTCAGTTCGACCTGGGCCCAGGAGAGGTGGCGGCGATAGGTGCTGAAGGTGACGGGGAGAGTTTCCCGGCCGGCTTCTCCCCGGGCTTTCTCAAGATATTCCGCCGCCCGATCCATCTCCCCCTCCCGGGCGAAGACCTCGGCGGCGGCGGTATAGGTCGCGCTCAGGGGCGGACGAAAGTCCGGACCGCGCAGGAGGACGAAGAGAATGACCGCCAGGGCCGTCCCCGCGGCCGCCGACCGCCAACGGCGCCGGAGCCAGTCCCCGGATATCTCGACCAGCCCGGCGGCCGCCGCCAGGCAGAAGAGCGGCACGACCGGGATCCGGAACCGGCTGGTGACGAAAAAGAGGGCGATGGAGAGAACATAGGCGAGGATGAAGATCCGGAACAGCACTCCTCCCCGACCTCGGCGCCGGAAGGCGATCAAACCGGTCAGGGCCAGGGCGGAGAGCATCCGCCAGGAGAAGGGAAGGGACAGGGGGGAAAAACCCCGGAAGAAAGCCAGGCTGTAATTGTCGAAAAAATCCGCCCCGCAGAGAAACAAATAGATTTTGACCGGGAAGAGCTTCAGAAATCTCAGGGGGTGAGACCGTATGAAGGCCAGACCCTGCCCGAACCAGAAACGGGAGGACTGGACTGGGGTGAGTTCCCGGCCGCTCCGCCGGGAGGCCTCCTCCCGAAAATCCATCCGCTGCAGTTCGGGGATCCCCCGGGCGAAATCGGGCATCCGGCCCAGTCCGTTGGCCTCGGGGTTGTTGCCGATGTAGAAGTTCTCCCCCCCGTGGGGGGAGACAAGGGTGAATCCCCTCTCGTGGACAGCGTGCTGGAGGGCGAACGGGAGGAGCGGCAGGAGGAGCCCAAAGGCGAAGAGAAGAATCCTCGCGGCTCTATCCCCGAGCTTTTCTCTCCGGGATCCCCAATAAATCCAGGCCGCCGCCCCCAGCGGGACCAGGCTCGGCCGGGCCAGCAGCAGCAGACCGGCCAGGATCCCGGACCCGAACCACCCCCTCCGGAAGCGATGGTCGGCGGTGAGGAGGACGGCCAGCAGGCCGGTCATCAAGAATGCCTCCAAAGAAGCGGAGAGGAGCCAGCCCTCGTAAAAGATCACCGGCGGGAAGACGGCGTAGAGGAGCGCGGCGAGCAGGCCGGTCCTCGCGCCGAAGACCTTTCGGCCGCAGTGATAGACCAGCAGGCAGGTCACGACCCCGAGAAATTGCTGGCCCGCCCGGATCAGGACGGGACCGGACCCGAGAAACCGGACCAGCAAGCCGAGAAAGTAGGGGTAGAGCGGGTTGCCGGAGTAATCCGCGGCCGGGCGGAAACCGCCCGCCGCCAGATCCCGGGCCCAGCGGAAGTAATAGTCGGCATCCAGGATCGGGTGCCGTCCAAAGGGGGAATCGAGCAGCTCGAGGAAATAGACCGCCCGGAAAAGGATCGCGACCCCCAGCACCCCGATCAGGAGAACCGCGGATCGACTATCCGACCACCAAACCGGTTCTATCTCGGCTGCCCGGTGATTCCGCATAGATCGCATTATGCGGCGAACCCGGGACTAAATCAAGGCGGTCTTCGCGGTCCCGAGGGAACCCACTGGTGCGTCGTTTACCCCCTGGCTGCAGTTCGGGGCAATAGAACATTTTTGTTTGAAATCCGGCCGGGAGGGGGCTACATTACTCGCGAATCGGCGAAGCCGATTCGATAACGCCGAAGCAGCTCAGCTGGCAGAGCAGGTCATTCGCAATGATAATCTGTGAGTTTTCCTATCCTATTCTCTTTCCGACTTCTATCCGTTAAACCGGTAGCCAACGCCGTGGACGGTGAGGATATGGCGGGGGCGAGAGGGCTTCTCCTCGATCTTCTTGCGGAGTTGGGCAATGTGTTGGTCGAGCGTCCGGGTCGTTCCCTCGTACCCGATCCCCCAGATTTCGTCGAGGAAGGTGAACCGGTCGATCACCTCCCCTTCCCGGGCGAGGAATAGCCGGAGAATCTCTATTTCCCGTGGCGTGACTGGAAACTCGCGCTTCCCCCGCGTTACCGTCATCGTCCGCGGGTCAACCTCGACCCTCCCGAACCGGATCGGGGAGAGGTCCCGCTTCCCCTTCAGATGCGAGTGCCTCCGGCGCAGGGCTGCCCGGATCCGGGCCAGTAGCTCCCGGGTCCCGAAGGGTTTGACGATGTAGTCGTCCGCTCCCAGCTCCAACCCCACCACCTTGTCGACCTCTTGCCCCTTGGCGGTCAGGATCAGAATCGGGACCATCGGGTCGGCCTCCCGGACCTCGCGGCAGACGTCGTAGCCGCTCTTCTCCGGGATCATAATGTCGAGGAGGATCAAGTCCGGGTGCTCGCTCTTATGGAGGCGAACCGCCTCGGCACCGTCAGAGGCGGCGACGACCTCGAATCCCTCGTCCTCGAGCAGGTCGACGAGCCCGGTCAGGATCGGAGACTCGTCCTCCACCACCAGAATCTTAGTCTTCAACATCGTTCAGTCGCTCCCTCGGTTCAGCGGCAAACGGACGGTGAAGACAGTCCCGCCCCCCCGACGTGGCGCACAGGAGATCTCGCCACCGTGGTCACGGACGATGGCCCGGGCGATCGTTAGTCCGAGCCCGGCCCCGCGAGTACGGGCGGTCAGGCGGGTGTCGACGCGGTAGAACTTCTCGAAGATTTTCCGGGCCCGAGCCGGGGGTATCCCGATCCCCCGGTCCCGAACCTCGATCACTACCTCCGAACCCTTCGCCTCGACCGCCACCTCGATCTCCCTGGTCCCATCGGAGTACTTCTCGGCGTTGGAGAGGAGGTTGATCAGGACCTGCTCGAGGGCATCGGGATCCCCCCGGACGGTCGCACCCACCCCGGAGGCGGAAACGGAGACCGCGAATCCCCCGTTTTCCAGGTGCACCCGCATCCCCTCCACCGTCCGGCGCACGAGCGCGTCGGTGGCCACCGTCTCCATTTGATAGGACCGCTCGCCCCGCTCTATCCGGGAGAAGTCGAGAACGTTGTTAATCAGGTGGGAGAGGCGTTTGCTTTCGTCGACCATCAGATCGAGGTACTTGCGACGCTTCTCCGGCGAAGCCGGCCGCCCCTCCCGCAACATCTCGGAGAAGAGGCGGATCGAGGTGAGCGGGGTCTTCAGCTCGTGCGAAACGTTGGCGGCGAAGGTCGCCTTCTCCTGGGCCACGGTCATCTGGTGGCTGACCGAACGGAAGACGATGACCCCGCCGACGAGGATACTGAGCAGGAGCAATCCGATCAGCACCCCGGTGACGAAAGTCCGCAGCCGCGCCCGGCTTGCCAGGGCCCCCGGGTCGGTCAGGTAGGCCGCAACCTCCCAGTGGGGGAGGACCGCCCCGACTTCCCGGGCGAAGAAGGGGCGCTTCCAGTCGACAGCCCGGCCGGGGGCGGGATCGATCAGGGGGCTCCCGTTCTGGTCGAGGACGGTCAGCAGACGCGTGCGGGAGTAGATCACCGGGAGGATCCCCAGCAGCCTGCGGGTGAAAGCGGGAAGGTTGACCTGGCATCCGGCAATCTCCCCGGAGGGCTCGATCTTCTTCCAGAAGAAAAGCTCCAGGCGCGAGTCGAACAGGCGCGGGATGAGTCCGTACCCGCCCCGGGCGGTGATCTCCGAAAGCGGGAGGCTCTCGGCCACCACGATCGAGGCCTCCCGTTCTTCCTCGCTCTCGTAGGAGATTGGCTCGACCTTCCGCCTGAGAATCCGCTTGGACTGCGCTTCGGCCCGGTTGTAGAGGTCTCGCCGGACCTCGGCGGACTGGCGGAACCGCGCCTGGGCCACGTTCGATAATGCGGCCTTGTCCGACTCCTCGGCCCCGCTGTCTGCGAGGAGGTTCTCGAACACGTCCCGGGACGCGGCCTCGATGGCCGATCCCTTCCGTCCCACGGCCGGGTCCGTCCCTGTGGATGGGGGGAGAGCGGCGACCTCCTGGAAGACGGTAATCGGGGTCTCGTCACTGAGAAAGAGCTCGTTGGCGGCTAGGAACTCTTTTTCCTCCTCCGTAGCCGGATCCTCCGGCCGGGGCCGGAGTACCTCACGATCAGCCGAGACGAGGAAGGGGACGGCGACGAGGTCGGACCCCTCTTCCCAGCGTCGGAAAACCTCCCCGGGGTCCTGGCCGGCCCCGAGGAGGAGGGACCGGTCGAGCTCGGCGGTCATCTCCCGAATCTCGTTCTGGACCGCGGCGATGACCCCGTCCACCTCAGCCCGGAGGGTGTCCTCCAGGCTCTTCTCTAGGTATGCCTCCTCACGGTTGAGGGCCCGGGCGGCGATGACGCCCAGGATCAGCCCCGGGACGACCACCGCCGCCGCCAGGCCCACGACCCACGTGGTTGACATCCGTGACTGTGCCATCTTCTCCGTTTGTTTCGGTGCTAGCGGGACTCGTAGCGCTGCTGATTCTCCTGAATGTATATCTCGTTCATTATACGCTTCCGGCTGTACTTCGAAAGCCCCTTGTCGGCGGAAATGGAAGAGCTGAAGCGCTCGCAGTTCTCGGCCTCGTTCTTCATCTCCTCGTCGTCCCCACAGACGGCGGCCGCCTCCTTGAGTTCTACCTGGTTGGCGGCCATCACCCGTGCGGCGCCCGCGTAGTCGCCCTGATCGGCCAACTCGATCGCTTTCTCTTTCTCAATCGCCACCCGCGTCAGCGTCGTCGCCTTGACCACTTCCCGGTTGAGGTTCCGCTCGACCTCGTCCGGGTTACCGGTGTAGCTGATCGAGACCGACCGGGCCGAGGAGGCCTTTTGGGCGGTAAGGATGTCGTCGTAACTCAGCCTGATCTCGGCGAGCGGCATAACCGTCCCGGCCGCGGCCTCGGGTACCTCCGCCTCGACCAGGACGTACTTGCTCCCGGTCGAGTAGAGATTCTTCAGCTCGATCTCGGCGATCCGGCCGCTGATCCGGCCGGCGCGCCCGAGAACGGCCCGGGGGACGACCCCCTCCGGGAAGATCACCCGCACGGTGAGGTCACGGGCGGCCAGGGCCGCGGCATCGCCGATCTCCTCGGCGAAGATCCGGACCAGCTCACAGCTGTTGCGGGCGAAATAGTTGTTCCCACCGCCGTTAGCGGCGAGCGCCGTCATCAGGTCCTCGTTGTAATCGAGGCCGAGCCCGACCGTGGTGACGGTGATCCCCTCCCGCGCCAGCGACCGCCCCAGGGCGGCGAGGTCCGAGGTGGAGGAGGGACCGACGTTGGCGATCCCGTCGGAAAGGATG
Source organism: PVC group bacterium (assembly GCA_040773245.1). Lineage (GTDB taxonomy): Bacteria > Auribacterota > Erginobacteria > Erginobacterales > Erginobacteraceae > Erginobacter. The sequence continues at coordinate 51,986 of JAXGWO010000006.1, forward strand.
ATGATCCGGGGGGCGGTCCGGTCGCACTCCGACTTGCGGAGTTCGGCCGCGCCGAAGGTGAGCCCGCCGTAGAGGGCGGTGGAGCCGTCGGCGTAGATGCAATTGATCGCTCGGATCGCTTTCTTTCCGTTGCCGAGGGGCCCGGCCGGGATGAGGATGCGGGGCTCGTCGTCGAAGACAACCAGGGAGAAAGTGTCGTTGGGACGCAGTCGCCGGACGACCTCAAGCGCTGCCTCCTTGGCGTCCTCGATCTTCCGGCCGGACATCGATCCGGACTTGTCGAGGATGAGGGAGACGTTGAGCGGTAACCGCCGGACGCAGTCCGGCACTTTGTCGGCCTCGAAGAGGATCTTGAGGATGACGGTTTCGCGGCTCCTGCAGTAGACGACCGGCTTGTCCAGCTCTACCGTGAGCCCGACCGACCCCGGGGTGGCCCCCGGGAGAACGAGCAAGAGAAACACGATTGCGAGACAGAAAATACTGACTGACTTCATGGCTGAGTCCTCCGTGTTGAATGTTCGTTCCATCAGGTTACGGGCCGGTTGGGTAGCATCACCTCCTTTCTATTTGTAGGCCCGCGATAAACCTACGACACGGAGAACCAGAAGTTGTCAGCACGATGAAAAACCCTTGTAAAATGTTTGTAAACCCAAAACCCCTCCAAAGACCCGCCATTGCGAGGAGTATCGCGACAAAGCAATCTTTTAAGGGGATGCGGCGGGGAAAACCGCCCAGAGAAAGCCAGAGGGGTAATACGGGGTATCTGGAGTAGCAGGGAAGACAAAGGGACGGCCCCCCATCCCGGGAGAACCGTCCCTTTCCCTGCCGGAAGGATCCGACGGGCTATCGAGTTGCCAAATATTTCGACCGATGATTAATAGGCGGCCCGGCCGGAAATGAGCAGGCTATTTAATCCCGCCCTTTAATCACTCCTCGCTCCCCTCTCCGCGGCCTTCTCTGCCACCGCGACCTGCCCGGCCGGAGGATTTCATTTCATCCGCGGTGATAAACCCGTCCTCGTTGGCATCGGTCTTCGTGAACCTTTCGCTGTAATACGAAGTCCATTCATCCCTGGATATTTTTCCATCCCCGTCCGTGTCCATTCTCTCAATCCAACTTGTATCCCTCGATTCACGCGGCGCGGCTGACACGACGGATCCGCTCACCAGTAACACCAAACCCAGCACTATTACCATCCCGCTCTTCATCCGGTCCCTCCTTGTTACCGTTGTTGCGCAATGCCGTTAACGCAGCACCTTCCATCCGCTCGATATTGAACGCCCAGGCATAGCAATTGGTTTAACAATATCTGAGGAGCAGCTTAGCCTCGTTCTTGATCCTGATGGGAGATCTTTCGTCTTCCCGGGAAATCCGCCCTCCCCCCTTCCCGAAGAATCCGACAGTCTACCTCGTCACCGGGACATCATTCCCGGACCCGAAGTAGGCGCGGGTCACGCCTTGGATCACCCAGAGGCCGTTGGTGTTGCGGAAAATCCCCGGGTAGTCCTGCCCGTCTCCCCGGTAACCACCGGGGATCGGCAGGTCAGTGGAGGTACCGAAGTAGGCCCGGGTCACGCCCTTCAGCACCCAGAGGCCGTTGGTGGGTCGGAAGACCCCCAGGTCCCAGCTCCCGTTGCCGTTGTAGTCCCCCGGGACCGGGGTATCGCCGGATGAACCGAAGTAAGTTCTGGTGACTTCCTTCAGAGCCCAGAGACCGGAAGTAGGGCGGAAGACGCCGATGGACTTCTTCCCCTCCGGCCCGTAGTAACCGGGGACCGGTTCGTCCGAGGAGCCGCCGAAGTAAGCCCGGGTAATCCCCTTGATCGCCCAGAGACCGGAGGAGGGACGGAAGATCCCGATCTGGTGCTGGAGGGACGACGACGGGTTGTTGTAGAGACCGGGAACGGGGATATCCCCCGCGCCCCCGAAGTAAGTCCGGGTGTTCCCCTTGACCGCCCAGAGGCCGGAACTCTCCCGGAAGATCGCTATGTCTGTGGTCCCATCTCCGGTGTAGTCGCCGGGCACGGGCCGGTCATCGGAAGTCCCGAAATAGGCTCTGGTGATTCCCCTGACCGCCCAGAGGCCCGCGGCGGGACGGAAGATCGCCAGGTCGCTCGTCCCGTCCCCGTTGTAGTCGGTGATCCAGGGTACTGGCGGTACTTCCTGAAGTTCATAGATATTTAGTGCGTGACTACCCGAGATAATAATCTCATTCCTGGTATCAGAGTCAATATCACTGACCACGATGTTGTTTAATGGGCCGGCTTTGGTCCCTAAGAGCGGGCTTTCCCAGAAAAGCGAGAGTGAGGGATATTTTATCACCCTCAGGGTCCCTCCGCTCCCCAGGAGGATTGCCGGGTTGGGGGCGAAGAGAGAGGAGGTCATAACTTTCAGAGCGTCAATTGGATAATGGGATCGTTGCCATTCCGCTTCTTGCGCGTAGGTGACCCCGCCGTAAATCACGACTTTCCCCTCATCCGTTCCCACCAGGATTTCTTGTACCCCGTCGCTGTCGATATCGAAGACGTCCAGACCGAGAGTATCGTTCCGCACGATCTGTCCATCCAGGGATTTTGTGACGCCGTCGAAGATCCAGATTGTTCCATCTTCAATTCCGGCGATAATTTCATTTCTTCCATCAGCATCAACGTCAATTACCCTCAAGCCGTACACCCGTTTAGATCCCAAGTTGATGCTGTGCCACTCTTCAGTACCGTCGGCGCCGTTAAAGACGTACACGGTGCCGTTATTCCCACCGATGACTTCCATCTGTCCGTCATTATCGACGTCACATACTTCTATTGGATAAAAGGTTGACCCATAATTTGGAGTTGACCACTTTAGAAGATGGGTATCGCCTTCGTAACAAAGGATCAGACCATCGTATAAATCCGCCGTCCCGACCAGATATTCGTTATCTCCATCCTGATCCACGTCCGCGACTTTGATCGATTGCAGACCGGTCCAGGTACTGGCGTCGGGGAGGGGGCCGCTGCTCCATTCACAGGTATGAGTAGAAGCGTCATAGATCAATACCACCCCGCTGTCATAGCCGCTGCCCGACTCGTAAGAGCCCATCACGATCTCGGTCCCGACGTCTCCATCCACGTCCCCGACGTCGAACGCCTGAAATGGAGGATCCAGGTGTTCGTTCCACCATTCAATAGTCTGGGTGACGGAATCAGCGACGTAAAGATGGTCTTCCCCGGTAGAAGATGCCCCGGAGCCCCAGAGAAGTTCGATCGTCCCATCGCCGTCCACGTCGGCCGCCCCAATATCGGTGGTCCCGTGCTCGGGGTTGTCGATGCTCCATTCCAAATTTTGAGTTTGGCTGTTAATGCAATAAACCGACCCCCACTGCCCATCACCGTAGAGGATTTCCAAGACTGAATCGTTATCGATATCCATAACCCGGAGAGAGTCGATATCGAGGTCGGCGGTAATCTGCCATTTAGGTGATTTGATGTCGGCGTCGAAAGCGGTTATGTAATCCCAATCATTAGCCCCGACGATCTCTTTCATGTAGTCGCCGTCGATATCTTCCAGTCGGACGATCGATCCGAAGCCCCCCGCGTATTCCCATTCTAAAACGTGGGAGCTGCCGTCCACCACGTATCCCGTATTGCCGCTTCTGGAGGTGACGATTTCGACGGCCAGGTCTCTGTCCACGTTGCCGATGGCAATACCCCTACCGCCGTAGCTTCCGGAATTCCATTCCAGAGACAGGGTAAGCGCATCATAGACAAAGATGCTGCTGTCGTTACAGAAGACGATTTCATTGGCCCCGTCACGGTCCACGTCGCCGATAGCCAGATCGTTGATGTCTCCGGCCGGGGTGGCGCAAGCGTTTTCCACCTGGAGCGTAGAGCCGTTAACTATTTGGATTGAACCGTTGCCCAGGCCCAGAACGATTTCGAGTGTCCCGTTTTTATCCAGGTCGGCGACTACTATCCTCGAAATTGAGGTGAAGTAGTAATCGCTCACCCAGATGTCCCGGTAACTGCTTGTGCCCGGATCGTAACGAATTACATGCCAGAAGTTGTCGGCGCCGAAAGTAGTGGTGGAACCGCCCAAGACAATCTCCAGATTCGAATCCTGATCGATATCGGCAATGCAGATATTGCTTCCCCCGATATTGCTTCCAAATACTCCTCTCCTCCATTCCAAACGAACTTTGCTGGAGTCGGAAAAGCCGAAATTGGATACGGATAATGGGTTTTGAGCGGGAACCTCCAGCAAGTCAACGGTGTTTCCTCCGTTCAGTAAGGTCTTCGCTACAACCTTCCTGTTCTTGCCCAGGCGCAGTCTGGTTGTTCCTCGGTCCGAGGATAAATAATTAAACAAGGCGCCGGATTCACCCCGGATGACCCTGCCCCATCGGTCCGTTTCCGGCTTTTTCTCACCGGCCGGTTCAGCCCCGCTCACCATCCCAAGGAACAAGACAAGCCCGATCAGGCATTTCACGCATTTCATAGCTGGCCCTTTTCGGTTAGTTGTTGGAGGTATTTAGCGAACCACCGGCTGGTCGGAACTTGAGCCGAAGTATACCCGGGTCACGCCTTTGATCACCCAGAGGCCATTGGTATTCCGGAAAATCCCCGGGTAGTCCTGCCCGTCTCCCCGGTAACCACCGGGGATCGGCAGGTCAGTGGAGGAGCCGAAGTAGGCCCGGGTTATTCCCCGGATGATCCAGAGGCCGTTGGTGGGCCGGAAGACCCCCAGATCCCAGCCCCCGGCGCCGCTGTAATCCCCCGGGACCGGGCGGTCGCCCGAGGAGCCGAAGTAGGCCCGGGTTATTCCCCGGATGATCCAGAGGCCGTTGGCGGGCCGGAAGATCCCGATGGACTTGTTCCCGTCCCCGGCCCAGTAGCCGGGCACCGGGCTGTCTCCGGAACTCCCGAAATACGCCCGGGTCACCCCCTTAACTATCCAGAGGCCGTTGCGGAAGACCCCCGGCTCCGCGGTCCCGTCTCCGGAATAGTCCCCGGGGAAAGGCAGATCGCCCGCTCCCCCGAAGTAATATCTCTGGCCGCCGCTGACCGACCAGAGGCCGTTGGACTCTCGGAAGATCGCGATATCGGTGGTCCCGTCGCCGGTGTAGTCGGCAGGAACTGGCAGGTCGCTGGAGCTCCCGAAGTAGGCCCGGGTCACCTGGCGGACGATCCAGAGACCGTTAGTTGGCCTGAAGACCGCGATGTCGCTGGTCCCGTCCCCGTTGTAGTCGGTGATCCAGGGTGCGGCCGGAGGCGTGGGGGCGGGGGTGGAATAATACTCATAACAGCCGATATCAGCTATAGCCGTGCTGGGGTTGGGCCGAAGGGCCCCCAGCATATCTTCCGATGGGGCGTTTTCATTCGTGCCGGCGTCGATCGAAGGAGAATTTTCGAGGAGCTGGTAATCGTAGTCGGCGGCGGCCAGCCGCTCTCCCCCGCGCCGGAGGGAAGGTCGGGCTGCCGTCACAGAATAGCCCCGCTCCCAGGTCCTCTGTTCCTCTGCTTCCATCTCCAGGAGCAGGTCTTCTTCCCGGGCGAAAATCTCCGTCATTTGTAACCGCTCGTAAGAGCCGACGACGGCTGACGGGGCCCGGTAAAGCGGATTCTGGGAGATATCTCCTTCCCCGGGGCTGCAGCCATCATAGTTGGTCTCGTTGCCCCAGACATTATTGTAGCGGATAGTGATCTTCTCGGGGTCGACGCCAAAGTATTCAGAATCGGAAAGATAAATCCCATTGTAGTACGAGAGACCGCCATTCTGGGTTATGTTGTTGTTCTGGATCAGCACTTCCGGAGACGAGCCATCCAGCAACTTTAAGATCCGGATACCGTTTCCATTGGAATCAATGGTGTTATTGATACATTTCATATTGTTGGAGACACTGTAGATTCCGCTGGGTACCGGCTGGCCCAAGGAGTTCAAGATAATCAGATTGTTTTCGATCGTGGTGGTGAAACCTATATTATTGTGCCCGGAGATACCCACACGGTTGCCTTGTAGAATGTTCCTCCGGATCACCGCGCCTCGCTTTGTGTATATTCCCTCATCGCAGTTGCTGATGTGGCAGCGGCTGATGGTGGGAGAACCATCTGCACAGTTTATCCCTTGATCTGCATTCTGGATATAGAGGCCATCAAACGTACATAAATCTTTCCCCTTGAAGACATATCTATCTGAACCGCCACCGTCGACAACAGTCCGGTAGGTCTCGATATCACGTTCCCAGTCGGCTGGGTTATAGCCGCCGAAGACGGATTCATAATATCCCGGGATCAGTATTGATTCGTAATAAGTTCCCTCGGCTACCAGGACTAGGTACGAATCCCCCGGATTTCCGGTCACGCTGGCCAGGGCCTTCTCGATAGTCGCCCAAGGATTGGACTGACTCCCGTCCCTCGTCTCATCACTCCCCGTGGAAACGGAGACGTATACTTCGGTATCCGCCCGAACCGATCTGGTCCAACAGGATATCGCCATCATACCGACCAGAACTACCGCACACTCTCGGAACTTCCTGATCGGCTTCATCAAGTGCCTCCCTTTGACAATTACTTTGCCTGATTAATTTATCCTCGAACGATAATATGGCGAACCTATTCCCTAGTAAAGATTGCTAATATTCGACAGCAAATCCATTAACAACTGACTTATCAGCTCATTATTAGGTCAGCTTCATACGGCTTGAACTTGAAATTCAGAAATGCGCTGTGAATATCTATCGTCATCCTTCTTCCTGCTGGTCGTCCTTTGCTTCGCTTGGGGGTGAACTTGCGGGGGCTGGTGGCGCTACCTCATTGGCACAGATGCAGTCTTTCAGAGACTCCAGGGTCTTGGGCCCGATTCCATAAACGTTGACGATGTCCTCGATTCTCTTGAACGGCCCTTTCCCGGTACGGTAGGCGACGATCGCCTCGGCCTTTACCGGACCAATCCCAGGGAGCTCCTGTAGCTGCAAAGCAGTAGCCGAGTTGATGTCCAGTTTGTCGCTTCCGGATGCCACGTGTTCCTTTGCTGGAGTCTGGACTGGTTTTTCCGCCGCTTTTGCGGCGGCCGGTAATTGCTCCACTGTGACACAGATACTGTCTTTCAAAGACACCAAAGTCTTAGGTCCGATCCCCGACACGTTGACGATGTCTTCTATCCTCGCGAACGGCCCTTGCTCGGTACGGTAGGCGACGATCGCCTCGGCCTTTACCGGACCAATCCCAGGGAGCTCCTGTAGCTGCAAAGCAGTGGCCAGGTTGATATCCAGTTTACCGTCTTTAATCGGCGGAGCCTCCACCGGCGCTTTCTGGTTTTTGCCCGCGGCAGCTGTTACAGTGGGCGGCCTATCCGCGAACGGAACCCTGATCCTGTCTCTGAGGCGTTCCAAGGTCTTGGGCCCGATCCCCGACACATTGACGATGTCCTCTATCTTCTGAAACGGGCCATGCTCCCGGCGGTAATCCACAATTGCTTTTGCTGTTACCGGCCCGATCCGGGGAATCTCCTGCAGTTGTTCCGCGGTGGCCGCGTTGATATTCAACTTTTCGCTTTCTCGCAGAGGCCGCTCCGCCGGCTTAGCGGAGACCGCCGCCGCCTTCTCCAGGATCAGCTGGTATCGCCGTCCGTCTGTCTCCACTCTGATGTTTCCCCGCTCATCGGTTCGGTAGAATTCGCAGTCGGCTGACTCCAGACGGATCAGGGTTCCCCGGGCGGGATGTCCGAAGCGGTTATCCTGACCACAGCTGATGATAGCCACTTCCGGCTTAATCGAACTGAGAAACTCTGCAGTGGTTGAATGACTGCTTCCGTGATGTCCGGCTTTTAGAATCTGGCAGCGGGATAGCTCCTTGCTGAGAACCATATCCGTTTCCGCCGCCTGAGCCGCATCACCTGGCAAGAGGAACTTGATATCTCCGTATTTCAACTCAACAACCACCGAACAGTCATTCGTATCCGGATACAATTGATCGGTAGGGTTCAATATCCTTATCGCAACTTCATCAAACGCATAAGAGCCACCCTCGCGGCCCAAATCATAGGGTATTCTCTTGGTTTTTACTAAATTGAGTAGCCTCGCATAGAGGTCCGTGGTGTGGGTTTTCCCCGGATCGATGAATTTACCGACCAGAAATTGCTCCACCACATCGATCAATCCGCCGATGTGATCGGCGTCCGGATGGGTGGCTATGAGCAGGTCAATCTTGACAACCCCGCGCGAACGGAGATACCTCACCACCGCCTCGCCCGCATTACTGTCTCCGCCGTCAATAAGTATGTTTCTTCCATTGGGACATTTGATATAAGTGCTGTCGCCCTGGCCGACGTCGATAAAATTGACCACCAGATTCTTTCCGGGCAAGCCCTGGGCGTATTTACCGATGACATCGGGTGCCCTCTCCCAGAGTTCCCGGGTGCATTGATCGGCACTTTTCTTGATGGCATCCGGTTTCCACGTCGGATGGTTGTCCTGGATGCCGTCAAGAACGGCCAGAGCCTGACGGAAATTATCCGTGGCGGCCAGTGTGTCCCCGGCAAATTTGAGTCGATTGGCCTCCCCAATCAGGAGATAAGCTCTTTTATATTCCTCGTCCGGAGCAGTTGTAGTAACAGCAGCCAGTCCGACAGAAATAAGCACAAAGAAGAGGGCAAAGCCTGTTAACCGCGATTTCATTGGCAGTCGCACTATGTTATTTAAAATCTATGTCATAAAATTTGGTCGCCATAAGAGTAGCCTACAATGCTGAATCGTTAATCAGATTTGATTCCAAAATATAAACCCGCCCCGGATACTAGATCCGAAGGCGGGCCGTTGAATAAAATATACCCTGTCGGCTCTTTCTCAAGACCAATCCTCTGTTTATGGGTAAGGCCAATGAGAAATTCCCTAAACAGGGTAACAGTATCCACTCACTATTTATTATACAAGAATTAGTTTCTCAATATTTTGTAGATGTAAAGCAATAAAAAGGGGTGACGCCCCGGAGGACGCCACCCCTTTGTCAACCCCCGAATCAATCCTGGCTGATCTACGCCGCAGGTGCCTCCGGTCCGGCAGAAGGAGCCACCTTGACTACCTTCCGAGGCTTGGAAGCCTTCCGGGTTTTCTTCGGCTTCCCCGCCTTCCCCCCCAGAATCCTCTCGATCTTCTTCAGAGCCTTAGCCCGGGGATTCGACCTCCCCTGCTCCCAGGCCCGGACGGAAGCGACGTTGACCCCCAGCTTCTTGGCGAGGGCTTCCTGGTTTAACCCGGCTTTCTTCCGGAATGCCTTGAGTTGGGAAGAGAGACCGGATCCCTTTTTCTTACCGGCGGGTCTTCCGGCCTTCTTCTTGGCTTTCCCCCGGGTGGCCCTAGACTTCCGGACGACTATGACTCCGTCGGCTATCTCCTGATAACCACCGAGGGCCTTTTCGGTCTCGGAGATTAGAGCGGCGATTGAGGCCAGTTTCTTCGTCAGAGGGACAAGTGTCCGATTGGCTTCGCTCAGGCTGGATGCCAGCGTTGCTATGGTTGTCTTTTTCATTCTATTTGCCATTGGATTTCTCCGTGTTTGCGGGTTTGGTCAGGTGACTGTATGGGTAGATAGATTACAACACAGCCGGGGATGCCTCAAGTAATAAACCCGAAAACTTAAAAAACTCCACCTGCGCCGGGGTTCCCGATGGGCCAGCGGCGCGAAATTTAGTTGAAATTGCGGCAGTGAGCGGCTACATTACCGGAAAATCAGCATTGCTCAACGCCGAAGTAGCTCAGCTGGCAGAGCAGGTCATTCGTAATGATCAGGTCGTCGGTTCGAATCCGACCTTCGGCTTAAAAACCCCGTTTTCCCCTTTAAAATAGGGCTTGACTCCCCCCCTTGGTAGCATTATCGTAGCATTATGGCGTCTATCTATCTCAAAAACGGATACTGGTGGATAGCCTATACCCACGACGGGAAGAGGGTCCAGCGAACCACCAAAATCCCCAAAAATCAGAAGCCCCTGGCCAGGCAGTACAAGAAACAGCTGGAGGCCGACCTTCTGAATGGGCATCTGGGCCTCGTCAGCAAAATCGGGATTATGGAGGCTTTCAGGAGGTACCTGGAGACGGTTAAGGCCACGAAGTCGGACCGAACCCTGGAGAGGTATACCGAGTGTCTCAATTCCTTCACCAAGTTCTGGGCGAAGAAATACCCTAAGCTGAAGCTGCTCCACGATATTACGTTAGGCCGGGTTCAGAATTGGGTTACCCATAGAAGTTCCGTTAAGGCCCCAAAAACGGTCCAGATCGAACTTACGGTCCTCATTTCCGCCCTAAACTTCGCGGTGAGGCAAGGCTGGATACCCAAGAGTCCAATTTCAGCTAACCTGATCGACAAACCCCGTCCCCTGAAGAGAAAACCAACCCGCTTCTTCTCCCCCGCAGAACTTAAGGTTATCTTCGAAAAATCGACTCCACGTCGTTCCGATCTCTGGAAATTCCTATATTATACCGCCACCCGTATAGGGGAAGCATCCCGGCTTAAAGTTTCGGCAATCGGCAAAGACTTCATCACCCTCCCAGCTCTGACCACCAAGAGCCGTCGTCTGGATACCATTCCGATCGCAAACAATCTACGCCCCGTCTTGGAACGGTTATGCAGCGGGAAAAAACCAGATGATCCGCTGTTCCCCGAGGCCCCGGAATGGGGACGAAGATTCAATAATCTGAGGGTAGAGTTCCAATCTTTCCTCAAAAAAAACGATATCAAAAAAGCGGACCTCCATACCTTCCGGCACACGGCCGCTTCTCACTGGGTGCAGAAGGGCGTCCCTATCCGCGTGGTTATGGATATGATGAGACACAAGGACATCAAATACACGATGGTTTACTCCCACCTGGCCCCCGAAGATTCCTCCAAATTCGTTAATCAACTTTTCCTTTAGAGCCTCCCCACTGGCTCCAACTCTTGCTCCAGAAGACTTCGCTTTCCCAATATTGCATCCCTTACCTCCGGCCAGTAGTAAAGCCTCACCCTCGATCCGAATGGTGAGTATACCTTGATATGGCCACCCTCTGTCCAACCCCTGAGGCACTTCACCGATACTCCCAGCCGTGCAGAGCAATCAACCTCTCTTAAAAATACGTCTTCAACATCCCCTGATGAATTTGTTAAATCTGGATCTTGAATTTCAATCTGGTTAAAGTGTTTGTGGTTTGGGTCCATCGCGTTACCCTTGAAGGATTGTTCATTTTAATCTCCTATCTTAAAATTCATTCTCGACCCGGGATCCGCCCGGACTTCGATATCTTCAAATCCATATCCCTGTCGGAAACTGCCCTCAGGGTTCCGTATCTATCGAAAAATCCCCCAGAGGAGGGCCCCAGGGCCTGAGTGACCCCGGAGCCCTCCCTGTTGCGGGACTGATCGCTCTACTCAATATTGAGTCTCTTTTCTATCCGCTGATTTACTTCCCGAATCATGTTTTTAACTTCTTCGATCTCTTCGGAGTCGGTAAGGCCGTCCAGTCCAACGGCGACTAAGGCCGCCCCTTCTTCTCCTGTAATCCAATCCCGCAAACTCCCAAGCTCGGCGGTCTTCAAACCCGTGTTCTTCTCAAACCACTTTCGTATCGCTTCGCCTGGGGTTGCATAGCCCTCGTGATCCATCGGCGCCCCGCATTTGGGGCACCGATGACCCGCATTCACTTCTTCGGGTGTTGGCTTTTGCATAGCTAAGTTCTCCTTCCCAAGTTGCTCATCCCACCGTTAATCCGGCCGGTGGTTTGCCGGTTCAAAAAACGGGTTTTCCCATATCTCCTCCTTTCGGTTACGCCGTTAACTTCTCTGGCCCGCCCTCCATCCAGGCCCGGTATTTCTCCAGGCAACCGGCGGGGTTGCCGAGGACCCGCTTAGCGTGGTCCGGGGTTATCCCCCCGAGTCCCTCTTCTCTCATCTCGGGGAAGATATTCGCCAGCCAGGACACGAAGCGGCTCCTTTCCAGCTCGTTATCCCGAATGAACTTTTCTATTGCCGGAACGTGACCCCCGGCTTCCACCTTGCCGGTGACGGGTTGCCCCGCTTCCCGGTAAGGGGCAGCCACCCTGTCGGCGTCAGCCGCCAGGAGATCCGCCAGTTGGATGCAGTCCCTGGCCATATCCTCCATCGAGTCGTATGACTTCCCGGATAGGGACTTGGCGGCAGCCATAAGCCCCATTATCCGTTCCTTGAATATCTGATCGTATCTGCTCACAGAATCGCCCTCCTATGCGGGGAGGGACGGGTGGTCTTCGCCGCCCCTCCCCATTGGTTAGGGTTAAAACGGTATGTTCTCCTGCTCTTCACCGACGGTCTCGGGCTCCCCGTCGAAGGGGGAGACTTCCTCGGCAAACTCCGGTTCCAGGCCGAACCCGAAGGCCTCAGCCGTCCCGGCCGACGGCTCCACAAGCTCTCTAACCTTCACTGCCGACAGGTAGAGATTCAGCCCAGAGCGTCCGGCGATACCCTTGTAGAAGTTGGGTTTCGCAGACACCTGGGCGATCGATCCCGCACCCACCCGGGCCTCCGAGGGCTTATTCCTTCGGTCATACAGCTTCGGAGGGTAGTTAGAGGAGAATTTGACCACCTTCAGTCCGGTCAGCACTCCATCCTGGTTCTTATGGTCACCGATGGGGACGTGCGCGTCGTCGCCGTACTTGTCGGCGGCCATCTTCTCCAGGTTTTCCAAATATTTCTTATGCTCCGGGTTTTCCGGGTCCAAGACGAGGTTGACTTTGTACTTCCCAGCCTCGTCAAACTCGGTGTCCGGCTCATTCAGATACGGGTATTGCGCTTCGCAAAATGGCGAAACCAGGTACTTTTCATTCTTCTTCATCAGTATTTTCTCCTTACCCCATTAGGTGGGGTGACTGTTGTTTTTTGCCGTCTAAGTCCCGGCGACGGCGGCCGGTTCCCGGTAAGCTGCCCGTCTATCCGTAATCGCTCTTCATCAGAGTCACCTCCTTGTCTTTGGTTGATTGCTTCCTGAACCGGCCTCGAAAGGCCCCGAGATCGAAACCACCCTGCCGTTGAAGGCCGTTATCCCGGCATCCAGCTTCAGGAGCTCATCCGGGGTAATCTCGAAGCGATCCGCACCAGTCCTCTCCTTCACCAGGTGGACGTTTCCCCACCGGGTCCCGATGACCACCTCCCGAGGTCCGTGGTCCATGTAGTCTTCAACATCGGACTGGGTCAGGGGACGCCTCCGGGGCTTCTCCCCGTTTTCCTGGGACTGCTCCGGGGTATCGGGTATCGACTCAAGCCGCCCCAGCTCGTCCTTCAGCCTGGCAATGGTCTCCCCGTCTCTCTCGGGATCGAGGCTGCTTATTCTCCTCTCAAGAATTTTCTTTTTGATATCCATCAGTAGCTCTTGTTAATGCAGGCGATTTGCTGATTCTGAGCCTCGCCGCCGGAAAGCCTGCAGAAAGCCTGCAGCCGTAATCAGTTGATTCCCATAGCCTTGAATGGATCTGCTGGCTTTGCGGCGATTTTTCACGGTTTTAAGGGGGGTGTGGGAAAATATCCGTCTTTAAATGCCGATAATGTCCAAAAACACCCGGTAATTTCTTTTCCTCGGATACCCCCGGAAAGCTCGATTAAATGCCTGCAGGAGCGTCCAGCATATCCAGGAAGTCTTGCTCCCCAACATGTTCTGACTGCAGGCTTTCTGCAGGCTTTTCTGCGGCCGTTTGATTCTCGTCCAAAAAGCCTGCAACCGACTCCCCCAGGCCATACCTGGTGGCGATGTCCGCAATAACCGGGCGTCGGAGCCGGTAACGAAGGAGAGCCCCTTCAGAATGCCTGGAATACTCCTTATCCTCCTTCCCCCGGATAATCTGCAGTTTCTTCAAGATGCGGCCGACGAAATGCTTGGTTAATTTCTCCCATCCCAGGGTGGCTTGGAGAAAATCGATCAGATCGTCGGAGGAGTAGAGTTCCCCGGGTTCGTCCCACGCCTCGGTTTTCATGAACTCGATTACCCCTGCTAAAATTTGTATGTCTGGGTTTTCCTCCTCCTCGTCCTCCAGCTTCCGTTGCTGGCAATCGAGGGCGAGGGAGAACATCTGGGTGTAAAAGAGGTCCTCGGGAGGGATGGAGGGGTCCTTCTCCAGCCGATAGCCGTCTATGAACTCGGCTATGGTCAGGATCGGCCCCCAGAGCTCCTCCTCCCGGTCCTTCAGCCGCTCGCTCTGTTCCAACTCTGTGTAGATGTCTCGAATCTCCCGGTGGTAGGTCATCGCCAGGACGTAGAGATCGTTCCTGATCGCCTGGAACATCGGGCTGACCACCCGGCTCATGAACTTCGGGAGCCGCTTTCTGGTCCGGAGAAGACGGAGGGTGATGGTCCGATCGGCCGCCGTGGCATCTAGCCCCTGGATGTTCGCCAGCAGCTTCGGGCTGTAGGTGGCGAAATCCTTGGGGGTGTGGTTGTCCCCGACGCACCGCCTGACGGAGCCGCTCTTCTTGTAGCCGGAGTTGTAGATCTCCAGCCGCTCGCTCAGGTCCTTGGGGTTCTTCTTGCTGAATTTCTCCGCCTCGTCGCAGAGGAAGGTGCATCGGTCAGTCTCGATGGAGCGGTACATCGCCGCGTCGCTCACCGAGGATGCGGTTATGGAGTTGAAGCAGAGCGGGCCGATGACCTCGATGGTCCGGGTCTTCCCCGAACGCTTCGTGGCGGCCAGGTAGAGGTAGGGGTAGGTGTCAAAAAGCATGAAGGAGTAGGTACCGATGCACCAGAGGGGCAGAAGCGTGAAATACCGGGGATCGGGATAGTCCGCGTAGGTTGCCAGAAGCGAGCGGATTTTCTCGAAGACCTCGGCCGGATCAACCGCGACCTCCCCGCTTAAAAAAGCCGGGAGGCTGTTGGGGGCGGCCTTATCGATCGACCACCGGGATAAATCGGCCGGCAGCTGGTCCTTGTCTTTGAGCCGGAGGCCGTGTTCCTGAAGCTCCCGCTGGTTTTTCGGGTCCAGGAATATCCTCTCCCGATCGCTGGTCAAAAGGTAGGGGAGCCGGTGGGTCAACCCGTCGATGCGGGTCGGAAGGTACACCGTGAAATAAGCCTTGCCCCCGACGTAATCCTGAGCCGGGGTGATCAGCGCGGGCTCCTCCCAGACGACCTCGGAGTGTAAAGTCTCCGAGGCGGCTTCCCGGTCAGCCTGCTTTTGGTACTCCCTGACGGCTTTCCGGTAGGAATTGATGTCGTCTTTGGTCAGATTGGCCGTGCTTTTGAACTTTTTGTAGATCGCGTCCAGATATCCGAGGATCGCCGGCTCTTCCATCCGGGACAGTTTCTCCAGAACAGGCTTGATACCCTGGAAAAACTCCACCTTGTCCGGTGATGGCGGCAGCAGGCTAAGCTCGAACCTGATGCCGTCTTGGGCACTCTCCAGTAACTGCAGGAACTCCTCCCGGCTGTGGTCCTGGGCGAAATCGTTGAGGTCGCAGGCCCCGGGGATCACCACTATCCGGGCCTTGTCCCCCAGGGCGTCGGCGCTCCGGATCGCCAGTTCGTTTCCTCCGGTCTCATGGAGATGGACCCCGACGTAAACCCTCTCGCACCGGGAGAATTTCCCCACCCACTCGGGTTTGAAGGTTTTGCCGTAGATTGCCACGGCGGGCATCCCGAAATTCTCGGCGGTGACGGCGTCGGGAACTCCCTCGGCCAGATAAACCTCGGGGTTGTTCACAGCATCCTGATTGTAGAGAAACTCGATCTCACCCGACTCGTGGAGCCATTTGGGGTGACCGTCCCCAATCGCCCGGGCCGTGAAATGCACCACCCTGCCCCCGACGTTGTTCGGGAAGACGTATCTGTTGCGGAAGGTATCCTGAATCCTGTTGTCAGGGCCTCGCCTCAGGACCCCCGCCTTCAGACACTGCTCCTTGCTGAAGTTGCCGTCCTTGAGTAGATGCTCCTTTAGTCTTCCATCGGCATATCCGATTTGGAGTCGATCGATGGTCTCCGGAGACCACTTCCGTTCGGCTGCCAGTCGGTCCTTGCGTTCAGGAGTCAGGGACTTCAGATAGTAGGCTACGGCCTTATGCCGGATTTCGTCGCTGAGACGGCTGTCTTCCAGCTCCTTCAGCTCGGCTGGTGCCATCTTCTTGAGGATTATTACCCCGACCGTCTCGCCGAGGGACCTGAGAGCTTCCCAGAAGGGCAGCCCGTCCTTCTTCATCAGGAAGTCGATCAGGTCCCCGCCGCACCCGCAGCCGAAGCAGTTCCAACGTCCGGTCTCCGGGTCCACGAAGAACGAGGGTTTGGTATCGGGGTGAAAGGGGCAGAGTCCCGAATACCGATTCCCGGATTTCTTCAAGGGGACGAAACGGCCGTAGAATTCCACGGGGTCTATCTTCCCCTTGATTTCGTCGATTTTCTGTCGGAGGTCATTCATTGCCAGCCTCCTCATCGGTAGACGAGGAAGACGATTCCCCCTCGGAGGTGGTTCCCAGAAGCCTCCCCCGGGCGACCAGGATCGCCTCGGGATCCTTGTCTATCCCGATCCACCTCCTCCCGAGCTTCTGAGCCGCGGCCAGGGTGGTCCCGCTGCCGCAGACGCAGTCCACCACCAGGGTTCCGGGGAGAGAGAACTGACTTATCAGCCACTCCGCTTCCGACTGGCCTTGCTGCCAGTCGTGGAAATCCTTCTCCCTCGTCCCCTGGATCACGTCGATCGCGGGGTCCCACCAGACATCGACGGGGATTTTTCCCCAGAGGGTGATGGGCTTCCACCCGCAGCGGAACTTGTAGAAACGGGGTTGGCCGGGTGTGCCGGTGTGATTAAGGGAGAAAATCCAGAGGAAGTTCAGGTGTTCCGCCATCTCCCGGAGGATGTCCGGGAGATGGCCGACGCCAGAGTAGGAGGCCAGGAGGCCACCGGGGCGTAACTTGCGGGAGGCCAGTTCAGCTATCTGGCCGTAGAGAGGGATGGAATCGAGGTCGTACGGGGGGTCGACCAGGAAAAAATCGACGCCCTCGTCCGGGATCTTATCCTCGTGGTCCCGGAACTCTCCTGTGTAGAGGGGGAGCTCTTCACCGGCTACCGAGGCTGCCGCTCGGGCCTGGATCTCCAGTCGCTTCTCGCGGGTCCTAACCTTTTTAAAGGCCCGATCAACTTTGCCATCGCGGTTAAGGCCAACGGCAAACTCCTGGTAGTGCTCCGGGTCTTCATCCGCCTTCCGGAATACGTACCGCAGTTTATCCAGCTGCCGGCCGCTGATCCCCAGCTTGTCTGCCACTCTGTCCCGGGTTTTTCCGAAGTCCGCCTCGGGGCAACTTTCCACCTTCTTTCCCCGCCGTTCTTTCGCTGCCTCGGTTTCTCTATCGAAAAAGAGCTCTGAAGCCCTGAATTGTTCTTCTCTGGTAAGTTCTTTCCGGTTTGTATTCTCGCGAAGCTGTTCCTCGATCCTCGATTCCAGGTCCGGGAAATTCCCGACTCGAACGATGACTTCTTCATGCCCCAGTCGCTTATATGCCTCGTATGTCCTCTGACCTGTTACCAGCTCACCATCAGTCTCATTTATTACGATTGGGGGGACATATCGCCCCTCGGAAATCGAGCTGGCCAGTTCCTCGACGCTCCCCAGTTCCTTCCTCAGTAAATGACTTTGGTTGATTACTATGTCGCCCAATTTGATTTCGGTTGTTTTCACGGTGGTTCCCCCTTTGATTGCCGAAAACATTTTTCATATTTGCCTCCTGTCTAAGGTTCCAGCCATCCGAGCTGTCACCTGTTTTCCATAGCTACTGTGAATTTTTCGATATCTTCTCGATGGTCCAGGGTGGAGCCGTATCTATACGGGGGAGACCGGTTTCTCAGCTTGTCTCTCATAAAATACCCTCGATAATTGCGGGCGTAATATTCATGCTTGACAACGTGTATAAAATAGAGTAAAAAAAGAGATGGAGATTTAAGGTGAAATCTTTTCTCGTTAAAGAAATTTTTGGATTGCCGGTTCAAATCTAGTTACCAAGAATGAAGTTACCGCTGTCATATTATATATTAACCCGCCGTATATACTAAGTCAAGGGTAATATTGAATATTTTTTTTCTCTGTCCCATATTATATATCTATCTACATGGCAATGGCCTACAATAAATCAACCACAACAAACCTAGGAGAATTAAAATGAATATCGGGGAAAAAATCATCATCTCACGTCAAAAATTAGGGCTGAATCAGAAGCAGTTGGCCGAAAAATCCGGGCTGACCCAGGCCACCATCAGCCGCATCGAGAAGGATAAGGATGGGATAAAGGAGCTAAGGGCCACCGCCTTAAGGAAGCTGGCTAAAGCCCTGGGGGTGACCGTCGACTACCTGGTTGGGAATTCCGCCGAGATCTCCCCTCCCGATCTTATCCGGGGGGATTCTCGGGCCGAGGATTTGATTATGGCCTATAACGCCTTCAACCAGACTGAGCGGGAGGCTCTGGGAAAATTCGCGGAATATCTGAAAAGTACCGGGGCGGGAATGGTCATTGAGCGGCCATTTGGAGGGATGGAAACATTCCAGGCCGACGGGGTGCTCGGGGAAGACCAAATCTTCTATAGGATAGTCGACGTGAAAAGGGAGAAGGTGTCTGATGGCAGTATCCCATATATAAGGTATTCGGTTAAGGCAGCTTTTCAAAAATTCAAGAAGGGCGCTGAGATTGAAGTTAAAAAGAGAGACAACGTGACGGCTGTCTTCATCAGGAAGGGAGATTATTCCGACGCCCAGGTCATGGAGATTGCCGCCAGTGACGCCCAGCCAGACGGTTATAACGTCGACGAATCCCAGATACTCAAAAATGCGATAGACAAGGCCTGCGCCGAAGCCCGCGAGAAACTGATTTAGGGCGTCGACTCGGTTAATATTGAGCGCATCGTCAGCAGCAACAGAGGGCGCGCACAACGCAAAGTATTTGCGTTATAAGAGAAGTATCCGAAATTGGATATTCGATTTCTTGAATGGCTTCCCCTGCCCAACCACCAACCACTCCGAGGAGGTGAGAATCCGTGGACGTACTCGATCTGCTCAAGGGGGTCTTAGACTCCGTCGAGGGCTCCGTGGTCATCGACGAGGATGGCAAAACCAAAATCTCAATCACCAAGAAAGGAGGTGAACCGCATGTCGTGGATCATCGTCGCGTTAGCGACTGCTGCTAAGGTGGCTGACCACCTGCTGAAGAAGAAGTAATCAGTAAAGAAGAGGGGGGAGGCGACTCTCCCTTCTTTTAACCAGCGTTGAACTTGCAGGAGAAACACCCCCGTTTCCTCCCTTTGCCCTAGCTGGCTTCATAGTCAGTCATCCCCCGTCTTACCCCCTTTACATCCCCCTTCCTCCCCCAGCCGCATCCCGCCTCCTTGAGGCGGATTTTTGCTGTTCAGACGTCTGTTGGTAATCCCCTCTCCCTTCCCAAAATTCCAGGGCCCTTTGCGTTATAAGAAGGGGGATGGAATTCTAGGCACTCACAACCAAAGGAGGGGAAAATGAAATTGAGTGGTTTGGTCAAAATCGTCGAGCAGAACGACGAGGGAAAAGAAGATATCGAAGTGAAGTCGGCGGCTCTCCGGGTGAACGAAACCGGGGACCTGGTCTTCGAGGGGCGGGAGTTCAAGCCCAACGACTGGGCGTGGTTTACCCTGCTTCATAAGTCGTCTCGGGGAACGACCAAGAGGTACCTCTTTAGGCACCCGCCCCGGCAGTGGGTGGAAATGGTAAACTTCGATCTCGCCCACTCGAGCCAGGACTGGGTCCTCCGTACCCGGGGCGAGGAGATCCTGGGAGTTGTCTCCCGAAACTACCGCAAGTTCGATAACCGCGAGGTAGTCGAAGCACTCATCTCCAACCTGGGAGGATCCACCCCGATCCACCGGTACCACTTGGACGACAGATTCTGCTACATCCGAGCCTTATTTCCTGGCGGTGACTTCCAAATTGAGGAGGAAGGCGAAGGCCTCTATCACGTCGGATTCACGGCTTACAACTCCGAGGTGGGGTTTCGTTCCCTTGGTATCGCCGCCTTTCTCTTCAAGCAGTCCTGCCAGAACGACGCCCAGCTAGCTCCCCATACCCGGATGGTCTTCCGACACTCGGGGCACTCCTTCCAGGAGATGAGCAGCGGTCTCCAGCAGGCGATTTACGAGGGGACCAGGCTTAAGGTTTACTACTCCAACCTGGTCAGGATGGCGGCGCAGGAGATGATCGAAGAAGGATCAGTGAAGGAGGCGTTGGGAACGGTCAAGAAGCTGCTCCGGCTTTCCCAGAAGCGTACGGAGGCAATCGGTGAACTATACGCTGGTGAGCCGAGAACGAAGATGGGGTTGGTTAACGCGATTACCCACTTCGCTCACCGCCTCCGGGGGACGGACAGGTATCTCCTGGAGTCCGGGGCCGGGTCACTGCTGGAGAAACCAATCCTGGGAGGCGAGATGATTCCGGGATACGCCGCGTAACCTCGAACCATTCGGGCAGCAAGGGCGAGGGCGCCTCCTCCGGGGAGCGCCCTCGCCCTTTTTGCGCAGGGAGGTAATCAAAATGAAGACCGGAACATTCTTAAAAGGAAAAACCTACTGGGTCACCCAGGAAGGCTGCTCCCTGGTGCAGTTGGTCTCCACCGGCGTCTGCAGCTGGACATACCGGAAGAAACATCTCTGGATCGGCGACGTTATCGAGTACCGGGGCATCGAGCCGGGCTGGGGGAGCGACAACGTTTCCCGAGATGTTTTTTCCAAGAACGGTTTCAAGGGATGGTTCGAGCCGTTCTCCATCTACGGGATCGACGCCGGGCTGTTGGAAGAAACGGACAAACGGAAATAAACCGGGAGGCGAAGACATGGACAAGCTGGAATCAATCCGGGAGATGAGATGCCGGAGCCGGAACGTCATCTCGGTGTCGGTAGCCGCCGAGATAGCGAAGCCCTGGGGTCTGTCGGTTGACGATCTCCCCATCGAGCATTTCGACGCCGGGATCGACATGGGGCGGAGGCTGGAGATGTACCAGTCGGGCTCCGGGGTATCGGTGTACGTCCTTTCGGCCTATCTGGTGAGGCACATCGGGAAGGAATCAGCCTCGTCAGACAAGTTGGGGCGAGGCTCTTTCGCGGAGGACATCACCTTCAAAAACTGTGAAATCCTGGAGGGGGAAATCAGCAATGAAAATCCTGATTGAGATGCGGGGCGGGCTGATTGACTTCATCTATTCCGACGGGAACCCGAAGGTGACGCTCCTCGACTGGGACGAAATTGAGGCGGCGAAGAGAGGGGAAGATATGGCCTGCCCGGTGGGAGAGCTTCCCGTCAACCCACTGAATGACATCCCGCCCGCGACGATGGAGGTCATCAAGAAATACAGCCCGAGGGGGAAGCTATGATCACCAGGGAGAAATTCGAGGCCTACGAGGTGGTACGCCGGAGCGGTGTAACCAATATGTTCGCCGTCAATGTGGTCTCCAGCCTTTCCGGCCTGACCAGGGAAGAGGTCATCGAGATCATCAAGAACTACGGCCGCTACCGGGAAAAGTTCGGGAGGTAACTATGGGTAGAAAACACAAGAGAACCGAGAGCATCCCTCCGGAGGATTTGCTGATCCAGATCCTGATGCTGTTCACCAATGGAGAGCGGTACTTTACTCCCGACACCCCGCTTGCCTCCATCCAGAATGACAGGATGAGCGAGGAAAGTTTCTCTCTGATCGTGCTCGCCCTAGAGTTGACTTTAAAAGTCGATATTCCGGAGGAGCTGGTGGAACTTTCGAAGATCTCGGGAACGACGATAGGTGAATTCGCAAGAACGGCATCCCGGTTGCCTATGAATCGAGACTCCCTTCAGGTTGCCAGATTCGTATCCTACGTAAACGATCAGGTCAATTCGCCGGAGGAGGAGTCAGAACCAGGAGAGAAGTGGAAGACGGCGGCGGAGGATCGGGGATAGCTGTTGTCCGGCAATCCTGTTGCAGGAAAAACCGGGTATCTGCAACAGCGCCTGTCTTTGAAGGGGAACCCTGTTGCAAGGTAATCGGGTGTATTTGCAACAGCCCCCTCACCTTTTGAGGCGGAAGACTGTTGCAGAGAGAATCAGGTAGTCTGCAACAGCTTATCCTCCCCCCTATGGGCAACCTTGTTGCAGGGTATCTGCAACAGCGCCTGTCTTTGAAGGGGAACCTTGTTGCAAGGTAATCCGGTGTATTTGCAACAGCCCCTCACCTTTTGAGGCGAAAGACTGTTGCAGAGGGAATCAGGTAGTCTGCAACAACCTATCCTCCCCCTACAGGCAACCGTGTTGCAGGGTATCTGCAACAGCACCCCTTGTCCAAGGTGGGCCCTGTTGCAAGAAATTCGAAGCGTTTGCAACACCTTTCAGGAGGCAGATCAAGTGAAAATGACCAGGATACCGGTAAGGGAAGACCTGGCTCTCGAGCTGTACCGACTCGGTAAGAAACTGGACATGCCGGTGCCGGTTCTGCTGGAGGAAATCATCAGGAAAGATCTGAAAGAGAGGAGAAACAGCAATGGACTTGATTATCAAGGGCACACCGCCGACTGTCCCTTCTGACGCTGTGGTGACTGCTGGTGTGATGAAGGCTTGCCAGGATAATCCACTTTTCCAGGGATTCGTGCATCGTTCATTGCGGGCTTTTGGAAACGGAAGTCGAGGATGCCGGATATTCTGCAAGTTCAACGAGGGGGATCTCGGGATTGCGATAGTCCGGGATTCCGGTTTGGGAAAAACCACGGTATCGATGGAAGGGGAATACTGACCTAAAAACAAAAGCCCCCCGGAGGCGTTTAACGGTCCTCCGGGGGGTTTTTGAGAAGAACGTCTCGTTGCGGGAAGCTAGCCTTTTGTCCCATTTATTCCAGCTAACCACTTGGAAATCTTCTTCCCCTTTTATTCAATGGTGCAGTTAAATTCTTCTGGAGTACGAGTGTCTATTGCGGGTTGATTATCCCGATTCAAGTTCTTCTGGCCATCATCGCATATGAATAATTGAACATTCGGCTCATTGGGCCTTTGGTCTGCTATTGTCCCAATCCTAACTTACCGTGGTATCTCGACGGCCGTCTGGATGCTTCACAAGAAAGTCTAAGTACATGTCTTTGAACTGAATGAGAAAGCGACGAAGTTCCGGTCGAGGCGGAATTGTTTTGTGGTCGCGAACAGATAAATACAAAATACTCTCAAGAACCACAACTTGTTGTTCACCGATTGGCACATCTTCAATAGTTGGTTTACGTCCAATTCGATGGAGTTCGTCGTTGATGGAGCGCTTCATATCCCAGATAAGCGCTGGCTTCAGGTCCGAATACTGGCGATGAGCATCGCAGAAATCTTGCATTGTTGAACTACGCCATTCCACAGTTATCGGATGGCTAATGGCGTTACGATGCAATATGAGTTCCGCACGACGACGGACTTCAGAAGTCAAGGGTCGAAGATTCTGCTCGTCTTTTAAAGCTTCGGCAATATGGACAATGGCTAATTCTTCGAGAGCGCGCAGTGCAAGATAAGGAAAAGTGTTCACAGGATTGTTCGCAAAGAGTTCTTTGTGTTTTACAAAGAAACAGTACGTAGCCGACTTGACGATGGCTGCTTGAAGGGCATGCATGACATCAATAGAAACGAGCCTATCAACCATTTCAAGGTTGTTGTACGGATCGGAAGTCATGGGCTAGGAGTATTTATAATGTAAATTTTTATGCGAATAAGATGAGGCCAATCTACACCCATCTTTTATATTCTACTTCTCGCTTTCATTTCCGTCCATGCCGATATCACCGTCGAATCCCTTCTAACTAATAAATCGGGCAACCTACATCCCATCTCTCGTTCACTTACCTTCCTTCTTGGGGGGGAGCCGGGGCAGAAGCCCCGGCTCCCCTCGCTGTTGTCAGCCCTTCCAAGTCTTGCAGAGTTCCCCATAAGGGCACGACTTGCACCGCCAGCTCTGCACCGGCACGAATGACCCCGCCTCGATACCTCGTACGGCGTTTTCAGCCGTTGCATAGAGACGATCAAAGTCCTTGGCACCCAGGGTGGTCACATACATCTCCATCCGAGGCGTGGCAGCCTTGATGATTACCTGCCACTGGAACACCTGTGGGCCTCCACCGTTCCGGGTTGCAAGGGCGTAGCAGTATGCGCAGGATTGAGTGTCTCCCGATTCGATCTTCTCGGCAGGGTATTTTCGAGCGGAGGTCTTGAGGTCAACCGCCCACTCCTTTCCATCCACTTCCACCATTTTGTCCAGGATGCACTTTAGCGGAACCTCGAGTTCCTTCCCTTCGCTGTTCCTTAGCGGGACGTTGATCTCGAAGTCTACCTCCAGGATCTTTTCATCCCTGGGCGTCTGATCGAACAGGCAGTCCACGAGCCCGATCCCCTGTACCATCATCGAGCTGAAGGTCTCCCCCTTGTTGAAGAGGATCGGGGGATTATTGTCCCTCAGGGTGAGCAGGGACTCGCAGAAAACCTCCTCCAACTCCTTCTTCTTTACCTTCTGGTTCTCCCGAATACCTCGGTAAAGTTGGGAGCCGGCGATGTGAACGGCGCTTCCTAGCACGAGCGAGGAACTCACGTGCGAGGGTTCAGCCTCCTCCTCATAGACGTAGGCGAAGTATCGGGGGCAATTGAGGAAGGCGTTGATCGACGACGCCGAGAGGTAGGGTCTCATCGCCCACCCCCATTCTTGCCGGTGAGATCATCGATCAGAGCACTGGCCTGGGCCCGGGTCAATTCTGAGATCGAGTTGATCCCATCCTGCCGGAGCTTCTCCTCGAAGGCCTTGACCCCTCCCCGGTACCGCTTCTGAAGGAGGCCAGCAACAAATTTCACCTGCTTCGGAGTGATCAGCTTCCCGCCGTTTCCGTTACCCCTCCCGTTGTTCTGGACTCCGTTCCCGGAGTTGACCTGGGGGATGGTGGTTCCGGACTCCACAACGGGCGCCGGTTTCCCGTTGGTCCCGTTCTGGATCTGGTGGTCCACGGCCCGGCGTGCTTCCGAGAAGAGGAAGGCCATCCTCTTCTGGAGGAGCTCGGGCGTTTTGACGAGCTCGTCCGAAGCTTCGACTGAAAGATTACAACTCGCCCCTATAGAGGAATAGGGCTCATTTCCCTGCTGCTTCTTGCTGAAACCGATATTCAAGGACAACATTTCGCACCTCCTTTCCCCTGCGGGGACATTAATTAGTCTTAACTACATGCTCTTTAAATACTTATGACAGATCATGACTTTGTTTTAAGACAGACGGGTGCAACATAGAGGAAAGGGTCTCCCAGATGGAGAACAGGGAGGAAAGGATGAGGCCAGGGATAGGAGATCTATGCTAACCTGGTGGAGAATTTCCATCAGGCTAGGGGGATCTAGCGTGGTGCAACCCGGCGTAGCCGGAGTAGCTCTTTTGGGGGTTTGCCCTTTTAAGAGAGGAATTCGTCTAGAGGAGGGTATATTCCAAAAAGTTTTCGGGAGGCTCTAATTTCAATTGCGGCAAATAGATTACAGGTTTAAGATTCCTAGTTAAGAAGGATACCAATCAAAATGGATAAACAAGTCATATCTAAACAGCGCGTTGCGGATCATGGTGAAGTGTTGACCGGCAAGCGTGAGGTCAACGCTATGCTGGACCTCGTTAAGCAGGAAACGGAAAGGATCGACTCCCGTTTTCTTGAACCTGCTTGCGGGACTGGAAACTTTCTCACAGAAATCCTAACCCGAAAGCTTCGGGTCGTTGAAGCTCGTTATGGTAAAGCCCAACTGGAATACGAGCGCTACGCGATTTTGGCTATTTCCAGCATTTATGGGATTGATATTCTTGAAGACAACGTTCAACAATGCCGTCATCGCCTTTTCGGCATTTTTGAGTGGAATTACTCTCGCCTGTTCAAGAATAGAACTAAGAACAAATGCCGTGAGGCCATTCGCTTCATCCTTGAACGAAATATCATCTGGGGCGATGCTCTCACGCTTAAAACTGCAGGCGATAAACCAGAATACATTGTGTTTTCTGAGTGGTCGCCCGTAAAAGGAAGTATGTTGAAACGGCGTGACTTTACATTTCACGGCTTGCTTTCTCACGAAGGGATAAAGGAACTACCGCTCTTCTCTGATCTGGGTGAAGATGTCTTCATTCCTACACCGGAAAAGGAATATCCGCCTGTCCATTTTCTGGAGGTTGCCCATGTTCAAGACCAGTAGCTACAACCCGGACATCTTGAGCTGCCTGGCGAACTTAAGCAGTGACGAGGTATTCACCCCCCCTAAGCTTGCTAATCAAATGCTGGATTTATTGCCAGATGGTATTTGGCAGGACCAGAATGCTCGGTTTCTTGATCCGTGTTGTAAATCCGGAGTTTTTCTAAGAGAGATAGTCAAACGGTTGGATCAAGGATTAAAAAAGTCAATTTCTAATAGGCAGAAGCGAATACACCATATCTTCACAAACCAGATTTTCGGTATTGCAATTACAGAACTAACATCATTGTTGTCACGCAGGTCGATATATTGCTCAAAAACAGCTAATGGCAAGTATTCTGTCTGTGAATCCTTTGAAGATCCGCAGGGCAATGTTCTCTTCAAGCGCACGGACCATAGATGGAGAAATAATCGTTGCTTGTTTTGCGGAGCAAGGCAACAGGCATATGACCGTGGAAAGGAATTGGAAACCCATGCCTATCAATTCATTCATACAAGAACCCCTCAGGAGATATTCAACATGAAGTTTGACGTCGTTGTTGGGAATCCACCATACCAGTTAGATACTGGAGGTTCAGGCAGGCAGGCAAAACCTATTTACCATTTATTCGTTCAACAAGCTAAAAAGTTGAAGCCACGTTATCTAACTATGATTATACCTTCTCGATGGTTTGCAGGTGGAATGGGTTTGAACACTTTTAGAAAAGAGATGCTGAATAGTAGACAAATATCACATTTAGTTGATTTTGAGACTGCATCGGATGTGTTTCCGGGTGTAGATATAGCAGGTGGGGTATGCTACTTTCTTTGGGAAAAAGATTATTACGGCGACTGCAACGTCACAAATGTACGTAAGGAGATACGCTTAGCATTGGAAAGACCACTTAATGAATTTGACATCTTTATTCGTGATTCACAGGCCATTCCAATTATTAGAAAAGTATTAAAAACCAGTGATTACAAGCGGGGCAATTTAAGTAACAAAGTGTCTTCGATTAGACCCTTTGGGCTTCCAACGAATTATCCTCCCCAAAAATCTGGTGTCCCATGTTGGTTTATCCAAAAAATAGGTCTTAAGTATGCGAATAAGGATGATGTAACTGATCCAAATAAGTTAGTAAATAAATGGAAACTTCTCATACCAAAAGCCCCCATTGCGGGACAAACTGATTTCACAAAACCAATCCGTTTCTACCATAATAAAAATGCATTTATTGCAAAACCAGGGGAATATTGCACAGAATCATGGATTGTAGCGTGTGCATTTCAAACAAAGGCAGAAGTGCTTTCATTTAAGTCATATCTGTTTACAAAAATCGTAAGATTTCTAATACTGCAAACTGTGATATCTCAGGATGTTAATAAGATGAACTTTAATTTTGTTCCAGATTTATTGAAATACGAAGGCAAATACACAGATGAATATTTGAGAAAAATATGGGGCATAACTAAAGATGAATGGCAGTATATCAACTCACGAATTTTAGCAACGGATGAAATCGATGAGTAACCAATTTTTCCCCCCACGGCCGGAATCAAAGCCCACCATTTACGCCTACGAGGACACCAATCCTCAATACGCAGGTCTTCTCAAGGTCGGCTATACAGCCGCAGATGTTCGGTCAAGGGTGGCACAGCAGTATCCGACGGCAAGACCCGGCCCGCCCCCTTACCGGATTGTGCTGGAAGAAGCGGCTATGCGTAATGATGGTTCGGTATTTACCGATCACGAAGTGCACCGCTTGTTACGTAACCAGGGAGTCAGCAACCCCGAAGGCGAATGGTTTGCTTGTCCGGTAAATAGAGTAAAGGCAGCAGTTATTGCTATTAGAACAGGAAAAGTATCTGAGGAGAGTCGGACGCTTGATTTTCAGATGCGTCCTGAGCAAGCCGAAGCCGTAAAGATAACAGCAGCCTATTTTCAACGGGCACGGAAAGAAGACCCCGATAAAACGCCCCACTTTCTATGGAACGCCAAGATGCGTTTTGGCAAGACCTTTGCCGCTTATCAGCTTGCTAAACAAATGGGTTGGACGAAGGTATTGGTGATGACTTTCAAGCCGGCTGTGCAAAATGCCTGGGAGTCGGACTTGAAACAGCATGTCAATTTCCGGGGCTGGCAGTTCATATCTCCCGGCGGCCTTACTTATGACGAAGCAAATAAGAAAAAGCCTTTTGTCTGCTTCGGTTCATTTCAGGATTATCTCGGCAGAAACCCGAGCACCGGCGGCATTAAAACTAAGAACGAATGGGTCCACACAATAAATTGGGATTGCGTGATCTTTGACGAATATCATTACGGAGCCTGGCGCGAGAACGCCAAGGAACTGTTCGAGGCAGAAGACAAAAAGGAGAGAAAGTTTGCCGAGGGGGAAGGGTTGGAAGATTACGACGAGGAGATTTTGCCGATCACGACCAATGCTTATTTATACCTATCCGGCACACCGTTCCGGGCGATAGCCACCGGGGAGTTTATCGAAGAGCAGATATTCAACTGGACCTATTCGGATGAACAACAGGCTAAGCAGGATTGGGAAGAGGAAGATAATCCCTATGCTTGCCTGCCCCGGATGGTCTTAATGACCTATCAGCTTCCGGATGCAATTAGAGAAATCGCCATGCAGGGTGAATTTGACGAGTTTGATTTGAATGTCTTCTTCTCAGCCGAGGGCGAAAGGGAAGATGCCAAATTCAAGTATGAGGATGAAGTTCAGAAATGGCTCAATCTCATCCGCGGCGCATTTCAAGCCACCACAGTCGATAATCTGAAATTGGGCGCCAGGAAGCCACCCTTCCCATTTTCGGATGTACGCCTGTTGAGCATCCTCTCACATACTTTTTGGTTCTTGCCGAGCGTTGCCTCCTGCTACGCCATGAAGAACCTCCTGGAACAAAGGCAGAACCAGTTTTATCACGATTATCAAATCATTGTGGCAGCTGGAAGCCGGGCAGGTATCGGCGTCAAAGCCCTTCCCCCCGTGCTGAATGCCATGGACGAACCCTTGAAAACCAAGACCATTACCCTCTCGTGCGGAAAATTGACCACAGGAGTTACTATCCGGCCCTGGACGGGAATATTAATGCTACGCAATTTGACCAGCCCGGAAACCTATTTCCAGGCTGCGTTCCGGGTTCAATCCCCCTGGACGGTCATAAATCCAGACAGAGTTTCGCCCAACAAAGAACAGGTCATCAAGGAAGAATGTTATATTTTTGACTTTGCCCCCGACCGGGCTTTACGCCAGATTGCGGATTACAGTTGTCGTCTGAATGTTAATGAGGCCAATCCTGAAAAGAAGGTAGCTGAGTTCATCAGCTTCTTGCCTGTTCTTGCCTATGACGGCAGTTCGATGAAGCAGATCGACGCGGCTGGTATCCTGGATATGGCGATGAGCGGGACTACCGCGACTTTGCTGGCGCGCCGGTGGGAAAGTGCATTGCTGGTGAATGTGGATAATGGAACTCTGAAGCGGCTTATGGACAATGAAGAGGCAATGTCCGCCTTGATGAGCATCGAAGGCTTCCGCAACTTGAACCAGGATATTGAGACGATCATCAACAAATCGGAAGCTGTTAAGAAAGTCAGAAAGGAAAAGAACGATGAGGAACTGACCAAGAAAGAGAAAAAGCAACTGACCGAGGAAGAAAAAGAATATAAAAGTCTTCGTAAGAAGATTCAGGACAAGCTTATTAAATTTGCCACCCGTGTCCCGATTTTTATGTATCTGACCGATTATCGTGAACGCTGTTTAAAGGATGTAATCACCCAATTAGAACCGGGACTATTTAAAAAAGTAACTGGATTGACGGTGAAGGATTTTGAATTGCTGGTGAGCCTCGGCGTTTTCAATAGCGTGCTGATGAACGATGCTGTCTTCAAATTCAAACGCTACGAGGATTCAAGCCTTACCTACACCGGGATCAACAAGCACGAAGGCGAAGACATTGGGCTTTATGATACCGTGTTAAGCCGGGATGACGTTCACTCGGTTTTTGAGAACGTTTCCGCTTAGATTTAATCAGTAAATTGAATAACCTTTCGCATCGCTAATAAACAGGTATCCCCCCGGAAATTTCTGATAAGTGACCCTCTAAAACCGTTTCTACGGAGTTTTCTCCTCTCGATCAAGGGTTTGAGTAGGAAATTTTAGGGGGTTTTCTGGGGTTAGGGTAGGGAAATGAGCGGATTTCGGAGGGGAAAGGGCGGGATTCCTGGGGGGGCAGAATCTACGACTATTTCCCTGCGCCACAGGGATCTGGACCCACCCAGAGCTTCCCTGGGTCCGCAATTTTTAGGATCTTCTGGTCAACCATCCCCTCAACTCTCGAGACAGAAACTTCTATAGGGACTGGATTCTTTCTGGACTGGATTCTTTCTTGAACACACCCGAGAGAAAGCTGTAAAATATCCCATGCCTTTGCAATAACTATAGGCCAGGGGATAATGGGGCCAGCAAGTTCTACCTTGTTTGAGAACTGAAGGCCGAACAAATCGCGGCACCACCACCTTCGGCCCTGCGGCTTGAACCTTCGTTGGATGCGCGCCACCGTTGTCCCGAAATAGGAGAATAGTGAAAGATGAATATACTAGATTGCATAGAGATTGACGGCCTATGGGGCAACCAGGACGTCAGATTGAGAATGCGGGGTAATGTGAATTTCCTGATTGGCCCCAATGGATCAGGGAAGACCACTGTCATCAATGCAGTTGTAGCTACCATGGCTGCCGATCTACGTGCTCTTGCACAGCTTCCTTTTGATGTAATCCGTATCACGCTAAAGGAAGTAGGAGGCCGGAAGAAGCCAGTCGTTGAAGTAAGAAAGGAGACCGACTCCGCAGGAGTGCCGCACGTGATTCGCTACCTCATTCGGGAATCATCGTCTGCAAAGCCCGAGTCTTATGTTCTTGAGGACGTGGAAGTCATCCTGCGATATGCCACCATGCGACGGCGCCATTTGCCCTACCGAAGGGAATTGCCGAGCGAGGCGTATGTGATCAGCGAAAAACTCGCTGGCCTGTTCAAGCTCTCGTGGCTTTCGATACATCGCTCTAAGTCCTTCCGGCATCTTGAGGACGAAGACTCGTACGACTCCACTGTTGACAACAAACTTTCAGATCTCTCGAATGAATTCGTCCGCTTTTTCTCATCTCTCGCGCAAGAATCTTCCAAGGAACTCCTTTCTTTTCAGGAGTCGGTCTTTCTGTCTCTCCTGATGGAACAACGCCAGCAAACCCTCCTTTCCTTACTCAGGAAGATGGACCTAGAGCAAGAGCAGAAAGCCCTCACAGAGGTCTATAGCGAACTAGGCGTGAGTCCCGACCGGTTTCGGAAACGCGTGGAAGATCATTTTACTCAGTTGCGCAGCTTGATGACCAAATTCGACAGTCCCACCGGCCCAAAGCAAATCACGGCGGAGGAGTTCTCAACGCTAATGACCAACATACGTGTACACCATGTTGTCCGGGAGTGGTCTGTTCTTCGCGAGAAGCAGGACGCGATATTTGAGCCTCGCGAGACCTTCTTAGGAGTCCTCAATGGGTTAGTACGTAGTAAGCAGTTTTTGATCAACCCCAAGAACGAACTCACTACAGTTCTACCGAATAGCAAGACGTTGCCACTCCACCGCCTATCATCCGGCGAGAAGCAGATGGTCATCATTCTTGGAGAGGCACTACTCCAGAATAAGACACCTGCAATCTATGTTGCGGACGAGCCCGAACTCTCACTTCACGTTGAGTGGCAGCAGTCGCTGGTAACCAACGTCCTGAGCGTCAATCCGCACGCACAGATCTTGTTTGCGACACACTCCCCAGACATCGTAGGCAGATACAGCGATGGCGTCATCGATGTTGAGGAGATCTTCCGATGAGTTTCACTAGAACGCCAGCCGGATTGTCAAATCAACATCGGTTCCACCGCGTTGACGCCGTCGTATTTGTGGAGGGCGGAGACATATCATACTCATTTAATGATGTGGTTAATGGGTATTCAGGGACAGCATCCCCTGACATTGCTTTCTGGCGGAAGATCTTCGATCGATTTGCGGGAAACCTGCGGGTAGTCATAAAGCCTGTCGGTTCGAAATCAACCCTACGACAGCTCGCGGCGCAAGTCGCTACCAAGGAGATTAACCATATTTTCGTCGCAATGGATCAGGACGAAGACAGATTTACGGGCCAACTCGTTAACGCAAATGGAGTGTTCTACACATGGGGGTATAGTTGGGAGAACGATGTTCTCCAGAAAGATGTTATCGTTGAGGTCATTCTCACGTTGACGCCGGTGGATCGCATGGAACTGGAACAACGAGTGCAGGAAGTCTGCGCGCGTGAACTTGCTGCGTTTCAGAAGGAAGTCGCTCCCTTCACCCGGGTAGATATTCTATTCAAGATTCGGCATGGAGCGCTGTTCCCAAGCAATGAATACAAGTCGCTCATAAAATCGGCGAATCAGCACAATAGACCCCCGCAGCTTAATGTGTCAAAGCTCAAACGTATGCTGCACCAAAAGAAGCCCTGGAGTCGAAGACAACGCCCATTTCGCCTTCCACCCAGCACTTCCGTTCGTGCCGACCGTGACACTTTTGGACATCTATACTGCACCTATTGCTATCGCCTGCTTCTGCACATCTGCAGCACATACGCTGCCGTGCCTGTAATGGCTCTCGTGAACGCAGCTGCACTCGCCGCCCGCGTTTTCGCGGATAGTATGTCTGTCACTACAATGGGAGAACTTCACACTCACTATGTACGGCAGTTTGCGTTTATACATGAATAGAGGACAACAAAGTCTTCGAACACAACTTCAAATACCGCGCCGCACGTGACATCCGAAGCGGCTCTAGTCAGATGTTGGGAGGATACAAGGCCGACAAAAAGGACTACACCGGGATATTTCGGAAGACCTCGGCCCCGTGGCCGATCCGGATTCTTCACAAGATCTACCTCGGAATTTCCGGCGACAACCCACTGACCCGCTCGCTCGTCAGATTCTTCGGGTTTGGAAAGAGACGGTTCTCCCGGGAGGGGGAGCCGTCCCTTGTTCTTCTCCACTACTCCGGATGCCCCGGTTTAACCCCCTGGAATTCCCTTGGCGGGGTTATGGGCTCTCAGGAGGGCCATCTCTCCCGATCCCAGGGTTGAGGGGGTTGACCACCGGAAGGCAAAGGCCTGTATTGCTACCCCTATCCCGGTGGTCTGCCAGATCACCCCTGAAATTTCAACCATTAGTTTCTCCCGGTCAACCCCCTCCACCCTGGAAGATGGGATTATCGGGATAACCGGGATTTCCCTTGAACTCCCCCGGTAAGACGTTGTAGACTACCCCTTGCCTTTGGGACAACTATAACCCGGGGAAATGCCCGATGGACCAGCGTGACCAGAAGGATTACGCGGGGTCAGCCACCGCTCCAGTTTGGATGGAGGCGGTGGCTTTTTTTGTAGGTGCATTTCCTCTAAGGTTGATTGGGTAGGATAATAAGTTAGGAAAAAACCATATGCCAATTTCAGTACATAATTATCTTGTAGCTAATGAAGATATCATAGCATTTCATGACAAAATTACGGGTTTCGCAATTGATATAAACCAAGCAATTGCTAATAAATATATTAATGGCCACCCCTCACCTGTTACGAATACTGCTTTATGGATAATAACTGCAGATATCACTTCACTACATAAAGCTCTCTTCGACCTTTGTGTTGATGGTTGGAGTATGGTAACAGGGATAGTATTGAGAAGTATGCTTGAGATGTTTATCTCGTTACTAGTTATTACCAAAAATATAAATGATTCAGATATATATTCATTTAAATATATGCATAATTTTCATAAGAAATTACTGAAAAATCCAAATTCTTCGAAAATTATGAGGGATAGTGCTCAAAAAAAGATTGATGAATATTTGGGTAAATTAAATAGAGATACTAGAAAAAAAGCTGAATGCTTTTTGAAGGATAAATTTAAGTACTACTGGTACTTACCCGAATACAAAGGCCCTAAAGATATTTTAACTAAAATGGGCTACGATAACCTTATCCCCAATTATGAACTGTTTTCCGGCGCTGCTCATGGTGGACTACTTGGCTTAGCTTTGTTAAAAGGCCAAGCTGATCAAGTCCACCCAAATCCCAGAGCAGATAAACATTCCCAAGATGTAGCGTTATCGTTTAGTAATAGAATCACTTTAGACAGTTTAGCGATTAGAGGGAAATTTGAGGGGTTAGACATTGATGATATTTACACATTCATATTTACTGAACTTAAAAATGCTGGTGATAAGTGGGTAGAACAATATTGGAAGGATTTATGATAATAAGAGACGTTATTTGCCTGTAACTTTGACCTGCCTCCTGAAAACCGGTCCAGTATAGATTAGGATATAGATCTGTTATGATGCCATTGAAGCGCCCAATCCCCTACATCCCCCCCTGGAAGCTGGAGACTGCCCTGGATAACAACCTCCTTCTCTACCGGGTGTTCGAGAGGAAGAGCGTGGTGGGGATCCTGGTGTTCCGGAACCTCATCCGGATCCCCTGGCTGGGCTACAGGATTTGGATATGGATGGACCGGGTTTACAGGCTCTTCAGCCGGGGAAAACGGAGCAGGCACTTCACGGCCCAGGAGATCATCGGGTGGGTGGAGCAGGTGGATAGGGATATTGATGGGTATATTGCTAGGCGGCGGGAGAAGGCTGGGATATCTGGAGATTCAATCAGGGAGAACTAATCAATGGGAAAAACTCACGACAAAACTCGTATAAATTACCGGGGCACCAGGGTACCCATCGACAAAAAGATTGCCCCTCTGATGAAAGAATTTTGGAAAACAGGGGCCAGAACATGGGCATCATGTGAGGACGTCGGGGAAATAAACTCAGACCCAGATAAACTGGGAACCTGTCTGATCATTTTCGTGGACGCGACTGATGCAATCACCTTTCTAAACGCGGCGACAGTTTTTGAAGAAGGCGGAAAGTCGCTATACAACCGAATGAGTCACTGTGGATGTCGAGCAGTTTTCCCCTGGCAAT
This sequence comes from PVC group bacterium, assembly GCA_040773245.1. GTDB lineage: Bacteria > Auribacterota > Erginobacteria > Erginobacterales > Erginobacteraceae > Erginobacter. The sequence goes on from JAXGWO010000006.1 coordinate 87,168, forward strand.
ACGAAATCACACCTTATGATAGGGCATATGAAGAAATTGATAATGAAGAAATCTACTTCGGTCCTTCAGATTATGGCTTTAGTGTCAAAATAAGATTTCCACGATCAGATATCCCAGCTATACTGGAGAACCTCGCATCCAATAGATCTGGACCAAAGCTCGATGATTAATTGAATTTGACTAATGAGATGCTTGGAGCAAGTGCGCGTAACCATATGAAGCCCCTCCTAACCATCCCCATCATCCTCCTCCTAACCTCCTGTTCCCAATGCCCCATCAACCAACCCTCCCAAACCGCGGACACCACCGTGATCACCACAAGAGTCGGGGAAGTATTTCAGATTACCCTCCACTCGAATCCGACTACCGGGTATCGGTGGAGGCTCGGGGAAGATGGTGCGGAGGGCATGGTTAAGCTTATCGGGTCGGAATTCGTCGCCCCGGATACTCAGCGACTTGGGGCTGGGGGACTGGAAGTCTGGACGTTCCGTGGGGTGAAACCGGGGAAGACAATCCTGCCGTTTGAGTATGCCAGACCCTGGGAGAAAGGGGTGGAGCCGAAGAAAACAGTGAGGTATGAGGTGGGGGTGGAGTAATCTACCGCCATAGAAACCCAAAATCGCAAACAAATGATGACATTTATACTGGTTGTTATAAGCCATGCGTACTAACGACATCAAGTTGCTTTGGGGAAAGTCTGGCAACAGGTGCTCAATCTGTAAATTGGAAGTCACCCCTATAGGCCAACCAAACAGTATTGGAGAAATGGCTCATATTGTTGCTCGCTCATCAGATGGTCCTAGAGGAAATTCTGGATTATCAACAGAAGAAAGAGATAGGTATGATAACCTAATCCTACTTTGTCCAAATCACCATACTGAAATCGATACTAACCCAGGAGAATGGACAGTTGATAAATTGCGTGAAATTAAATTGGAACATGAAAAATGGGTATCAGACCGTCTTGATAAGGGCCTTATTAGGATTGAACACCTAGACAACTCTAGATTTATCAATGACCGAAATGAGCACTGGAATGAATTTTCGAATGGCGCTACTTGGGTTGTAGTCAGCATTACTCCACTCGAACTTGCAGATGGCGCCATGAATGAAGTAGACCCGGAAGTGATTAATTCTATCAATAATATATCTATAATAGATAGCCATAGGATTGTTCGAAAGGTTAACCGTCACCACACGCGTCCCAACGAGTTCGGCCTTATTAATGAAGATTTACGTCATAATGACGATGGTGAAGGTTACCGCATCCAACTGTTTCGAACTGGGCATTGTGAAATTCTAAATAACCTTCAGAAAGAAGTAGACTACATATCAGCATACGCAAGGAGCAAGCTTAATAGGTTGGGTCCAGATGACAAAGTATTGCGTTATACCCAATTGGCTGAGATTATCAAATTATCTCTAGATGATCTGTACCTCATATGGAACAACCTACTACCATTTAAGGATATGACGTTTAGTGTAACACTGTTAAACACGCAAAACTGTATTTTGTATTCCAAGAAAGGAGACTGGGGGGAAGACATCTTGGGTTATCCTGTTGAATCTGATAAATTATCTTTATCGATTGTTGTAGGGAAGAGCGACTCAGCAAGTAAAATATTCGAAACAATAATTACAAAGATCGTTCACTATTTCGGCCTCGACTTCAATAAGGTATATGATGAAAGAGGTCAATTACTGAGGCCGGAATATATAGCGACATAATATATTCTCAAAGCCACAACCAAGGAGGAAAGACGATGGCCAAGAGAATGAAAAGAAAATCGATTGAAGGTTTAGCATCCACCCTCAACGAAGCCAAGCGATCCCTAGCCCCCCTAACGAAGCAGCTGTCCTCAATCGCCGTCCTGATCTCAGAAGCCGAGAAGACCCTCGCTGGCTACCAGGAGATAGCCGACGGAGTCATCGTCCGGAAGGCTAAGGCCTCCCCGGCAAGAAGGCGGAAGAAACCCGGCAAGAAGAAGGCGGGAAGGCCAGCGGGGAAGAAGAAGGTAGGTGGGCTTGCCGCCCGTCTGAAGGCTTACCGGAAGGAAAATGGCCTGAACCAGGAAGCCATGGCAACGAAGTTGGGGATCCACGTGGCCTCCCTTAGGACCTATGAGCAAGGTAGGTCTGCTCCTCGTAAGGCTGCCCTGAAGAAGATCGAGAGGGTTCTGGTGGGTAAGGCGGGGAAGCCGAAGAAGGCGAGGAAAGCAGCCAGGAAGGTCACCAGGAAGGCACGGAAGGTGACCAAGGCCACGCCCAAGAAGGCGGAGACACCGAAACCGGCTCCCGAGGCTCCGAAGGCCTAAGAAGACTCACCGACAACTGGGTTAGGGAAAGGGGTGGCTTCCTTCGGGGGGCCACCCCTTTTTCTTCCCGTTTTACCTTGATACCTTAACTGCATCCGGTGTAAAATGACCCAGCTTTAACAACAACTATGTTCTCGGGGATCCCCGATGAAACGAAGTCCATACAGGGCTTTCGGGAGTTCAGGCCACCTCTCCAGCGGTGCTGGGGTGGTGGCCTTTTTGCTGGGCGGATTCCTGCGGAGGGAGATTGTGTAGGATAAATTATGCAAGAAAAACACACCATCATGATAGTTCGACTTCTTGGGCTGTTGATTTTGACCACAGTTCTCTATGTGGTACGCCCTGTTTGGCAACCAAATGTGAGCGTGTGGATCAACTTGCGTTCATCTGTATACTTCTGGCATCAATTACCAGACCTCTTCGCTATGCAAGGGGCATTCTGGGCAACGTGGTGTATCCTGTTTGAGTTGGTCCTAATCGCAAAATTGGTCGTGGCATACGGCCTCTTCAGAATCCGGGGGTGGGCAAGAAATATTTCAGTCGGTGTACTTTCAGCTGATTTTCTCATGAGATTATTCGGAATAATCAATTAATACCGTTCAAATGTTGATGCCTGCTTGAAAAAAAAGTGCCCGCTCCTTTATGTTGCTTTCAGAAGAAAGCAACCGATCGGGAAGATCAAAAAAGGAGCGGGCAAGGATATGAAAGTACAAATTGACCTGGGTTTCA
>JAXGWO010000007.1:0-83725 GCA_040773245.1 PVC group bacterium
CTTCCATTCTGGTTCTTCCCCGGGGTCCTTTCCGCCGACGACACCAACTACCAGAACTTCCTGATGGGGGACCGGGCGGCCGGGATGGGGGGGGCGGTGGCGGCCACCACCGACGACCTCGACGCCTGCTATTACAACCCCGCCGGTCTGGCCCGGGTCACCGGGTCGCGGATCGCGCTTTCGGTCAGCCTCTACGGGCTCCAGGGGATCCGGATCGCGGACGGGTTGGGGAAGGGAGAGAACTTCAAGGCCCGCGAGTTCGAGTCCATCCCCTCCACCTTCGGTTCCATCCTCAAGGTCTCCGACGATCTCGCCCTGGCCTTCTCCGTCTTCAACCCGGACAAGATCGACCTCAACGTCCGGCACTCTTTTGAACGCCGCCCCGATACGCCGGGAACGGTGCGTTCCGATTACTACTCCGCCACCTTCGACGACAGCACTCTCTGGATCGGACCGTCGGCCGGCTGGCGGGCGGGGGAGCGGCTCAGCTTCGGGGCGGGGGTCTACCTCGTCTACCGTTCGGCCGTCAACAAGCAGGAATGGGCCTATCTCTATACCTCCGCCGCCGCGGAGGTGGAGAAAGTCCTGACCCGGATCTACAGCATTGACTTCCGCAATTACGGCCTTTTGGGCCTGATCGGGGCGCAGTACACCCTGACTGATGAGATCGCCCTGGGGGCGGCGATCCAGACCCCCTCGGCGAACATCACCGGCAGCGGCGAGCTGCTCTACGCCGTCAGTATGGGAGACCCGGAAAGCGACGAGCTGGTCCAGGCCAAGGATATGAAGAGCTGCAACCAGCAGCCCGCCCGGTTCACCCTGGGGGCGGCCTGGCAGAAGAAAGGTGTCTTCACCCTGGAAGGGAACTGCTCCTACCACCTTCCGACCAGCTACCTCCAGCTGAGCGGCGAGGAGGCCTGGACGGGCCGGCCCCTCTCCACCACCCTGCGCCGGGAGGGGGTGGTGAACTTCAGCCTGGGGGGGGAATATTATGTTGTCGAGCATTACCCCGTCCGGGCGGGGTTCTTCACCAACCTCTCCTCTTCCCCCGGGGTCGACCGGGACGACCTCGGCGTGAGCCTGGATGAGGTCGATATGTACGGGGTGAGTTTCAGCGTCGGCAACGAATCCGAGCACACCACCTTCTCCCTGGGGGTGAATTACGTCTGGGGGAAGGGGGAGACGGTCGGGATCGGGGACAACTTTGAACCGGTGGCGGTGGATCAGTCCCAGTACCAGCTATTCGTCTTCCTCTCCTCGGCTTATATCTTCTGAACATCGGGCGACTTTTAACAACAAGGAGGTGAGGTATGAAAAGATTGGTCGGTTTCGCGGTCTTCGCCGTCTTCCTTCCGATCTCCCTCGTGCTTATCGCCGGCGAGGGAAACTACCGGGACTTCATCGTCGGCGACCGGGCGGCCGGGATGGGGGGGGCGGCCCTGGCGCTGGCCACCTCGACCGAGTCCTGTTTTTACAATCCGGGCGGACTGGCCCGGACGGAGAGCAGCACGGTCTCCCTCTCGGCCAGTCTCTACGGGCTGGCCACCTACCGTTCGGACTCCGGCTGGGCCCCCGGCCAGGACATCGATATGGACTCCTTCCTGGTCATCCCCACCGCCTTCGGCTCGGTCTGGAAACTGGACGAGAGATGGATCCTGGCCGTATCCGCCTTTGTCCCCTACCTGGCCCGTTCCAACGACCTCGACGCCTACCTCGACACCTACGACTTCTACAAGTACAACAAGGACGACCAGTCGGTCTGGCTCGGCCCCAGCCTGGCCTGCCGGGTCGATGACCAGCTCTCTCTCGGAGTCTCGGTTTTCGGGGTCTACCGGACCTTCAGCTGGTTCCGGGACTGGACACGCCGCGCCGCCCTCACCGATTCGGAGGATATCAAGTACAACGACCTGAGCCTGCTCGCGGTCGTGGGCGCCCACTACCAGCTCGACCCTAACTGGTCGTTCGGTTTCTCTCTCCAGCCGCCTTCGGTCCACCTGAGCGGGAGCGGGGAGATGATGCGGAAGTACAACTACGGCGAGGGGATGATGGTTCATTATATGGACGACGCCGAGACCGAGAACACCATCCCCGCCCAGATCGCGGCCGGGGCGGCCTGGTCCGACCCCGGAAAGTGGGCCCTCGCCCTCGACCTGATCTATCACTTCTCCGAGAAGTACAACCGGCTGGAGGGGAAGGATCAGTTCGGAATATCCTGGGATTACACGATCAAGTACGAGCAGGTCCTCGATTTCAGCCTCGGCGGGGAGTATTACCTCGCCGAACACTACCCCCTCCGGGCGGGGTTCTTCACCAGCCTCTCGGCCGCCCCCGCCGCCGACCCCGCGACCTCCTGGTACCCCGCCCACATCAACAAGTACGGCCTGACCTGCAGCATCGGGCGGGAGACCGAGAACACCTCGTTTAACATCGGGGTGAATTACAGCTGGGGGAGCGGGGACTTCGTCGGCTGGAACCAGGAGGGCGTGGGGGTGACGGTGGACGCCGAGGAGTCGTTCCTCTACGTCTTCGCGGGGACGTCGTATTTCTTTTAGAAATTAGGGAATGGGGAATGGAGAATGGGGAATGGGGCAAAGGGCATAGCGCCCAGGTAGGCTATTCCCCAATCCCCATTCCCCCTCCCCCAATTATCCCTTGAACAACTCCCCTGTCGGTGTATGATGACGGGGTCAAGCAACGCGCCCGGCGCGGGCTGGGCGTAAGGTAAACAGACAAGGAGGTTGCGATGTCCGGAAAATACCTGTGGATATTGCTGGCGGTCCTCCTGGTGGTGCCGGTGACCGGGGAGGCCCAGGTCTCCCCCGACACTCGCCTGCTCCAGAGAGTGGAGCGGGACGGGGCGGTCTTCACCGGGGCCTACCTGGACGCGCAGTTTCGTTATCAGAGTTGGGATATGGGAGATGGCTGGCTGCTCGGGCCGACGTTCGGGATGTCTTTCGCCGACCTGCCCCAGCTGGAACTCGGTTCGCGGGTTTTGCTTGTTAGTATGAAAGCTGATAAACCGGCAAAAGGGGATACCGAAACCGGTCTCGGCGACATCAATATCTGGGGCAAGTACCAGTTTCTCGACGACCCGGTTCTGCTCTCCGCCGGTCTTCTCTTTACCCTTCCCACCGGCTCCGAGAAGGTGGTGCACCCAGATGCCACCGGAGAATTTAATGTCGAGTTCTTCGGCGCGGCCCGTTACTACATCGACGATATGATCGCGCTGATCGGGCATCTCGGTCTGCGGATCAATGCCGATGCGGATTACAAGATTAAAGGGGCAAAGTACGAAGTTGACGGAGAAACCCAGTTTATGATGGGGGGCGGGGTCGTCTTCGAGGCCACCCCGGAACTGGACATCCTCGGCGAACTCAACTTTGCCACCGAACCCTACAAGGATACGGACAACCAGATCGAGATCACCGCGGGTGCGGAGTACAGTTTCAGCGAAGCCTTTGCCGGTCGTGGTGGAATCGGGATCGGACTTGATGACGGTTCGCCTGATTTTGAGTTAATCCTGGCTGGCAGCATTGTTTTTTAGTTCCGTGCGCTGAATAGAAGCGGGCTGCCGGGATCCGGCAGCCCGCTTTGTGCCTGGCCCATAAGCGATTTGTTCTTCTCGGGACGTATAGTATAATAGAATTTCTCAGAAGTACGCTGACCTCAACATCCGTGATGAGATCTACTCGGGCGGTAATTACAGTCTTGATTTCTATCTTGGCGGGGAGTTGCCGGACCGTTCCGCCTCCGGTGGAACCATCCGCGTCCCTCTCCATCACCCCGCCGCCGGTCAGCCCCGCGCTGGCTCCCTCTCCCACGGCCACTCCGGAGGAGTTTGTTCTGCCCCTCGAGCTGGCGGAGCCCCTGGAGCTGGAGATCCTGGTCCACTCCGACAAATCCGGGAACAACCAGATTTATTTGCTGGACTGTTCCTCCGGGGAGATGAAGCCGCTGACTGAAGGTCTCGCCTCCAACTGTTTCGCCAGCTGGTCCCCCGACCGGGAGAAGATCGTCTTCACCTCCGACCGGGACGGTAACAGCGAGATCTACCTGATGGACGATGACGGGGACGACCCGGAGAGGATCACCGACCACCCGGGGCCGGATACCTTCCCGGCCTGGTCGCCGGATAACCGGTCGATCGTCTTCTTCTCCGGCCGGAACGGGGCGGAGAACCTCCACCGTTACGACCTGGAAGACGGTAGCATCCGCCCCCTGACCAATTTCCCCGAGGGGCAGGGGGGAGTGATCGCCTTTTCCCCCGACGGGAGCAAGATCTTCTTCGGTTTCGACCGGATCGGGAGATACAAGATTTACCAGCTGGAGGCTTGCGGGGGCGAACCGAAGGAGATCATCACCAACGCCCTGCGGAACAGCCGGATGACCTGCCTGGAAGACCCCGACGGTCTGGCCCTCCTCTACGTCTCCGGAACAGCGGGGCAGGACGACATCTGGCTGAGCTACGTCGCCGACGGGCGGTTCGTAAACATTACCCGGGACCCCGCCCCCGATCATTCCCCCACCATCTCCCCGGACGGTGGGTCGGTGATCTTCACCTCGCTGAGGAACGGTGGCAACTGGCAGCTCTACCTGGTCAGCCGCTCCGGCCGCCCGGTCGAGAACAAGGTGATCCGGATCACCGACGACGGATTCAACTACTGGTTTCCCCACGTCCGGTAGCACGGACAAACCTGTCTGTGCTGGTACAGGGCACAGGCAAGAATGCCTGGGCTACGTTAACCGGACCGGGATCCCGCGGTCGCTCAGAAAGCGCTTGGTCTCCGGAACCGAGTGATTCCGGAAGTGGAAGATCGAGGCCGCCAGGACCGCCTGGGCTCCTCCCTCCGCGATCGCCCGGTAAAGATCTTCCAGCGTCCCCGCCCCCCCGGAGGCGATCACCGGGACTCCCACCGCCCGGGCGACCGCCCGGGTCAGCTCGAGATCGTATCCGGCCCGGGTCCCGTCGCTGTCCATACTGGTGAGCAGGATCTCGCCCGCTCCCCGCGCCGCCGCTTCCCGGGCCCACCCGACGGCATCCTGTCCGGTCGGGGTCCGGCCCCCGTGGGTGAATACTTCCCATCCCCCCAGTCCCCGGCGGGCGTCGACGGCGACCACCACGCACTGGGAACCGAACCGTTCGGCGGCCCGGTTGATCAGCCCGGGGTCGAGAACGGCGGCGGTGTTGAGGGAGACCTTGTCCGCCCCCGCCTTCAGAACCTCGCGGATGTCCTCCAGTTCCCCGATCCCACCTCCGATGGTGAAGGGGATGAAGACCTGGTCGGCGGTCCGGCGGGCCAGCTCGACGATCGTCTTCCGCCTCTCCGCGGAGGCGGTGATGTCGAGGAAGACCAGTTCGTCGGCCCCCTCCCGCTCGTAGAACCGGGCCTGCTCGACCGGGTCGCCGGCGTCGCGGAGGTCGAGGAAGTTGACCCCCTTGACCACCCGGCCGTCCTTGACGTCCAGGCAGGGTATGATTCTCTTTGCCAGCAAAATTATTCTCCGAATAATTTGGTTTTGTCTTTCCCGCTCGGGATCGCTATCGGAATCGGTATCGAAATCGCTATCGAGATAACCGCTCGATCCAGGGACAATCAATCTTCCCCATCCCCGCCCTCGACCAACCGAATAAAATTCTCCAGGATTTTCAACCCCACGGCCTGGCTCTTCTCGGGGTGGAACTGGAGGCCGAGGATGTTCCCCTGCCCGGCGGCGGAGACGAACTCGCCCCCGTAATCGGTGACCGAGAGGATCACTTCGGGTTCTTCCGGGACCGCGACGTAGGAGTGAACGAAATAGACGTAGCCGCCGTTCTCGACCCCGGCGAAGAGCGGGTGGGATTTCCGGAAGCGGAGCTGGTTCCAGCCCATATGGGGGATGATCCCCGCTTCCTCGGGCAGTCTGAGCACCCGTCCCGGGAGCAGTCCGAGACCGGTATCACCCGGGCCCTCCTCGCTCCGGCCGAAGAGGAGCTGGAGGCCGAGGCAGATCCCGAGCAGGGGCCGCCCGCCGGCGGCAATCCGGCGGATTTCCTCGACCCAGCCCCCGGCCCGGAGGTTCTCCATCGCCCGGGGGAAGGCTCCCACCCCGGGGAGGATGAACCCCCGGCACCTTCGGGTCTCCTCCGGGCGGGAGAGGATCGAGCAGTCGCCGCCCAGGTGCTCGACCGCCTTCTCCACCGAGCGGAGGTTGCCCATTCCGTAGTCGATGATCCCGATCAAAATTTTGCCTCCGGAAAAATTTTGCTGAAATACATATTCCGAGCAAAGTATATTAGAAGCGCGGCACTATCCGGCTCGGCATAATACCGGCCGGCAAATTATGAGAGAAGATTACTTCAACGAATTTGATGCGGTGACCCTGTACTGCCCCCGCTGCCGGCGGCCGGTCGAGGTGAAGAAACGACTCCTCCTCGTTCTGCCGGGAGGGGACAAGTATCACTACACCTGTCCCGTCTGCGGGTCTTCCCTCGGCTCCAAGATGGACCGGGCCCGTCCCGTTTAAGCCTTATTGGCCCTATGCCCTCTGCTCTATGCGCTCTGCTTACTGCTCACTGCTTACCGCTTGAATCCGCCATAGCCCAAAGGGCGACTGCCCACTCCCTACTGCCTACTCCCTATACACGCCTTCACGCAGACTCCGCAGATGAAGTGGCCGAGGTTGAGGGAGTTCTTGAAGGTCTTGAGCTGTTCGTAACAGCGGCGGTGGTCGAAATCCTCCGCCCGCTCCCCGATCGCCCCGGCCGGGCAGGCCTCGATGCAGTCCCGGCAGTCCCCGCAGTCCCGCTCCGGCGGCCCGCCGATCGGGAGCGGAAGGTCGGTCAGGACCGTGACCAGCCGGACCCGGGCTCCCCGCCGGGGGGTGACCAGGAGGTTGTTCCTCCCGATCCAGCCCAGCCCCGCCCTCCGGGCGACTTCCTTGTGGGAGAGGTGCCCCCGCTGCTCGGTCCAGTCGATGGTCTGGGAGGCGGCGACGGGGACCGCCCCGGCCCCCATCGACTCGATCCGGCGGCCCAGTTCGAGGGCGTTCCGGTCGAGGAAGTAATTGACCTGCCGGTAGTGGTGGAGGTACAGGCGGGTCGGTCGGTCGGTGATGTCTTCCAGGACCCCGCCACAGAGAAATACCCCGAGGGCGATCCCGGTCTGAAGCTTGCCGGTGATCCCCGGGGAGAGGTCGGGCGCCAGTTCCGCCAGGTCCGGCAGCGCCGCCGTCCCGAAGAGGTCAAACCCCAGCCCGAAGGCCGTCTCGGCGATCCGGTCGTAATTGGTCTCTTCGATGTCGCCCATAGTCAACCCCCCCGGTGACGGGATAAACAGGTTGTTGTTAGACAGGATAACAGGATCTACGGGATGGTTTAGGGAATAGGGAATGGGGAATAGGGAATGGTAATCGGTATTCGGTGTTCGGTGATCGGTAGCCGGAACGACCGGGTGGTATCGACCGTCACGTCATTATAGCTGAAACTATCCTGTAGATCCTGTTATCCCGTCAAAAAATATTTTGTTATCCTGTCTTTGCTCCGGAGAGCTTCTTCCGCCAGACCATCAGGATCGAGATCGCCGCCGGGGTGACCCCGGGGATCCGCGAGGCCTGGCCGAGGTCGAGGGGCTGCCGGCGGGAGAGTTTCTCCCGGACCTCGGCCTTCAGGCCCGGTACGGCCGCGTAGTCGAAGCCCGGGGGGAGGACGAGTTCCTCCAGGCTTCTCAGCCGGGCCGCTTCCTCTCCCTGCCGGGCCAGGAAACCCTCGTACTTGACCTCGATCTCCGCCTGTTCCCCGACCCCCGGGGGGAGGCCGGCCAGGGCGGGTTCCAGGTCCTCCAGGTCGGCCAGGCCGATCCCGGGGCGGCGGAGGAGGTCCCTCAGGCTGGCCGGCTTCCGGATCCCTGAACTGCCGAGTCCGGCCAGGAGACGGTTCACCTCATCTCCGGGTGGAACCCGCCGTTCGGAGAGAATCCGCAGGGTATCGGCGACCGCCCGGCGTTTCTCCCTTGTCTTCTCCCCTTCCTCCGGTTTGACCAGTCCCAGCCGGCACCCCTCCTCCCGCAGCCTCAAGTCCGCGTTGTCTTCCCGCAGGGAAAGCCGGTACTCGGCCCGGGAGGTGAAGATCCGGTAGGGCTCGTCGGTGCCCCGGGTGACCAGGTCGTCGATCAGGACACCGATATAGGCCCGGGCGCGGGAGAGGATGAAGGGTTTCTCCCCCCGGAGGGAGAGGACGGCGTTGATCCCCGCCATCAACCCCTGGGCCGCCGCCTCCTCGTAACCGGTGGTGCCGTTGATCTGGCCGGCCAGGAAGAGCCCGCCGACCGCCTTGCTCTCCAGGGTGGCGAAGAGCCCGGTGGGATCGACGTAGTCGTGTTCGATCCCGTAGCCGGGCCGGACCATCTCGGCCCGCTCCAGGCCGGCGATCGACCGGATCATCCCGCGCTGGAGGTCGACCGGGAGACTGGTCGAGATCCCGTTGGGGTAGTACTCGGCGGTATCCCGTCCCTCCGGCTCGAGGAAGATGTGGTGCCGTTCCCGGCCGGGGAAACGGACCACCTTGTCCTCGATCGAGGGGCAGTAGCGGACCCCCCGGCCCTTGATGGTCCCCGAGAAGAGCGGGGAGCGGTCGAGGCCGGCGGCGATGATCCGGTGGGTTTCGGGATTGGTCCAGGTAACGTGGCAGGGGACCTGCTTGATCTCGGGGGGAGGCGAGGAGAGGGAGAACGGCGCCGGATTCCGATCGCCCTCCTGGATCTCCAGCCGTTCGAAGTCGATCGTCCGGCCGTCCAGCCGGGGACAGGTTCCGGTCTTGAACCGGCCCAGGCGGAAACCGGCTCCCTCCAGCCAGGCGGACAGCCCGTCGGCCGGGGGGTCTCCCATCCTCCCGCCGGGGAAGTGCTCCGGGCCGATATGGATCAACCCCCTCAGGAAGGTCCCGGGGGCGAGGATCACCCGCCGGCCGCCGAATTGCTCGCCCAGGGCGGTGGTCACTCCCGCCGCCCGCCCCTCCTCGAGCAGGACATCCTCCACCCGGGCCTGGTGAACTCTCAGGTTTCCCTCCGCCTCCACCCGCCGTTTCATCGCCAGGCCGTAGCGGTGGCGGTCAACCTGGACCCGGGTCGCCCGGACCGCCGGGCCCTTGCGGGTGTTGAGTCGCCGGTACTGCATCGCGCACTCGTCGGCCGCCTTCGCCATCTCGCCGCCCAGGGCGTCGAGCTCCTTCACCAGCTGCCCCTTTCCCAGTCCCCCGATCGCCGGGTTGCAGGAGAGCGCCCCGATCCGGTCGGCGTCGATGGTGATCAGGAGGACGGACGCCCCCATCCGGGCCGCCGCCAGGGAAGCCTCGATCCCGGCGTGCCCCGCCCCGACCACGATCACGTCGTATTTTACCGAACAGGTCATACCGCTTTTGTAAAATAAGGGTTGGGGTCGAGAAAAAAATTCCGGGACCGTTGGATTCTCTGCTATATTAAAGTATTCAGGAGAAAGTTGCCGCAACAATTTACCGCGAGGGTTCTGGCGTATGTGTGGAATCGTCTGCTACATCGGCCGCAAGGAAGCGACCCCGATCCTCCTCGAGGGCTTGAAGCGCCTCGAGTACCGGGGATACGACTCCGCCGGCCTGGCCGTGACCGACGGTGAGAATACCTGCCTGATCAAGGAAGTCGGCAAGGTCAGCCGCCTGGAGGAGAAGGTCAAGGCGGCCGGGCCGGAGGGAACGATGGGTATCGCCCACACCCGCTGGGCCACCCACGGCCGGCCCAGCGTCCCCAACGCCCATCCCCAGACCGGGGAGGGCGGGAAGATCTTCCTGGTTCACAACGGGATCATCGAGAACTATCTTCCCCTGAAGACGGAGTTGGAGAAGAAAGGCCATACCTTCAAGTCCGAGACCGACACCGAGGTCCTAGTCCACCTGATCGAGGAACACTACCAGGGCGACCTGGCGGCCGCGGTGAAGCAGGCGCTCCGGGCGGTCCAGGGGACCTTCGGGATCGCCCTCTTCCATTCCGACTCCCCCCGGCAGATCGTCCTCGCCCGCCGCGGTTCGCCCCTGATCCTGGGGATCGGGAAGGACGAGTTCCTGGCCGCCTCCGACGTCAGCGCCCTGATCCGGCATACCAACCAGGTCATCCATCTCCAGGACAACGAACTGGCGGTCCTCAACGAGCACGATTACTCGATCAGCGATTTCCAGGACCGGAGGGTGATCCGGGAGACGGAGACGGTGGAGTGGGGGGAGGACGCCGCTGACAAGAAAGGATTCGAGCACTATATGCTCAAGGAGATCTTCGAGCAGCCCGAGGCGGTGGAGAACGCGCTGCGGGGGCGTCTCCTGGAGGGGGAGGGGGTATCCCGGCTGGGCGGGCTGGAGGCGGTCCTCGATCGGCTGAAGGCGATGGAGAGGATCCACTTCGTCTCCTGCGGCAGCTCCTACTACGCCGGGCTGCTCGCCCGCTACATCTTCGAGAAGATCACGGGCTTGAGCGTCGAGGTCGAGTACGCCTCGGAGTTCCGCTACCGGAACCTCCGCCTCGACGAGAAGACCGCGGTGCTGGCCATCTCCCAGTCGGGGGAGACCGCCGACACCCTGGCCGCGGTCCGCGAGGCGCGGCGGAAGGGCGCCCTCTGCCTCGGCCTGGTCAACGTGGTCGGCTCGACCATCGCCAAGGAGACCGAGGCCGGGGTTTACAACCACGCCGGTCCCGAGATCGGGGTCGCCTCGACCAAGGTCTTCCTCTCCCAGTGCGTGATCCTCATCCTGATGGCGCTCCTGGTCGGCCGCTACCAGCGCCTCTCCCTGACCGAGGGTCTCTTCATCACCCGGGCCCTGAAGAAGCTCCCCGGACAGCTGAAGCGGATTCTCGAGGGGGCGCCGGGCATCGAGGAGACCGCCCGCCGGTACGCCGGCTACCATAATTTCCTCTATATCGGGCGGCTCTACAACTTCCCGATCGCGATGGAGGGGGCCCTGAAGCTGAAGGAGATCTCCTACCTCCACGCCGAGGGATACGCCGCCGGGGAGATGAAGCACGGGCCGATCTCCCTGATCGACCCCGAATTCCCCACCGTGGCCCTGGTCCCCCGGGACTCCACCTACGAGAAGATGATCAGCAACATCCAGGAGATCAAGGCCCGGGAGGGGAAGGTGGTGGCGGTGGCCTCCGAGGGTGACGAGGAGATCGCCGGGCACGCCGACGACGTCATCTTCGTCCCCCGTTCTATCGACATCCTCCAGCCGATCCTCAACACCATCCCCCTCCAGCTCTTCGCCTACTACATCGCCCGGGAGCTGGGCTGCAGCATCGACAAGCCCCGCAACCTGGCCAAATCGGTCACGGTGGAATAAAATTTCCCGAAGGAAATTTTATTGATGAGGAAGACTGTCGCCGGATTGATCGCCTCCGCCGCGAAGAGGGTTCAGTCCCCGGGTGGTGAGGAGTACGCCGGCATCGATCTCGCCGGGATCCGCCGGGTCGCCGCCGAAGCCGCGACCGGCGAGCGGGAAGTCGAAGTCGCCGCCCTCCGGGAGGGGATCATCCCCCTTCGCTACTACCGGAACATCGCCTCCCTGGGGCTCGACGGTCAGGCCCGTCTTCTCTCGGCGACCGCGGCGGTAATCGGGGCCGGCGGACTGGGTGGCCTGGTGATCGAACTCCTGGCCCGGATCGGGGTGGGTCGGCTGATCCTGGTTGACGGGGACAGTTTCACCGAGGACAACCTCAACCGCCAGCTGCTCTGCCGGGAAGGGGATATCGGCCGGAAGAAGGTCGAGGCGGCCGCCGAACGGGTGCGGTCGGTCAACTCGGCGGTCGAGGTCATCCCCCGGCCGGTTTTTCTCACCGCCGAGAACGCGGCCGGACTCCTGGCCGGGACCGAGGTGGTGATCGACGCCCTCGACCGGATCGCCGCCCGTCTCATTCTGGAGAAAGCCGCCGCGGGCCTCGGCGTTCCCCTGGTCCATGGGGCGGTCGGGGGATTTATGGGCCAGGTGGCGTCAGTCTATCCCGGGGAGGAGACCCTTTCCGCCGTCTATGGCGGGCGGAAGGGGGAAGCGGCCCGGGGGATCGAGGCCGTTCTCGGCACCCCCACCCCCACCCCGGCCGCGGTGGCGGCCCTGGAGGCGATGGAGGCGGTGAAGATCCTCCTCGGCCGGGGCCGCCCGCTCCGGGACGGGCTCCTCTGCCTCGACCTGGAGTCGGGGGAGTTCTCCCGGATCAGCCTGCGGGGAGAGGGCGGCTGAGACGTCTTATCCCCTCAGGATAAGTTATCCACCGCTTATCCACCCTTATTCACAGGCGGAAATTGCCGGCTGAAGCATCGGCCGGCCCCGGACTCTGTTTTGGGGGCTCCCGAACCATATTTCCGGGCACTCGGCCGCCCCAGACGTGTCCGGCCCATCCGACGGCAAAAGTCTGGTCTGGTCCCGCCAATGTGAATAACCTGTGGAAAGATGGGGAAAAATTGTGGATAAGGTGTTGACAAATTGCCGGGAATAATTATCATACACCCCCTTTTCCCGCTGGATAAGGCATTTCCGCGATTATCCCGGTTAATTCTGAATCAAGAGGCACATTTCTATGGCTAAGATGCCTGCCGGTCTCAATCTCCAGCCGGGCGAAGAGCTGAACCTCTGGGGGGATATCTCCGATCGTCCCGACCGGATATCCCCGTACCGTCGCCTGGCCCGGCTCCTGGAAGGAAGAAACCGCCCCCGGGAGGCGGTCATCGTCCTGAGGAGGGCGCTGAACAAAATCCCCGCGGACCGTCCCCGGGAATCCCTCGAGATCAAGAAACAGGTCGCCCGGCTCTGCGAGTCATCCGGGGACGACCGGGCGGCGATCCGGGAATACCGGAAGCTGATCCGCCAGTACCCGGATGAATTCCCCCTTTACGAACGCCTGGAGAGGATCTACGGGCGGCTGGGCCGCCAGCCGGAGATGATCAAGATCTACCGGACGGTCGAGAAGGGCAGCCCGCAGCGGAAAC
Source organism: PVC group bacterium (assembly GCA_040773245.1). Classification (GTDB taxonomy): domain Bacteria; phylum Auribacterota; class Erginobacteria; order Erginobacterales; family Erginobacteraceae; genus Erginobacter. The sequence goes on from JAXGWO010000007.1 coordinate 12,973, forward strand.
GGGCCCTGAAAAGGCTGGTCCGGCTGGAGACCGATCTCGGGCTGTTCGCGGCGGCCCGCTCCGACCTGAAGAAGCTGCTTAAGGAATTCGGTCCCCACTATATGCGTTTCAAGGACCTGGGCCGGCTCTACGAGAAGACCGGGAACCTCAAATCGGCGGTGGCGGCCTACAAAAAAGCCCTGAAGCTCCAGCCCCGCAACCCCGACCTCGAGCTGATGATCGGCGTCTCCCGGCGGAAGACCGGGCAGCGCCAGCAGGCCCGGGCCGCCTTCCGGGAGATCCTCAGCCACACCCCGGGCTGGTACGGTTCCCACATCCACTTGGCGGAGATGGACATCGAGGATGGGCGCTTCCGGACCGCCGAGGAGCATCTGCAGGCGATCGACCGCCGTTTCCCCGGCAACTCGCGGGTGGCGATCAACCGGGCCCGGATCCTGCTCCGGGAGGGCGATCCCGAAAAGGCTCTTGACCTCGCCCGGCCGGCCGCGGTCCAGACCCCGTTCTATTACACCGACGAGCTGAGCCTCGGCCACCAGGTCCAGTCCGACGCCCACGCCGCCCTCGGCCGGCCGGAGGAAGCCCGGTACCATTCCCTGATGGCCCGGCGGATCAAGGGCTGCCAGGATTATTTCTCGACCACGGTCGGGGTGATCGACGAGCTGGTCAAGTCGGGCGACCTCGATCTCGCCGACCGGGTGGCCGACGGCCTCCTCCAGCGCTACCCGGTCAACTCCCTGGCCCGGATCAGGAAGGCCGAAATCGCCCGGCGGCGGGGGGAGCTTGACCGGGCCGTCTCCCTGGCCTCCGAGGCGGCGAAGGAGAGCAACCCGAAATACCTGAAAGACAAGATCCGGGCCCTGGAACTCCTGGCCGAGCTCCACGGCGAAAAGGGAGAGCCCGGGAGGGCGGAGGAATTCCGCCGCCGGGCCGCCGACCTGGCCGGGACGCCTCCGAACCAGTAATCCGGGAGAAGCCGATGCCGACCGTCCGCCTGCCCCAGGAAGTCCTCACCCCGAAACTGGCCAAGCTCCGGGAGGATCTCGCCGCCGCCCCCGGGCGGGCCTCCACCTACAAGGAGATGGCCCGCCTCCTCGCCGACCTGGACGCCCCCCGGACGGCCTCCCGGGTGCTGAGGGCGGGGCTGAAGCAGCTCCCCGACGACCAGGGGCTGCTGGAGAACCTGGCCCGGGTCCAGCAGGCGGGCGGTTTTCACGCCGCCGCCGAGAGGACCTGGCGGAGGGTGATCTCCCTCTTCCCGGAGAGTTTTCTCGCCTACGAGAAATTGGAGCGGCACTACGTCCGGACCGGCCGGCCCGAGCGGGCGGTCCGGATGTACCGGAAGGTCGAGGAGGACCACCCGCTCCTGGAGCAGAGCCTGGAGCGGCTGGTCTTCGTCGGCAAGGAGGCGATGGACGTCCCCGGGACGCTGCGGGCCCTGAAGAAGCTGGTCAGGAAGTACGGCCTCGACTTCCGCCGGGCGCGGGACCTGGGCCGGTTCCACTTCAAGGCCGGGCAGTTCCGGGAAGCCTCCCGCTGGCTGGAGAAAGCCTTCTCTCTCGGCGAGGGCGACCGCGAGCTGCGGCTGACCCTGGCGGTGGCCTATGCCCGCCAGAAGAAGTTCGCCGCCGCCCGGGAACAGATCGATCTGGTCCTGGCCGAGCGGCCCGGCTCTTTCGCCGGGTTGATCAACCTCTGCGAGTTCACGATCGAGGAGGGGGATCTCGATCGGGCGGAGGAGATCCTGGCGCGGATCGAGAAACTGTACGCCCACAACTCCCGGGCCGCCCTGGCCCGGGGCGAGATCGCCTTCCGGCGCGGAGAGCTGAAAGAGGCCGAAGAATCGCTCCGCGCCGGCATCCGGGGGACGGCATACTACTATCGCTGGGAACTGGAGCGGGGCTACCGCCTCCTCAGCGAGGTCCTGAGGCGGTCGGCGCGGGAACAGGAGGCGGATTTCTGCCTCCAGCTCGCCTCCTCCCTCCGGTCCGCCCCCGACGCCTACCAGGCCTTTATCGCCCTGGCGGAGGAGAAGATCGAGGTGAAGGAGATGGAGACGGCCTCGGAGGTGCTCCGGATCCTGGAGAGGATGTTCCCCGGCAACTCCCGGGTGGCGGTGGCCCGGGCCGAGGTGGAGATCTTCAAGGGCTACCCCGCCCGGGCGATCGATCTCCTTAACCGGCAGCTGGAGAAGACCCCGGAGAAGTTCGTCCGGGACAAGGTCCGCGGCTACCGGGTCCTGGCCCGGGCCTGCAAGCAGCTGGGCGACTGGGAAGGCGCCCGCTCCAGCCTCCGCCAGGCCGCCGCCCTGGAAGCCTCGCTGGCGGGGGATGATAGTGATCGGTGATCGGTAAGCAGCAAGTAGTGAGCAGTGAGCAAAGCGCATAGAGCATAGAGCCTATGCCCGAGCTGCCGGAAGTCGAGACGATCAGGCGGGAGCTGGCCTCCCGGATCGAGGGGAAGACGATCGAGCGGGCCTCCATCCCCCCCTCCCCCCGGGGCTGCCGGGTGATCCGCCGCTGCCCCTCCCAGCCGGAGTTTCTCCGCCGCCTGTCCGGTCGGAAGATCGTCTCGATCGGACGGCGAGCCAAGTACCTCCTCCTCGTCCTTGACGACGGGCGGACCCTGATCCTCCACCTCGGGATGTCCGGCCAGCTCCTCTTCCGGCCCGCCGGCGCCGGTCCGTATCCCCATACCCGCCTGGTCATCCGCCTCGCCGGCGGGGACGAGCTCTGCTTCGTCGATCCCCGGAAGTTCGGCGAGGCCTACCTCTTCTCGGAGAAGGAGGGGCGGACCCGGGTCAACCCCTTCGCCCTCGGTCCCGAACCCCTCTCCCCCGGGTTCACCGCGGCGGTTCTCCGCCGGGAGCTGCGCCGCCGCCGGGGGCCGGTCAAGGCGGTCTTGCTCGACCAGAAGGTGGTGGCCGGGTTGGGGAATATCTACACCGACGAGGCCCTCCACCGGGCCGGGATCCACCCGCTCCGCCCGGCATCCTCCCTGACGGAGGAAGAGACAGGCTCCCTGGTGAAGAGCATCCGGGAGGTGCTGCGCGCGGCGATCCGGTGCCGCGGGACCAGCGCCGCCGACCGCCAGTACGTCACCACCGCCGGAACGCTGGGGAGGTTCCAGAAACGGCTTCGCGTCTACCAGCGGGCCGGGAAGGACTGCCCCCGCTGCGGGGCGGCGGTCGCCACCGCGAAGGTGGCCGGCCGCACCGCCCATTTCTGTCCGAGCTGCCAGGTGTAGGGATTGGGGAATGGGAATGGGGAATAGGGAATCGGGAATGGGGAATGGCCCGGGAATCAGGCCGGCTGGCCATTCCCGATTCCCCGATCTCCATCCCTCGCCAATCTCTGCCCCCGCCCTCCCGGCCCGCTGGGTCTCCTGGCTGCTGGCCGCGTTCATTCTCCTGGGCGTGGCGGTCCGCCTGAACCGCTACCTCCTTCGCTTCCCCCTCTGGGGGGACGAGGCCTGCCTGGCGGTCAACCTGATCGACCGCGGCTACGCCGGGCTGCTCCGTCCCCTGGATTACTACCCGGTTGCCCCGCCCTGCCTTCTCTGGGCGGTGAAGACCGCCACCAGCCTGTTCGGGTTTAACGAATATGCCCTGCGGCTCTTCCCGTTCGCCTGCGGCCTCCTGTCGGTCTGGATTTTTTACCGGGCCGCCGGGTCCGTCCTGGCCGGTTTGCCCCTGCTGCTCTCCACGGCGATCTTCGCGGTCGCCTATTACCCGGTCCGCCACGGGGCGGAGATCAAGCAGTACTCCTGCGACCTCTTCGTCTCCCTGGTTCTCCTGCGGCTGGCACTCGGTTATCTCACCCGGCCCCGACCGGCCGCCTGGTTCTGGGGGTTGTGCCTCTTCACCCCGTTCGCGCTCGCCCTCTCCTATCCCGCCGTCTTCGTCGCCGGGGGGATAGGCATAGCCCTGATTTGCCGGGCGGGACAAATCCGGTCCGCCGAATCCGCCGGCAGATTATCGGTATATCTTCTGTTCGTACTGGGATCGTTCGGGTTCGTGTATTTTACTTTTATCCGGACTCAACTGAATTTCGAACTGGCCGCCCTTAACGGCCGCCATATGTTCACCATCTGGGAGGGCACCTTCCCCCCCCTGGCCCGGCCCGGACGATTGATCCTCTGGCTGATCAGCGCCCACACCGGCCGGATGTTCGCCTACCCGGTCGGCGGCGAGCACGGGGGGAGCGTGGTGACGCTAGTCTGTTTCCTGGCGGGGTTGGCGGCCTTCCGGCGGAGAAATGACTGGGCGCTGGTATTCCTCTTCGCCGGTCCGTTTCTCCCGGCTTTGATCGCGGCCGCGCTGCGCCGCTACCCTTACGGCTACAGCGCCCGCTGGATGCTTTACCTGGCGCCCTTCATCTGCATCCCCGCCGGGCTGGGGGCCGCGGACCTGATATCGCGGATCAAGGCGTGCCGCTGGAGGAGATGGGCGACAGTCGTGGTTCTCGCCGTCCTGGGCCTGGTCGGTCTGGGTACCATCGTCCGGGACCTGGCCCGGCCGTACAAGGAGAAAGCCGACCGGGACAGCCGCGCTTTCGCCCGATCGTTCTGGAGCGCCGATCCCGGGGCCGGCAGGCTGTTCTGCCTGAAGGCCGACCTGGGGGAGGATGTCTTCCCGGGACTTTTCGTCACCGACCACAACGCGGCCCGCTACCTCTGCAACCGGGAGATCTGCTATCCCGCCCGGATCCGGCCGTCGCTGGCGGAGGTCAAGAAAGAATGGTCCGGGGGGAAGAAATTCGACCTGGTTGTCTACAGTGTTCCCGGGTACCCGAGGGACGAGAGAAAATTTCTCGGCCGGCTGGAGGCTCTCCGGCGTTGGGCCGACTTAACCGGCTGCCGTTCCTACGATGTCAATTCGGATTCCCCGCTCCACCGGGAGCGTTACGAGGTCTACGAATTCACCGGGAGGTAAAGAAGATTACCTCCGGCCGGGTTAGCCGTATTGAAGATTGCCGAAGCACTCCTCGAAGGCGGAAGCCAGCGCGGATTTGCTGCTTTCAACGGCCCGGGGATCGATCCGGTATCTTTCGATGACATATTCAGGGGTGATTCGGGAAGCCGCTGCCGACCGCAGGTCGGTAACTTGCGGCGTGATCCCGTAGGCGGAATAGTAGTCGCGGAACTTAAAATCCTGACCGATGATGCGGTCGGACAACTTTATCCACAGGTTGGGGATATGCAGGCTGTCGGCGGCGATCAGCCCGTGCAGCGCGGATGAAGCGACAGTTCGGCAGGCCGCCACCGTCTTGATGAACTCCCCGGGCGGACTTTGAATGTCCAGGATGCGGACACCGCTCCTTGACGCCAACCCGTCGAGCAGGTCCGAGTTCCTGTCCACCGTGTGCGGGATGATACCGAGCTCGCACTCTTTCCCGATCCGGGTACCCTTGATCAGTTCTGAAGACAGGATTCCGGGATCGCCGAGTGCGACGCCATCGAGCTTCTCCCGGAGGATGCACTCCATTATCTCCCGGGACTTCCGCCCCCGCAGGGCGATGATATTCACCGGTCGGAACAGCTTGAGCTTCCGGTAGGTATCCCGGACATTGCTGACGAACCCGCTGCCCAGGATGGTGATCGGACGGTGCCGCAACAATATGGAATAGCACCGCTTCTCCAGGTTTTTCCAGGCGTGATGGGGGGTCGGATTATACAGGGCTGTTCCCAGGAGGCTCCCGATGCCGAAAAAGTCCGCCTTGTAATACCGGGTCCTGATGACGTCCCGGCCGAACAGCTCCCGGAAGATATTATAGTTTAAACAATCTCCGAAATTTTTCGATTTAGCGTGGTAATACAGTTTCATCGGATTGCCGTCCGGAATACCGGGGACGTTTCCTATCCCCCGTCCCGTGTCCTCCGCCGGCGATCATCTCCAGGGCGTGGATCAGGATGCCGGAGATCGCCTCCAAGGACTCCCCGGCCCCCCGGGGAGAGCCGGGGAGGTTGACGACCAGGGTCTTCCCCCGGATCCCGGCGATCCCCCGGGAGAGGTAGGCCCGGGGGGTCTTCTTCCCCCCTTCCGACCGGATCAGCTCGCCCAGCCCCGGGAGGAGGCGGTCGCAGAGGAAGCCGGTCTCCTCGGGGGTGATGTCGAAGGGCCCGGGTCCGGTCCCCCCGGTGGTGAGGACGAGGTCGACCCGGAGGTGGTCGCAGTAGCGGAGCAGTCGCTCCCGGATCGCCTCCGCCCGGTCGGGGACGAGACCGGTCTCGGCAATTTCCAGCCCGAGTTTCCGGCAGCCCTCGACCAGGACCGGTCCGCTGGAGTCTTCACGCTCCCCCCGGGAGCAGCCGGTGGAGACGGTGAGGACGGCGGCGGTGTAATTACCTTTTCCAGTCACCGCTCTTCCCCCCCGACTTGGCCTGCAGCTCGATGTCCGTGATCACCATCGTCTTGTCCACCGGCTTGAGCATATCGTAGACCGAGAGCAGCGCGGCGGCGGTCCCCACCAGGGCCTCCATCTCCACCCCGGTCCGGCTCTTCGTCCGCACCGTGGTCTCGGCGGTGATCCCGTCCTTCTCCAGGCGGAATTCGATCCGGCAGTGGGTGATGGGGAGGGGGTGGCACATCGGGATCAGGGCCGGGGTCTGCTTGGCCGCCTGGATCCCGGCGATCTGGGAGACGGTGAAGATGTCGCCCTTGGGGGTCTTCCCGGCCCGGACCAGGGCCAGGGTCTCTTCCCGGACCAGGATCTTCCCCGAGGCCCGCGCCTCCCGGAGGGTCGGTGGTTTTTCCGAGACATCGACCATCCGCAGCTTCCCGTCCTCCCCCCAGTGGGAAGGCGAGGACGCTTCCTTTCGGTTTTCCTTCATCGTTACCCTCCTTCCCCCTCGACGGTAAACGTTTCCAATTTGAGGTGTTTCCGGGCCTCGATGACGATCGGCCCCTGCCGGAGGAATCCCAGCGCCAGGCCGCTGCCCCGCACTACCAGCAGCCTCTCGCCGGGTTCAACCCCGGTCTCGGAAGGCAGCGCCAGGAGGCCGTTTTCGCCGACGGTTCCTTCGGCGACGGCCCTCCGCTCCAGGGGGATCGCCGGTTCCGCCTTTCGGGCTTCCCGGAAGACCGCGAACCCTCCCGAGGACCGGCTTCCGGCGATGAACCAGACCTTCTCGCCCGACTGGAAGCCGTACTCGAGATACGCTTCGGGCGGGATGCGGATCTCCCGCCGGCCGTCCACCTCCGCCCAACCGAAGACCCACTTGCCGCCCTTGGCCAGTTGAGGCATCCGAGCTCCTTGATTTGGGATGAACCGTTCCTCCCGGTCACCGGGAAAAGACGTTATGCCGGCTCAGTATAGGAAATTATGCCGGCCGGGCAAGTTTATTGTCCCCGGCCGGGACCGCCGCCGGCCGCCGGATCTTTCCCGCCCCGGGGCCGCCGGACCAGGACCATCACGATTCCGAGCGCGGCCAGGGTGATCCCGGCGCCGATTTTGAAGGACCGGGGGGAGTAGATGAACTCCACGGTGTGTTTGCCGGGCTCGAGATGGACGGCGCGCTGGACGTAGTTGGCCCGGTAGACCGGTTTCTTCTCCCCGTCCACGGAGGCCGTCCAGCCGGGATAGAAGGTGTCCGCCAGGACGAGATAGCCCTCGCCATCCAGCGCGGCGGAGACGGTGACCCGGTTGGCGGAGCAGGAGGTGATCTCCGCCCGGTCGTCGCCGGCCGGCCCCCCGGCCCCGGGCCAGGGAGCGGACTCGTCCTCGAGGATGACCGCCCGCCGCGGGTTGAAGTGGGGCGAATCCAGCACGGAGAGAAGGAGGTTCCGGTCCCGGACGAAGGCCGCCTGCCGGACGATATAACAGCGCGGCAGGCAGCCGGGATTGGAATAGACCCGCATCCGCTCGGTGGCCAGTTCCAGGGGGAAGGCTTCGGGGTTCACCCGGATCCGCGGCGGGAGGAGGACGTATTTGACATTCAGGAGGTGGAAGAGCGGGGAGAAGCGCAGGTAGTCGAAGGGCAGCCGGCCGGGCAGCATCTCCTCCAGGTTTCTCATCCCCTGGCTGAAGTGGAGGAATTCCATATATCGCCGGATCCGGTTCTCGTGGTGGCCGACGATGTTGGCGATGCCGTGGGGAAGTCCCGGGTTGGGGAGGACGCCCTCCGCGGTGAAGACGCGGGAGGGTTCGGGATCTTTCCGGAGAAAATCGATCACCTCCCCGGGCCAGCCGGATTTCCCGGGAGGGGTGGGGATGAGGTAGGGAAAGCCGAAAGACCAGAGGTCGAAGAGGATCAGGGCGAGGGAAAGGCCGGCGGCGGTAGGGGGGCGGATCCGGCCCGCCCGCACGCCGTAGAAGACCAGCGCCGCTGCCGCCAGCAGCCCGGCGAAACGGATTACGCTGTTGGCGGCCGTCCCCAGCGTCTCGCGGACGTCGCCTGCGTTGTCCGGGTCCGGCGGGGGTCTCTGGATCCCCTCCTGGACGGCGTCGGAGCGCAGGACGGTATCCCGCCAGAACCGGAGGGCCGTTTCGGAGCGCGCGGCCAGGCCGGCCGCCGCCGCCAGGGCGGCCGCGATCAGGATGTTGCGGAAGAGGCGCCGGCCGCGGCCCGGTTCCGCGAACAGGATCTCGTCCAGGCCGAATCCGGCGAGCAGGGCGAGAAAGAAGGCGGTGAGGAGGATGAGCTTGCAGTTGCCCCGGAGCATATTGAAGCCGGGCAGGAACCGGAAGAGGATTGGATAGACCGGGGTGTAGCTCCCCAGGGCGACCAGGAGGGTCAGGAGCGCCAGGACGGTGAAGATGAGGCAGCAGCGGTTGCGGACCCGGGTCATACCGAAGAGGGCGGCCAGCAGGGGCAGGACGCCGATGTAAACGATCATCTCCCAGGGAAAGTTCCGGCCCCAGTACGGGGTGACGATGTCGTCGCCCATAATCGAGGGGGCGAGGAAGGTCAGGAGGTTCTCCGGGGGGAGCGAGAAGGAAGAGGCGAAGGCGTAGGACCCGATGGATCGCACGGAATGACCGGCCAGTTCCACTTCCGGAACTACTTGGACCGCGGCCAGCGCCGCCCCCAGTCCGAGCAGGCCGATCACGCCCGCGAAGCCTCTCAGCGCGCGGCCCGCGGTTCTCCTCTCCCGGGAGAAAAGGATTGTCCGGAGGAGGGCGTAGACCGCGACGCCGGCGGAAGTGTAGAAGACGATCTGGGTGTTGTCCGAGAAGATCTGAAGGGCGAAGACGATGGCGCCGGCGGCGAAATCGCGGGCCCGCCGCCGGCGGAGATATCTTTCGACGAAGAAGAAGACCAGGGGGATCCAGGCCGCCGACGAGGTGATGGGGACGTGGCCGGCGTAAACGCGCAGGACCTGCTGGGCGCAGAAAGCGTAGACCAGGCCGGCGGCGAAGGCGCTGAAGCGCCGCAGTCCCAGCAGGCGGGCCAGGAGAAAGCAGGAGACGCCGGCCAGCGCCAGGTGGGCGGCGAGGGAGACGGCCAGCGCCCGGGCGGCGGGGAGGAAGAGGAAGAGCGCGTTGGGCGGGTAATAGACGGCCGTCTCGGTCCGGAAGGGCATCCCGCAGAAGACGTAGGGGTTCCAATGGGGAAGGGTTCCCCCGAGGAGCTGCTGGGCGGTCCAGGTCCGCATCGGGAGGAACTTGTCGGTGAGGTCCGGCAGCGGACTGGGCAGCAGCGCCTCCCGGCTGAAGAGGACCCTCCCGAAAAATACCGCGACCAGCAGGACCAGTCCCAGGGCGGACCACCAGTCTCCCCGGCCTGCCGCAACCTCCTTCCTGGGTTCTCTCATCGTCTGCCCAACCCGGGGTTCAGCCCCCGATCTCGGCCATCGTCTCCGTGGTCCGGGGACCCTCGGGGGAGAAGGGTTTGCGCGCGATCAGATCCGCCAGCTGGTCCCTGACCACCCGGTCGGCGGGCTCGCTCCGCAGCAGGTCCCGGAGGTTGTGATTCTCCCGGGAGAAGACGCAGAGCTTGATATCCCCGTTGGCCTTGAGCCGGATCTTGCGGCAGTCGGGGCAGAAGTGGCGGCTGACCGGGGTGATGAAACCGACCTTCCCCGGCCGCCCGCGCAGGTCGTGGTAGCAGGAGACGGATCCGCGGATGGGCCTCCCCTCCGGCTCGATGATCCCCTTCCCGATCAGCCGGTCCCGGATCTCCGCCAGGGAGGCGAAGCCCGGCCCCCCGGTGCCGAAATCCATCATCTCGATGAATCGGACCGTGGCCCGGCTCTTCTCCCCGAAGTCGATGAAGTTCTCGATCTCGTCCTCGTTGAATCCCTTCATCACCACCACGTTGATCTTCAGGTTCTCCGAGCGGACTTTCTCCAGGTTGCTCAAGAAGACGGAGAGGTCGCCCCGACGGGTGATCCAGCGGTAGCGCTCGGGCTGGAGCGAGTCGCAGCTGACGTTGAGGCCGGCCAGGGGCAGGCGGTTGAGCCGGTCGAGGTCGAGGTCCTCCACCGCCAGGTTGGTGGTCAGGTACCAGTCCCCGGGGGGGAGCTTCTCCAGGAAGTCCATCACCCCCCGCCGCAGCAGCGGCTCCCCGCCGGTGAAGCGGAACTTGACGAACCCCAGCTCCCGGCAGATCCGGATCACCCGCTCGATCTCCTCGAACCGGAGGATATCCCCGTGGGAGAACTTCTTCACCCCCCCCGCCGGCATACAGTATCGGCAGCGGAGGTTGCAGCGGTCGGTGAGCGAGATCCGCAGGTAGTCGATCGTCCTGTCAAAGCCGTCGCGCATAGCGGTTGCAGTAACGCCGACGGAGGATAAGGTTATCCCGGGCCGGGGGCAAGGGGATTTCGCCGTTACGGCAGCACAGGCATTTCTGCCTGTGTTTTCGGGGCGGCCGCCGCAGGCAGGAATGTCCGTGCTACCGGGACAGGCGGCCGTAGCCTTCCTTCTCCAGGTCTTCCTCGGGGATGAAGCGGAGGGCGGCGGAGTTGATGCAGTAACGCTTTCCGGTCGGGGCCGGGCCGTCGTCGAAGACGTGACCGAGGTGGGAGTCGCCGAGGCGGCTGCGGACCTCGGTCCGCGTGGAGAAGAGGGAGCGGTCCACCCGCTCGACGATGTTCTCCGGCGCCAGGGGGCGGGTGAAGCTCGGCCAGCCGGTCCCGGAGTCGAACTTGTCGGCGGAGCTGAAGAGCGCCTCCCCGGAGACGACGTCGACGTAGATTCCCTCCCGCTTGTTGTCCCAGTACTCGTTTTGGAAGGGGGGCTCGGTGCCGTTCCGGCAGGCCACCCGGTACTGGAGCGGGGTCAGGGTCTTCTTCAGTTCCTCGTCGGAAGGCTTCCGGTAAGTTTCCTCTCCCGGGGTGGGAGAAGCGGACGTCGCCGCGCCTCCCCACTTCTTTTCCAGGAACCTGGCCCGGCCGGAACCCTGCTTGTAGAGTTCGTAGCGGACCGGGCATTTCGCGTAGTATTGCCGGTGGTACTCCTCGGCCGGGAAAAACTCCCCCGCCGGGACGATTTCGGTCGCGATTGGCCGATCGAAGACCCCGGAAGCTTGCAGGGCGGCCTTCGACCTCTCCGCCCGCTCCTTTTGCTCCGGGTTGTGGTAGAAGACCGCCGTCCGGTACTGGCTCCCCCGGTCGGCGAACTGCCCCCCGTGGTCGGTGGGGTCGATCTGCCGCCAGAAGACCTCGAGCAACTGATCGTAGGAGACCCGGGCCGGGTCGTAGGTCACCCGCACGGCCTCGGCGTGCCCGGTGGTTCCGGAGCAGACCTCCTCGTAAGTCGGATTGGGGGTTTTCCCCCCGGTGTAACCCGGCATCACCTCCAGCACCCCCTCCACCTCCCGGAAGGGAGGCTCCAGGCACCAGAAGCACCCCCCGGCAAAGGTGGCGGTCGCAGGCTCGTTTTCCTGGGCAGTATTGCTCATCATAAGAATTCCGGTTATAAGAATAATGCTGATCTTCACGAGGAAAAAATATATCACCCGATCCCTGCTCCGGCAAACCCACTTAATGGGCAGGGGCAGTCATCCCTGGCACCACGAACGATCATAGAATTCCAATCCCCGCAACATATTCAGTGTCAGAACGTAAGGATTGCCAGGAAATCGAAATCCCAACAAATTCAGATCTAAAATTTGCATATTGAAAATCATATTGACGGATTATCTTCAGAGGTTCAAAATATCTTGGGTTGAAAAGGAGGGGTTTAAACAAGGCAGATCAGTAGCCGAAAAAGGAGGTGATTTATCGACTTGAGGATAAGGAATTCGGATTGGGTATGTCCCGATCTGGGGTGAACCGGATTGGGTGGAATGTGAGGCAACCGCCAAAGAGAGATAAGGAGGTGCTGAAATGAAAGCCGCTAACAGCAATTTTTCCCTGCGGGGAATTGCCTTCTTTACATCGGTTGTTTTCTTGCTTTCTCTGTGTTGCTTCCACTCCGGTATTTTGGCTGCGGATGTCAGTGAGGTTTATGAGGAGGAATTTGAAGTTGTCGTTAGCGAGAGAGCTTCGGGCGATGAATTAAAGCTGGCTAAACGCTTTTACGCCGGTCTTGGCTTGTTTTACGGGTTCCCTTCCGATCTTGATGATGTTACCGTTACCGCCTATGACGTTCCGATGGCCGGATGGACTTATCAGTGCCCTACTCCTCTTGAAACGGAAAGTGGGATAGGCCTAAATGTAAAAGGAGGCTATTTCTTTTCGGAGAACTTTGCCCTAGAGATGCTCTTCCGCTATCATTTTAAGTATAAGATTGACGGAAAGTACAGTCGTACCAGGGTTTTCTCTGACGCCATTAGCTATATCAGTGCCGATGCTGATGGAGATATGAAGGGTTGGGATATTACAATCAACCCGAAGTATTTTCCCTTTGGTGATGGCATTATGGAAGGACAACTGCGACCCTATCTTGTTGGTGGTCTTGGTTATATGAGTGGCAAGATCGAGGGTGATATATTAGCAAGCGTTATGACATTTTATGGTAGTGACATTTATTATCGCGGAACGCCCTATTCTGAATCAGACACAAAATCAGGCTTATGCGGTCGTATAGGTGCCGGCTGTGATTGGTTTTTTACCAATCAGTTCGCTGTAGAACTGGAGTTAGACTACACTATGGGTTTCGGAGACGTCGACGAGATCAATATCTTAATAGTTGGACTGAACGGACTTGTGGCATTTTAGTTGCCTTTTTCGAAGACGGGGAGTAAGCTGGCTGGCGATGCAGCCGGTTGAATAATCAGGGTGATTGATTGCCTTCTATTCAACCGGCTGCTCTGTTTAAAAGAGCGTTGCTAAAAAATCGCAGTCAGTCCCAGCTGGAGATTAAAATAATCGGCCGAGATATATGGCACGATGGGAAGATCGGTGTAAGAGGCCCCGTCTTCGTAAAAAATTCCGCTCTCCTTACCATTTGTGTCGGCATTCAGGTAGACCCAATTTATGCCGGCCAAGAGCTGAAAGTGCTCGGTAACCCTGTAAGAGCACTTAACTCCGATAGTCGTGCCGGTCCCTTCCGCTTCCTGCCAGAATCGGTATTCCCGGAGGATCCAGTAAGCGTCTGATTCTGTTTTCAAATTCGGTATTGCGATCGCTTCAACTCGCAGGGCAAGATCGGAAATGGGCTGACATTGCAAATAGGGACCGATCCTGATTCCGGAAAATGTAGTATCGTAGGTGGATACTTTCCCTGAGAATACTTCCGCCTCGCCGAAGTAGTTTCCCCATCCGTCTTTTACCAGGAAATCAAATGACTGTTCTCCGTAACCGATGATCAAGCCGGCTTCAATAGATTTGACAATGTAAGGGGTAGACCAGATGAATGGACGGATGGAGAATACACAGTCTACATCCCAGATCGATACATCGGCGTCTCCATCGTGTTCGGAGTAGCCCCAGCGGTAATCATGCTCCCAATCAGAATCGGTAACATCGCCCTTGACGCTGATGTCCTGAGCGAACCGTCCTCTGATCCCCGCGGTCAAGGGGTATTCTTCAACTCTGCATTGCAGCCTGGATTCAGCGCTTAACTCGAACAGATATCCGTCGAGGGGATAGGACAACTTCGATCTCCAGGGCGGTTCGGCATATTCAAATTTGACATTGCCATTGCTGAACAGGATTGAGGCGTTTAAATCCGCCAGAAGATCAATCTCGGTTCCCAGCGATAGTTGCGCCAAAGATAGGGATGCTTGCAGGGAACAGGCGGCCAAAGATATCGCGGAAATCCAGACGATACGAATATTCATAGGCTTGAAGTCCGAAATTGTCGCATACTGTTCCCGGAAATTGCAGCTTTGTATTCCCTTTATGCTATTATGGTTTGCTGTGGTTATGGCATCAGGCTTCGATCAAAAAATATAGAAGGCAGATATATTCAGGTCGAATAATTTCAAATTATCCAGGTCTCCCATTCCAACTAGATAACTCGCCTCGACAGTAAGGCCCCACTGTTTTTCGAAGACCAGATCGGTTCCGGCTCCGATCCGAACGCAGGTATCCGTTTCACTTTCATCTGTTCTGATCGAATAATTGTAACAGTTGCCGCTCTGATACCAGCATCTTGTCAAAGTTCCCTTGCCCTCGGCGTTTCCGTTCATAATCCCCAAACCGAAGAGACCATATGGGCGCACCATCCCGTCGATTGACGGGTAACCCTTGATATTGGCGGTGAGATCCCAACAAGTGATTTCCCCGTTGATCTCGTATCTCTCGGTGTACGACAATCCTGAATAAGTGGATGAATAATCGGATTCGAATTTAGAGTGATAGCCGAATCGACCTTCCAGCGCCCAGTTGTCAGTGAGAAAATAGCCGCCCTTAAGGTTGAATCCGAACGAATCGTCCCAGTCTAAGTTACCATCCAAATTACCGCCGAAGTCCTCGAAACTGTAAAGAGCCCCAACGCCGATATACCATTTGCCTCTGAATGCAGAAGGAGGTGAAGTCGGCTCAATATTTAAAGTCGGTGATTCCTCGGCGGCAAACTCCTGATCAATTTCAGAAGCGTCGCCGCCGAGTAAAGAAGCTGGTGTAAGAGCAAGAAAGATCATCCCGGCGAAAGTTACAGCATTGATAATCGCCGACAAGATATGCCGATAAAAGTTCATATCCGCCTCCCTAAAAATCGATGGTTTGTTAATTGTTTTGTTAGCTATATGGTCCTACAACGCGTCTGCGTCCTCGACGACTGCAATGGATTCCCCTGCTTCACGGGCGAAATCCCATTCCGGAACCGCTTCTACCGTAATGGCGATGTATCCTTCGCCTTTCTTGATTCCGATAATCTGTAAGGCTATATGCTTATTATCCCCCTGAAACTTCTTCACCCACAATCCACACCCCGGGCAGGCAAGGCACTGATAAAACTCATCCGGGCCGTCATATGCTCTGACCCCGATCTCCATAATACTGCTGATTTCCTGGTATTTTTGGGACAATGCGAGGCCGAGTTCATTAAAGCGAGATTTGCCTTGCTCGCCAAAGATATCGTTGGCGATCTTATTACCGATCATTATGATTTTAACCAGATTTCCATTCTTACTAAAAACTAATTTATAGGAACCCGTATCCTGTAGATTGCTGGGGAGTGAATCGGTACTGTAGATATAAAGATTGCTCGTTTTCTTTTCCGGCTTCAAACGGGAGCCCAATTCCCTTACTTCAGTCGGAGTCATACCCCAGGAAAGGCCGAACATCGCCGTTTTCGCGCCGGATTTAGATTCCGCCAAGGCTATCTCCTGTCCGGAGTCATTAACTTCGGGAGCAGGTGTGATCGCATTTACTGCTGTCTCTTTTAAGAGCGATTCCTCCGCTGCCTGATCTCTGACGTCCACTTTTTCCGACGAGTTATCTCCCTCGGCCCAGGCCAACGAGCAAAAGCTAAAAATAACTACCGCCGCCAAGCAAAATCTGTTCACTGGTCACCTCCTGTTTGTGTCCAATTCCAAATTTAGCTTCAATGAAAAAACAAGTATTCGCTTGAAAGCATTTACACGAACAGAAACTCCTCTTGGCAGATAGTATGTGCGTTTTGACTGGAGATGTAAACAATGAACTTAAACGGATGAACTTAAATGGATGGAGCACAATCAGTAGATTCCGATTAATGGTGATTAAAAAAAACGTTGGCCCAGATAAAATCGCAGCCGCCGGCTGCGGCGGCGGCGTGGTCGCTCTCCATATCACCGACGAAGAGGGTCTTCTCCGGCGGGACCTTCCAGAAAGCCATCAGCCGCTCGAGGAGCAGCGGGTTCGGTTTCCGGCAGGGGCAGCCGGCGGCGATATCGTGGGGGCAGATCTCGACCGAGCCGGGGACGGGGCGGAAGCCGGCGGCCGCCTCCACGGTGTCCGCGATCATCTCCCGGGCCAGTCTCTCGGTCAGGTAACCGCGGGCGACCCCCGCCTGGTTGCTGGCGATGCCCAGGGCCTTCCGACCTCGGTCGGGCGCGCCCCACTCGATCCCGGACAGGGTCTCCCTCACCCCGGGGAGGAGTTCCCACTGGCCGGGCTGGTTGGGGCAGACCTGGCCCGGGACCGTGCAGCGTCGCAGAGTGCCGTCAGCGTCGAAGATGATCAGGTCGTATTTCATTTGGGAATGGGGAATGGGGAATAGGGAATAGTTAGCAGTAATCGGTAATCGGTGATCAGTAGCCGGAAATCCCCTGGCGCTATGCTCTTTGCGCTCTGCGCTCCGGGGCGCTATGCTCTATGCGCTTTGCACTTTGCCCACTGCCCACTGCTCACTGCTTACCGATTACCGGTCACCGATTACCGATCACCGATCACCGTTTTTTCGCCAAAAACACGTCCGGGTCCGGGAACTCCGGCTCCCAGCCGAACCGTCCGGCCAGGCGGCGGAAGGTCTCTTCCCGGTAGAAGACCACGTGGGTCGGGTCGAGCCGGTAGTGCCAGCCGGCGAAGTCGCGGTCTTCCGGCCGGAAGCAGGTCATCACCGCCAGCCATCCCCCCGGCCGCAGCATCCCGTCAAGTCTCTCGAACTCTTCGGCCGGGCGGTGAAAATGCTCGGCCGTTTCCGAGCAGGCGATGAAGTCGTAGCGCCGCTCCAGCGCCGAGTGGTCCGGGTGGAAGAAGGGATCGTAGAGCCGGACCCGGTGCCCGGCTTCTTCGAGGATTCGGGCCAGGGCGGGTCCGGGACCGCAGCCGTAGTCGAGCCCTTCGCGGCCGGGCGCCAGCCGCTCCAGGAGCGGCCCGGCCAGCCTCCAGAGGAAGGCCCGGTATCCGGGATCGTCGGGGTCGTTTTCGTGGAGGAGGTAACGCTTCCGTTCCTCTTCTCTCCGCGGGTGCCGGGCCGAGTCAAGGAAGACCGCCTCGCATCCCCGGCAGAGCCAGTAACCTCCGCCTCCGGGGACCGGGAAGGCCTCCGCCGGGCCCGCGCGGCAAACGGGGCATAAAGGACCGGGTTGGTTCGCGTCCTTCACTATGTCGCGCCCGCCGGTCCGGAGATGGTCACTTCAACCGGCCGAGCTTCCGCCAGGCCTCGGCGGCGCGAGCCCCTCCGGGGTCCAGCTTGAGATACCTCTGGAAACTATCGCGGGCGGCGGCGTTGTCACCGAGGGCCTCGAAATTCTCCCCCATCCGGAAATGGACCGGCCGGGCGGTCTTGGGGTTCCTCTTCAGGAGTTTCCGGCAGTACTCGTTGGAGCGGGCGGGGTCGTCGAGGCCGTCCTCCCCGTAGAGCTCGGCCAGTTCCCAGAGGGCCGCCTCCGCCTCGGGGCTGTCGGGATAATCGGTTACCAGCCTCTCCAGGGCGCGGGCGGAGGCCTCGAGGGAGCTCTGCTTCTCGGTGCCGAAGATCCGGCCGAAGAAGTCCTTTCCCGCCACCCGGTAGAGGCGGCCCAGGCTGTAGAGGGCCGGGGCGGCGAAGTCCGAACCCGGGTAATCCCCGGCCGTCCGCTCATAGCAGCGGACGGCCTCGGCGGGCTGCTTCAGCCTCTCCGAGTAAATCCGCCCGGCGGCGCAGAGGGCTTCCGCCGCCTGGGGGGAGCGGGGGAAACTCTCCGCCGCCAGGAGGTAGTCGGCCAGGGCTTCGGGGTACCGCTCCAGTTTCTCCCGGATCTTCGCCATCCTCAGCCGGGAGGCGGCGCCGATATCCCCGGCGGGGTGATCCCGGACCACCCCCTCGAGTTCCCGGATCGCCGCCTCGGCCGATCCCCGTTCGAGCTGCCGTTCGGCCGCGTCCAGCCGGGATTTCAGCCCCGGGGAGAAGGGGGCCGCGGTCCGGACGGCTTCCATCACCCGGGAGGTACGGAAGACCCGGCCGAAGCTGAAGATGAGCAGAACGGCCGCCAGGGCGGCGGCCGCCAGGGCCGGGAAGAGCCACCGCTTCCCGGCCGGGAGCCGGGCCGTTGCCCGGACGAAACCCATCCGGACGGATTGGAGGAGCGAGGCCGCCTGCCCCCGGAAGTCGATCAGTTTGAGCTTTTCCGTCTCCAGGTCCTTGAGCAGGGCGGCGGCGTCGGGGTAGCGGCCCTCGGGGTCGGCGGCCAGGCACTTGAGGACGATCCGGTCCAGGGAGGGGGGGAGCCGGCGGTTGAGGTGGCTGGGGAGGCGGAAGTTTCCCAGGGGGAGCCGCCCGGTCAGCATCTGGTAAAGGGCCACCCCGAGGGAGAAGATGTCGCTCCGGCCGTCGATCCGCTCCGCGCCGCACCGCTGCTCGGGGGACATATAGTTCACGGTCCCCAGGGACCGCCCGGCCTGGGTCAGGGTGCTGGCGGCGTCTTCCGGCCGGAGCACCCGGACGATCCCGAAGTCGGCCAGCTTGGCCACCTTGAGGTCGCGGGAGAGGAGGATGTTGCTCGGCTTGAGGTCCCGGTGGACCACCCCCCGCCGGTGGGCGTATTCCAGGGCCCGGGCCACCTGGACCGCCGTCTCCAGCGCGGCCGCCACCGGCAGCGGGCCGCGGGCGAGGAGCGCGTCCAGGCTCGGCCCGTCCACGTACTCCATCACGAAATAGTACCGCCCCCCCTCCCGGCCCCGGTCGATGATCTGGATGATGTTGGGATGGCTGAGGGCGGCGATCGCCTCCGACTCGCGCTGGAACCGCCGGATCAGCTCCTCGTCGCCGGAGAACTGTTCCGGCAGGACCTTGATCGCCACCAGGCGGTTGAGGGAAGGCTGCCGCCCGCGGTAGACGACCGCCATCCCTCCCCGGCCGATCTCCTCCTCCACCTGGTAACGTCCGATGGTTTTGGGTTCGGTCCTTTCCGGCCCGGGAGGAGTCATAACCGTCATTCCTCGAAGAGGAATCGGGAGAGGCCGAGGGCGATCTCGTCGCCGTCACGGAGGGTCCGGGATTTCACCTCCCGGCCGTTGACCCGGGTCCCGCCCTTGCTCTCCAGGTCCTCCAGCCGGGGGCCTTCCGGGGAGAGGACGATCCGGGCGTGGTGCTTGGAGACGGCGGGATGGGAGAGGACCAGGGTGTTATCCTTTTCCCGGCCGATGGAGAGTCCTTCCCCCGGCACCGGGATCGTCTCCCCCGCCCCCGGCCCTTCCAGGACCCGGAGCCGGGGCCCGGCTTTCCCCGTCTCCTCCGGCGCCCGGCGGACGTAGACGTCCCGGATCGGGAAGGGGATCGGGATGTCCCGGCTCCGCAGGGTGTCGTAGATCTCCATCCGGACCTGGCCGGCCAGGGCGGGGGCGTTCTCGTAATCCGCCAGCCAGAAAAGGAGCCGGTAACGGATGCTGAAGTCGTCGAACGAGACCAGGGCGACGGCGGGGGGCGGCTGCCCCAGGACCTCGGGCACCCGGCCGGCCGCCTCCAGGAGGGCCTCCCGCACCCGGCGGGGCGGGATCCGGTAGGAGATCCCCACCTCCACCGTCTCCCGCAGGACCGGGGACGGGCAGTTGAAGTTGACCACTGACTCCCGGGCGATCACGCTGTTGGGGATGACCAGGAGGTTGTTGTCGCGGGTGAGGATCCTGGTCGCCCGCCAGGAGATGGCGTTCACCACCCCCTCCCGATCACCCACCCGGATCCAGTCGCCGACCCGGAAGGGTTTCTCGGCGGCCAGGGTGACCCCGCTGATGAAATTGATCAGGGTGTCCTGGAGGGCGAGCCCGACCACCGCGGAGAAGACGGTGGAGCCGATCAGGAGCCCGGTGAGGTTGAGCGCGGGGTAGTAGTTCTTCAGGAGGATGACGGCGGCGATGAAGTAAACCACGATCAGGATCAGCTTCCGCAGCAGCGGGGGGAGGACAAACTCCCGCTCCTCCCGCCGGAGGGAGGACCCGAGCCCGGCCAGGGCGAGGTTGATCAGGAGCAGGACCGCCCCGGCGGCCAGGAAGAAACCGGGGAAGGACGCCTCCCGCAGGAATCTCCAGCCCGGCGGCGAGCTGGGGATGAAGAGCTGAAGCCCGCCGGCCAGGGCCAGCCAGAAGAGGGGAAAGAGGATGATCCGGAGAGCCGGGTAGGAGCGGGAGAGAAGCCGGAAGACGAAAAAGGCCGCCACCCAGAGCGCCGCGACGATCAACCCCATCCAGATCCAGTTCATAGTCGGTACCTCCGGCCGACAGATCCGGCGATGATTATAAACCCATTTTGCTTCACCCTGTCCATAGTATTATTCCGCCGGTCTTTCCCGGCTCACAATATCCCGAGGAGGAGACCGGCGATCATCCCGGCGCCGAGGAGGAACATCACCACCCCGGTGAAGAAGTGCATCTTCCCCGCCCCCCGCTCCCGCCAGCGTTCCGCCCGGGCGGTGGTGGTGAAGCCGAAGTGGACCAGGGCCGCCAGGACCACCAGGGGGAGGATGAAGACGAGGTTGTAGATCAGGAGCAGCAGGACCCCTTCCCGCCGCTCGGTGGTCTGGGAGAGGAGGGTGAGGATGGCCAGGTAGGGGCCGGAGGTGCAGGGGGCGAGGAAGAGCGCCTCCAGGGCCCCGATCACGAAGGCCCCGGGGACGCTGGTCACCGAGGCGGCCAGCTTCTTGGCCCGCGGTTTCCAGTGCTCCGGGACCTCGATCGTGAACAGCTTGCCGTACCAGAAGAGGTCCTTCATCTGCCAGAGGCCGATCAGGATCGCGAGCGAGGAGACGGCGTAGAGGAAGGTGTCCCGGAAGGCCCGGGTCCGGACCGTCATCCCCAGGATGGTGTAGACGGCGAACCCGAGCAGGAAGTAGGTGATATAGACCCCGGCGATGAAGGCCAGCCCGGCCTTGAGGACCTTTATCCTCTGGCCGAGAACGATCAGGGTTCCGAGCAGGAGCAGCATCAGGGCGAAGTCGCAGGGGTTGATGGAGTCGAGCAGGGCGGCCCCGATCACCGCCCAGAGGGTGATCCGCTCCCGGAGCTGGAGCCGCTGGAGGGGCGAGGAGACCCCATCCGCGGCCGCCCGCCGGGCGTAATCTTCCAGCCGGGCCTGAATCTCCTCCGGCTCGGGGAAGACCTCCGGTTTCCGCCGGCCGATGTAGAGGGTGTCCCCGAGCAGGGCCAGGTCGCCGAGGAAGAGGGCCGGGGGTTCGCCGGGGAGGTCGAGCATCAGCCGGAGCCGGCGGAACGTTCCCGCGGCCTCCGGGTCGCCGAGGTCGAAGACCTCCACCGCCAGGCGGGGATAAGCCCGGACCAGCTCCCGGGCCCGGCGCTCCATCGCCTCCCCGGCCGGGTCGCCGGACCGGACGAAGAGGATGATCTCGGCGGCGGTCCGGTCCGGCCGGGCCAGCGGGGAGGGGGCGTTTTCCGAGATCGCCCGGCCCGCCGCCTCCTCCAGGGCCTCCTCCCGCTCCCTCCCCCGGAGGGAGACCGATCCCTCCCGCCAGCCGTAGAAGACGTCCCCCACCATCGCCACGTCGCCGACGAAGACCATCGGGACCGGCCCGATCTCCGCTCCGTAAGCTGCCAGCAGCCGGGGGAAGAGTTCCCGCCCTTCCGCGGAGTGGATGTCGAATTTCCTCACCCGGAGACCGGGGTAAAGATCGGAGAGGTAGTCGAGGATCTCCGCCGCTTCCGCGCAGTCGGTACAGCCCGGCTCGAAGAAATACACCGCTTCCGTCTCGGCGCCCCCGGCCCGGCCGGCCAGGGAGAGCAGCAGGGCCAGGGCGAGGGCGGCCGCCGAAACGACGGAACGATTATGGAGAATCTTCTTTCCGCGCATCCCTGATCGCTCCGGACTTCCGGCTCAGATCCGCTTCCGGACCGGGGGGTGGGACACCCGGTACCGGTCAGAGATCAGGTTGGCGGTGATCCTCCCCGATTCGTAGATGGTCGGGAGCCCCGACCCGGGGTGGGTTCCGCCCCCGACCAGCCAGCAGGAGCCGCATTCCTCGAACCGGTTGTGCGGGCGGAGGTAGATCATCTGACCGAAGTTGTGGGCCAGGTTGAAGACCGCCCCGGCGTGGACGCTGTAATCATCCCGCCAGTTCCGGGGGGCGATCTCCATCTCGGCCTTGATGTGGGAGCGGATCTCCTTCATCCCGCCCCGCTTCTCCATCCGGTCCAGAACCAGGTCCCGGAAACCGGGCTTCTCCCGCTCCCAGTCGATCTCGCCCCTCAGGTTGGGGCAGGGGACGAGGACGTAGACCGCCGAACAGCCCGGCGGCGCAAGCGCGGGGTCGCTGACCGAGGCGTTGCGGACGTAAAAGGAGATGTCCCGGGAGATTTTCTTGGCGGTGAAGACCTCGTCCACGTTTCTCCGGTAGTCGTCGGCGAAGAAGATGGTGTGGTGGGGGAGGTCGTAGACCCGGTCCAGGCCCAGGTAGAGCATATAGGTCGAGCAGGAGAAATTCCGGCGGGCCAGCCCGTCCGGGCTGTACTTCCTCAGGAAACCCCGGGGGAAGAGGTTTTCCATCGCGTGGCCGAAGTCGGCGTTGATCACCACCTCGTCGGCCGCCACCCGTTCCCCCGACTCCAGGATCACCCCGGAGGCCCTCCGTCCGTCCACGATGATCTCTTTCACCGGGGCTTCCAGCCGGACCTCGGCCCCCCGTTCCCGGGCGGCGGCGGCCATCGCCTCCGAGATCTTCCACAGTCCCCCGGGGACGTGATAGACCCCGAATTCGTGCTCGATGTAGGAGAGGATGGCGAAGAGCCCCGGGCATTCCCAGGGCGACATCCCCAGGTACTTGGCCTGGAAGGTGAAGGCGAGGGCCAGTTTCTCGTCGCCGAAGTACCGGAAGAGAAGGTTGAAGAGGCTCCTGCCCAGTCCGAGGTGGGGAACGGCCTTCAGCAGGTTGAGGGAGAGGAGGGAGGAGGGCGAACTGTAGGGGACCTGGAGGCAGGGGTAGAGATGGTCGAAGCGTTTCTTCTCCCGGGCCAGGAAGGCGTCGAGGCTGCCCTCCCGTCCGGGGAAGGCCCGGCGGATCTCCTCCCGCATCCCCTCCCGGTCGGTGGTCGGCTCCAGCTTCCGGTCGGGGAACTGCAGCCGGTACATCGGCTCCAGCCGCTGGAATCCGAGGAAGTCCGTCGCCGGGAATCCGGCTTCATCGAAAACCTCCTCCAGGATCTCCTTCATCATCAGGAAGGTGGGGCCGAGGTCGAAGGAGAACTCTCCCAGCCGGACTTCGCTGTTCCTTCCCCCGACCCGGTCCTTCCGCTCGAAGACGGTGACCCGGAAGCCGCGCCGGGCCAGGATCATCGCCGCCGTCAGCCCCCCCGGCCCCGCCCCGATGATCGCGACGTGCTTTTCCGCTGTGGTTTTCATTGTCTTTTCTTGTGCCCTATATAGGGCCTTAAATAGGCCATTCCCCGTTCCCTATTCCCCATTCCCCAAACACCTCCCCGGCGCTGCCCCGGATCACCAGGTCGGCCTCGGGGTCGAGGGGGGTGGGGCCGCGGTTGACGATCACCAGCCGGCATTCCGGCCGGCGGAAATCCGGGAGCCGGGCGGCCGGGAAGACGGTCAGTGAGGTGCCGACCAGGCAGAGGAGGTCGGCTTCCCGGATCGCCTCCTGCGAATTGGTCCAGTCCGTCTCGGGCAGCCCCTCGCCGAAGAAGGTCACCTCCGGCTTGAAGACCCCCCCGCAGGAGTGGACGGGCACCTCGCCCCGGCGGATGGCCGGGAGGAGCCGGGCCGTTTCCGTCCGGGCCCCGCAGTTCAGGCAGCGGCTGGAGGCGATCGTCCCGTGGACGCACCAGACGGTCCGGCTCCCCGCCCGCTGGTGGAGGTCGTCGATGTTCTGGGTGACCACCGTGACCCGGCGGCCGTCCTGGAGCCGGGCGATGGCGAGGTGGGCCGGGTTGGGCCGGGCCCTCTCCAGGACGGGGAGGAAGCGGGCCCAGAAACGGTAAAAGATCGAGGGATCGGCGAGGAAGGAAGAGATGTCGAAGACGTTGACGTTGGCCGGATCGCTGTAGAGCCCCCCCGGGGAACGGAAGTCGGGGATCCCGCTCTCGGTCGAGATCCCCGCCCCGGTCAGGAAGACGATCCGGCGGGCGGACTGGAGGTGACTGCGCAGCTCTTGCCGGCCGTCCTGTTTTTCTCCGGATGTGGTCATCGCCTGGCGGGTTGGTTTTCACCGGTTGAGCGGGCCAGGATAGCAACTTCCGGCCCGGGGGAAAAGAATAATTCTCCGTTGACAGGTCCGCCGGGCCGCCATATATTGAGAATGATTCACAATCGCAATTATCGCGGGAGCGGCGATGAAAAAATGGGAAGCCCAGTTTACCGCCTATCTCAAAGACCGGAGCCTGACCTACACCCCGGAGCGGAAGACCATCCTGGAGGAAATCTTCTCCTCCCACGATCATTTCGACGTTGAGTCTCTTCACGACCGGCTCCGAGAGCGGGGGTCGAGGATCTCGGTGGCGACGATCTACCGGTTGATCCCCCTCCTGGTCGAGAGCGGTATGATCCGTCCAGCGACCGACCGCCGGGGGCGTCCGACCTACGAGCATCTCTTCGGGCACCGCCCCCATCATCACCTGATCTGCTCCCGTTGCGGGAAGGTGGTGGAGTTCCGGCTGGACGCGGCCGAGAAACTCCTGGACCGGGTCTGCGAGCGGAACGGTTTCTCGCCCTTCGATTACCGGATCGGGGTCCGCGGCGTCTGCGCGGCCTGCCGGAGGGAAGAGCGGTAGATGAAGAGAATCAGCGATCTGGCGTCGATGTCCCCGGGCGAGAGGGGGCGGATCACCGGACTGACCGCGGGGCCGGGGCTGGTCCGCCGATTGGAGGAGATCGGACTCCGCACCGGGCAGCGGGTGAGCAAGGTCAGCGGGATGCCGCTGCGGGGGCCGGTGGTGGTCCAGGCCGGGGGGACCCGGGTGGCCCTCGGCCACGGGATGGCGATGAAGGTGGCGGTGGAGCTGGAGGAGTGAAGAAGATCGTCCTGATGGGCAACCCCAACGTCGGCAAGTCGGTGCTCTTCTACCGATTGACCGGCGTCCAGGTGATCGCCTCCAACTACCCCGGGACCACGGTCGGGTTCACCCGCGGTTTCCTCACCTTCCCCCAGGATACCCCGACCCCGCCGGGGGCCCCCTTCCGGCCCGGGGAACGGGTGGAGATAGTCGACGCCCCCGGGATTTATTCCCTGGAGGCCTCCTCCCGGGCCGACCGGGTGGCACTGGAGATCCTGGCCGGTGCCGACCTGGTGATCAACGTGGTCGACGCCACCAACCTGGAGCGGAACCTCTGCCTCACCCTCCAGCTCCTGGAGCGGGAGGTTCCGGTGCTGGTGGCCCTCAACCTCTGGGATGAGACCCGCCATCTGGGGATCGAGATCACCCCGGGAAAGCTGGAGGAGATGCTCGGGGTCCCGGTCGTCCCCACGGTCGGTGTCTCGGGTGAGGGTGTCCGGGCGCTGGTCGAGCGGCTCCAGGATGCCCGGCCGGGCGGACACCCGGCCCGGGACCGGGACGCCCGCTGGCCGGAGATGGGGAGGATCGTCTCTTCCTGCCAGCTCCTGAGCCACCACCACCACACCTTTCTCCAGCGCCTCTCCGACCTCTCGGTCAAGCCCCTGACCGGATTGCCCCTGGCCGGGCTGGTGCTTCTGGGCGCGTTCTGGGTGGTTCGGGTCATCGGGGAGTTCCTGATCGGTTGCGTCGCCGACCCGGTCTTCGAGGGTCTTTACCTCCCGCTCCTGGAAAGGATCTCGGCCGTCCTCGGCCCGGGGAGCCTTCTCCACACCGTCCTGATCGGAAGGCTGATCGACGGAGAGATCGACTTTCTCCAATCCTTCGGGGTTCTCTCCACCGGCCTCTACGTCGAACTGGCGATGGTTCTGCCCTATATCGTATCCTTTTACCTGGTCCTGAGTTTCCTTGAGGATTTCGGCTATCTCCCCCGGGCGGCGGTCCTCCTCGACGGCCTGATGCACCGGGTCGGCCTCCACGGCTACGCCATCATCCCCACGCTGCTCGGCCTGGGCTGCAACGTCCCGGCGGTGATGGGGACGCGGATCCTGGAGAGCCGCCGGGAGCGGTTCATCGCCGCCACCCTGATCTCGATCGGGGTCCCCTGCGCCGCCCTCCAGGCGATGATCTTCGGCCTGGTCGGGGAGCGGGGCGGACGCTACGTCGCCATCGTCTACCTGACCCTCTTCCTGGTCTGGCTGGGTCTGGGATATTTGCTGAACCGGATGGTCAAGGGCTATTCGCCGGAACTGATCCTCGAGATTCCTCATTACCGGATTCCTCCACTGGGACCGTTCCTGAAGAAACTCCGGGTCCGGATCGTAGGGTTTCTCAAGGAAGCCTTCCCGGTGGTCACCCTGGCGGTCCTGCTGGTCAACCTCCTCTACGCCGTCGATATCTTCGACCGCCTGGCCGGGATCTTCGCGCCGGTGGTGACCCTGCTCCTCGGTTTGCCCCGGGAGTCGATCGTGCCCATCCTGATCGGGTTTCTCCGCAAGGACGTGGCGGTGGGGATGCTGGCGCCTCTCAACCTCTCCACCGGCCAGCTGGTGGTGGCCACCACGGTCCTGGCGATGTTCTTCCCCTGCATCGCCACCTTCGCCATCATCCTCAAGGAACTGGGCTGGCGGGATATGCTCAAGTCCACCGCGATTATGCTGACCACCGCGATCGCGGTCGGTACCGTTCTCAACCTTATCCTTACCTAATTTACAAATCAGGTAATACCACTTTTGTAAAATAAGGAGTTGACTTCCGGGAGCCGGGAAGGGTAACTTCCAGAATCACAAGCTAATACATATCGGCGGGGAAGAGAGGGAACCCGGTGAAAATCCGGGACGGTCGCGCCACTGTGATCCTTTCCCCAAGGGAGGTAAGTCAGAACGCTCTCCCCCCGCCCGCTCACCAGAACTTCGCAGGAAAGGGAGGGGAGCGCCGCCGTTCACTGAAACCCGGCCCTCTTTCGCGGAGGGACGGGTTTTTTTCGTGACCCGCGGCCCCGCCAAGCAAGCACAGTGAATAGCCCTGTATTCCCGGGCGGCCTTTAAGTCCTTTCTGGGCCCACAATTCAACCAGGAGGAAAATAAGTATGAAGCTGATATCTTCCGCAATAGCTATGGTTTGTATCTTTCTGTCCCGGTCCACGCCGGCCGCCCCGGAATTTTCTCCCGGGCCGGGATACGCCGCGGTCCCTTTTTTCACCGGGGCCGGCGATCCGGCGAACTATAACGCCGGTCTCCAGGGCCTGGACTTCTCCGCCGACGGAACCGCCTATTTCTTCGCCGGAAACCGCTACATCCTGAAGCAAGCCCCCGGAATGCCGGCCGAGGAGCTCTATGATTACGGGGCGACCGTCTGGGGCAGCTTCGTCCGGGTCTGGGGGGAAACCGTATACTTCGGCGAGTCCACCAACGGGACGGTGAAATCGGTCCCGGCCGCGGGCGGCCCGGCCGCCGAGCTCTTCACTCTCGAGGGCAACTATGACGGCCGTTTCAACAGCCAGTCACGGCTCTTCCTCTCCGCCAATCCCGGCTGGATCGGGAACCGGATTTACGCCTGGTGGGAAGGCCAGCCCGCGGCGGCCGTCACCGCGGAAGTCGGCGACTACTCCGGTCCGCTGGTTTTCGACGCCGAAGATAACCTGTATTACGGCCGTTCCACCTCCTACCCTCCCGGGCCGGAAGAAATCGTTTACTATACCGCCGCCCAGGTTGCCGCCGCGCTGGATACCGGAATTCCACTGACCTTCGCCGACTGGACGGTTTACGCCGCCGGCGTGGACGCCCCCGGCCATCTGGTCTTTGACGGCGGGGGGGCGTTCGCGAACCTCTTCTCGGCCGCCTCCGGCCCGGGGACCGTTTCCCGTGTCGCCCCCGCCGGGCCCCGCCTGCTGGGCCGGGGCACGTACCCCGAGAAGCTTGCCTTCTTCGGGGACGGCCGGCTGGAACCCTTCTCCCCTTCCGCGGGGGGTCTGGGGGTGGTGGCCACGGACTACAACGACACCTACAACGGGACCGCCTATCTGGTCCGCTCCTGCCCCCAGAATTTCATCCTCGGCGCCGGCGATTACGCCGCCCCCGGGCAGAGCGGGATAGCCGTCTTCCGTCCCGCCAGCGGCCTGTGGGCGGTGAGAGGGCTGACCCGGGTCTACTTCGGCCGCGGTGGCGATCTCCCCGTTCCGGGGGATTACACGGGGGCGGGGACCGCCGGCCTGGCCGTCTTCCGCCCCTCCACCGGCCTCTGGGCGGTCGCGGGCGGCGGCAGGATTTATTTCGGTCGGGCGGATGACATCCCGGTCCCCCGGGATTACGGCGGCGCCGGCCCCTCCGCCCGGGCTGTCTTCCGGCCGTCCTCCGGTCTCTGGTTGGTCCGGGGAATGACCCGGGTCTATTTCGGCGCCGAGGGCGATTTCCCCCTCTCGGGAGACTACGACGGTTCGGGGACGGTCGCCCCGGCGGTCTTCCGACCGTCGGCCGGGCTCTGGGTGGTCCGGGGGGGGGCCGTTCCTATTTCGGGGAGCCGGGCGATCTCCCCGTTCCCGGGGATTATGACGGTTCGGGGACGGAAAATCCGGCGGTCTTCCGTCCGGAGAGCGGGCTCTGGGCGGTGAGGGGCCTGACCCGGTTCTACTTCGGCTCCGGGGCGGCGGGGGACGTACCGGTCCCCCTGGACCTCGACGGGGACGGGGTTCTCGATCCGGCGGTCTTCCGTCCGGAGAGCGGGCTCTGGGCGGTGAGGGGCCTGACCCGGGTTCATTTCGGTTCCGCCGAGGATTTCCCCGCTGCCCGGTGAAGCCGGCGGCCTGCCGGTTGTGGGCGGGCCGGGCTATGGGCGGGCTTTTCAATCCCCATTGGGGTATACTTGTCCCGACGGGAAAATATCCGCGGGGGAAAATGACATTCCTCCCCGCGAGGTGTATAATGGCCGGTGCTTCCCGATCACTCGGCCCGTTCCTCCCGCCGGAATAGAGGTTACCGGAGAGAACAGCTATGGGCAGCAAGTGGTTCAGGTTAGGGATGCTGGCCGCCGGCTGCGTGCTGCTGGTCGCCGGCGGTAGGCTTTTTTACCTCATTTACTGCGGCGACCTGGCGCCGGAAGCATCCCCGTTTCCGGAGCGGGTTCTCCGCCCGCCCGCCGGGCGGGAGCATCCTCTCCCCGCCGCCGCCATCCCGCCGTCAGGGGGAGATTCGTCGGCCGCGTTCCCCGGAGGCGCCGTCTCCCCGCCGGCGTCGCCGGCGCCGGGGCCGCTTTCCATCGTCACCGGACAGCTTCCGATGGGGGTGGTCGGTGTCGAATACAGCCAATCGCTGGAGGCGTCCGGCGTCCGGGGTCCGATCGCCTGGACCCTCGCCGGCGGAGAGCTTCCCCCCGGCCTGACCCTCTTCCGCCGGGGGGTCATCTCCGGGATCCCCGAGGAGGCCGGAGAGTGGCGGTTCACGGTCCGGCTGGCGGAGCCCGGCGGCCCCCGCGCCCGCCGGGAATTCCGTCTCCTGGTCCGGGAGGCTTCCGAAGAGGGGAGGGAGGAGCTGAAGATCGTCACGGAATCCCTCCCCCCCGGCCGGCTGGGCCGGGATTATCTGCAGGAACTGGCGGCGGAGGGAGGCAAGCCTCCCTACCGGTGGCACCTGGAGGGGGGGATGCTCCCGGAAGGGATCCGGCTCGGTCCTGATTCCGGGGCGGTCAGCGGGATCCCGCGCGAGGTGGGGGACTTCCGGTTCAGCGTGGGGACGGTCGACCAGGAGGAGGCGTCCGCCCAGCGCGACTATACCCTGAAGATCGAGGAGGAGGATGTCGAGATCGTCACCGCCGCGCTGCCCCCGGCGGTCAAGGGGGAGCGGTACATCCTGACTCTCCGGGCCCGGGGCGGGGTCGTCCCCTACGCCTGGGAGATAGTCACCGGCCGCCTTCCGGAAGGGCTGCGGTTCGATCGGGACCGGGGGATCATCTCCGGGATCCCCGTGAAGTGGGAGAAGACGGAGTTCCTGGTCCGGGTCACGGACCGGCAAGGGAGGTCGACCGAAAAGGAGTTCGGGTTGGAAGTGACCACCGATTACGACCTGGCGGTCGACTACGGCGGCCTGCGGATAGTGACCGGGACGCTGCCCAACGGGGTCCGGGGCCAGGTTTACGCCGCCCGCCTGGAGGCGGCCGGAGGCGTGGAGCCCTATGTCTGGACGGTCTCCGCCGGCGAGCTTCCCCCCAGCCTCTTCCTGGACGCCGGGACCGGCGAGCTCGGCGGCATCCCCGAGAAGATCGGGAAAACCGTTTTCACGGTGATGGTCTCCGATGCCCGAAGCCGGACCGCCCGCCAGGAGTTCAGCCTGGCCGTCAACCTCCAGCTGGTTTACATCACCACCGGGAGCCTGGATGTCGCCGTCGCCGGAGAGGATTACGCGTTCGTGATCGAGGCCACCGGCGGGTCTCCGCCCTACGCCTTCAGCCTGGTGGAGGGCGAACTTCCCGCCGGGCTCGCCCTCAGTTCCGGCGGTCTCCTCCAGGGGGTCGTCTCCGATTCCTATTTCGGGCCGGGGCCCCGGGAATTCGTCTTCCGGGTCCGGGCGGAGGACCAGGCCGGCCGCTACGACATCGCCGAGCTGCGTCTCAACGTCCGGGCCACCGCCGAGCCGACCCCGCTCTCTTCCCCCACCCCCTTCTCTTCTCCTTCTCCCGCTCCGACGCCGGCGGAGAGCCCGGAGGGCTTGCGGATAACCACCGGTTCCCTCCCCCGGGGGAGCGTGGGGGTCGATTACCGGGCGGAACTTGAGGCCGCCGGAGGAACGGAACCGTACTCCTGGAGTTTCGCCGGCCTGGCGGAAGGCCTTTCCGGCACCAGCGGGGGAGTCATTTCCGGCCGGCCGGCGGCCGCCGCCGAGTACGAGGTGGAGGTTGCGGTAACCGACGGGGAAGCGGCCACGGACCGGAAGACCCTCACCCTGACCATCGAGGGGGTGGAGGGGGTGATGGAAGTGATCGCCGCCCCGGGCGACGGCAAGGCCGGCCTGGCCTGGGTCAATCCCTCCGGCGATGATTTCCGGGAGGTCCGGGTGATCAGGAAAACCGGCGGCTATCCGGACGGGCCCGGGGATGGAGCGGAAGTCTACGAAGGTTCCGGCACCAACATCGTCGATTCCCCGCTGGAGAATGACCGGGAATATTTTTACGCCGTGGTCGCCTACCGTGAGGACGGTTACCCCGCGGCGGTCGGTGAAGGGTGTCTGGTCCGGGTCACCCCCCGCGCGGTCAGCCTCTTCGGTCAGCCCGACCCTTGCGCCGACGAGGTGATAAGTTTCTTCCCCCTCGGTTCGTCCTCTCAAAATGAAACGGCCGCCGTCGGTCCTCCCCGGGGCGGGGGAGCGTTCCAGGGTTCCCTGGACGTTGTCTCCCTTCACGCCCGGGCGAGAGGCGACGGCTCCCCGCCTTACGGAGGCAGCATCACTCTCCGATTCACCGACAACATCGCGGCCGACGGGGACGGGGATGATTTTACCGTCTTTGAAAACCCCTTTTTGATCCAGCCGGGGAACCAGCCCGGCGCCGACGCCGTCAGATTCATGGAGCCGGGGATCGTCTCGGTCAGCCAGGACGGGAAGATCTGGAAGGAGTTCCCCTTCAACTACCGCCCCAGTTACTTCGAGAACGGGGATGTCAATTGCTTCAATCCCTGGTCATACAGTTACGGCTTCGCCGGGATCAGCCCCGTCTACAGCAACAACGGGTCCCCCGACCCGACCAACCCGGCGGTCTCGGGAGGAGACTCCTTCGACCTTGACGATCTGCCGGGGAAACCCTTCACCTGGATCCAGTACGTCCGGATCACCTCCACCGGCGACCGCTGGCTGATCGACGTCGACGGGGACCCGGTCCGGCACACCGAGGAGTTCGGCGCGTTGAGCGGCGCCGGTTCCTCCGGCTTCGACCTCGACGCCGTCTGCGCGGTCAATTACTGAACCGGGAAGGCGGCTACCTCCCGGCCGGGAAAAGAAAATTGAACCGGGTACGGCGTAGTGATATGGTAAGAACCCGGATACTTGACCGCTGAGGGAGGGATGAAAGATGAGCGAACGGCGCTATGGCCTGGGATGTTTGAAGGACCCGGCGGACCGCCGGGATATGCCGATGCGGGCGGTTCTCCCGCGGGTCGCCGCCCCGCCCGGGGTCGATCACAGCGACCGGATGTCCCCGGTCCGGGACCAGGGGGCGGAGGGGACCTGCGTCGCCTTCGCGGCGGCGGTCGGGGTGAAGGAGCACCAGGAACTGGCCGAACACGGGAAACTGATCGAACTCTCCCCCCGCCATCTCTACCACCACTGCAAGCGGCTCGACGGGGTGCCGGAAGAGGAGGGGACCTTCCCCCGGGTGGCGATGAAGGTCCTGGCCCGGCAGGGCGTCTGCCTCGAGGGGTGCTGGCCCTACCGCCCCTACCAGACCGACTCCCCCTGCCCGGAGGCCGACCGGCAGGCCCTTCCCTTCCGGATCAAGGCCTACGGGCGGCTCTCCGGGCTCGAAGAGATAGAACGGAGTCTGGCTCTCAACGGCCCTTTCCTGGCCGGGGTAGAAGTCTTCCCGGAGTGGTTCGGTGATCACCGGGGGCGGATCCCCCTGCCGCGCCCCGGCAGCTCCTCGTCGGGAGGGCACGCGGTCTGCGTGGTCGGGTACAGCCACGGGGAAAGATATTTCAAGTTCAAGAATTCCTGGTCGGAAGACTGGGGGGACCGGGGTTACGGTTACCTTCCCTACGAGTATATGGAACGGTACTGCCTCGACGCCTGGTCCGCCACCGACCTGCTCGCCGCCCTCGACCAGGCGAAGGATCGCTCCTGAACCGGGCCCGTCCGGCGGGAGAATTTCTCGAATTTTGCTGTTACCATCCGCCGGGAAACCGCGTTTGGCGATTTCAGCCGCCCGGCAAAAGGAGGCAGTTATGATAATGAAAGAAGAAACCTTGAGAATCCTGGTCGGGGTGATCGCCCTGCTGGTGATCGTCACCCGTCTCTACGGGGTGGTTAACCCGAAGAAGATGAAGCAACTGGCGGTAAAATTCGCCGGTCTTGGTCCGGGCTGGATCCGGGCAATCTACCTGGTGTTCGGCCTGCTCGGGGTCTGGATCCTCTACTCGGCCCTGATCATCATCTTCGGCAAGGTGGCGGTCTTCCTGGTCATCAGCCTGATGATCGGGCTGCTCTTCCTCCTGGCCGGGGTCTTCGTGATCCACCCGGAGTGGTTCCCCCAGGTGGTCAAGGGGATGGTAGCGGAGAGGGGGGAGCTCTTCATCCGGTTCATCTGCCTGCTCGGGGTGCTGGGCGGGGTCTTCATTCTCCTGACCGTCATCTTCGAGAACTGGGGCGGATAGTCTCCCGATGACCATCGGGCGCAACGATCCCTGCTGGTGCGGCAGCGGGAAAAAGTACAAGAAATGCCACCTCCCCTCCGACCTGGCCCGGGGTGAAGTCCCGCCCGCCGGCGGGCGGAGCCGGGCCGGGATCCCGATCAAGACCGAAGCCGAGCTCGCCGGCATCCGGGCCGCCGGGCGCCTGACCGCCAAGCTGCTCGACCTGGTGGCGGAGCGGATCCGGGCCGGGGTCGCCACCGCCGAGATCGACTCCTGGGTCCACGAGGCGACGGTCGCCGCCGGGGGAGTCCCCGCCACGCTCGGCTACCGCGGTTTCCCGGCCTCGGTCTGCACCTCCCTCAACGAGCAGATCTGCCACGGCATCCCGGACGGGACCGTCCTTAAGGCCGGCGACATCATCAACGTCGACGTCACCACCATCCTCAACGGTTATTACGCCGACGCCTCCCGGATGTTCCTGATCGGGGAGGTGAGCCCGGAGGCCCGGCGGCTGGTCGAGGCGGCCCGGGAGTGCCTCAACCGGGGGATCCGGGCGGTGAGGGCGGGCGGCCATTTTGGGGACATCGGCGGGGCGATCCAGGAGTGCGCCGAGAGCCAGGGGTTCTCGGTGGTCCGCGACTACACCGGCCACGGTGTCGGCCGGGAGTTCCACGAGGAGCCGAGCGTCTTCCACTACGGCCGGCGGGGATCCGGCCCCCGGATCGAGGCCGATATGGTCTTCACCATCGAGCCGATGATCAACGCCGGGACCTACAAGACCCGGCTGTTGGAAAACGGCTGGACCGCGGTGACCCGGGACGGCTCCCTCTCCGCCCAGTGGGAGCACACCGTCCGGGCGACCGCGAGGGGCTCGGAGATCCTGACCGCGCCCTGACCCCCCGCCCCGGCCCCTTTTTTATCCACTAATTACACGAATTATCTCGAATTTCTTCCCCCGCCGCGCCCCCTTTTATCAACCACGAATCCCGCCAATCGCCGCTAAGGTACTGCCCATTGCTCACTGCTTATAATAATCCATTCCCCATTCCCTATTCCCCATTCCCGGTGCTATGATCCGCTTATGATTCGGATCACCATCCCCGAAAGCGAGCTGCACGAGGAGTTTATCCGCTCCCCGGGTCCGGGGGGGCAGAAGGTCAACAAGACCTCGAGCGCAGTCCAGCTCCGTTTCGACATCAGGAATTCGCCTTCTCTCC
This sequence comes from PVC group bacterium, assembly GCA_040773245.1. GTDB lineage: Bacteria > Auribacterota > Erginobacteria > Erginobacterales > Erginobacteraceae > Erginobacter. The sequence goes on from JAXGWO010000007.1 coordinate 47,750, forward strand.
CCGACCCGGTCCGGGAGCGGCTGATCAAGCTGGCCGGGCGGAGGGTCACGGCGGAGGGGGTGCTGGTCATTGAAGCCTCCCGCTACCGGACCCAGTCTTCCAACCGCCTCGACGCCCGCCGCCGGCTGGAGGGACTGCTCCTCCGGGCGTGCCGTCCGCCCCGCCGCCGGAAGGCGACCCGGCCTTCCCGGGCGGCCCGGCAGCGGCGCCTGGAATCGAAGAAGAAGCGCGGCCTGGTCAAGCGCCGGCGCCGGCCGGTGGTGCCGGAAGAATGATCCCGGAATTGGAGAGGCTGGAGGAGCTGCTGGCCGGCCAGCCGGCCTACCGGGTCCGGCAGGCCCGGGCGGCGGTCTGGAAACGGCTCGCCCGCTCCTGGGAAGAGGCGACCGATCTGCCGAAGGAGCTGCGGGAACTCCTGACCCGGGAAGTCCCCCTGGAGATCCCCGCCCGCCTGGTCGAGTCCGGGGACGGTATGACGGCCAAGGCGGCGCTCCGGCTGGACGGCGGGGAGGCGATCGAGACGGTCCTGATGCGGCACCGCCCGGTCCGCGCCACCGTCTGTGTCTCCTCCCAGGCCGGCTGCGCGCTGGGCTGCGATTTCTGCCTGACCGGGGACCGGGGATTTGCCCGCAACCTCACCCGCTTCGAGATCGTCGGCCAGGTCCTCTTCTGGAGCCGTTTCCTCCGCGATACCGGGGCCCGGGTCGCCAACGTGGTCTTTATGGGTATGGGGGAACCCTTCCTCAATTACGACGAAGTTCTCTCCGCCGTCCGGGTTCTCAATGACCCCGACGGCCTCGGGATCGGGGCGCGGCGGATCTCGATCTCGACGGCGGGGGTGGTCGGGGGGATTGAGCGGCTGGCCGCCGAGGGGATCCAGGTCAACCTCTCCATCTCCCTCCACGCCTCCGACAATGCGCTCCGCTCCCGACTGATGCCCATCAACGAAACCCATCCCCTGGATGCCGTCCTCGGGGCGGCGGCCGCCTACATCGGGAAGACCTCCCGGCGGGTGATGATCGAGTACCTGCTCCTGGCCGGGGTCAACGATTCCCCGGAGCAGGCCCGGCGGCTGGCCGCCCTCCTCAAATCCCGGCTCCGGAGGCTCTTCTTCGTCAACCTGATCTCCTACAACCGGACCGGGAAATACCGGCCCTCCCCCGAGCCGTCGGCCCGGGAGTTTGCCCGGGTCCTGGAGGGGGAGGGGGTCGTGGTCACCCGGAGGTACCGTTTCGGGAGCGATATCGAGGCCGCCTGCGGCCAGCTGGCGGGAAGGGGAGACTGAGGCCGGGTTTGGGCTTGTTTTCGCCGGCCCGTTTATGCGATGATGCGGACCGGAATCCACCGGATCGCCGCGAGATGACAACGATGGCCGACAATTCGCCCGACGGGCGGGCTGACCGCCCTTCGCCCCTGCTCGCCTACCCGCTCCTCTTCCTCTCCTTCGTGGTCCTGATGGGGGTGATCTGGCTGCTGAGGTCGATCCTGATCCCCTTCGCCCTGGCGGTCTTCCTCGCCTACATCCTCTTCCCCCTGGTCGCTGGCCTGAACCGGTTCCGGGTCCCCTATTTCCTGGCGGTGATCCTGGTGGTCGTCTTCTGCCTGGGGGTGGTCCTGGCCCTGGGCTTTCTGATCAGCGGGGAGGTCGGCAGCTTCATCAACGCCGTCCCCCAGTACCAGCAGACCCTCCGGGCCCAGGTCGACCGGGCTTTCCAGGCCTACACCGGGCTGGTCGACCGGCTGGCCGCCGCCCTGCCGGGCGAGCCCGACCTCGTCCCCAGTCCCTCCCCCGGCGACGCCCCCCGGCTGCTCTCCGGGATCATCCAGAACCTCTTCAACAGCCTGATCACGCTGGTCAACTTCCTCTCCAACTTCTTCCTGGTCTTCTTCATCCTGATCTTCCTCCTGGCCGGCGCGCGGGACTTCAAGGAGATCGTCGTCACCGCCTGGGGGAAGGAGAACGAGGGGCGGGCGGCCGCCATCGTGGAGTCGATCAACCGGGACATCGGCGGCTACATCATCGTCCGGACCCTGATCAACCTGGTCCTGGGGGTCGTGGTCACGGTGGTCCTCCTCGCCTTCCGGATCGATTACGCCTACATTTGGGGTCCCCTGACCGGTTTGCTCAACTTCATCCCCTATATCGGGGCCTTCATCGGCCTGCTCGGCCCGATCGCCGTCGCCCTGGTCAAGTTCGACTCCTACTGGACCGCCCTGGCCCTGCTCGGGGTGCTGCTCCTGATCCAGAACCTGGAGGGGAACATCATCTCCCCCTTCATCATCGGGAAGAAGACCCGGCTCAACCCCCTGACGGTCCTGATGACCCTGATCCTCTGGTATTTCATCTGGGGGCCGGTGGGGATGATCCTGGCCACCCCGCTTACCTCCTGCTTCAAGATCCTCTGCGATCACATCGAGCCCCTCCGGCCGGTCGGCAAGCTGCTCGGCGGAGCGGTCAAGGAATGATGAACGCCGTTTCCGCGCCCGAAACCCGCCCGTCCCCCGTTTGGGTGAGGAACCGGACCGCGGTCATCCTGGTCTCCGTCCTGGCGATCTCGTTCCTGTATTTCCTGGTGGGATCGCCGCATTTCTACGAGAGGTTCCTCGGCAGCTACACCGAGAAGGGGAGTTTCGGCTTCCTCGCTCCCAGTCTCTACCACTTCGCCGTCACCCTGGTCCTCCTGTTCCTCATTCCCGCCGCGATCATCAGGAACCTGCTCCGGGAGAAACTCCCCGCCTACGGCTGGCAGGCGGGAGATCGCCGGGCCGGGTGGATGACCCTGACCTGGGGCGTCCCGCTGGTCCTGCTCCTGGGCTGGCTTGCCGCCGGCCGGCCGGAGTTCCGGCTCCAGTACCCGCTCTTCATCTCCCGGCTCGACTCCTTCCCCCTCCGGGGCCAGAATGTCACCGTCTTCATTCTTTACCAGTTCACCTACATCTTTTATTACGTCGGGTGGGAGTTCTTCTTCCGCGGCTTCGCCCTCTTCGGGCTGAAGTCCGATCTGGGGACGGCCCCGGCCCTGCTCTTCCAGGCGGCGATCTCCACCGCCCTCCACGCCGCCAAGCCGCTGCCGGAACTGATCGCGGCCTTCCCGGGCGGGATCGTCTTCGGCCTGGTGGCGCTGCGCTGCCGTTCGCTGGGCGCGGTGATCGTCGCCCACTGGCTGCTCGGATTCTCCCTCGACCTTTTCGTTCTCCTCGGCTCCGGATGACCGGAAGACCGGCTATGCCTCCCTCCCGCTACAACCGGCTCTCCGAGCAACTGATCTTCGCCTACCTGGTCTTCCTGGCGATCTTCATCTTCGTCTTCCGGGAGATGATCGTCTCCTGGGGGGGGCTGCTCTTCGCCCAGGCGGCGGCGGGGGCGATCCTGCTGCTGCTGGTCTCGATCCAGGAGAGGCGCCCGGAGAGCCGTCCCTGGTCCGCGGTCCGGAACTGGCTCCCCCTCCCCTACATCCTCTTCGGCTACAAGATGATCCACTACCTGATCAACTCCGACCGCAACCCCGGCTTTATGGTCATCCGCGACCGCTGGCTGATCGCCGCCGACCGCTGGATCTTCGGGGGCGACCCCACCATATGGCTGCAGCGGATGGTCGCCCCCTGGCTGACCGAGCTGATGCAGCTGTTTTACGCCACCAACTACTTTCTCCCCCTGGCCCTGGTGTTGATCCTCTACCTGCGGCGGGAGAGGTTTCCCTTCCAGAAGTCGGTCTTCGTGATCACCCTCGGTTACATCCTCTCCTACCTCGGTTACTTCATCATCCCGGCGATCGGGCCCCGTTTCACCATCCACCACGCGGTGCCGCTGGAGGGGATCCTGGTCCGGGAGAAACTGGCCGAGCTGATCTACTGCCTTGACGCCTGCCCCCGCGACTGCTTTCCCTCCGGCCACACCGAGATCCCCCTGATCACCCTCTGGCTGGCCTTCCGTTTCCGCCGGAAGCTCTTCTGGCTCTACCTCCCGATCGTGACCGGCCTGATCGGCTCGACCGTCTACCTCCGCTACCACTACGTCATCGACGTGATCGCCGGGGTCGCCCTGGCCGCGGTGGTGATCCTTCTGGCCCGCGGGGTGGAGAAAAGGGAACCGGCCGTCGCCGTCCCATCCCGGCGGCGGTAGGGGCGCGTTATGCCGTGCCCCGGCGGATGACGCCCGCCTCCCGGCGGTGGTATAATAAAGCGTGTCCACGAATCCCCGGAAGGGGGGAGGGAAATGCGATATGGAACCGTCAGTCGGCAATCATTCAAAGCAGCAGGTCCGGGCCGCCCGGATCTCCATCTTCGCCTCCGTCTTCACCTTCCTCATCGCCGCCGTGGTGGGGATCGCCGTTGATTCCATCACCCTGCTCCTGGACGCCTCCGCGGGGCTGGTCATCCTGGCCACGGCCGTCCTGACCCACAGCTCGCTCAAGAAGATCCGCCTCCCCCCGGACGATCTCTACCACTTCGGTTACGGGAAATACGAGCCCTTCACCGTCTCCATCCAGGGGACCCTGATCATCATCACCTGCCTGATCAGCCTGAAGTTCGCCATCCAGGACATCGTCCACCCGGAAGACATCCACAGCTATACCCTCCCGGTCGCCGCCGCGCTGGCGATGGCGGTGATGGGGCTGATGGTCAGCCGCTTCCTGAAGAGGACCGGCCGGCGGACGGACTCGGCGATGCTGAAGACGGCCGGGCTCCACTGGCAGGCGGACACCGTGCTCTCCTTCGGGATGTGCGCCGGCTTCCTGGTCGGGCTGGCGGGGAACAGGATGGGTTATACGGAGATCACGCCCTACGTGGACCCGGTGATGGCGGTTGCCCTGGCCCTCTACCTGCTCCTGACCCCGCTGAAGGCGATCGCCGGGAACTCCCGGGAACTGCTCGACGCGGCGCCGGAAGGCGACATCCGGGAGAAGGTGAGCGGGGTGGTCGAGGATTACCGGCCGAAATCGTTCGGCGTCCACCGGCTCCGGGTCCGGAAGGCCGGGGAGAGGATCTTCATCGACGTCTGTTTCGTCCTCCCGGCCGATCTCACCGTGGACGAGGCGTCGGGCCTGGCGGCCAACTTCGAGCGGGATTTAAAGACCCGCCTGCCTCAATCCGACGTGGTGGTGTACTTCAAGCCCGGGCCGGGCCGTGCCTGACCCTTCGGGTCTCCCCCCGCCTCCGCTCCCTCCGCCCCGGTTCCCCGGGGGATCCCCAGCCCCGCCAGGACCGCCGGGGTGATCACCGCGGCGCAGCCTTCCGGTCCGGGGTGGATGCCGTCGGGGACGTAACGGTCGAAGAGGGCCCGGTCGATCTCCAGGATCCGCTCCCAGTTGCGGGCGTGGTCGATGAGGAGCAGGCCCAGTTCCGCCGCCGCCTCCCGGTACATCCGGTAATAGTCCCGGATCCGGGGCCGGCGGAGGAGGGCAAGCCCGACCGGCGGGTTCATCGTCATCAGGATGATTTCGGTGTCAGGCCCGGCCGCCCGGATGCGGTCGATCATCCGGTCGAGGTTCTGCCGGGCCTCCGCCACCGGGATGTTGTAATCCAGGCAGGCGTCGTTGATGGCGAACTCGATCAGGACGGTGTCGGGCCGGTGGGCGATCACCCGCGTTTCCAGGTTGGCCAACCCCCACCGCGACGACATATCGGGCCGCCCGCTGTTGACGACCGCCGCCCGTCCCGGATAATTCGCCTCCAGGGCCTCCCGCAAATGTCCCACCCAGTCCCCGTAGGCCGTCAGGCTCGTCCCGTAGGCGACGACCGTCTGCTTCTTCCCCGCCTCCAGATTGGCGACGAGCCGGCTGCCGACCTGCCCGAAGGCCTCGCCCGCCAGGGCCAGGAGGACGAGCGCCGCCGTGGAGATTTTCCCGGACCTCATAACGGTGGTTGTCCGGTCCGGGGGGAACCGGGACGGTCAGCGGGCCACGGGGGTATCGTTCCCGGACCCGAAGTAGGCCCGGGTGACGCCGGGGACCACCCAGAGTCCGGAGGAGTCGCGGAAGATCCCGGGGTAGTCCTGCCCGTCGCCCCGGTAGCCGCCGGGGATCGACGAGTCGCCCGGGCTGCCGAAGTAGAATCTGGTCGCCCCCAGGGCCGCCCAGAGCCCGGAATCCGGCCGGTAGATCCCCGGGTTCCAACTTCCGTCGGCGTCGTAATCACCGGGGATTGGGATGTCACCGGAGGATCCGAAGTACACCCGGGTTATCCCCCGGATCACCCAGAGGCCGGAAGCCGGCCGGAAGATCGCGAGTTTTTTCCGGCCGTCGTCGCCGTAGTAGCCGGGGGCCGCCTCGTCGGAAGACCCCCCGAAGTAGGTCCGGGTCACCCCCCGGACCGCCCAGAGGCCCGAGGCCTTCCGGAAGATCCCGATATCGGTGGTGCCGTCGGCGTCGTAGTCCCCCGGGACCGGAATGTCCCCGACTCCCCCGAAATACACCCGGTTTCCACCCCGGGCCGCCCAGAGTCCGGATCCGGCCCGGAAGACGGCCATATCCGTGGCCCCGTCGCCGTCGTAGTCCCCGGGGACGGGGGAATCTTCCGCGCCGCCGAAGTAGGCCCGGGTGATCGACCGCACGGCCCAGAGGCCGGAGTCCTTCCGGAAGACGGCGATGTCGCTGGTCCCGTCCCCGTCGTAGTCGCGGATCCAGGCCCGGGCCGCCCACCCCGGGGGTGGGGAGTACCCGAACCCGCTCCCGTCGGCCTTGGTCCCCGGCGAGTAGAGGCTACCGGATGCCTCCGGGATCTGGTTGTGGAACTGGAACGAGCCCCAGAGTTCCGGTCGGCGGTTATTGGAAGCCGCAATCTGATCTCCGTAGGTTACCTGGTCGATGATCTCCTCTCCGTCCATCAGCGTCACGGTATCTCCGTCGTCGGTCAGATAGAGGCCGAACTCGCTCGGGGCGGCGGTAAGGACGACCGATCCGCCGAAGTCCCCGGCCGGGGTCCCCCCGCCGAAGAGAACCAGGGCCTGCCCGGACTGCAGGCTGGTGCCCCCGGGGAAGGTGAAACGGACGGCGACGCTGTCGCTGACCGTCCAGCCGCCGAGGTCCACCGCGTGCCCGGTCCAGTTGACCAGTTCGATGAACTCGTCCTGCCAGGCGTCCCTCACTCCATCCCCATTGGCGTCTCCCTCGAGTCCCCACGGGACCTTGGCCAGGATCTCGTTGATCCGGATGTCCCGGATCGGCGGGGTTGGGGTCGGGGTCGGTGGGATCGGCTCGTCGATGGGGTAGGCCGTGCCGTTGAGGGAGTAGTTCGGGGAGTGCCCGTCGTAAGTGATCACCATATCGCCCAGGGTGGGGCAGTCCCACTCCGGCGCCCGGCCGTCCTCCACGACGTCATAGGTCGTCCGGTAGACGTTATTGCAGCCGGTCCAGGTGACACCGGTGGCGCCGCTCCCGTCGGAGTAGTTGACTCGTCCCTTGAGCCGGTCGACCGCCGTCCAGCGGGGGTGGCCGTAGTTGGTTCCCCCGTTGATGACGGCCAGTTCGTGTTTCAGCGCGTTGACATAGGAGACTCTCGAGGAGCCGTCGCTCCCGTGGTGGTTGACGTGGATGACATCGACCCCGTATGTGGGATCGAGACGACCGGAAGTAAGCAGGTCGCCGGCCAGGACGGACTCGTTGCTCTCCAGGTCGCCGGCGGTGATGTAGTCGAAGCCGCCGTACTCGATCAGGAGGCAGACGCTGGCGTTGTTGTCGCTGGTCCCGCCCGTCGAGCCGTCGATGAAACTGCCCTTCCGCCCGACGCAGGTCGCCCGGGCCCCGTTGCCGAGGTCGATCACCTGCCCGAGGGGGATCTGGGTTCCCAGCTTGAAGTCCGTATTGATGCCGCAGTGGTAGATGGTATCGGCCGAGTAACCCCCATCGCCCAGGACGTAGAGCAGCCCCCCAATATGATCCGCGTCGTCGTGGGAGGCGATCACGTAGTTGATGCGCTTTCGCCAGCCGAAGATGGCGTTGAGGTAGGGGACGACGTCGCCGCTTCCCGCGCTGCCCGTCCCCCCGTCGATCAGGATGGTGGTCCCGTAAGGCCCGATGATCAGCTCGCTCGAACCCTGCCCGACATCGATGCAGTGGATCCGGAGCGGATCCTGGGAAAGGGCCGGGAACGGGATGGCCAGGGCCAGCAGCATCCCCGCGAAGAGAATTTTCATCCGCCAGTTAATTCCGGTGCGCACTGTATAACCTTCCTGTCGTCCGGCCTGAAATCGGTTCAAGGCGACAAACTTAAATAATAAATATACCACATCGGGCGCGGTTGGGATAGACATTGTCGGCGAGGTGTCGGCGGGGCCGGCCCAACATCCTATCCCCGGGGAGGCTTTACCTGGTCGCCGGAAGGTCCCCGGAAGCCCCGAAGTAGGCCCGGGTGACCCCCTGGATCGCCCACAACCCGGAGCTCTCCCGGAAGATCGCGATTTCGTCTCCTCCTCCGGCCTCGTTTACCAGCGGGATCGGACGGTCGGTGCCGGTCCCGAAGTAGGCCCGGGTCGTCCCCCGCACCGCCCAGAGCCCGGAGGAGGGGCGGAAGACCGCCGCCTCCCAGCTCCCGTCCCCGTCGTAATCCCCGGGGACCAGGGTGTCGGTGGATGAGCCGAAGTAGATCCGGGTCAGGGACCGGACCACCCAGAGCCCGGAAGAGGGGCGGAAGATGGCGACCCCCGCCCCGGCCTCGCCGGAGTAGAAACCCGGGACCGGCTCGTCGCCGGAGGAACCGAAGTAGATCCGGGTCAGGGAGCGGACCGCCCAGAGGCCGGAGGATTCCCGGAAGACCGCGATATCCCAGTTCCCGTCCCCGTCGTAATCCCCGGGCAGGGGTTCGTCGCCGGAGCTTCCGAAGTAAGCCCGGGTCAGGCCGCGGACCGCCCAGAGGCCGGAGGAGTCGCGGAAGACGGCGATATCGGCGGATCCGTCACCGTTGTAATCCCCGGGGAGGATGGTGTCGGAGGAGGTGCCGAAGTAAGTCCTGGTCACTCCCCGGACCGCCCAGAGCCCGGAACTCCCCCGGAAGATGGCGATGTCGGAGTCCCCGTCCCCGTCATAGTCGAAGACCCAGGGAGAAGCGGGTGTTGACGCGGGGGGAGCGGTGGGAGCAATCGTCGGGGTGGCGGCGGGAGGGGCCGTCGGCGGCGGTGGCGGCGTGGCCGGTCCGTAGATTATCTTTCCGGTCAGCCCGGAGATTACGCACCGGTAGTTATAGAGCTGTTCGGTGAATCCGGTGAAGTCCACTATATAGCGGTCCTTGGGCAGCATCGGTCCGGAATCCCAAGATCCGAGGTTGGCGGTGGTGGTATGGATGCCGGTCCCCTCGTTCCACCAGGCCACGGCCCGGCCCGGGTCGACGCGCAGGATCGGCGGCTTGAACCCCGTCTCGAGAATTATCACCCGGTAGGGTATCTGGGTCGGCGAGGGGGAAGGAGGCAGCGGGGCGGTGGGCACCGGGGATGCGGTGGGAATAACGTAAGGTGTCGGGGTGGGGGTCAGGGGCAAAGGAGAAGGCGTCGGGGTCGCCGTCGGGCAGACGTGCTCCTCGGCGCGGGCCGCCGCCAGGTAGTACGGGCCGGCGGCGAAACTGCTGGCGCCGGTGTCGCTCCGGGCGCAGAGGAAGCGGCGGCCGACGGTGGTGTTCTCGTAGATCAGGTCTTCCGGCTCGTCCGGCCCGGTGCCCTCGTGGTCGCTGTCCGCCAGCAGGGTCACCCCGTCCTGGCCGTAAAGCTCGAGGACGCTGTCGAAGTGACCGGTCCCCGTCCGGCCGGGGTCGTCGTCGAGCTGGAAGACCAGCAGGTCGCCCGGGAAGGTCGCGGTGAACTTGTACCAATCGGCGTCGGTGGCGGTGGTGAACGTCCCGGAGACCCAGCGGTTGAGACCGATCTCCTGGGCCTGGCCGTAGGTCTCGTTCGGCCCGATTTTCTCCTCGACCATCGCGGGCCAGGGGAAGAACGTCACGTAAAGATCGTAGGAGATTTCGTTATTGAACCCGTATTCGTAGACCCTGACGTAATAGGTCCCGGCGGCGTCCAGTTCGGCCCCGGCGATCAGGGACCCCAGGCTCTCCCCGTCGTCGTCGTCCGACTCGATCACGGCGCCGTCCGCCCCGTGCAGGGAGATGACCGTATCGCCGTCGGTGATGGTGGAGATCCAGATCAGCCCGGCGGTCACCGGCTCCACCCGGAAATAGTCCGTGTCCCCGACCGGGAGTTCCCCCGCCACCTTCAGACAGGGAAACGGCGAGAGGAGCACCGCCGTCGCCAGGGTGTCGTTCGGTTCGCAGTCATTCGCCCCGGCGAAGAAGACCGGGACCAGGATGAGGGCCGCAACCATAATGGTAATCGTCGACGCTCGTCTCATCGTTCTCCTCCGTTGTCTTTACCGATTGCCGCCTGCCGGTTCTCCACTGACCCATAAAAAAACCCGCCCGGATCATCGATCCGAGGGCGGGTCTGGTCAGGGGCAGCGGTAATCCTGTATTCTCATAGTCGGCCGGTCGGTTGAACTGACATTAATTGAAATAAGTGTATCATCAGAAAAAAGGTTCGGCAAGAGTGAGATTATAGAGTGAGATTTCAACCGGAGCGAGATTTCAACCGAGCGTGCCGCCCGGCGGCGTCCGGGCGGCACTTTGAACTTGCCTTCCCGGAGCCTTTCCTCCATAACCTCCCGCGGAGGCGGAGAGGAATCGTCTCTCGAGCCCCGGCCCCGGGGGAGGCAGCCCGATGCTTATCCGGACGACATTCGCGGTGACGGCGTTGCTGCTGGCGGTTGCGGAATCATCTCCGGCCGCCGCCGCCGGTTTCAGCCTCGATTACGGGATGACCTACCAGGAGCGGCCCTTCTCTTCCGGGGGGACGAAGTACGAGGTCCGGCAGCTGCAGTTCTATCTCCAGCCCCGGGTCGGCCTGGGGAAGGGCTGGCGGGTCTTCCTCCGGCTCGGCTACAGCAACCTCGACTACGACAGCCCCGGCCAGGGTGAGGAATCCTACAACCGGTGGGGCTATACCTGGGGGGGCGGGCTGGGCTGGACCCCCTGGAGCTGGTCCGGTTTCTACCTCGACGCCGAGGCGGACTTCTTCCAGACCCGGACCTCCGGTTCCTCCCGCCGGGGGGAGTACCTGAACTGGGGGGCCGACCTCCGGCTGGGCTGGAACCCGGGGCCGGTCGACGTCTGCCTCGGGCTCGCCTACGACGACGGGATCGTCCGCGACGAATCCCTTGACGACTACTCGAGGGACGACTACCGGCTCCGGGACCCCTGGAACCTATTCGCCGGGCTGCGGCTCAACCTCCCCGTCCTTCCCCGTCTCCAGGCCCGGTATTATTTCTGGAAGGACAGTTTGGCCGTGCTCGGTTTCAGCCACGAGTTTTGAGCCGCCGGTTCCGCCCGCCGTCCCGTCCAGGCCCAGCATCCCGGCGATCTTCTCGCCGAGTCCCCGGGCGTAAATGGAGTGGCCGAAGGGGTTGGGATGATGATCGCCCCGGCTGATCCAGACGGCGCGTTGCCTCTCCTCCGGGTCGGTCCCCGCCCCGGCTTCGTCGAGCGCCCGCTCGGTGATCGGGGCGATGTCGAGGACCTCGAAACCGTTCCTGGCGGCGAGGCTTTCCAGGTAGCGGCCCTGCTCTTCGCTCTTGAACCCGGCCAGGAGGATCACCGGTATTCCGCGGGGCGCTGTGTGGTCTCTCAGGTCGGCCAGTGCCCTCTCCACTCCTTCCGCCCCGGCCATATAGGCGTACTCCTCCAGGACCTTCTCCCGCTCCTTCTCGTCCACGTTCTGGAAACGGTAATACACCAGACCCTCGTCCTCGTAAGTGCGGGACAGCCGTCCCAACCGCGCCTTGATGAACTTCCAGAGGTACGACTGCTTCCATTCCGTGCCTTTCTCCGGCTTGAGCATAAACGAGGGCACGCCGAAGTCGTTGCTGACGAAATGGATGATCGCCAGGTCGGGATCGTAAAGGAGCGCCTTGTCCCGGAAGACCGCCGCCTCGATGGCGGTGTTGTAGCCCGGCACCGCGAAGTTGATCACCTCGAATTTCGGGTGGGGAGGGGGCAGTTCGTTGAGCATCCGCTCGAGCTGTTCCAGGTAACATTCGCGGGCCTCGACCCCCCACCCGAACATCACCGAGTCGCCGAGCCCGACGATCCGGAATACGCCTTCCGGTTTCTCCGGCGGGGTCTCCCGGTTGCGGAGCCCCCGGGAGTTGGTGCGGACCGGCTTGTTGTAGAAGACGCAGTCCATATCCGGCTTCAGTTCGTAAACGACGTCCCGGAACTCGCTGGCCTGGACGATCCCCCCCAGGTCGGCGCTCCGCCCGTCGATGGGGAGGTTGGCCTTCGACCGGTGCAGCCGCTGCTCGAGGTCGCCCTTTCTCGCCCGGTCGACGGCCAGGACGGCCCGGAGGGCGAGCTCCGCGGCCAGCAGGGTGGCAAGAACGGCCAGGGCGGCCGTGACCAGCCCGAACAGAAGTTTCTTGCGGGTTGTCATCGGTTTCGGAGGTTTTCGTTTGTGCCGGTTTGCGTATTCGCTGCCGGGGGGCGGAATAAGGGATGTTGAAGTGGGTCCAGGGCGGAGATTTCGGTTAACTCGAACACCATATTCTATCCCGTCGGCCATTTCAATTCAATTTCACCGCCCCGCGTTTCCGAAGATCGCCGGGCCGCTGAACCGCCGCCGGTTTTTATTCTGGCGATATTCCTACCTTCTGGTAGGATTCGGCCTTCAACCCCACGGTTGGGTAGCTGATTTATGAACACGCCACAAACAAATGATTCCACCCGGCGCGAGGTGGATGAGCTGCTGCTCCTCTTCGACATCAGCCGCTCGCTGGACCGGAGTATGGACCTCCGGGAGGTGGTGGGTCCGGTCCTGCGGGTGATGGCCCGGAGGATGGGGATGCTTCGGGGCACCATCACCCTCCTCAACCGGGAGACGGGCGAGATCATCATCGAGGAGGCCTACGGCCTCTCCCCCGAACAGCGGCGTCGGGGCAAGTACCGGCTGGGCGAGGGGGTGACCGGCCGGGTGGTCCAGACCGGCCGGGCGGCGGTCGTGCCCCGGATCTCCGAGGAACCGCTCTTCCTCGACCGGACCGGGGCCCGCAAGCGCCTGCGGCGGGAGGATATCTCCTTCATCTGCGTGCCGATCAAGATCGGTCCCGACGCGGTCGGGGCGCTGAGCGTGGACCGGCTCTTCGCCCGGGAGGTCTCCTGCGAGGAGGACGTCCGCCTCCTCTCCATCATCGCCTCCCTGATCGCCCAGGCGGTGAAGATCCGGCAGGAAGCCTCGGAGGAACGCGACCGCCTCCTGGAGGAGAATCTTCGCCTCCAGGGCGAGCTCCGGGATCGGTTCCGCCCCGCCAACCTGATCGGCAACTCCCGGGCGATGCAGGCGGTCTACGACCTGATCGCCCAGGTCTGTCCCAGCGACGCCACCGTCCTGATCCGGGGCGAGTCCGGAACCGGCAAGGAGCTGGTCGCCCAGGCGGTTCACTACAATAGCCCCCGGGCGGGGAAACCTTTCGTCAAGGTCAGCTGCGCCGCCCTGCCGGATACCGTGATCGAGAGCGAACTCTTCGGCCACGAGAAGGGTGCCTTCACCGGGGCGATCCGCGAGCGCCAGGGCCGCTTCGAGCTCGCCGCCGGCGGCACCCTCTTCCTCGACGAGATCGGCGACCTCTCCCCGGTCACCCAGATCAAGCTGCTCCGGGTCCTCCAGGAGAAGGAGTTCGAGCGGGTCGGCGGGACCGAGACCCTCCGGGCCGACTTCCGGCTCCTGGCCGCCACCAACCGGGACCTCGAGAGGCTGATCGAGGAAGATCGGTTCCGCCAGGACCTCTACTACCGCCTCAACGTCTTCCCCATCTACATCCCGCCCCTGCGGGAGCGTAAGACCGACATCCTCCTCCTCGCCGATCGGTTCGTGGAGAAGTACTCCCGGGCCAACCGCCGGGCGATCAAGCGGATCTCCACCCCGGCGCTCGACGTGCTGATGAGCTACCACTGGCCCGGGAACGTCCGCGAACTGGAGAACTGCATCGAGCGGGCCGTCCTTCTCAGCACCGACGGGGTCATCCACAGCCACCACCTTCCCCCCACGGTCATCAACGCCGAGGCCAGCGGCACCCCGCCGGGGGGCGGCCTCGCCGCCGCCCTGGAGAACCTCGAGCGCGAGATGATCCTTGACGCCCTCAAGTCCTCCCGGGGAAATCTGGCCCGCGCCGCCCGGCAGCTCGGCCTCACCGAGCGGGTGATCGGGCTGCGGGTCAGGAAGTTCGGGATCGATCCCCGGCGTTTCCGCCCGGCCCGGTAAGACCGCCTCCGGAATACCCGCCGGTAGGTTTTCCGTCGTTTATCCTACGCCGGGGTAGGATATCCGGATCTCTCCCCGGGACCCCGGAATTTATTATCCCCTGCCGGGCAAGCAATTATCTTTTATCTCCGCCTTTCTGGCACACCTCTTGCTCTATCAAGCCGGCGACCGCAATTCAACCGCCCGCAGCCGGCGACGGCAAGGAGGGGAATATGAGCGAACGCGGCAGCGAAGTGCTGAAGACCGTCCGGGAGCGGAGCATCCGGCACATCCAGCTCTGGTTCACCGACATCCTCGGACGCCTGAAGAGTTCCGAGATCTCGGAGACCGAGCTCGAGGGGGCGCTGGAGTCGGGGGTGGGGTTCGACGGTTCCTCGATCGAGGGGTTCGCCCGGATCGAGGAGTCGGACGTGGTGGCGATGCCCGACCCCGCTACCTTCCGGGTCCTCCCCTGGACCGAACCCGACTACCCGGTGGCAAGGATGATCTGCGACATCCTCGACCCGGACCGCCGCCCCCACCCCGGGGATCCGCGCCAGGTGCTCAAGCGCCTGGTGAAGAAGGCCGCCGGGAGGGGATACGTCTACAGCGTGGGGCCGGAGATGGAGTACTTCTACTTCCGGAGCGAATCCGCCCCCGAGGCCCTCGACGCCGGGGGGTACTTCGACCTCACCCCGCCCGACCGGGGGACCGAGATCCGCCGGGACACCGCCCGCGCCCTCCAGGCGATGGGGATGCGGGTCGAGTGCACCCATCACGAGGTCGCCCCCAGCCAGCACGAGATTGACCTCCGCCACGGCGACGCGCTGCAGATGGCCGACAACGTGATGACCCTGCGTTTCGTGACCAAGGAGGTCGCCCGGCGCAACGGGGTCTACGCCACCTTTATGCCCAAGCCGATTATGACCGAGAACGGCAGCGGGATGCACGTCCACCAGTCGCTCTTCCGGGGGGAGAAGAACGCCTTCTTCGACGGCGGGGACCCGCACCACCTCTCCCAGCTCGCCCGGCAGTTCACCGCCGGCCTGATGAAGCACGCCGCCGAGGTGGTGGCGGTGACCAACCAGTGGGTCAACTCCTACAAAAGGCTGGTCCCCGGCTACGAGGCTCCGGTCTACAACTCCTGGGCCACCCGGAACCGTTCGGCGATGATCCGGGTCCCGCTCTACCAGCCGGGGAAGGAGGGGGCGACCCGGATCGAGTTCCGGGCCCCCGATCCCGCCTGCAACCCCTACCTGGCCTTTGCCGTCCTCCTGGCGGCGGGCCTGGCCGGGATCGACGGCGATTACCGTCTGGACGAGCCGGTGGAGGAGAACATCTTCCGGATGCCGGAGGAGGAGAAGGCCCGGCGGGGGATCCGGGCCCTGCCCGGCAACCTCTACAGCGCGCTGGCCGAAGCCAGAAAGAGCACCCTCCTCCGCGAGACCCTCGGCGAGCATACCTTCGAGAAGTTCCTCCTCAACAAGGAGATCGAGTGGGACCGCTACCGGACCCACGTCTCCCGGCACGAGCTGGAGGAGTACCTCCCCATCCTCTAACCAACACCGAGCAATCCCTATCCAATCGCTATCGCTATCGGGATCGCTATCGAAGGTTTGTTCCGGTTCTTGGACCTCGATAGCGATACCGATAGCGATACCGATCCCGATGCCCGATGGCTGTCGAAACCTGTCACCCCGCTTCGATGAGAACAGCAATTGATCCGGGCCGGACGGCTCCGGGCCTGTACGACCCGCGGTCCGCCCGGGGCTCCTGCGGGGTGGGGTTTCTCGTCCGCCTCGGCGGCCGCCCCTCCCACTCCCTGGTCGAGGACGGCCTGAAGATCCTGAAGAACCTCGAGCACCGCGGGGCGACCGGAGGCGACGGGGACACCGGGGACGGGGCCGGGATTATGGTCCAGCTCCCCGACGAGTTTTTCCGCCGGCAGGCGGCGGACCTCGAGATCGACCTCCCCCCGAGCGGGGACTACGCCGCCGGGATGTTCTTCCTTCCCGGAAGATCTGAGACCGCCGACCGGATCCGGGCGCTGGCCGTCGGCTGCCTGGAGCGGGCGGGACTGCGGGTTCTGGGCTGGCGGGAGGTGCCCCTCCGGCCCGACTGCCTGGGCGAGCAGGCCCGGCTCGGCCTGCCCCGCGTCGCCCAGCTCCTGGTCGGTCGGGGGGTGGTCGGCCGGGACGGGTTTGAGAACGCCCTTTACCTGGCCCGGCGGGAGATGGAGCGGGAAGCGCCGGCGGAGGGGGCGGAAGACTTCCACGTCGCCAGCCTCTCTCCCCGGACTATCGTTTACAAGGGGCTGCTCACCGCCACCCAGCTGCCCCGTTTCTTCCCCGACCTGGCCGAGGAGTCCTTCCGGAGTTCCTGGGCCGTCGTCCACCAGCGCTACAGCACCAACACCCTTCCTCTCTGGCGTCTCGCCCAGCCGTTCCGCCTCCTCGCCCATAACGGGGAGATCAACACCCTCCGGGGGAACATCAACCGGATGAAGACCCGTGAGCCCCTCCTCGCCTCGCCCCTCTTCGGCGACGGGATCTCCCGGCTCCTCCCGGTCCTCGACGAGAGCGGGAGCGACTCCGCCGTCTTCGACAATATGCTCGAGTTCCTGGTCCGGGCCGGGCGTTCGCTTCCCCACGCGGTGATGATGCTCGTGCCGGAAGCCTGGGGCGGACGCTACCACCTGAGCGAGGACAAGCGGGCCTTCTACGAGTACCACTCCGCCCTGATGGAGCCCTGGGACGGGCCGGCGGCGGTCGCCTTCTGCGACGGCCGGTTCCTGGGGGCGACCCTCGACCGCAACGGGCTGCGTCCGGCCCGCTACACCGTCACCCGGGACGGGCTGGTTGTGATGGCCTCGGAGGCCGGGGCCCTGCCCCTCCCGGCGGAGTCGATCCTGGAGCGGGGCCGGCTCCAGCCCGGGAAGATGCTGATCGTCGACCTGCTCGAGGGCCGGCTGGTCCCCGACCGGGAGATCAAGGCCCGGGTCTCCCGGCGCCGCCCCTACCGGAAGTGGGTCCGGGAGAACCGGATCGAACTCGCCGCGCTCCCGTCCCCGGCCGCCGGGCCGGATGTCGATCCCGCTTCGCTCCCGGAGCGGGAAGCGGCCTTCGGCTTCACCGACGAGGAACTGCGGATGGTCCTCGCCCCGATGGCCGCCCGGGGCCAGGAGCCGGTGGGGTCGATGGGGAACGACTCCGTCCTCCCCGTCCTCTCCCCCCGTCCCCAGCTTCTCTTCTCCTACTTCCGGCAGCTCTTCGCCCAGGTCACCAACCCCCCGATCGACCCCCTCCGAGAGGAACTGGTGATGTCCCTGATGGGCTGGCTGGGCCGGGAGCGCAACCTCCTGGAGGAGACCCCCGGCCACTGCCGGCGCCTCAAGCTCCCCCATCCCATCCTCACCCCGGGGGAGCTGGAACGGATCCGGCAGGCCCGGACCCCCGAGATCACCGCGGCGGCCATCGAGACCACCTTCCCCGCCGGCGGGGGAGGGAAGGAACTCGAATCCGCCCTCGACTCGATCTTCGCCGCTGCCGAACGGGAGATCGGCGGCGGGGCGACCGTGATCGTCCTCTCCGACCGGTCCGCCGGTCCCGACCGGGTCCCCATCCCCTCGCTCCTCGCCCTCTCCGGCCTCCACCACCACCTGATCCGGAAGGGGCTCCGCTCCGCCTGCAGCCTGGTGGTTGACACCGGGGAGGCCCGGGAGGTGATGCACATCGCCCTCCTGATCGGTTACGGCGCCTCGGCCGTCTGCCCCTACCTCGCCCTGGCCATAGTCGAACGGCTGGCTCTGGGCGGCCGTCTGGAAGAACCGGTCCGGCCGGAGGAGGCGGTCGAGAACTACGTCACCGCCCTGAAGAAGGGCCTGCTCAAGACCTTCAGCCGGATGGGGATCTCCACCATCCGGTCCTTCGCCGGGGCCCAGATCTTCGAGGCCCTGGGGGTGGGGGAGGAGGTGGTGGAGAGGTACTTCACCGGGACGGTCTCGCGGATCTCCGGGGTTGGTCTTGAGGAGATCGCTGAAGAGGCGAACAGGCGGCACCAAAGGGCCTACCCCGCTCCGGAAGATACCCGGCCGCTCCTCGAACCGGGAGGGGCGTTCCACTTCCGCCGGGGCGGGGAGCGGCATCTCTGGTCGCCGGAGGCGATCGCCCGGCTTCGGCACGCCGTCCGGTCCGGCGATTACTCCGCTTACCTGGCCTTTTCCGAAGAGGTCGACCGGCTCTCGGCCGGGGCCGGGACGCTCCGCGGGCTGCTGGCCGTCACCCCGGCCGCCCCCGTCCCGCTGGAGGAGGTGGAGCCGGAAGAGGAGATCCTCCGGAGGTTCGTCAGCGGGGCGATGTCCTTCGGGTCCCTGGGGAAGGAGGCCCACGAGGCGATCGGGCTGGCGATGAACCGCCTCGGCGGCCGGAGCAACTGCGGGGAGGGCGGCGAGGCCGACGATAGGGCGGCCGGGGCCGAATCCCGGATCCGGCAGGTGGCCTCCGGGCGGTTCGGGGTCACCGCCTCTTATCTCCGGCGCGCTCGCGAGATCCAGATCAAGATCGCCCAGGGGGCCAAGCCGGGGGAAGGCGGCCAGCTCCCCGGGCGCAAGGTGACGGCGGAGATCGCCCGGGTCCGCCGCACCGTCGCCGGGGTGACCCTGATCTCCCCCCCGCCCCACCACGACATCTACTCGATCGAGGACCTCGCCCAGCTGATCTACGACCTGAAGGCGGTCAACCCCGGAGCGGCGGTCTCGGTCAAGCTGGTCTCCGAGGCCGGGGTGGGGACGATCGCCGCCGGGGTGGCGAAGGCCGGGGCCGACCTGGTGGTGATCTCCGGGGGCGACGGCGGCACCGGCGCCGCGCCGCTGACGGCGATCAAGCACGTCGGTCTCCCCTGGGAGCTGGGGCTGGCCGAGACCCACCAGGCCCTGGCCGCGGGGCGGCTCCGCGGCCGGGTCCGCCTCCAGGCCGACGGCCAGCTCCGGACCGCCCGGGACGTCGTCGTCGCCGCCCTCCTCGGCGCCGAGGAGTTCGGCTTCGGCACCGCGGTCCTCGTCTCCCTCGGCTGCGTGATGGCCCGGAAGTGCCACCTCGGCCTCTGCCCGGCCGGGATCTGCTCCCAGGACCCGGCGGTCCGGGCCCTCTTCACCGGGCGGCCCGAACACCTGGAGAACTTCTTCCGCTTCCTCGCCCGGCACCTGAGGGAGACGATGGCCGCCCTCGGCTTCCGGTCGGTCGCGGAGATGACCGGGCGGAGCGACCGCCTCTCCTGGTCGCCGCCGGAGGGAGACCCCAAGGCCCGGAAGGTCGACCTCTCCCGCCTCCTCGCCCCCGCCCCGGGCGGCTTCCGGCCCGGCGGCCGACGGGAACCCCGGCCGGCCGGGAAGATGCTCGATGACCGGATCCTCGCCGACCTGGGGGAAGCGCTGGAGAGGGGGGAGAGGGTTGCCCTGAGCTACCCGGTGACCAACGTCGACCGGGCCCTTGGCGCCCGGCTGAGCGGGGAGATCGTCCATCGCCGCGGGCCGGCGGGTCTCCCCGAAGACACGGTCACCATCTCGTTCTCCGGTTCCGCCGGGCAGTCTTTCGGCGCCTTTCTCGCCCCCGGGCTGACGCTGAGGCTGGCCGGCGAGGCCAACGACTACCTGGGCAAGGGGATGTCGGGGGGGCGGATCGTCGTCGTTCCCCCGCCCGGGGCCGACCTCGTGCCCCACGACAACGTGATCGCCGGCAACACCGTCCTCTACGGGGCGACCGGCGGCGAGGTTTTCCTCCAGGGGACGGCCGGGGAGCGGTTCGCGGTCCGCAACTCCGGGGCGACGGCGGTGGTCGAGGGGGTGGGCGACCACGGCTGCGAGTATATGACCGGGGGGACGGTGGTCGTCCTCGGACCCACCGGCAACAACTTCGCCGCCGGGATGAGCGGGGGGACGGCCTACGTCTACGACGAGACCGAACTCTTCGACACCCGCTGCAACCTGGATATGGTCAACCTGGAGAGCGTCTTCAGCGCGGAGGACGCCGGGAGGCTGAAGGGGCTGATCGAGCGGCACCTCGCCCTCACCGGGAGCGGGCGGGCGCGCTGGCTGCTCGCCAACTGGGAATCCCGCCTCCCCCTCTTCGTCCGGGTGATGCCGATCGAGTACGGGAAGGCCCTGGAGCGGATGCGGCTGCGGGAGGATCTCGGCGGGGATACCGTCTCGGCGACCGAGGAGGTCTTCAAGTGAACGGGGAGAGCGGGAGACCCGCCAACGGCAATTTCCTGACCATCGAACGGAGGGATCCCCGTTCCCGTCCGGCCGCCGAGCGGGTCCGGGATTTTGCCGAGTTCGCCGGCCGCCTCTCCGCAACGGAGGCCGCCCGCCAGGCCGGCCGCTGTCTCGACTGCGGGGTCCCCTTCTGCCACGCCCTGGGCTGCCCGCTTGCCAACCGGCTGCCCGAGATCCACCGCCTGGTCCGGCTCGGCCTGGCGGCGGAGGCCCTCGAGGTCCTCCACTCCACCAACAACTTCCCCGAGATCACCGGGAGGGTCTGCCCGGCCCCCTGCGAGGCGGCCTGTACCATCGCCCTCGCCGCGCCGGCGGTGTCGATCCGGCAGATCGAGCTGGCGTTGCCGGGACACGTCCCGGCCGAACGGTGGCTCCGGCCCCGGCCGGCCCCGGTGAAGTCGGGCCGGCGGGTGGCGGTGATCGGCTCCGGCCCGGCCGGCCTGGCCGCCGCCCAGCAGCTGGCCCGCCGCGGCCACGGGGTGGTGGTCTTCGAGAAGGCCGGGCGGGCGGGGGGGATGCTCCGCTATGGGATCCCCGACTTCAAGCTGGAGAAGCCCGTCCTCGACCGGAGGCTCGGCCAGCTGCGGGCGGAAGGTGTCGTCTTCGAGACCGGGGCGGAGGCGGGGCGCGACCTCTCCGGCCGTTACCTCCGCCGGGCCTTTGACGCCGTGCTGATCGCCTCCGGGGCCCGCACCCCCCGCGACCTCGCCGTCCCCGGCCGCGGACTGGCCGGAATTCGCTTCGCCCTGGATTACCTCGCCGCCCAGAACCGCCTCCTCGGCGGCGAAGAGTCCGCCCCCGGGGACCCGGTCTCCGCCCGTGGCCGGGACGTCCTGGTCCTCGGGGGCGGGGACACCGGGGCGGACTGCGTGGGGACGGCGCGGCGCCAGGGGGCGAGACGGATCGTCCAGGTCGAGATCCTCCCCCGGCCCCCGGAGAGCCGCCCGGACGGCAACCCCTGGCCGGAGTGGCCCCGGATCCTCCGCGCGGCCTCCTCCCACGAGGAGGGCTGCGAGAGGCTCTGGTCGGTCTCGGTCACCGGGTTCATCGGGAGGGGGGCGGTGGCCGGGGCGCGGGCGGTGAAACTGGAGTGGCCGGAAGACAAGGGAGAGCCGCGGCCGGTCTCCGGCTCCGAGTTCGAGATCCCCGCCGGACTGGTCCTCCTGGCCCTGGGCTTCTCCGCCGCCGGCCCCGATCCGCTGCTGGAGGAACTCGGCCTGGCCCGGGACGGCCGGGGCCTGATCCCGGCCGGACAGGTTTGCTCCACCTCCCTCCCCGGGGTCTTCGCCGCCGGCGACTGCGCCGAAGGTCCTTCCCTGGTAGCGACGGCCATCGCCTCCGGCCGCCGGGCGGCCGAGAGCATCGATGGATTCCTCCGTCAGCTCTGACCGTATCTCTTCCGGTTCAGGCTTCCCCATCCGGAGTCGGAGCGAAAAAATCCCCACCCGCATTGGCCCCGGGTGGGGAGATCCCGCGAGATCACCTTTGATTGCATAATTTGCTGTAGTACAGCTCCAGCCGCACCCAGGGAATCGCCCAGTTCTTCCAAGAGATCGGCATCGTCATCCACCAGGAGAATATTATAGGGCATAAGAGGTGCTTTCTCTGCAATTGCCCGCCCGAAAAGTTCTCCCCTCGGTTGGGAGGGTAAAGCCCGCAACAAGGGCTTGTCTTACTTACGGGGATTGTGGGCAGGCAAGTAGAAAATAGTCAGAAAAAAGGGGAGGCAGCCAATTGAGCTTAGCCCACGCCGGGATTGTAATAACAGGTATCTTTTCAACTGGAGGGACGATTATGCGCGCGGACGCGGCGATAGCGATCTGCGGCCGGGTCGAGCGGATAGGGGATCTTACGCTGGACGAGATCCGCCGTTATCCGGGTGATGCTCGCTTACGCCTGGGGCGGCCTTCCCCTCCTCATCCCGTCGGAGCCACCGGGCTTCACAGGCGGCGCGCGCTTCTCTAAAATGGTATATATTTAAAAATAATGAGTGTGTTCGGAAGTATAGACAAACAATAAACTATTTCCGGAGAAGGGATAGTGTTGATGAAGGCTGCGCAGCTATCCGCGTATTTCCTGATTCCGGCATTGAGTCTTCTCTGTCCGGTTGCCGCGGTACCGAGCGGAGAACCGGTGCGACTCGAAGATCTGGAAAAAGAGCTGCTGGAGAAGAATCCCGAGATCAAGGCGGCGCGATCTCAGGCGGCGGCCGAGGGTTATCGGGCCGGGACTGTTTCCGGTCTGGACGATCCGCTCTTCACCTACGGCTACTTCGGGGAAAGTATCCAGACCCGGGTCGGACCCCAGAAGCAGATATTTCAGCTCAGCCAGAAGGTTCCCCTGGGGGGACAGTTGTCCCTGAAGGGCGATATGGCGGAGCAGCAGGCCGATTCGCTCCGGGCGACTGTCTTAACCGTCACCTGGAAGGTGGTGACCGAGCTGAGGACCGCTTATTATGACCTCTGGTGGGTGGAGCAGGCGCTGCGAGTTACGGCCGATGAGGAGGAGGTGCTAAAAGATCTCACGGCGGCCGGGCAGTCTAAGTACGCCGCTGCCGGTGCCGATCTTCAGGACGTGCTCAAGGGCCAGCTTGCCCTCTCCCGCCTGCAGGATCGACGGCTGCTCCTCAAGCAGCGGCGGCAGGTTCTGGCCGCCCTGATCAACCGGCTTCTCGATCGGGCGCCTTCTTCTCCCCTCGCCGCCCCGGCGGAGATCGCCGCCGGGCGCCTCCCGTTCTCCCTGGAAGACCTGCTGGAAACGGCGGCGCGGGAAAACCCGCGTCTGCGCGCCCGGGCTCACCTCACGGAAATGGCCCGGACCGGCCTCAGTCTCGCCCGGCGCAGATATATCCCCGATGTCACCCTGGGGGTTCAGTACTTCCAGATCGGCGACGGAGAGACGGCCGGTCCCGACGCCGGCCAGGACGCCTGGATGGTAATGGCCGGGATCAATCTCCCGCTCTGGTTCGGAAAGAAACAGTCCGCGGTCGGGGAAGCTGCCGAACGGCTCCAGACCGCGCGGGATGATTTTCAGAGGGAGAATGCCGAGGTTGTCTTCGAGGTCAAGGACCGCTATTTCAGGTTCATCTCCGCCCGCGAACAGCTCCAGCTCTACCGGGATAGCATCATCCCCCAATCCGAGAGGGTTTTTCAGGCCGACCGGGCGGCCTATGAAACCGGGAAGACGGATTTCCTCGATCTTCTCGAAAGCGAGAAACGGCTCCTGGAGGCCCGCCTGGCTTACCTGCAGGTTGTCGCGGATACCCGGAAGTACCTGGCGGAACTGGAGTCAACGGTGGGGAAGCCTTTGCTCGATGACGCTACCCCAGAACCCCGATCGCCGGCAATGCAGCCTGAGTGAATTGAACTTTCAGGGAGCGAATAAAATATGAACAGGATACCGTTCATAGCGGTCGTTGCGCTGGTCATAATCGCCGGCGGCGGGATGTTCTTGACTCTACCTTCTTCCGGCCTGGGCGAGGACGACCAGCCCAAACATATTATGAATGCCCCGTCGGCGGCGAAGATTGAATACTGGACCTGCGGGATGCATCCCTCGGTGCATATCTCCCTTCGTCAGTACGACGAGGGAAACACCCAGTGTCCGATTTGCTCGATGGACCTGGTGCCCGTGTCCGCCTCGCCGGAGGTCGACGGTGAGGAGCCGGGAAGGGAACTCGGCGCCGGCCTGGCGATCAGCGGCCGCCAACGCCGCCTCGCGGGGATCGAGACCACGGAGGTAAGGCGGATCCCCCTCTTCAAGGAAATCTACACGGTGGGAACCATCACCTACGACGAAGGGAAAACGGCTCTGGTCTCCGCCTGGGCGGGAGGGAGGATCGATCGCCTCTTTGTCGATTTTACCGGCGTTCCGGTGAAGAAGGGGGAACACCTGGTCTCCATTTACAGTCCGCAGCTGATTATCGCCCAGGAGGAATACCTGCTTTCGCTCAAGGCGTCCCGCCGCGGCGGCGAGGCTTATCCCGGGGCGGAGGAACTTTTCGCCGCCGGCCGCCGCAAGCTTCTCCGCCTGGGTTTGACCGAGGAACAGATCGCTCACCTGGAAAGCGAAGGCCGGGTCGAGGATCATATCACCGTCTTTTCGCCGATCGGGGGAACAGTGATCCACAAAAACGCCTTGGAAGGGATGTACGTCAAGGAAGGCGAAGCAATTTACCGGGTCGCCGATCTTTCCCGCCTCTGGATAATGATCGACATTTATGAATACGAGCTGGGTTGGGTCCGGCTTTATCAGGAAGTCGAGATCACCACCCCCGCCTTCCCCGGCGAAGTCTTTCGGGGCAGGATCGTCTTCATCGAGCCCTTTCTTGATCCGGAAACCCGGACCGCCGGCGTGAGGGTCGACCTGCCCAACCCGGACCTCCGCTTCAAGCCGGAGATGTACGTCAATGCCCGTATCCGGGTGCCCCTGGGGGAGTTCGGGCTCCTGCTTGATCCCGAGCTGGAGGGAAAATATATCTGTCCCATGCATCCGGAAGCGGTGGCGGAACAACCGGGCCCCTGTCCCCGCTGCGGTATGGAAACGGTCAAGGTGGAGAGCCAGATGATCCGCCCGGTGCGTTACGCCTGCCCGATGGGCTGTATCGAACCCCGGTCGGAACCGGGCCGTTGCCCGGAGTGCGGGATGGTCCTGGTAGAAGAAATAGTCGTCCCCGAAGAGGAGAAGCCGCCGCTCGCCATCCCGAAGAGCGCGGTTCTGAATACCGGCAGAAGAGATATCGTCTGGGTGGATGAGGGAGAGGGAAAGTACCGGGCC
Source organism: PVC group bacterium (assembly GCA_040773245.1). Taxonomy (GTDB): domain Bacteria; phylum Auribacterota; class Erginobacteria; order Erginobacterales; family Erginobacteraceae; genus Erginobacter. The sequence goes on from JAXGWO010000007.1 coordinate 73,060, forward strand.
CGGGTCGTGACCCTCGGTCCGGAAGCCTTTGCGGCTACCGACGGACCGGCTGAGCCGTATTACCCGGTTTTCTTCGGCCTGAGTGAAGGGGAGGCGGTGGTGACGCGGGGGAACTTCCTGCTGGATTCCCAGAGCCAGCTGACCGGTGCCGCGGCCGCGGCGTACGGCGGCGCCCTGGGGGATCAGGAAACTCCGGCCGTGCCCGGCCATCAACATCATTAACATTACCCCGATTCATTTCATATGCCGGCCCCCGCCACCCCATCGCCCCGGAAATATGCTTGATCCCGTGGTTGGATAAGATCAGGCGTGAGGATTGATCGTGATCGGCAGATTAATAGAATGGTGTTTGAAAAACCGGCTCCTGGTGCTCGCAGCCTATCTCCTGATTGTGGGCGCCGGGATCTGGTCGATGCTGAACACACCGGTTGACGCCATCCCCGATATCGGCGAGTTGCAGGTGATCGTCTTCGCCGACTGGCCGGGACGGAGTCCCCGGGACGTCGAAGACCAGATTATCTATCCCCTCACCACCAACTTGCTCGGGATCCCGAAAGTCAAAACCGTCCGTTCCTCCTCGGCCTTCGGTTTCGGGATGGTGAACATCATATTCCAGGACGGGACCGATTACTACTGGGCCAGGACCAGGGTCCTCGAACGACTCAACTACGCTCAGCAGGACCTCCCCCCGGGGGTGACGGCGGTGCTGGGCCCCGATGCCACCGCCGTCGGCCAGGTCTTCTGGTATACGGTGGAGAACGGGTACTTCTGCCCCGAACATCCGGAACTCAAGTTCGATGATGACGGGAGATTGACCGAAGAAGACCGGAGACGGCTCCTGGAGACGCTCCCCGACCGGCTCCTAAAGGAGACGGACAACCTGACCCGGCCCGGTCCCGGCCGCTGCCCGATCGACGGCCGGGAACTGGTTTATTCCACCTACGATCTCGGCCGGCTCCGCTCCCTCCAGGATTGGTACATACGCTACGCCCTCAATTCGGTGGCCGGGGTCTCCGAAGTGGCCAGTGTCGGGGGCTATATCCGGCAGTATCAGGTGGATGTCGATCCCAACAAGCTCAGCGCCTACGGTATCCGCCTCGCCGACGTTTATAACTCCCTGGCCCGGTCCAATATCGACGTCGGAGCCAAGGTTTTCGAGGAGGGAGGGGTTGAGTTCATCGTCCGGGGGATCGGCTTCATTAAATCGATCTCCGACATCGAGGATGTCGTGGTCGGGGCCCATCAAGGAGTGCCGATATATGTCAAGAATGTCGCCACCGCGCAGCTGGGGGCGGAATTCCGCCGGGGCGCCCTGGACCGGGGCGGGGTGGAGGTGACCGGCGGTGTGGTGGTAATGCGCCACGGCGAGAACCCCCTTACCGTCATCGGGCGGGTGAAGGAGAAGATCGGGGAACTTTCCCCGGGTCTTCCCCCGGGGGTTCGGATCGTCCCCTTCTACGACCGGACCGGACTGATCCGCCGCGCGGTGGCCACTCTCCGGGATGCCCTGATCCTGGAGATCGCGATCACCGTCGCGGTGATCGGGATCTTTCTCCTCCATTTCGCCTCCAGCCTGATCGTTTCCCTGGTCCTCCCGGTCGGGGTCCTGATCTCCTTCATCCTGATGAAATTGATCGGGGTCGATTCTAACATAATGAGTCTGGGGGGGATCGCGATCGCGATCGGGGTGATGGTGGACGCCGGCATCGTGATGGTGGAGAACATCTACCGGCGACTGGCGGAGGCCGGGGTGGAGGCCGGGGGCAAGCTGGCCGGCGGGGAACGGATCAATGTCTGTCTGGCCGCCGCCCGGGAGGTCGGGCGGCCGGTTCTCTTCGCGCTCCTGACCACCATTGTCTCCTTCATTCCGGTCTTCTCTCTTCTCGGCCAGTCGGGGCGCCTCTTTCGGCCGCTGGCTTTCACCAAGACCTTTGCGATGGTCGGAGCGGCGATTATCGCGCTTACCCTGCTGCCGGTTCTGGCCTCAGTTCTCCTGCGCGGGCGGCTGAAACCGGCGGAAGAGAACCGGATGTCCCGGTTCCTGAAAAAGATCTACCGGCCGGTCCTCTCCTGGTCGTTGGATCATAAATGGGTACCCATCGTTGCCGCCGCGGTGGTCCTGGCTCTGGGCGTCGCCATCGCTCCCCGTATCCAACGGGAATTTATGCCCCCCCTGAACGAGGGGGACCTTCTTCTTATGCCGGTGCTTCTGCCCGGGGCCTCCCTGACGCAGGTGATGGAGATTATGAAGACCCAGGATATTATCCTGGCCGGAGAGTTTCCCGAGGTGGCCGGCGCCGTCGGGAAGCTGGGCCGGGCGGAAACCCCAACCGACCCGGCGCCGGTTGTTATGATCGAGACCATCGTCAGTCTCAAGCCGGAAAATGAATGGCCGCGGCGGGTCGCCAATGATCGCTGGTACACGAAAATTCCCCTGGTCGGGTCCATCCTGAAGGAGATCTGGCCCGCCCGCCGCCTGACCAGGGAGGAATTAATCAACCGGATCTGGCTGGGGTCGGAGCTCCGGATACCGGGGGTGAGCAATATCGTCACCCAGCCCATCCGGAATCGGATTGATATGCTGGCCACCGGGATTCAAACCCCGGTGGGGGTAAAAGTCTTCGGGGATGACCTGGGGAAGATTGAAGAGATCGCCATCGAGGTCGAGAAAGTAGTTGCCGAGATACCGGGGGCGGTCGCCCCTTATGCAGAGCGGATCGGCAATCGGCCTTACTTCGAGATCGAGATCGACCGACGGCGGGCGGCCCGTTACGGCGTCCGGCTGGGTGACGTGCAGAACATCATTGAAATCGCCGTCGGGGGGAAAAATATCACTTCCACGGTCGAAGGCCGGGAACGCTATCCCATCCGGATGCGGTACCCCCGCGAGCTCCGGGATAACATCGAGGCGCTGAAAAGGATCCTGGTCTCCACCCCGAGGGGAGCGCAGATCCCTCTTTCCCAGGTCGCGGACCTGAAAAAAGTCACCGGGCCGGCGATGATCGGAAGCGAGAATACCACCCCCTATGCCCGGGTATTCATCACCGTCGATCCCGAGGTGGCCGGGGTGGTTGATTTCGTCCAGCAGGCCCAGCGGGCGGTCCGGGAGAAGATCCCGCTCCCGCCCGGTTATTACATTACCTGGAGCGGGCAGTGGGAGTCGGAGCAGGAAGCCAGCCGGAGGATTTTCGGATGGCGCATCTGGGGGGGAGAGGTGGGAACGCTCTGGGTGGCCCTCTTTATTATCCTTCTGCTTCTCTACATCGCCTTCCGGTCGGGCCGTTCGCTCCTGGTCGTCTCAACGGGTCTCCCCATTTCCCTGATCGGAGGAATCCTGCTGATGTGGGTCCTGGGCTTCAAGATGAGCGTGGCGGTCTGGGTCGGTTTTATCGCCCTCTTCGGCGTGGCGACCGACAATGCGGTGGTCCTGGTCTCCTGCCTCGACGATCTCTTCCGGAAACGAGAGATGGCCTCGGCGGCCGAAATCCGTCAGACCGTTCTCCGGGGGGGACTGCTGCGGATCCGCCCGGCGATGATGACCGCCGCCACCACCACCCTGGCCCTGGTCGCGATTATGCTGGTTTCGGGAACCGGGTCCGAGGTGATGAGGCCGATGGCGGCCCCGACCGTGGGCGGTCTGATAACGGCCACCCTCTCCAATATGATCCTGGTCCCGGTCCTTTATTGCTGGATGGCGGAATGGAGGCAAAAGAGAGGGTGACCGGGTAGACTGAAGTTCCTTCAGGCAGTTTAAAGAGCGGCTCCTCGGCTCAGAGAGGCCGCTCTTTTCTTTTGAGAAAACTCTCCAACCATCGCCGGCAACGGCCGAAGAACTCCGTTGAAACCCGATGGTAGAAAAAAGTCAGAATAAAGGAGAAAACGAACCTACCCCCTTTTCCACATAAGGGTAGACTACAACCAGCATCGAGATAACCGAAGTTTCAACCGAGGAGATGAAGATGAAGATAACAACAGCCGCGGTTGTTGTCATTTTGCTCCTGATCTGCGCCGGACACCTCTTGGCCCAGACCGCCACCCCCACCCCGACTCTCACCCCCGCCGCCACTCCCAGCACCTCTCCCAGCGTCGCGCCGACGGCGATCCTGACCCCTCTCCCGACGGCATCCCCGACGCTGACACCGGGGGCTTCTTCGCCCACGCCGACTCCGGGACAGGGGATATGTCTCGGGGCCGAGCACGCCTCCCTTGACTCATCCCAGACCGACAGTACGGCACTGGTGCCCACCGGCCTCGAGATTACGATCAATCAGCCAGTCGATGATACCGCTATCGCCGTTTACTGCTCCTTCGGTACCCACCCCATCAATGGCGCCACCACCGGCACCTGGGACCTGATGATGGACGGAACCTGGACCAGCCAGTCCCTTTCGCGCTACCTGGCCGACGACAATGACCACGGTATCCTCGGCTGCGTCAACATCTTCGATCAGCAGACCGCCGGTCCTCACACCATCATCCTGCGCTCCGCCTCCAACCTTCCGGCCAAGCCGATCGTCACCCACACCGCGGATATGATCGCCTTTCCCCTGACCACGGTTGACGGGATCTATGACTTCAACTACGGGGTGGGCACGCTGGGGGAAACCGGGGTCGAAACCGTGGGGACGAGCTACAGCAAGGTCACGGGTCTGGAAGCTGACGTTACGCTCGATACCTCCGGCCGGATCTTCGCCTCCGCGGTTATCAGCTGCATATCGATTCCCCCCGCCGCCGACCGGCAGGGCCAGTGGCAAATCCGGATCGAAGACTCCGCCGTCATCGGTGAACCCCTGGACCGATTTATGGGCAGCATATCCGATATCGGCACGGTTCTCCTGCAGGGCCTGAGCGATCCCCTGGTGGCGGGTACCTACAACGTTTCGCTCTGGCACCGGACCGACACCGCCGGGCGCCAGGTCCGGACCTTCGACGGGACAATCACCGGCCTCGCTCTCAGCTCGGCCGGGGCACCCGACGCGGTTCTCCCCAGCGCTCAGACCCTCTATGACGGTTACGTCTACACCGATTACACCATTCTGACCGACATTCCCGAAAGCGAGGTGAACCTCACCGTTACCTCCGGGGATCATCCTCTGTTCCTCGCTTCCAGCTTTGACTGCCGGATTCCGGGAACCAGCAGCGACAACCGGTCCCCCTTCTTTGATATGCAGATCGAAGGGGTCACCGTCTGCGAGATCAATCATATGCAGCTCGTCCAGGACGATGACCACCCGGAGGGTGGTCTCTTCGGATTGAGCGGTCTGCACCACGCCGGATCTCACCAGGCCTTTCTCCGCCACCGGACCAACGACGCCGCGCGCCCGATCGAAACCGGGGACATTACAATGGTATTGCTGAGCACCTGCGCGGACCTGATTACGCCGACCCCTTCCGTGACCCCAACTCCGACGGCATCGGCAACCCCATCCGTAACGCCGACCCCGAGTGTAACACCAACGGCAACACCCTCGGTCCCCCCAACCCCGCCCCCTACGTCAACCCCCTCACCGTCAGTAACTCCGACCCCTTCTGTCACCCCGACTGCTTCAATGACGCCGACGCCGAGCGTGACACCGACGGCATCGGTCACCCCGACTCCATCCGTGACGCCGACTCCGTCCGTCACCCCGACCGCCTCAGTCACGCCGACCCCGTCCGTGACGCCGACTCCGTCCGTCACCCCGACCGCCTCAGTCACGCCGACTCCGTCCGTGACTCCGACGCCGAGCGTGACTCCGACTCCATCCATAACGCCAACGCCATCGGTTACGCCAACGCCCTCGGTCACGCCGACTCCGTCCGTGACGCCGACGCTTTCAGTTACCCCGACACCTTCAGCGACCCCGACCGCATCGGTGACGCCGACGCCATCCGTAACCCCGACACCGTCGGTGACGCCGACGCCGAGCGTGACGCCGACTTCTTCCGTCACGCCCTCGCCAACCGCCTCGGTGACTCCGAGTACCACGCCCACGCCGGCTTACTGCGAGGAACTCCTGCTCATCAACGACCTGGAAGATCTCCAGATCGCGATCCCCCGTGCGGCGTCGGGGACCGGGTGGAGCTGGAGCATCACCCGGGCGGAAGCGCCGGGGACCGATGTCTACGGTTCGGTGGACGACAACGCCAACACGTTCGCCGACCAGACCGATTATCCCCTGCAGCCGGTGGCCGTTCTCTTCACCAGCCTGAGCGAGCCGATCGCCATTCTGGAAGGCGACTACCTCACGGTTACCTATGACGGCGGCCAGATGGTTAAAGTGTACCCGCCGCCTCTGAGCGGGACGGTCGACACCTACTATTTCATCGGGCTGGACGGAGCGACCTACGCCGACCGGTGGCTCTGCGAGCCGGTTGAAGAACCCCCGACGCCCACCCCCACTCCCACGGCTTCGGTCACCCCGACCCCGAGTACGACGCCCTCTCCGTCGGTGACGCCGTCCCCGCCTCCGTCGGCGACCCCATCGCCCGCCCCCACCGTGCCGCCGACGCCGGCCCCCACCGTGTCGCCGACCCCGGCCCCCACCGTGCCGCCGACCCCGGCCCCCACCGTGCCGCCGACGCCGGCCCCCACCGCGACACCGGCCTGCCGCTGCTACGTGGTGCCCCAGGGGGGCTACGGTAGCGGCGGAGAAAACCTGCTCATCCTGGTCGATCCCTATGACTTCGACCCCGACACCAACGAGACCAACATCGGGACCTCGACCGGAACCACCGGGATCGAGACCATCGCCTACCACGACCCGACTGGGGAACTTTACGCGGTAAACTACGCCCGCCTGGGGACAATCGATCAGGTGACCGGAATCTTCGACCCTATCTCCCCCTACAACATCGGTTCCGGGAACGGCGCCCACGGTTACCAGGAGTTCATCGACTGCGACGGGATGTCCTTCCACCCTTATACTGGCATCCTCTACGTCACGGTCCGCAAGGAGGGCGATAACGACCTTATGGTCCAGGTGGACTTGGCGACCGGGAAGCACATCCCCGGCGCGTTCAACGGCGACGACTACGTCGTGCTCCAGGAAGTGGTTGCCCACGGGGAGATTCACAATGACGTTGACGACATCGCCTTCGACCCCTCCGACGGGACGCTCTACGCGATCGAGAACAACAGCGGCGATGACGACCACCTGGTCATATTCAACGCGGCCGACGGGTTGCTGGTGCAGAACATCGGCCACACCTACTGCCCAATTGCAGGCAAGGATATCAATGACGTCGAAGGTCTCGGCTTCGGCTGCGACGGCACTCTCTGGGCGGTTACGGGGAACAAGACCCTGATCGAACAGAACGACAAGCTCTGGGAGGTTGACAAGACCAACGCACATCTCTGCAACCCGAGAACGCTCACCCACGGAACCGACTACGAGGCCGTCACCTGCGGGTATTTTACCGGCCCCCACCCCAGCCCGACGCCGTTCCTGCCCTCGGTCGATTCCGGCGACTACGATGGCGACGGCACCTCGGACATCGCGATCTTCCGGAGCAACCTGGGTTTGTGGGCCGTGCGCGGAGTCACCCGGGCCTACTTCGGGGGGCTGAACGATCGTCCGGCCTCCGCCGATTACAACGGCGACGGGATCACGGATATCGCCGTCTTCCGGCCTGCCTCCGGGCTCTGGGCGCTCCGGGGGGTCAGCCGGATTTACTTCGGAAGCTCAGCTGACGTACCGGTCCCGGGGGATTACCGCGGCGACGGGACTGCCGACCCGGCAATTTTCCGGCCGGCTGCAGGGTTCTGGGCGGTTCGCGGGTTTACCCGGGCTTACTTCGGGGCCGCCAGCGACGCCGCCGTCCCCGGAGACTACAACGGTGACGGTATGAAGGACATCGCCCTCTTCCGTTACTACTCCGGGCTTTGGGCGATCCGTTCCCTGACCCGGATCTATTTCGGGATCGCCGGCGACTACCCCGCTCCCGGGGATTACGACGGGAACGGCACCTGGGAACCCGGAATCTTCCGGGCCGCAAGAAGCCTGTGGGCGATCCGGGCGATCACCCGGGCCTACTTCGGGGCTGCCTCCGACCGGCCGGTTCCGGCCGATTACAGCGGAGACCTCGCCGATGATATCGGAATCTTCCGGCCGGAAAGCGGCCTCTGGGCGATCCGGAGCTTGACCAAGGTTTATTATGGGAAGTCCGGCGACGTTCCGGTGACCAGATAGCCTGGTTTAATATGCCCACAATAAAGGGTGGTCCCCCTGGGTCGGGGGACCACCCTGATTGTTTTCGAACAATCCGACAACAGGTTCTCTCACAACCGAACCTGCACGGCCCATAAACTGGCGCGAAAACCGGACCGATTGTCAATCGGGTCGCCAGGGATGAGATATCCCCCGCATCTCTGAACCAGCCTGCCTTGAGTTTCTCCCCTCCAGCAACCTGTTTTCTCCCTGAGTTGTCCCCAGCATAAGACAGTCATTCCGGCAGGATGACACAACTTAGTCCGGATATCGTTATCCGGGCTTGGTCAGGCGGGAAGATCCTCTTCGGGCAGGTACGGACCTATCCCCGGGTTTTTGAACCGAACATAAAAAAGCCCCACCCGAACAAACATTCGAACCGGGTGGGGCATATCAACCTTACTGATTTGATGCTACAATAATGCTAAGAAAATATAAATATGCCCATAACCCATTAGCAAAAAACGGGTTACAAAACAATAGCCGAAGGTCGGATTCGAACCGTATATTGCGCCTCCCCTTCAAAATCCGCTGTTTGTAAGGGGTTACGTCACCTGGAGTAGTCTGGAGTACCCTGGAATGCTCCCATAATGCTACGATTTTGCTACCGGAAATTGGTTGGCAAACCGGGTATTGGGAACGGTTTTCTCCCTTTGCAGGGGGAGGGGGAACCCCCTATTGAGGGATTTTAACCCCACCCAGGGGATTTTAGAGGCTACAACGGGGTATCTGGGGTAGGGGAGTAGTGTACCCCCAAAACGAAGGGCGACACCTAGAACTGGGTGACGCCCTTCTCCTTCTCGAAGAATCAGACGGGTTAGCGGATTTCCGGTTTAGCCTGTATGTCTGGAAATCCCCCCCGTTATCCCCCTGACCCACCAGATCCCCCAAATCCCCCTCAATCCCCCGGGCTCACCAATCGAAAAGCAACCTGCACCCGGGCGCTGATGGCTATCCGTCCGGGAGCGAGCCCCGCCGCGTCACCTTCTTCCTCCGACGGTTCCACCTGGAGGAAATTGCTGTAAGCGCTGCTCCTCCCGTAGGAAGGGGAGAACTCCTCCTCGATCAGAAGGGGCTCGGCGATCCTCGATCCCAGAGTCTCGGCCAGGGCTGTCGCCTTCTCCTTTGCGGCGAGGACCGCCTCCGCTCTCATCTCGTTTCGGGTTTTGATCCGCTCCGAGTAATCGAAATAGACCCCCTTGACCGTGACCTTGGGGCATTTCGACAGGCCGAGCCACAGGGATTCGTAGGCCGAGGTGTCGTTCACCTGGAAGGTGATCTCGGTGGTGGCGTAGTAACCCTCCTTGACCAGGGAACCGTCGCGTCTCTCCCAGTTCTCCTTGAACCGCATCCCCGAGGTCTGGGTATCCGCCTCGGCCACCTCGGAATCCTTGAGGAAGCCGAGAACCTGCTGAACGGCCTTGGTGTGCTCGGAAGCCACGTCTTCGATATCCATCCCGGTATTCTGGATCTGGAGGGCCCAGATCATCTGATCCGGCTTCACCTGTTTCGTCGCCGTTCCGTGGACGGTGACGTGAGGTAGTTCTATCTCTTCGGCCTCGGCAACCGAGTGCAGGAAGACGAGACAGCTGACAATCAGGATAGCTTTCTTCATCGTATGCTCCTTTGAGGGTTACAAGTCAGGTGAAGAGCCTGGTTATAAAATATTTTTTGCCTTTATCCATTTAAAGATTACAAGCAATAAGATCAAAATACCGCCAAAGATAGCGTAAGGGGCAAATACTGCTCCACCCCAATAGTTATAATAATGGAAATGTCCCTTGTGAAGAGAATATACCCCCACAAGAATAAGTAGTATTCCAATAATACCCCAAGTAATCCTTACTATTAATTCTTTAGTTTTCTTTTTCATTGCATATCCAAATATTCAACACAATCTCCCTAGGAATGGATTAGCGCAGTGGTTTTTGGTTATCCCCCAAATCACCCTCCCGGAATCAGTAGGGAGGGGTGTGTTACGGCTGAGGAGTCGATGATCTACCTCGCGGGACATCGGTAGTCTCAAGTTGCTGGTTGTCTGGTCGTACATATCCAATATGCTTCATCTGACTTTCATCCAGAACGGGATACACGTCGTCTTTAGTAAAGGGCTTTCCGTCAGATCCGACAGAAAAGAGGTAGTAGTTGGTGCCTCCGTTGACCAGTTCGTAATAGAAGAGCTTTGGCTCCTTGTCACCCAGCCGTATTTGGCTGACATCATAGATCGAGACAAACCCCTGCGGTTTGCCTTTGGGTTCAATATCCTTCAAGTACTGAGGGTATTTCCCGTTTTGGATCTTGTAGAACTCTATCTCCTTTACCACAGAAACGAGAGTTTAATACCGTTCAAATGTTGATGCCTGCTTGAAAAAAAAGTGCCCGCTCCTTTATGTTGCTTTCAGAAGAAAGCAACCGATCGGGAAGATCAAAAAAGGAGCGGGCAAGGATATGAAAGTACAAATTGACCTGGGTTTCAA
>JAXGWO010000008.1:0-81566 GCA_040773245.1 PVC group bacterium
AGATATAGACCTCCCCCTCCCCCGTCCCCCCGTAAAGGTAGCGGTCGTCCGCCCAGACCGACCAGACCGGCGCCCCCACCTCGATCGTCCCCACCAGGCCGAACACCCCTTCTTCCAAACCGGGAACCGGGGTGGGCGACTCGGTCGGAACAACCGTGCTTAAAGGCCGGAGAGCTGCGGCAGTTGTATCTGACTGGAATCCAGTTTTCAGAGTGGCATCGGCCGCGGTCTGGCAGAGCCAGCGATCGGTAAAAGTCGAACCGTCTTCGCCAATAAAGTAATACACATCGAGCAAAGAACCGCTTATATCCGGCAGGACAACATCCAATGTAGCCCCGGAATCGTAGGTCAGGGTTATGTAATCGCCGGCAATAATAGTTACATCATCTTCAAAGTAATGGATCCGAACCGCCACCGGCTGCAAAGGATAGGTTCCATGATCCCAGTATGAATTTTCATTATCGCAGATAAATCCGAAGGTAGATGAATCCGGTGCATCGGCCTGGGTAATGTCATAATACCAACCGCAAGTTTCACTCGACCGGGTCTGGTTAATATTCAAATCTGTCAAATCACTAATCTCAAGAGGAGTGCTGCAGTACGCAGGGGTCGTGGTCGAGGTCACGGTTGGCGTAGTTGAAGGTGTCGGGGAAGGGGTCGGGGTGACCGTCTTATAGCCTTCAGGAGTGGGGGTGGGGCTGGGCGGGGGAGTCCGCATGCCCAGCCAGAAATAAATTGTGCCGTCCTTTCCGCCACCATAAATATAATGGGTATAATCATCGCCGGTGTTGTAACGGTCGGCGAAGACGGCATAGAGCGGCTCATCTGACCCGGAAGAAACGGTCCAGAGAGAAAGATCGCTGGTCAGCCAAACATAGAGATTTCCCTCATCCCCGACCCCGGAGATATACCTCCGCCGGTCGGAACTGAGGCTTTCGACGGGACCGGGGGAGGTCTCGCCGGTCAGGGCGGCGGCGGTGGGGTTGGCCCAAGCGGTCAAGACCGGGGAGGAACCCCCGGCGTAGAAATAATAGTCATCTAACTCGGTCGCCCAGATCGGGTCGGAGGAGGCGGGAACGGCGGTGAGATTCCAGTCGCTTTGATCCCAGAAGGCGACCGCTCCATCGTAAAACCCGCCCAGGATGTAATCATCGTTTAAGCTGGCCGAGAGGGCCGGCCCCGCCGCCCGATTAAGCGAGGTCTGACGGCTGAGATCGGCTGAATTCCAGACATAAAGCAACCCGTTGTTGCTGGCGGCGGCGAAGTGCAGATTGTCCGCCGCCACCGAATTCATCCCGCTGTGCGAAGACTGGTCGATGGAAGTCAGCCTTTCCCATCTCCCCTCCGGCTGATACTCCCAGACATATACCAGCCCCTTGGAACTGGCGCCGTAAAGCCGGTGCCGGTAAGGGGATTCCGGATAACCGGTCAGGCCGTAGATCATTTCATCACCGCCGGCGCCGGGAAGAATGGTCTCCAGCGAGAAATCTGCCGGATACGTACCCCGGTTCCAGATACCGACCGAGCCGTTGCCCAGACCCGCATAAAGACAGAAGTCGTCGGCCCAGAGCGACCAGATCGGGGATCCGGCATCCAGCGTGCCCTCCAAATCGAAGGTGCCGGGCGTAATGGTGGGCGTTGGTGTGGGAGTGGCAGAGCTGGTGGGAGACGGGGAAGGGGTCGGGGTCCGGTAACCTGGAGGAGTCAGGGTCGGTATGACTGATGGAGTCGGAGTAGGAGTCTTATACCCTGGAGGCGTGATGGTGGGTGTCGGGGTCAGCCGGCGAGGGGGGGGAGCTCCCAGCGACAGATCTTCCGCCCGGCCATAATAAACCCTGGACACCCCTTTAATCGCCCACAATCCGGAAGTCTCGCGGAAGATCCCGATATCCACGGCGGCCGTGCCGCTGAAGTCTCCTCCGACCGGCCGGTCGTCTTCATCACCGAAATATGTCCGGGTCACCCCCCGGACCGCCCAGAGACCGGCGGCGGAACGGAAGACGGCGGTCTCATCCGTTGCGTCCCCGGAGTAATCAGCCGGAACCGGCCAATCGGAGCCGTCGCCGAAATAAATCCGGCTTACTCCCCGGATCGCCCACAGGCTTGTCGAGGGGCGGAACACGGCGATATTCTTGGCGGCGTTTCCCCGGTAATACCCGGGGACCGGCCGGTCGCCGCGGGCCCCGAAATTTGCCCGGGTCACTCCCCGGATCGCCCAGAGCCCCGAACCGGCCCGGAAGATGCCCGGCTCGCATTTACCATCCCTGTCATAATCCCCCGGGACCGGGATATCGCCGGCCGCGCCGTAATAGACCCGGGTTAACCCGCGGACCGCCCAGAGACCGGAATTCGGCCGGAAGATGGCGATACCCGTGGTCCCGTCCCCCGCGTAATCCCCGGAGGCCGGGAGATCGCCTGATCTCCCGAAGTAAATCCGGCTGACTCCCCGGACCGCCCAGAGACCGGAGGCGGGGCGGAAGACGGCGATGTCCGAGGTCCGGTCGCCGTCGAAGTCTCCGGAGTCGAGGATTAAAACCGGGGGAGTGGGGGTGGGGACGACGCCGGCCGGCTGGCAGAGCCCGGGATCGCTGTAGGTCGACCCGTCAGCGGCAATGTAATAGTAAACATTGACCGAAGAGAGAACGGCGGGCGGGTATATTTTCAGGGTATTCAGGTCCCCTTCATCGTAATAGGTGAGAGCCGCCCAGTCTCCTCTCTGGACGATGATGACATCCGTCTGATTCGAGAAGAGCAGGACCGCCACCGGCTGCAGCTCGTACTCCGATCCCAGCGAAAACGTGTTCTGGTTGTCAATCACCTGGCCGAACCTGTTACTGCGGGTGGCCGGGTCGAAGGCCCGCGTGATGTTCCATTCCCACCCCGCCAGCTTTACCGACCTGGTCTGGGAGATCCTCATATCTTCCAGTTTGGTCATCTGCAGCGGACTTTTGCAGTACTCGACCGGGGTAGGCGGCGGGGTACAGGTCGGTACCGGTGTCGGGCTGGGGATGAAGCCGATGGGTTCGCAGAGCCAGCGGTCGGCGTAGGTGCGGCCGTCGGATCCGATATAGCAATATCGGGTCTCCGTGCCGCTGATAGCGGGCAGGTAAACCTTCAGCGTCTGGCTGCCATCGTAGGTGAAGGTTACGTAATCCCCGCTCCGTACGTTGTAGGGCTCCCCGCTGGAATAGACCAGGAGGGATGCCGGCTGGACCGGGAAAATCCGGGTCTCGACGAACTTGTTCTCGTTGCTCCAGATGTAACCGTAGCCGGGGTAGCTGGTCGGGGCTTCCGCCCGGCCCACCATCACGGCCCAGCCCTGCGCCCGGCTCGACTGGTTGACCTTGGTTAACTCGAGGCCTTCAAGCTCCCCGATCTCGAGAGGGGACTGGCAATATTCCGGAGTCGGGGACGGCGACGGCGGTTCATACCCTTCCGGGGTCGGGGTGGAGGTGGGGGGCGGGGTGGTGAGGCGGATGCCGAAGAGCTGGAGGTAAACCTGCCGGTAAGCATCGAGCAGGAGGGGATAATCAAGAGTCTTCCTGTCCGGGCTGTAGTCTGACCTTTCCAGGATGGTCCGGCCGGTCCGGGACCCGTCGGGATTGGTGATGATGACTTCCTGCTTCCCCGGCCACAGCCCCGGGACATAGATCACGGAGAGGGTCCCGGGTGCGACGTACGTTATCTGGGGGGTCAGGGTGGGGATCGGCGTCGGGCCGGCCGCCGTGGGAGTCGGGACGACCACGGACGGCGCCGGGGTCGGCAACGGGGTACTTTCAGCCCCCCTGAGGACCGGGATAACCGAAGGTGTGGGAACAGGGGTGAGGGCAGGCTCAGCTGCCGCTTCCCGGACCGGAACCGGGGCGTCAAATCCGGTGACAAGCGGGCGCGGGGTCGGAGAAGATTGGAGGTTGTTGCCGGGAAGAGCCGGGGTGGTCGTCGGCAGGGGGATCGGATAATTGATCAGACCGCCCGAGATGGTTATGGACCGGCGAGGGGCGGTCGTCCGGAACCGGGGGCGGACGGGATCGGCGGAGCCCGGGCCGGCCGCCAAACTCAGCAGGAGGGAGGCCGCCAGGGCCGCGGTGATCAGTCTCTTTCCCGGATTATCCATATTTTCAATCCCGCCTTGTATATTAACCTTTTGCCCGCTCGATCACACTAATTTCCTGGTCAGAGATTGCTTCTCCGTCAGGCAACCCGCCGGATCGACTGAGCTCCGCTCGCTATGACCGGGCGGCGGCGTCCGGCGGAATCCCTCGTCAGTTAATCGGCCGGGCGGAGAGGGCGGTGACGATCGCGTCGAGCCGGTCTTCCCCTCCCCGGCTTAGGGTGACCTTCAGGCCCTGGATACTGATCCCCTGGTTGGAGGACTCCATCGCCGTCATAATCGCGACCAGTTCGGGTATGGTGACATTCTCCAGGTCGATCGTGACCTGGGTCTGGCGGTAAAGGTCGTCCACGGTCTGGTCCCGCGACGGCATCCGTTTCAGTTGGGCGGTCGGCGCTCTCTCCTTAATCAGCCGCTCCAGATAACCCCTCAGGGTATCCTCGCGATCGGCGCCGGCCAGCCGGGCGGTGATCTGTCCGATCTCCTGCCGGAGATCGCGGTAGCGGACCCGGGCCCGGACCATCCGGGCCAGAACCTCCCGCCGGCCGGCGACTTCATTCCCCAGCTCGGTCCACTGATGGTAAAGCGAATCCTCGCTCAGGTAAAAGAAGTACAGGACCGCCATCAGGAAGAGAAAGCCCCCGCCCAGGATGACTGTCCGCTTTTCTCTCGGTTTCAATCCCATCTTGTTTTCTCCCGGCTCCTGCCTCCGGCCTCCCGGAGGAGTCGGATGGTTCGGACGAGTCTGACTCGCCTGACCGATCTCCTATCTGGCTCCCTCCCGCCCGACCAGGGGGAGGAGGTACTCGAACTCCACGGTCACCACCTCCCCCCCCTTCTGCAGGGTCTTGGAGTCCCGGGTCTCCCGGATCTTGTCCCCCTCGAAATAATCCGACTGGGAGAGCGCGTTCTTGATCAGTTCCGCCGAACGGTAGTTGTTGGTCCGGCCCCGGAAAATCACCCGGTTGGCGTCGATATCCATCACCACCACCTGGACCCGGATCGCCTCCGGCATCACCCGGCTGATCTCCCGGAGAATGTCGAGGGCCGAAGTCGAGGCCAGTTCCCGGTAAGACTTCAACTGCTGTTCGACCGTGCCCAGTTCTTCCTCCATCGCCCGCAGTTCCTGCCCGGGCACCGGGACCGGGGCCTCGGGGAAGGTCAGGCGCACGACCTGGCGGATCCGGCGGTCAAGGCTGCGGACCTCCTTCCGCTCCATCTCGATCTTCCAGAAGAATCCCAGGGCCAGCAGCGCCAGAACACCCGCCGTCAGAAAAGCGGTCAGGAACAGGCGGCGCCGGAGTTTCTTCCAGGCCCCGGCAAAGGCGAACTCCTCCCGGCGGAAGTCGACCCGGTCGCGGGCGGAGACGATCTCGCTCAGGGCGAGGCCGACGACGACGGCGGCCCCGGGACCGGGGGGATCCCGCCGGGTACGGACCACGGAACCAGTGACCGCCTCCAGCAGTTTCAGGCCGGTCTTATCCTGCAGATAGGACGCCAGCCCCGGGGACCGGCTCCCGCCGCCGGCCAGGACCAGGTTGACCGGGGGGCGGCCTCCGCAGGAGGAAGCGGCGGCGGGAAGGGTCCGGAGGAGTTCGGTCTCCAGCTGATTGTAGGCGGAGGAATACTGCTCTTCCGGTATCTCCCGGGAGGCCACCTTGAGCTCTTCCGCCGCGGCGAAGCTGATTCCGGCCGCCCGGGAGATGGCGGAGGTGACGGCATCGCCGCCCCAGCTGATCGACCGTACAAAGACAATGCCGCCGCCGAGGATAAAAGCGGCCCCGCTGTGGGCGGCCCCGATGTCGAGGAGCAGCGTCACCTCGCCGGGGTCGAGGAGCGGTGACGCGACCGCCGTCCGGCAGGCCCCCAGGATGTCGAGGTTGACCCGGGCGGGATTGATCCCGGCTTCATTGAGGAGGGCGAGGTGTTCCGCCAGGACTGATTTCTTCACCGCGGCCATCATCACCCGGGTCTTCTCCTCCGGCAGCTCCGCCACCGGCCAGAAGTCGATGATCACCTCCTCCAGGGGAAAGGGTACGTGCAGTTCGGCCTCGGAAGCGATCACCTGGCGGATCTGGGCCACCTTGGTGAAGGGGACCTCGAGGAGGCGGATGAAGACCAGGTGGAGCGGGAGCGCGGTGACGATCGCTTCTTCCTTCAGCCGCATCCCCCTGGCCAGCGCGCGCAGACCTTCCCGGACCGACTCCGCCGGGGCGGGGCCCGGATTTTCCCGGGCCAGGGGGACCTCCCGGTAGTCGGTGAGCCGCGCGGTCCGGCCGGATTTCCTCAGGGCCGCCGCCCGAACGGCGGCGGCGCCGACCGCGATCGCCCGGCAGGACGGAACCGGCCCGCCACCGTTCTGGAATAAATTCTGTAGATTCATAACCTTGAACTTTGAACTTCGAACTGTGGCCTTCCTACTCCTCCACCCGCCAGTAACAGATCACGACCCGCTCTTCCTGGCGCTGGACCACAGCCCGGATCCGGGCCGTGGTTCCCCTGAACTCGCCGTCGACGGTCTTCCCTACCCGGCCCTCGGAAAGGATATTGAAATACTCGCTGTTGACCTTGAACTTCTCCATAAACTTGCTCAGGACGGCTTCCCGCAGGTACTCGTCGTTGTTGATGTCCTCGACTTTTTTGAACGGGAGCTCTTCCCGGGCGGCGATGATATCCGCCGCCAGGCTGGACTGGTCATCGTTCTCATCCTGGAGCATCACCTCCAGGACCTCCCGGGGAGCGGTGTTGATGTTGACCTTTCCATCCCCGAAGGTCGTGAGATATCCCCGCAGCCCGTTAAAAGGCTTCGTGGCCCAGGGGTCGAGCAGAGCCAGTCCATCTTCACCCTCCGGCGGCTTTTCCGGGATCTCTTCCCGCCGGGGGTAGCCGACCAGCATCTCCCGGGGCACCCCCTTGAGCAGGGCCAGTTCCCCGATGGTCTCGATCGGGCCCGACCGTTCGAACTCCCCGAGTCCGGCGGTTTTTTTATCCTCGAACCAATCCACGAGGGCATCCAGTATCCCGGCCGGGGTGTCGAAGAGGCGGCGGACGAAGGGATCGATCCCGTCGGCCGAGTCCGCGGCGTCCCGGACCTGTTCCAGCGTCAGCTTGAGCTGGAGGAACTCCGCCGAGTCCTGGTCGATCTCGATCTCCTCGTCCTCTTCCTCTTTCTTCTCTTTATCTTCCAGGGTATCCTCGGCGGCCGTCGTTTCATCCGCCTTCTGGCGATCCTTATCTATATCTTTCTGGTCCCGGCGTTCCCCGGCCGCCGTCTTCTCCTTCACCTCCTCCTCGGTGCCGCCGGCGGCCAGGGTCCGGGCGGCCGCCACTTCCTCGACGGCGTCTTCCAGCAGGAGGTTGATATTCCACTTCCGGTCCTCGTCAACGATCTTGAAGATATATTTCCCCCGGCCGAATTCGCTCAGCACCTGTGGTTTCGCCCAGTCTTCATCAAGCCCGTCGTATCCGGCCTCTTCCTCCTCGCCGGAGACGGGCTGGCGGACGGCGCCGTCGGCATCCTCGGCGGCCGGCTCCTCCGCGTCCTCCAGCTTATCCTCCTGGAGAACCCGGATCGCCTGGCTGATCCCGGCCTGGGCGAGGAAGTACGCCTCGGTGCTGTCCCGGGCGCCGGCCGCCATCATCACGTCCAGGCCGCTGAGGTAATTGTACTGCATCACCAGGACGCCGAGCAGGGCGATCATCAAAACCACGGTCAGGAGGACCACCCCGGAATCTCTGGATGAGGCGTCTCGGTTGTATTTGGTAGTTGGCATAAGTCATAGCGCATAGGGCATAGCGCATAGCGCCGGGTGCCTTGGCGTTGGGCGCTATGCGCTCTGCACTTTGCGCTCTGCGTTGTTACTCGGTTTCTTCCTCCTCTTCCGGGCGCGGGGTCATCGGGAGAAAAGCCGTGGTGGTGAACCGGACCGGCTCTTTTCCCGGCAACCCGATCTCCAGAGTGATCTTCACCCCGTAAGGGAGGGCCGGGGTCTCCTCCCCGGTTTCCGCTTCCTCCGCTTCCTCCTCTTCTTCCGGTTCCTCGATCAGCCAGCTGTCCATCCATTCCATCCCGTCGAAGTACTTGAAATCCAGAGCCCGGACGTTCTCGGCCAGAACGATCTCCTCGCCTTCCTCGAAGGGCTCCTCGAGGTTGAAGTAGGGCCGCATCTTCAACAGCAGCAATCCATCCTTCTCCCCCGCCCCCAGGTAGTAACTCACCTCGTAGGAGTCGTAACCGATCTCCTCCTCGCCCCCCTGGAGAAAAGTGGTGGTGACCATCCGCAGAACGTCGTTCTCCCTTCCTCCGTACCATTCATCCTCCCCCCGGAACATAGTACCCCTCTCGGCGAAGAGCGGCTGGTAGGCGCCGCCGATCTCCCGGGCCATCGTGTCGAGGACGATCCGGGCGGTCTGGTAAACGTCCGAGATCCGGCTGTAGTTCGCGGTCGTCTTCACCACCATATGATAGGACCCGTAAATGGAGGCCAGGATCACCGCCCCCAGGGTGACGGCGATCAGCACCTCGATTACCGTGAAACCGCCCGCCCGGTGACGCGGCGGCGGCCGCAGATATCCCCGCGCCGTCACCTCACTCCTCCGGAATCAACTCTTCCTCCGGCTCGAAATAGAGGTTGACGATGTAAGTGGTCGGGATCGAACCGCCCGGGTCTTCCTCCTGGCCCGGGGGCCGGAACCGGCGGACCGCTTTGACCTGGGCCTCGAGCAGGGACAGGGGTTCGGTCTCTTCGACTTTCTCTTCAAAATTCAGAAACGGATGACCGTCGCCTCCCCCCCCGGGCTGCCCGAACATACCCAACCCTTCGGAGAGGGCCGTGAAACCGTAAGCTTCCAGCTCGGCCAGCCGGTCCCGGGCCAGCAGAGCGGCGACCGTCATCTCCCGGGACCGGCGGAGGTTGGCGACCGTGGAGGCGTGGGTCACCAAGAGCGGGACCACCCCGACCGCCAGGACGGCCACGGAGATCATTACCTCCAGCAGGGTAAAACCGGAGTTGCCCATTTTTCCCCGCCCCGGGTTCATATCAATTTACCGTTACCTCCGCCCGGCCGGTGTAAGACTTGACCCGGATCCGGGTCCGGTCCCCCCGGACCGACTCCAGCGGGATAACCGCCCCGTTGGAATTACCCCGGGGATAGAACCGGATCACGGGCTCGAACCTTTCAGTGACCCGGGTTTCCAGCTCCACCCGGCCAACCTTGATCCCTTCGGGGATCTCCCAGGTCTTGACGATCTCTTCCTCGTCCTGACGGTAGCGTTCGCCGCCGTCCTCTTTCTTCCTCCGGAGCGAGTACTCCCCCCGCTCCCGGTCGATCCGGAAGGTCTGGGGACGCCCCTCGATCACCGCCCGGGCCCGCGCGTAGTCCAGGGCCCCCGCCATCTCCCGGCTGAACCCCATCAGCCGCCGTCCGGAGAAGAGACCGGAGAGGTTGGGGAAGGTGACCAGGACAACCACGCCGACCAGGATCAGGACCACGGACAGTTCGATCAGGGTGAAACCCTGCCGACGGCTGAGGGCCTCCCGGTCCATAACTCATTCCCCTTACTGCCCCCCGGACCCGCCGACATCCCAGTTGGTGATGTCGGCATTATCTCCGGTCCCCCCGGCGGCCCCGTCCTTGCCCCAGGAAGCCAGGTCATAATCCTGCCCGTGCTGGCTGACCTTGCTGTAGTTATAGGGGTTCCCCCAGGGATCGACCGGCATCTGTTTCAGGTACTCCGGGACCAGGGCGGCCAGCGAGTCGGGGTAGTCGAATTTATCGGTGAAATACATCCCCAGCGCCCCCTCGATGTTCTTGATCTGCAGCTGGGCCGCCGCCCGCTGGCCCTTCCCGATCTGCTTGAAGAACTGCGGCGCGATCACCGCGGCCAGGAAGCCGATGATCGCGATCACCACCATCAGCTCCACCAGAGTGAACCCGGGGTTTTTTGTTGCCTTTACATTCATCTCAAACCTCCTGAACTTTTTTCACCGCGGAGACGCAGAGGCCGCGGAGAAAAAAATATTTATAAAATTGTTAACGGATAAGGTTGTTTTCCTCTTTCTTGAAGCTCTCCGCGTCCTTCGCGCCTCCGCGGTGAACATTTCAAGCCAGCACCTGGCTCATCTGGAAGATGGGGAGCAGGATCGAGACCACGATATAACCGACCACCACCCCCATAACCACGATCATAATCGGCTCCAGGAGCGAGGTCAGGGCGCTGACCGTGGTCTCGACCTCGTCCTCGTAGGACTGGGCAATCTTCTCCAGCATCGGTTCCAGGGAACCGCTGGCTTCCCCGATCGCGATCATATGGACCACGATCGGGGGGAAGACCCGGCTGCGCTTGAGCGGTCCGGCGACCGACTGTCCGGCCCGGATCGCTTCCATCGCCTTCTCGATCGCGGCGGCGATCACGGTGTTGTTGACGATGGTGCTGACGATCCGCAGCGACTCGAGCAGGGGCGCCCCGCTGGAGATCAGGGTGGCCAGGGTCCGGCTGAACCGGACCACGGCGATCTTCCGGACCAGGGGACCGAAGAGGGGGAGCCGCAGCTTGAGCCGGTCGATGGCCGCCCGCCCCCGGCGGCCGTTCTTCCAGAAATTGAAGAGGAAGTAGAGCCCGGCCAGGATCAGGATCAGGGCCCACCAGTACCCCCGCATAAAGTCGCTGATGTTGAGCAGGACGACCGTGGGCAGGGGGAGGGCCTGCTGGGTCTCGGTGAAGATGCTGGTAATGGTGGGGACGACGTTGACCAAAAGGAAGATGATCACGGCCACCCCGATCAGGGCGACCAGCAGGGGATAGACCATCACCGACCGGATGTGGTTGCGCATCTTGACGTTCTTCTCGGTCAGGTCGGCCAGCCGGGCCAGAACCACGTCGAGGGCGCCGGCCGCCTCCCCCGCCTCGATCATATTGGTATAGAGGGGAGGGAAGATCCGGGGAAAGCTCTTCAGGGACTCGGCGAAACTGTGCCCGGCGTTGACCTGGTCCCGGACCTTGATGATGATGCGTTTCAGAGGGCTCTTCTCCAGCTGGTCGATCAGGGCGTTGAGGGCCTGGACCAGCTGGAGGCCGGAGGAGAGCAGGGTGGCCGTCTGCCGGGTGAAGACGGCCACGTCGGAGGCTTTCACCCGGTGGAAGATCCGGGAGATCGCCTGGTCGCTCCGCAGGTCGACCTTCTCTTCCGACTCGGTCACCTCGGTCGGGAAGAGACCCTGGCGGCGGAGCTTGGCCCGGGCATCGGCCGCGCTGTCGGCGTCGATGATCCCGGTCGCCTGTTCCCCCCGGGCGTTGAGCGCCTTGTAATCAAATACCGGCATAAGAAGTTGAAAGTGACTAAAGTTTAAAGTGACTAAAGTGACTAAAGTTGAAAGCGCCGAAAGTGTTATCAGCTTGGAGCAACTCAAAACCACGCGTGCAAAGCAGAACACATAAATTTTTCGCAGAAAAAATTTATACCTCGATGATGTCTTCCTGGGTGACCCGGACGACCTCCTCGATGGTGGTATTCCCCTCCCTGACCTGGCGGGCGCCGTCCATCCGCAGGGTGCGCATCCCCTTGTTCACGGCCGCCTTCTTGATCTCGCCGGTGTTGGTCCGCTCCAGGACCATCCGGCGGATCTCGTCGTCCACCAGCAGGATCTCGAAGATCCCGCTCCGGCCCATATAGCCGGAGTTGAAGCACTTCTCGCAACCCCGCCCCCGGTAGAGAGTCTTATCGGGGATGTCTTCCAGGGTGAGGCCGATCTCCTTCAGTGCCTCCTCGGTGGGGGTGAAACTCTCGCGGCAGTGGGGGCAGATCGTCCTCACCAGCCGCTGGGCCATAATCCCGACCACCGAGGAGGAGACCAGGTAGGGCTCGACCCCCATATCGACCAGCCGGGTGATGGCCCCGGCGGCGTCGTTGGTATGGAGGGTGGAGAAGACCAGGTGGCCGGTGAGACTGGCCTGGATGGCGATCTCGGCGGTCTCGTGGTCCCGCATCTCCCCGATCAGGACCACGTCCGGGTCCTGCCTCAGGATCGAGCGCAAGCCGCTGGCGAAGGTCAACCCGATCTTGGGGTTGGCCTGGATCTGCCCGATCCCCGCCATCTGGTACTCGACCGGGTCCTCGACGGTGATGATGTTCTGCTCCTGGGAGTTGACGGCGGCCAGCGCGGCGTAAAGGGTGGTGGTCTTCCCGGAACCGGTCGGACCGGTGACCAGAATGATCCCGTGGGTCAGCTTGAGCAGGCGGGCGAAGCGGGCCAGCCGGTCGTCGCTCATCCCCAGGTCGTGGAGGCTGTAGATCTGGGCGGAGCGGTCGAGGAGCCGCAGGACGATCCTCTCCCCGAAGGAGACCGGGATCAGGGAGACCCGGAGATCGATCTCCCGGTCGGTGATCCGGATCTTGATCCGGCCGTCCTGGGGGAGGCGCTTCTCGGCGATGTTCAGGTTAGCCATAATCTTGATCCGGGAGGTGATCGCCGACTGGTACTGCTTGGGCGGGTTCAGGGCCTCGTAGAGGACGCCGTCGATCCGGTAACGGACCCGCAGCTCCTTCTCGAAGGGCTCGATGTGGATGTCGCTGGCCCGGGCCTTGGCCGCCTCGAAGAGGATGAGGTTAACCAGCTTGATCACCGGGGCCTTGGAGGCGATGTCCAGGAGGTCCTCGGCCTGGTCGGCGACGACGACCTGTTCGGCGGCCTCCTCCTCCTCCATCCCCTCCAGGACCGCCTCCGCCGCCCCCTCGGCGTGGCCGTAGGAACGGTTGGCGATCCGGACGATCTCATCGGGGGGGCTGACCACCGGGGTAACCTCCCTCTCCAGGAGCAGCCTCAGGTCGTCGAGCGGCTGGACCTGGAGCGGGTTGGCCATCGCCACCCGGACCACCCCGTCCTCCTCCTTCAGCGGGATCAGCTGGTGGGCGAGGAGGAAGTTGATCGGGACCCGGGTGATGATCGACTTGTCCACCATCTCCTCGGAGAGAGCTTCCAGGTAGGGGAGGTTGAGCTGGCGGCTCAGCGCCCGGCGGTACTGCTCCTGGTTGATCGCCCCCAGGTCGAGGAGGATCTCGCCGATGGGCCGGCCCTGGTCCGGGCCGTCCCGGCGGGCCCGGGCCTTCTCCAGGATCTTGGCATCGATCGCCCCCTCCTCGAGGAGGATATCCTCAACTGTCCGGTTCTGAATCATAATAATTGTTCGACGCTAACGATGGAACCTGCCGGTACCCCGGGCCGGTTCCTCCGTCTCCTTCTCCCGGCCGAAAGAAACCCGGGGGATGCTGTCGAGGAGCGAACGCCGGGGTGAACGAGGTTGGTCGGACGCCTCGGCAGCCTGCTCACCGGCCGGGGGGGCGGCGGCAGGTTCGGTGACGGCCGCGGCCGGGGCCGGCTCGCCGGGCGGAACGAGGGCGTTCTGCCGCTCCCGCATCTTCTCCAGCTGGCCGGCGTGGCGGGACTTCAGATCCCGGTAGTTCTGTTCCTCCTCCTCCCGTTTCCGGTTCGCCCGCTCCGCAATTTCATCTTCCTGGGCCTTCAGCATATCGTCGATCTCGGGGGCGTGGCTGCGCTTGAGGCTGGTCAGGTCGGCGATCTGCTGGGTGGTCCGGACCACCCGGGGGGTGATGAAGATCAGGAGATTGTTCTTGGTCTTCCGGGTCGACCGGGTCCGGAAGAGGTTCCCGACCAGAGGGATGTCACCCAGGATCGGGATCTTGTCGATGGATTCATTCCAATCGTCCCGGATCAACCCTCCGATCACGATGGTGTGGTTGTCCTTGACCGTGACCATCGTCTCGGTCTCCCGGTCGAAGGTCTCCGGGGTGAGGCGGATCCCCGAAACCTCCTGGCTTCCGAGCAAGCTCGATATTTTCTGGTGGATCTGCATCCGGACCATCTCGCCCTTGGAGATATTGGGGGTGATGGTCAATTCGATCCCGACGTCCTTGTACTCGATGTTCTGGAAGGTCCGGTTGGAATCGGTCCCGCTGTCCTCGATCTTGGAGAGGTAGGGGATATTCCGGACCACCTTGATCTTCGCCTCCTCGTTGTCCATCGTCAGCACCTGCGGCGTGGCCAGGATGTTGACGTCCTGGTTGGTCTGGAGGGCGTGGAGCATCACGGCGAAGTCGGGGAGGCTGGTCCCGGTCCCGGCCATCTTCTGGATGAACCCGTAGGACAGCCCCTGGACCCCGGGGGAGGCCCGGTCCTCTCCCGCCAGCGCCGAGTCCACCCAGGTGCCCAGTCCCCCTCCGTAGGCCGATTGGCCGAAGGTCTTCAGGTTGTTCGCACCCTCCCCCATCGTCTCGATGTCGGGGAAGCCCGCCCCGTTATTGTCCACGTCGATCCATTCCACGCCCAGCTCGAAAGTCTTCTCGTAGGAGATCTCGGCGATCAGGACCTCGACCAGGACCTGGTCCCGGACCACGTCCAGTTTCTGGATGATCTTGACGATATCGACATAGAAATCCTGGGGGGCGTCGATGATCAGGGAGTTGGTCCCCTTGTCCTCGCTGATCAGGACCGGATCCTCGCCCCCCCGGGGCTTGCGCTTGGAGACGATCGTGTTGAGGACCTTGGCCATCTCCTCGGCGCTGGTGTTCCTCAGGAAGTAAACGTGGATCCGGGACCTTTCCGTCTCCACGTCCAGGCGCTTGATCAGGTCCGAAATCCGGAGGGTATCCTCCTCGTTGGCCAGGACGATCAGGGAGTTGGTCCTCTCATCGGCGATGATCTTCAGGGTCTTGTCGACCGCCTCCAGCTGGCCGGGCGGCTGCCGGCGGCGGGGGGTGGGGGGAGCGCCGGGGACTTCCCCCGCTTCCTCGATCACCTGGGAGAGCGAGGCGGCGAGGAGATCGGCCGAGGCGTAGCGGATTGGGATGACCGTGATCTTGGTCTCGTAGCCCGGGATATCCAGTTCCCGGACGATCTTCACCAGGCGGTGGATGTTGGAGGAGATATCGGTGACGATCAGGGTGTTGGTGGTCGGGTAGGCGATGACGCTGGCGTCCTTGGAGAAGAGCTGGCCCAGGGCGGTCCGGACCCGCTCGGCGTTGGCGTACTGCAGGGGAACCAGCTGGGTGATGATCGTATCCTCGGGGACGATCTGCTCCAGCCGGTCGCCCACCGCCATCGGGATGTTTCTCTGGCGGGCGTCGGCCTTGGCGGCGATCTTCACCACCTTCCCGGAGGGGACGGTGACGAAACCTCGGACCTCCAGAATCGATTCGAAGACCTTGTAGACCTCCTCCAGGGGGATCTTGGTCGGGGAGATCACGGTGACCGGACCCCGGACGTTCTGGTCGACGATGAAATTTTTCCCGGTCAGGTCGCTGATGTACTTGATCACCACCCGGATATCGACGTTCTCGAAGTCCATCGATACCATCCCTTCCTCCTCGTCAAACATCGCCTGCGGCCGGGCCGGGCCGGGGAGAAGGAAGAGGAAGAGGACAATCCCCGCGGTAATCACCGATCTGAAGATCGCGAATCTGTTCATTGATTTATCTCTCGGTTGTTTAAAAATTGAAATGTCTGTTTCCGATCCCGGCAGGGGTACCCGTTTTGTTACGGCAGTTGTGGTTCCTATTGCGTATTCCCCATTCCCTAATCCCCGATCTCCAGGAGTTCGTACTGGATCATATATTCCAGCTGGATCTTTTCCCCCTCCCGCTCGATCTCCACGATCACGATCTCTTCTTCCTGGACCTCCTGGAGAAGTTCCAGGGCCCGCTGCTTGCCGGTGATCATTTCCTCGTTGACCGTGCGGATAATGTCCCCTTTCTTGACCCCGAGGTGGTTGGCCAGATGCTTGGGAGGAAGGACCAGGATCTCATAACCCTCGGCCTCCCCTCGGCGGGGACGGCCCGGGGGATAGTAGGTCCGGCAGCCGACGTTGGCCAGGGCCTTCATTATCTCCTTCTGGACCTCCTGGATCTCGACCTTGACCTGCTTGACGTCGAGCAGCTGCCAGAGCCCCTTCCGGCTGACCAGCCACTTGTTGTTGGAGATCAGCTGCCAAAGTCCGCGCTTGCTGATCAGCCACTGGTTCTTCCCCAGGGGCCGGACCACCCGGGCGATCGGGAGAGAAGGCCTCTCCACCGGGATGCCGGTCGGCCACATCTTGATGATGAAAATGTTCCCCTGGTGATCGAGCACCACCTGGTTGCGGTGAATCTCCAGCACGACCGCTCCGGCCACGACATCCCCGATCCGGGAGTAATGCTGCTGTTTGTTCGCGACCTCTTCGATGATTGCCGAACTCCGCTGGGGGTCGTTTTGGATCGAGGTCCCGAGCAGGTTCAGATTCGGCGGCGGCATCGGCGGCGGTACCGGGGTCGGCGGCGGCCCCTCGACCGGGGCGGCGAACTTTTCCCGCCAGAGGTTACGGCTGACGATTATGCTGTAGTAATCCTCCCCCACCGGCGTCGGGGCCGCCATCCCCGGACGAAGCCCGGTCGGAAACGCCGGCGCCTGCTCCCCGGGAGCTTCCTGGTAGTAGGTCCAGAGCATATAACCACCGGCTCCTCCCAGGATCAAGACCAGGATCAGATTGACCAAGTTGACCTGTCTTCTGGTCAGCATTGTAAAATTTTTCTGCGAAAAATTTTATTGTGATCAATAATAAAGCAATGCCAGAGACCTCGCCGCCCGCAATTCGTACCCCGGGCGAAATACGAGATCGCCGGAACGACAGGACCAGGGCCTACTATCTTTTTCCCAATGTCTCGAACCGGTAATGTTCGATCTCGCCGCAGAGCGACTCCGGACTCACCGCCGGAGGCAACTCGATCGCTTCCCGCTCCCGTCCCCGGCCGGACTGGAGGAGGATCCAGAAAGCCTGATGGAGGCCGCTGACCACCGAACGGGCCCGCTGGTCGAGTTCCGGGCTCTCGAGGAGGAAATTGGACCTCCCCTGGATATCCAAAGAAATAATCTCCGAAAGCAGGTCCCCCCAGCTGGGGTATCCTCCGTCTCCGAGCCGGCGCAAAATCACCTCCGACTCATCCAGATAACCGCCCAGGGTCGCCGCCAGATCGGGCCCGGCCGGCGGTGGCCGGGAGAAGGTGATGGCCAGGCGCAAGGACTCCGGGGCCGGAGAGGGGCGGCCGGGGAGAAGACGGTGGAGGAGCAGGAGCACCGCCGCGGTAAGAACGATGGCGGCGGCCGCCGGAATGAGCCGGCGGGGGCGGAGAACTCTTTCCAGAAGACGGAGCGCCTCCGGGCGGGACACCCGGTCAATTACCCGGCAGGAGAGTTCGTCCGGGAAGCTGACCGACTCCAGGAACTTCAGCGACTCCCAGACCCGCTCCGTCTCCCGGAGACGGCGGCGGCAGCTCTCACAGCGGGAAAGGTGTTCCGCCACCCGCCCGGCGATGGCATCCGGCAGGTCTTCGCCGAGGACCCGGTCGCTGATATAGCCCTGCAAGTCGCGGCAGTTCATATTCTCAAACTCGGTTACGGCCAGGGTTACGATGTCCGTTTCGGTTGCGGCCGGGGATAGCCAGCCTGATATTCCGCAGCCGTAATTCTTGCCGTTAAATTTCAATCCCCCGGGCGCGGAAACCGCGCCGGAGCTGTTCCAGGGCGTAATGCAGCCGGGAGCGGACGGTCCCGGAGGGGACCCCCAGGACTTCCGCGATCTCCCGATACTTCAACCCGTTCAAGCGGCTCAGGACAATCACCTGGCGGTGTTCCTCGGAAAGCCCCGACAGCTCGCCGGCGAGAATGGCCTCCGTCTCGCGCCCGCCCGCCTGCTCCCGGGGGCCCGGCTCCCGCCCGGCCAGGAGATCGGCCAGACGACGGGGCTGATCGGTGTCGCCCGGGACCAGTTCGGTCTCCAGGGAAACTTCCGGCCTCCGCTTCGATCTCCGCAACGCGTCCCGGCAGAGGTTGACGGCGATGGTGTAAAGCCAGGTCCGGAAACTCGCCCCGGCCCGGAACTTAGCGGCCTCCCGGTAGACGCGAAGGAAAGTCTCCTGGAAGATGTCTTCCGCCAGATGGTAATCCCTGACCACGGAATAGATAAAAGTCATCAGGCGATTCTGGTAACGGGCCAGGAGCTCCTCCAGGGCGGCCAGATCCCCCTCCCGGCACCGCCGGATCAGTTGCTCATCGGCCGCAGCCATTTACTTCTCTCTTAATACGATGGGGTACGCGGATAGGTTCACGGAAAAACCGGTTCCACCCTACCACGAAAACCGCCGGGGGGCCAATTCAAAGAGACAGGAGGGGACGTAATCCGCCGGGCGGCGGATTACTTCCCGGGGGCGAGGATTATCAGCTGGTTATAAAAACCGTCCCGGTTGAGATCGAGAGCGGCAACCCGGCCGGGATGAACCGCGCCCGGGGGAGAAGGAAGGCGGACGGAATTCCGATAGGAAACATCATAAGGACCGCCCGGGGAACCCGACAGCTTGAAGAGATGGAGCCAGTAATCGCCGCGGTGGTCCAGTTCCAGGAAGACCAGGTCTTCTCCCCGGCCGGCGCCTTCGGCATCCAGGGCCGCCAGGGCCAGGATCCGGGATCCTTCCTGCAGTCCGGGGAGCGGGATCTCGATCCCCGGGTCGGGGCCGGGGATTGATTCTCCCGGGCCGGGGACCCGGTGAAGGAAGAGCGAGTAACGCCCGGGATAGGCGCGCAGGAGAATCAGGCTGTCCCGGAAACCGGACCCGGCGGAGTCCAGGGCCGCCATCCCCAGCAGGTTGTCGGCCGGGGGAGCCGCCAGGGGCAGGACAGCTTCCGGACCGGCGGCAAAATCTTCCCAGCGGTAGAAGAGCAGTCTTTCCCCTCCGCCGTCCCGGATCAGGACCGCCGCCTCGCCGCCTGTACCGTCCCGGTCGAAATCAACCCCGGCCAGGGCCGCCACCTCGCCGGGGAGAGATACCGGCCGGGGAAGACCGAGTTCCCGGAAGATATCCTCCCCGGCATCGGACTGGCCCCAGCTCTGCAGGAACTTCCCGCCTTCTTCGTCCCGGACCGCGGACAGGATCTCGGACGGAGACCCGTCTCCGGATAAATCGATCGATCCCAGGGCGGTAATCCAACCACCCAAGGCGGACTCGAGTCCCGGAGCGGGAGGGAGAACGGGGTCCTCTCCGGGGAAAGACCGGGGATAGAAGAGGACCGGAAGGTCGTAGGCGAAAACCATTTGCGCCCGCCGGGGATGCAGGAATGACAGGGCCTCGAAATCGTCCCGGGTCAGGGCCCGCCGGGGGGGGACCCCGGAGGACCGGTTGTCGTGCATAACCGCCCCCGGGTTGAAGGAATGGCCGATCCCGAGGAGATGGCCGATCTCGTGCAGGGAGGTCTCCAGCAGGTCGGGGGAATCGGGGAGGTTCCAGACATAATCCCGGGCATTGAACTCGATGTCGACTTCCTCGATCCGGCCGGTCTCTTCCGAGTGCCAGACGGTGGAGAGGGCGGCGGTCTGGGGGCCGTGGGGCCAGATGCCCGAGACCCAGATCAATGTATTATGTCCGTCCCGAACGGCGGCGGACGCCTCCATTACCCCCTCATAGACGAAGCTGATCTCCCCCTGCGACTTCTCCTCCCACTCGGCGAAAGCCCGCCCCATCTCCTCCACCAGCGCGGTGTCGACCGGCCGGTCGGCGGCGCCGGCCCGGTAAAAGATCACGGTCCGGGAAGGCTCCCAGGAGACGAAGGTCCCGTCATCCGCCGTCCGCACCGTGAAGGCGCGAAGGCTGCCCGCGGCAAGGAACAACCCGAAAACGGTTATTGCTGTATGGCAGGTTCTCTTCATTGAATCGGCCGGGGCCGGCCGGAGGTTGGATCCCGGCCGCCGGTGACCGTCCTGAAGCTAAAATTACCACACCCTGACCCGGCCGGCAAGAACTCCGGCCGGTTACCGCCGGACGGCGGCCTTCAGGATCTTCTGTTCCTCCCGGGGACGGTTGCCGTCACCGGCCGGTGAGTTGACGATGGCTTCGACCACCTCGTATCCGCCGGTCACCTCGCCGAAGATGGTGTGGCGGTTGTTGAGCCAGGGGGTGGCGGCCACGGTGATGAAGAACTGGGAGCCGTTGCTGTTGGGGCCGGAGTTGGCCATCGCCAGCAGGCCCGGCCGGTCGAAGCGGAGATCGGGG
Organism: PVC group bacterium; assembly: GCA_040773245.1. Classification (GTDB taxonomy): domain Bacteria; phylum Auribacterota; class Erginobacteria; order Erginobacterales; family Erginobacteraceae; genus Erginobacter. The sequence goes on from JAXGWO010000008.1 coordinate 20,200, forward strand.
TGGAACTCGTCTTCAAACGGCTTCCCCCAGATCGAGCTTCCGCCCCGGCCGGTCCCGGTCGGATCGCCGCCCTGGATCATAAAACCGGGGATCACCCGGTGGAAGATGATCCCGTCGTAGTATCCCTTCTCCACCAGACCGAGAAAATTCTCCACCGTTCGGGGTGCCCGGTCGGGGTAGAGCAGCAGATCGATCGTCCCCCGGCTGGTCTCCAGGGTCACCCGGGACGGGAGGGCGGCCTCCGGCGGCGGGGAGGGCCGGGAGGCTTTGTCCAGGGCGTCCTCGACCGCCTCCGAGATCAAATTGCAGCTGAGGGTGGCGCCGCTGACCGCGTCCACCCGGGGTGATTGCTTCACGATGATCTTCTCTTTCATCTCGGTCCTGACCCTCTCCGGTTCCCAGTCCGGAACCTGTTGATATTTAATGTCCGTGATCTTCCCCCCCTCGATCACCACCTCCAGCTTGACCTGGCCGAAAGGGCTCCGCGACGAGACCCCCGAATAGGCGCCATCCCGGTAAGTATCCGCCTGCAGCCGGGGGGCGGCGGCGAGGGAGAGAGCCAGAACGAAGAAACAGGAAACGGTCTTCCACCTGTCGGGCATTGCTGATCTCCTTGCTGACGGGCTGAAAGGAAAACGGATGGCCTGATATCGACCGGGGGAGTCCCCGGGATAACTATTGTTAATAGTATCACGGCTCCTCGGGCGGGGCCAAGCGAAAGATCCGGACCAGGAGCCGGGTCTCGGGGTCGAGGTCTTCATAGACCGGCTGCAGGCGGCGGAGGCTTTCCGGCTCGTAGAGCATCCGGAAGAGAAAGGTCCGCCGCATCCGGGAGAAGCGGCGGATGTGATCGGGCCGGGGCCCGATGATGGTGGAACCGCGCATCCCGAAAGTGTCGGCCCGCGAATCGACGCCGGTGATCCCGAAGTAACGGCTGTTGACGTGGACATAGCTCACCCCCCGCCGGAGCAGCTCCCGGGCGGCCGGCTCTTCTTCCTCCCAGTAGAGCCGGGAGAGGGAGAGGTCGATCCGTTCCGGGGTGGTGAGGGGCGCCAGCCCGGTAACCGAGCCGATGAAATATCCCTGGTTCCAGGCGGCGAAAATCTTCTCCCCCGGTTGAGAATTCTCGTCCAGCCACCGGTAGGCCCGGTGTTCCATCTCGTCGCTGCTGGTCCGGGCGGCCTCCAGGACCCAGGCCCCCTGCAGGAAGGCGACCGGGACCAGGATCGCCCCCACCGCCCAGGGTTTCATCCCCCGGAGCCAGAACGGTCCGATCAGTCCCAAGGCGAACAACCCGATCAGGATCGGGGCGAAGCGGGGTATCTGGTGCAAGGGGATGGCGAGATAGACGGCCTCCGCGGCATCCGCGAGGAGCAGGTTTCCCAGGAACAGGAGCAGAACCCAGCCCGCGGTGACCGGGCCGGCCGGCTTTTCCCAGTCGGCGAGAGCGAGAGCGGACAGCAAAATCACGGAGACGTCGAGGAGGCGGGCAACGCGGTTGACGATCAGGGCGAGCGAGAGGGAGACGAGAAAAAGGGTGAGGGCGAAAAAATCCCGCTTTTTAAACGCCGTCCAGAGTCCCCAGGGGAGAAGAAAGACGAACAGCGTGTAACGGTTCCAAAGGGCGTCGGGCGGCAGCGGCTGGAGATCCCCGACCTGGATCGTCATCTGGGCGGCCAGATCGATCCCCCGGAAACGGAGGGCCAGGGGGGCAAACCAGTTTAAAAGGTTGGGCTTCATCGCCAGGTAGAGCAGACCGGAAATAATCGCCATTCCGCCCAGGTAGAGACCGGCTGGAAGAGCCGGCGGCGGCCACCCGAACCGCCGCCGGAAAATTGGCTGACCGGCACCCAGGAGAACCGCCAGCAGGGCCCCCGCCATCAGGGGGCCGACCATCAGACCGAAGAAGAGAAAGATTAGGGCGGCGAGGACCGCCCGGCCTCTACCCTCCCCTTCCCTCCCCATCGCGTCCACCGCCCGGAAGAAGAGGACGATCAGGGGGATGGCGACCAGATCGTGGGAGAAGTTGACCAGGCAGAGGGTGATCGGGGCGGGGAGGAGGGCGAAGGCCACACCCCCGGCGGCCCCGGCGGCCGGCCCGGAGCGGCGGCGGATCCAGTCAAAAATCAGAAATGCGGTCAATGCGGAGACCGCGGCGGCGGTGAAGACCGTCGCCTGATAAAGGACGGAATCGGGGAGGATCAGGCCCGGCAGACGGAGCAAGAGGAAAGTGGGATCGAGCGGGGAGAGGACGAAAACTCCCCGGGCCACGCCGTAGTAAAACCAGACCTCGATCAGGTGGGAGGAAAACCAGCCGTGGCGGGCGAAGAAGACCAGGTCGGCCGCGACCCGGACCAGGAGAGCCCCGAGGAAGATCGATATTCCGGTCCTGAGGAATTTTCGCTTGTCGCCCGGTGCCATACCTGCGGCTCAGCGCAAAGCGCATAGCGCATAAAGCCCGGACCCAGGCGCTATGCTCTATGCGCTCTGCTCTCAGCTATTCCGAGAAATAACTTGGTCCGACATTATTTTGAATCTCTGAATCGGGAGAATATTCCCGGGAATAAACTCTAATCTTTCTCTGCGTCCTCCGCGCCTCCGCGGTGAATTTTCGGGGGCGAGGCGGGGGTCAGTTGTCGCGGGGGCCGGCTTTGCCCCGGAAGAGGTCGAGGAAACGATCTTCATACAGGTGGTAAACCCCCCAGCGGTCCAGTTCCTCCTTGAGGCGGGGAGCCTGGAGCGGGTCTCCCGCCACCAGCCGGAAGAGATCCTCGATCCGCCGGCGGGCTTCCTCGGTCAACGGCCCGGATTCTTCCTCCTCCTCGTCCTCCTCCTCGTCCTCCGCCTCCTCGCCGTAATCTTCCGCGTCCTGGCCCGGGTAGATCAGGCCGGCCATCGTCTCCTGGGCTTTCCGGCCGAGGCGGGCGATCTCCTGGTCATACTCCTCGATATCCACCTGCAGGGGAAGGAGGTCGATCCGGAAGGAAAGGAGACGCATCAGCAGCCGGAGGATGGCCGACGCCGCCCGGGGGTTCTCGAAGTTGACGGTGTAATGGGGGATCTCCCCGAGCAGGCAGATCCCGGGGATCCGGGCCTCGGCGGCCGCCCCCAGCAGCAGCCCGTTGAGCCCGGTGATATGCCCGGTCTCAAGGAGGGCTACCCCCTCGGAGAGAAGGTACCTCTTCAGCTCCGCCGTCGCGGCGACGGACCAGATCCGGGGGTCTTCCTGGTGCTGGATCGGGGCCGGGGCGGCGGCGAAGGTCCAGAGACGGAAGACCCCCGTCTTGATCGCCAGGCCGACCACCTCGCGGGCCATCCGGATCTGGAGTTCGGCCGGGGGCTGGGAATCGCCGAGAAAGAAGATCAGGTCGCTCCCCGGCCGCGGGTTTCTCCAGAAGTAGAAACTGCTGGAGGGCAGGGGCGGGATCCGGGCCAGGCTGTTCTCCACCATCACCCCGGTGGGGGTGAAATAATTATCCGGGTTGATGAAAGCGAACCGTTCCGCCTTCAGGGCGTCCGCCAGATAGGAGACCGTCTTGGAGGCCACATAACCCATCCCCGGCCAGGCCGCCAGGAGCTGGGGGTGTTTCAGGCGGGGCTGCTTCAAGTAGGTAATCACGGCTCATCCCCCCTGAACAACACTCCTCGCACCTCTCCCTGAATAATCGCTATCGGGATCGGGATCGCTATCGCTATCGGGATCGCTATCGGGCCCTTGTTCAGGCGTTCTCCCCGGCCTGCAACTTGGCCAGCCGCCGCTCGTAATCCCGGGCCGCTCCATCCTTGCCCGCCGCCCGGCTGATCCGGATCAGCAGTTTCAGGGCCTTGACCTGATCCTGGAGGAAGCTCCCCGCGTCGCTGCCGGCGGCCGCCCGGGCCAGCTGGACAGCGGAATCCGCCATCCCCCGCCGGAACTGGGCTTCGGCCAGGCTGAGGAGCGTGAGGGCGTTGCCGGGGAAGGTGATCAGGAGCTGTTCCAGGACCTCCTTGGCCTGGTCGAGCTTCCTCTCCTTTTCCAGTTTCCGGGCCAGGCCGACGAAGGCGTTGAAGGCGTCGGGGTTCTCGGCCAGGGCTTTCTCGATCCGGGAGTGGACCTCGCTCTTGAAGGCGTCTTCCCGGGCGGCATAACCTTCCGCCAGGATCCCGTGGGCGTGGATCAGTTCGCCCGGGTAGTAGAAGGGGGTCTCGGCGAGGCCGGCGGCGGCCAGTTCGAGCGCCTGCCGGTAGTCTTCCTTCCGCAGGCAGTACTCGGCCATCGCCAGCTTGGAACGGGAGTCCCAGGGCTCGCCCTTCTTCTTCTGGACCCGCCGGATTCCGTCCACCCATTTTTTGGCCTCGTCCAGTTTCCCCTCCCGGAGGGAAAGCTCGGCCAGTTCGATCCGGGCCTGGTAGGAATCCGGGTCGCTTTCAAGAATCTTCTTGAACCAGTTCCGGGCGACCCCTTTATTGCCGAGGTCGAGGTTGGCCAGGCCGATCAGCTTGACCGTATCGAGATCGTCCGGGTTGAGCCGCAGGGCTTTCTTCAGCCATTCGATCCCTTGGGCCTTATTGCCGCCCTTCATATGGAGCCGGCCCAGCTTCTTGTACCACTGGAAGGAAGGACCGCAGCGCTGGATACACTCCTCGGCGTTCTTGATTCCCCGCTTGTGGTCTCCCATCACGAATAACAGGTCGTAAAGCTGGGGATAGGCCCGTTCCCGGAAGGGGTGCTGGTAGGGGATGGACTTGAAGGCGGCGAGCGCCCCCTCCCAATCCCCTTTCTTCTTCAGGATCCGGGCCAGCCGGACATAGGACGACCAGCTCTCGCCCTCCTTGATCAGGGAGCGGTAGATCTCCGCCGCCCGGGCCGGCTTTTTCATCTCCTCGTAAAGACCGGCCAGCTGTTCCCGGGTCAGGCGGTCCTTGGGGAAGAGGGAGAGGGCGAGCCGGAGCACATTCTCCGCCGAGGCTTGATCGCCCTCGCGGGCGAGAAGTCGGGCCAGATGGCGGTAACCCTCGATCCGGGACGGCTGCTCGACGATCCGCCCGTAAACCTCCTTCTGCTTGGGGGTCTTCAGTTTCAGTTTCAGGTCCTTGATTGTCTTCACGATACTCTTCCTCCGTTCTCGAATTGGCAATCAGTACTCGTAGACCCCGCCGCCGATGAATTCGCGGATCAGGGAGGTCGGAGGAATCACCGAGTCGTCCTCCAGGGCGTTGATCTCTTCCAGGTACCCGAGGCACCGCTTCCCCCGGAGGTAGGCGTCTTCCCGGCCCTCCACCCCGGCGAATTCGGCCACGGCTTTCTTCAGGGGCTCATACAGGTACTTCTTGTATACCGGAAGCTCGTAGGGGAGGTAGCCGTTGACCACCGCCTCCGCCTGGCGGATGAAAGGGACGATGTGCTTCTTCTCCTCCTGGCGGACGTAATGCCAGTGGCCCAGGGTCCGGTCCGGGGTGTAGTTGCGGTGACTGTGATCCCGCAGCATCCTTCTCAGAAGCCGGATATCCGTCCAGGGGACGAAGTTGTAGTCCTTGTCCTGGAGCTGGCAGATCGCCTCGATGTAAACCCGGTAACGGGCCATCTCCGGAATCCCCTCGGTCATCGGCGCGTGCAACCCGTGGAGCCCCTCGACCACCAGGAGCTGGCCGGGGTTGAGGGAAATCTTCACCCACTCGTCCTCCCGCCGCCCGGTCTTGAAGTTGTAGACCGGGGCCAGGGTCTCCCGGCCGGAGAGGAGCTCGTTCAGGTTCCGGTTGATGGTCTCGATGTCCAGCGCCCGGGGGGATTCGAAGTTGTAATCCCCGAACTGGTCGCGGGGCTGCTCGGACAGGTTCCAGAAGTAATTGTCCAGGGGCAGGACCAGGGGATCCTCCCCCATCGCCCTCATCGCGTCCCGTAGCTTGAGGGTGGTGGTGGTCTTCCCGGAAGAGCTGGGGCCGGCGACGATCACCATCCGGACCTGGTTCCGCCGGCCGAGGATCTCGCCGGCGATCTTCCAGATCGCCGACTCTTAGGCCCGGTCGGCGTCCCGAATCACGTCGAGGAAACCCCCGAAGGCCATCCGGCGGTTGATCCCCTCGATCGTCCCCACGTCCCGGGCCTGGTTCCAGCCCCGGGCCCTGGTGACGATCTCCATCTCGTAGATCTCATTCCAGTTGACCTTCGGCACCGCGGCGGCGGTCTTCCGGACGGTCTTCTTTGCCCGGACCGAACTCCGGACGGCGGTTTTCTTCCCCGGCTTCCGGATCTTCCGGGCGGCCGGCTTCCGGACGACGGATTTCTTTTTGCCGGCGGCCGGCTTGACGGCCTTCTTCGCGGCGGGCTTCTTCAGGACAACCTTCTTCGCCGCCGGCTTCTTCCGGGTGGCGGCCTTCTTGACCTTGGTCTTCCCGCCCGCCGGTTTCTTCCGGGCGGTTTTCTTCCCGGCCGGCTTGACAACAGTGGATTTATCTTTGGCTTTCTTTTTCATCGGTTCTGGCGCTCCTTCACCTGATTGCTGTCTCTTTTTCTCCCCGGACTGATCGCCCGGAGGGGGTGGTAGTATTGAAAAAATGCGGACGGATGTCAAGAGCCTTCTTGGGGAATGAGGGGGGGAATGGGGAATGGCCTCAGTGAGCGGACCGGCGGAGGGCGTCCAGGACTCGGGCGTTGAGCAGGCTCTCCTCGATCGGATAGGGCGGCGGGACCCCGTCCAGGACCGCCCGCTCCATCGCTTCGATCTCGCAGAGGTAGGGATCGACCGGAGCGATGGGGATCGCGACCTTCCGGTCGTCGGGGGTAATCAAGACCAGGCCGCTGCCCTTCCCGTCGGTATCCGGCTGCCAGGGATGGCGGATCCGGATGGAACCTCTCTCCCCGATCACTTCCGCCCCGGTTCCGTAAGGGAGAATAAAGGAACAGTCGAACTGGGCGACGGACCCGGAGGGGAATTCCAGCCGGCCGGCGGTCAGGACGTCGACCCCGGTGGCGCCCGGCCTCCGGACCGCCGAGACCTTCTCCGGCGCCTCCCCCGCCACCGCCAGGGCGAAGTTGACCGGGTAGCATCCGATGTCCAGCAGAACCCCGCCTCCCAGTTCCGGCGACCAGCGGATATTCTCCTCCTCGGGCAGGGTGAAGCGGAACCAGGCCCGGATCAGCCGGACCCGGCCGATCCCCCCTTCCCGGAGGAGTTCCCGCAGCCGGAGGAACTGGGGATGGCAGCGGTAGGCCATCGCCTCCATCAGGACCACCCCGTTCTCCGCGGCCGCCGCCGCCATCTCTTCCGCCTCGGTGGCGGTCACCCCCAGGGGCTTCTCGCAGAGGATATGTTTCCCGGCCCGGGCGGCCCGGACCCCCCACTCCCGGTGGAGGCTGTTGGGCAGGGGGATGTAAACCGCGTCGATGTCGGGCCGTTCGAGAACGGACCCGCACGAGGGTTCGGCGTCTCCGGCCTCCCAGCGGCAGGCGAAACTGCCGGTCCGTTCCGGGTCCCGGCCGCCGACGGCGACCAGTTCCGAGCGGGATGACTTCTTCAGGGCGGGGATGAACCGCCGGTTGATCCGGGCAGTGGAGAGTATCCCCCACCTCAATTTCCGTTCGGACAATTTCACAAATACCTCTGATCACCGTGGAGGCGCGGAGGACGCGGAGAGAATTAAAATGTATCTACTCCGGGGAAAATGCTCCTCCGGCACTATCCAAATTGAATCCGACTAATATCCCCCAACCCCAACTCTTCCCTCCCTCTGCGTCCTCCGCGCCTCCGCGGTGAATATTCTTTGAAGTCCGAATTAGTGAATCAGGTGGTGTCGCCGGTCACGGTGCAGATCACCCGGCGGCCGGCGCGGGGTCCGTCGAACTCGCAGAAGAAGATCCCCTGCCAGGTGGAGAGACCGAGTTTCCCCCCGATCACCGGGATCGTCTCCGATGGTCCGATCAGGCCGGCCTTGAGGTGGGCGTCGCCGTTGCCGTCCTGGCGGTCGTGAAGCCAGACCCCCGGGGGGATCAGTTTCCGCAGGAAGTTGACCATATCTTCTGGCACGCTGGCGTCCCAGTTCTCCTGGATCATCACCGCCGCCGTCGCCCCGTGGGAGTAAACCGAGACCAGACCTTCGGCGATCCCGGCCGCCTCGACCGCCGCCGCCACCCGGCCGGTGATGTCGACCAGTTCCTCCCGACGGGCGGTCTCCAGGGTAATGATCTCCCGATACATACCTACCCTCCCCCGTTCCAGCGGTTATACCAGGCTCTCTCCCGGAAGGGCTTCTTCTCCTTCCGGGGCCCCTCTTCGGCCGGGACCCCGACCGGGAGGAGGACCCGGATCACCTTCTCCCCGGGCAGACCGAGCAGGCCGCCGATCTTCTCCGCCCGTCCCTCTCCCCGCAGCCAGCCGTCGATCCAGACCGAGCCGTAGCCGAGCGCGGTGATCGCCAGGAGCATATTCTCCACCGCCGCCGCGCAGTCCTCAACCTGGAATGAATAGCCCTCGTAGACCGCCTCCGGCCGGCGGTCGATCACGCAGGCGATCAGGGCTATGGCCCGGCGCAGCGCCTGGTTGGCCGGGTGCATCGACCCGATCGTCTTCACCAGCGCCGGGTCGTCCACGATCACGAAGGAGGTGGTCTGGGCGTTCTTCCCCGAGGGGGCGTTCAGCCCCGCCTGGACGATCCGCTCCAGGTCCTCCCGCGGCACCGGGTTATCCCGGTACGGGCCCCGGTAACTGTATCGGCGTTCGATCGCGGCAAAGAGATCCATCAATCCGCCTCCTTCTTCATTGGATATTCCTTGTTGGATAGTGGATATTGAATTCTCCTTTCCGGCTGCTTTCTTTCGTCAAATTTCCTGACTGCGAAATGTGCTTTCAGGAGCTTGACTATAAACCGGGTTTGGTGTCGCCGGCAATTATAATGTATATTGTCGGACAAGTCGGATCGGTCGGACAATCCCGACGAATCTTGTTTATGATCGCCGAATTTTTCATCCAGGTCTGGAGAGTCCTGCTGGAGCTCTCCCCCGCCCTCCTCCTCGGGACCCTGATCGCCGGGCTCCTCCACGTCTTCCTCCCCCCGGGCCTGGTCTCCCGGCACCTGAGCGGGAAGACCTACCGGGACGTGATGCGGGCGGTCCTGCTGGGTATCCCGATGCCGCTCTGTTCCTGCGGGGTGATCCCGACCGCGGTCGGTCTGAAGAACGAGGGGGCCTCGAAAGGGGCGGTCACCGGGTTCCTGATCTCCACCCCCCAGACCGGGGTGGACTCGATCCTGGTCTCGGCCTCCTTCCTCGGCTGGCCTTTCGCCCTCTTCAAGGTCCTGGCGGCCTTCGTCACCGGGATGATCGGCGGTGTCCTGGTCAATCTGACCGAGAAGGACCGGGGCGCGGCCGCGGCCGTTCCGGCGAAGGCGGAGGAACGGGCGAAACCCTCGCCGATCGAGGTGATCCGCTACGGGGTCTTCGATCTCCTGGGCTCGATTTATCTCTGGATCATCCTCGGGATCCTGGTCTCGGCCCTGATCACCATCCTGGTCCCGGCGGGCTACCTGGCCGAAGCGGACTGGGCGGGGGGCCTCCTGGCGATGCTGGCGATGCTGGTCATCGCCCTGCCGCTTTACGTCTGCACCACCGGGTCGGTCCCGATCGCCGCCGCCCTGATCGCGGCCGGGATGCCGGCCGGCGCGGCCCTGGTCTTCCTGATGGCCGGCCCGGCCACCAACGTCGCCACCCTGGGCGCGGTTTACCGGGCCCTGGGAAAGCGGGTGCTGGCGATCTACCTGGGGACGGTGGCAGTGATGAGCATCGTTCTCGGCCTGGCCTTTGACTGGGTGCTGGGGAGCGCGGCCGGACCGGCCCATCATCACGGGGGAGGGGGAAGCCTCCTCCAGGTGGCTTCCGCCCTGGCCGTCTCCGCGATCCTGCTCTTCCTGCTCGGTCGGCGGGTCTTCGGCCGGACGGCGGCCCCGGCCGCCGCCGGTCAGGGAGACCAGGAGGAGATGGTGCTGCCGGTCCGGGGGATGACCTGCGGACACTGCGTCCGGACGGTAAAGGACGCCCTGGAGAAGATCCCCGGGGTCAGGGAGGCCGAACCCGACCTCCGGGAAAAGCTGGTCCGGGTCCGGGGGAAGAACCTCGACCGGACCAGGCTCGCCCAAGCCGTTCGGAAAGCCGGCTACCAGCCCGACTAACCCCTTATTTTACAAAAGCGGTATGACTTGATCTGTAAAATAAGGGACTAATCTTTCCGATCGGAGCGGGCGGCGCGGAAGGCGTCAAGGGTCGGGTCGATGGACACCGGGGACCCGGCCACCCGGATCGCCGACTTGACGTCCTTCAGCCCGTTGCCGGTGACCAGGCAGACGACCGTCTCGTCGTCGGCGACAACGCCTTCTTCCCGCATCTTCTCCAGCCCGGCATAGGCGGTCGCCCCGGCCGGCTCGGCAAAGACCCCCGCCCCCCGGGCGATGGTCAGAATCGAATTGAGGATCGCCTCGTCGCTGACCAGGACCCCGGTCCCCTTCGACTCCTTCACCGCCTTCACCGCCGCCTCCCCGTCCCGGGGGAGATCGACCGAGATGCTGTCGGCGACGGTGGTCGCCGAGACCGGGCTCACCACGCCGTCGCCGAGAACCGCGTCCACCACCGCCGAACTCTTGTCGGACTGCACGGCCACCAGCCGGGGGAGCCGGTCGATCAGGCCGACGCCGTAGAGATCCTGGAACCCCTTCCAGACCCCCGTGATGATGTTCCCGTCCCCGACCGGTACCAGGACGGTATCAGGAACCTCCCAGCCCAGCTGCTCGCAGATCTCGAAGGAGACGGTCTTCTTCCCCTCCCGGGTGTAGGGGTTGTAGCCGGTGTTGCGGTTGAACCACCCGTACTCCAGGCAGACCTCGGTGCAGAGGTCGAAGGCGTCGTCGTAGGAGCCGTTGACCGCGTAAACGGCGGCCCCGAAGACCAGCAGCTGGGCCACCTTGGCCTCGGGGGCGGCGGCGGGAACGAAGATGGTCGGGCTGATCCCCAGGCTGGCGCAGAGGCAGGCGGTGGAGGAGGCGGCGTTCCCGGTCGAGGCGCCGGCGATGGTCGGGAAGCCGAGCTCCAGGGCCTTGGCGACCGCTACCGAGCTGGCCCGGTCCTTGAACGATCCGCTGGGATTGCGTCCGTCGTCCTTCAGGTAAAGTGTTTCCAGCCCGAGTTTCCTCTCCAGGCGGCGGGGGCGGTAGAGCGGGGTCCAGCCGATCTGGAGCGGCATCACGTGGGAGCGGTCGGCCAGCGGCAGGAGATCCCAGTAACGCCAGACCGAGAGATCCCGGTCCGCGGCCAGGCTCTCCCGGGTCAGGATCTGGCGAATCGCCTTGTAATCGTAGATGACTTCGAAATTGCACCCGCAGGAATCGCAGAGATACTGCATCCCCTCGCAGCGGTACTCGGTCCCGCAGTGAACGCATTTCATCCCGAGAATTTTTTCTTTCATAACTATTCAGCTCCAGAAAAACACGGTCGGGGCGGGTGAATTATTCCCGCCCCGACCGTGTTCCGTACTCGTACTCGTACTAGTACGAGTTACATCCCGCAGACAGCGTCGGGGATGATTCTCGTCCCCGACTGGTCCATCAGGGCGGCGATCGCCTTGTCGAGGCTGGTGATGATCGCCTTCTGGCCGCCCCACTCGATGAAACGGAGGCAGGCCTCGACCTTCGGACCCATCGAGCCGGCCTTGAAGTGCCCCTCGGCGGCCAGCTTCCGCATCTCCGAGTAACCGATGCAGCCGACGTCCTTCTCCCCGGGCTTGCCGAAGTTGATCTTGGCGTGGTCGACGTCGGTCAGAACCATAAAGACGTCGGCCCCGACCACGGTGGCCAGGACCTCGCCGGCCTTGTCCTTGTCGATCACGGCCGCGGTGCCCTTGAGGTTCTTGTTCTCGTCGAAGATCACCGGCACCCCGCCGCCGCCGGAGGCGACGACCACGATCCCGGCGTCGACCATCCTCCGGATCCCGATGTACTCGATGTTCCGCAGCGGTTCGGGCGAGGGGACCACCCTCCGGAAGCGCCGCTCGACGCTCTCCGGCTTGACTTCCTTGATGATGTAGTCCGGTCGCTCGGCCTTGATCTTCTTGGCTTCCTCCTTGGTGTAGAACGGCCCGACCGGCTTGCTCGGGTCCTGGTAATCGGGGTCGTCCTCGCTGACCAGGACCTGGTTGACGATCGAGACCACCGGCAGGGAGAGACGCTCCTCCCAGAGCATATTCTGGAGGATCTGCTGGAACATATAGCCGATCTGGCCCTGGGTCATCGCCCCCACGATATCCAGCGGCTGGGGCGGAACCTCGCCGGCCCCGGCTTCCTGCTGGATCAGGAGGTTGCCGGCCTGGGGGCCGTTGCCGTGGGTGACCACCAGCCGGTGGCCGTACTTGAGCATACTGACCAGCTGGCGGCAGGTGGTGGCGACGTTCTTCCGCTGTTCTTCCGCAGTTCCCTTCTCATCGGCCTGCTTGATGGCGTTTCCGCCCAGGGCGATGACGATAACTTTTCTCATTTCATTGCTCCTTTATTAAATAACGTATGAAACATCGCTCGTAGCGCAGGGCTTCAGCCCTGCTCATCAGGCAGGGCTGAAGCCCTGCGCTACGAGCCTTCGATAATTTAATCTAAAAACCCGCCCATCGTGGCGGCCATAATCGCCTTCTGGCCGTGGAGGCGGTTTTCGGCGACATCGTAGATGCAGGAGTTGGGGCCACTGGCCACCGCGTCCTCCACCTCGGCTCCCCGGTCGATCGGCATCGGGTGGGTGAAGATCCCGTTGTCGGTGCGCTTCATCCGGGCGGCGGTGCAGGTCCACTCGGTGTAGGTCTTGGCCTTGGCGATCTCCTCGGCCTTCTTCAGCTCGCCGTCCTGGTAGGCGTTCGGGCTCATCCAGTTGCGGGAATAGACCACGTGGGCCCCTTTGTATCCGACTTCCGGGTCGTGGATGACGGCGAACTCCTGGCCCCGGGCCTCGCAGTTCTCCCGGGCGGCCTTGATCACCTCGGGGTCCAGATCGTAGCCTTCCGGGTTGGCGATGGTCACGTCCATCCCGTAGCGGCCGGCCAGCAGGGCCGCCTCCTGCACCGAGCAGAGGGAGCGGCAGAGCGCGCCCTGCGACCAGGTGATCAGGAGCTTCTTCCCGATCAGGGCGTCCGGATCGAACTCCTTGGCCAGTTCCCCGGTCTTCAGCTTGCCGGAATCGGCCAGCCACTCGATCCAGCCCATAATGTCGGCCACCCCCTGGCAGGGGTGGAACTTGTCGTGGGCCATCGAGATCACCGGCATCCGGGTGAACTTGGCATACTGCCTGAGGACGGCGTCCCCCTCGCCGTAGTAGGCGACCTTGTCCTCGAGCATCCGGATGCCGAGGCCGAAGGCGTAGCGGTCCATCACCTGGGCCGCGTCCTCGATCGTCTCCCCGGCCGATTTCGAGGTCTTCAGCCGCATCGCCTTCGGCTCCAGGAACTGGGCGTGGGCGCCGAGCTCGGTGGCGGCCGCCTCGAAGGACTGGCGGGTCCTCACCGAGGGGTTGAAGAAGAACATAAAGAACTGTTTCCGGGAGAGGATATCCAGGTACTTCTTCCCGAAGCGGTCCTGCTTCATCTCGAAGGCCAGCCGGAAGACCCGGTCCAGGTCCTCCTTCGACCACTCCTGGGTACAGATTAGATCCTTGCCAAGCAACTTTGCCATTTCCCTTGCCTCCTGTTTTGGATTTCGCCCTCCATCACCTTGGGCCGAGCCCGCAGACAATAAGCTTGCCGGACCCGGAAGTCAACGAAAATTAAGTCAGGACGGCCCAGAAGAAGATCCCGATCATCGCCAGGGCGAAGACCAGCTTGAGCAGGGTCCCGCCCAGGAAGCCGATCAGGCTCCCGCCGCCAACCTTGAGGGCGGCGGGGGCGCTCTTCCGGCCGATCAACAGGTCCGGCAGGGCCGCCCCGGCAAAGATCCCGGCGATCATCCCGGGCAGCGAGAAGACGATCAGCCCGACTATCCCGCCCAGAATCGAACCCAGGGCCCCCCAGAGGGATCCGCCGAACCGCTTCGCCCCGTAAGCGGAAGCCAAGTAATCGAGGACCTGGGAAAGGGCGGCCAGGCCGCCGAGGACCAGCACGACCGGCCAGCCGAAATCGGCGAATCCGGTGACCAGTCCGTAAACCAAAGCCCCGGCGAAGACCAGCGGGGGGCCCGGCATCCCCGGCACCACCGACCCCGCCAGCCCGGCCAGGAAGAGCCCCCCGGTCAGAACCCAGATCAGTATCCGGATCGCAATATTCAACTATTTCGTGCCCCCAAGAAAAATTATCAAAGCAGATTTATTGACCCGATGGGAATTCTCTGGTAGCTTGCCCCTCCCGTGAAACATCCGGAAGCGGTACTCCACGCTATTTTTTCCGAAGGAAAAAATATATGAGATGGTTCCTGAGATCCAAGATCCACCGGGCCACGGTCACCGAGGCCAACCTTGATTATATCGGCTCCGTCACCATCGACGAGGACCTGATCGAGATGGTCGGGCTGATGATCGGGGAGAAGGTGCTGGTGGTGGACAACACCAACGGCGCCCGGGTGGAGACCTACGTGATCCGCGGCGAGCGGGGATCCGGGACCATCTGTATGAACGGGGCCTCCGCGCACCTGATCCATCCCGGCGACCAGGTGATCATTATGGGTTTCGAGCTCTCCGACACCCCGGTCACCCCCAGCTCCATCCTGGTCGACGGGAAGAACCGCTTCGTCCGCTTCCTCTCCCGCTGAGTCACTCCTTCCGGGCGTTCTTTCTACCCGCCTCGGGGTCGGCATCGCTATCGGTATCGGTATCGACGGGGCCGGGCGCAACCTTCGATCCCGATTCCGATACCGATACCGATAGCGATTTTATCGGTTTGTCGAACCTCACCTTGAAAAACAGGGTGTAAAACAGCGGGACGTAGCCCAGGGTGAGGACGGTGGCGAAGAGCAGGCCGCCGATGATCGTCCAGGCCATCGACTCCCAGAGCGGCCCCCCCTGGAGGGCAAGGGGAAGCAGCCCGCAGAGGGTGGTGATGGTGGTGAGCATAATCGGGCGGAACCGCTTCTGCCCGGCGATGAGAACCGCCTCCCGGGGCGGGACCCCCCCCTCGATCTCCAGCTGGATCCGGTCGATCAGGATGATGGCGTTGTTGATCACGATCCCGGCCAGGGCCACCATCCCCAGCATCGACATAAAGCCGAACTCGCTCCCGGTCAGGAAGAGGCCGAGAATCGCCCCGATCAACCCCAGCGGGACGGTGATCAGGATGATCAGGGTCTTGCGGAAGGAGTTGAACTGCCAGACCAGGAGCATCAGGATGATGAAGGCCGAGATCGGCAGCTGGGCCATTATCGACTGGTTGGCCTTCTCGTTCTCCTCGAACTCCCCGCCGTACTCCACCCCGTAACCGGGGGGCCATCCCGCGGTCAGTTCGGCGATTCGGGGCCGGATCTCGGCCAGGACCTCGGCGGCGGTCCTTCCGGGGAGGAGGTCGCATTTGATGGCCATCACCCGTTTGCGGTCGCGGCGGCCGATCTTGGCCGCCTCGGAGATGAACTCGGGCCGGGCCAGCTGGAGGAGGGGGACGCTCTGGCCGGTGGAGAGGGAATAGACGTTCATCCCCTCGATCTTCCCCAGGTCGACCCGGTTGGCCTGGATCGAACGGAGTTCCACCGGGATGATCTCCTCCGCCTCGCGGTACTCGGTGGCGCGGTAGCCGGACAGCTGGGTCTGGAGCGAGACCGCGATATCCTGGCTGGTCAGACCGGCCCGGCGAGCTCGGGCCTGGTCAACCCGGACATAGAGCTTCTTGATCGGGGAACCCCAGGAATCCCGGATCGAGAGGGTCCCCGGGGTCCGGCGGAGCAGCTCCTTGACCCCGTCCGCCAGGCGGTAGATCTCCCGGATCCCCCGAGGGCTGGTATCCCGGCCGGCCAGCCGGATCTGGATGGGGGCCCCGACCGGGGCTCCGGTCTCCAGCTTCTTCACCACCGGGTTGATGCCGGGGCAGTTCTCCTCCATAAACCGGTGGACGTCCGCCATCAGCCGGTCCATCTCCGGAAGCGTCCGGCAGTTGACCAGGAAGAAGGCGTAGTTCTCGTTGCTCTGCTCCTGGTTGAGGGCCAGGTAGAACCGCGGGCTCGACTCCCCGACGAAGATCGAGAAGTTGTCGATCTCGGGGCGCCGGACGAGAAACTCCTCCACCGGCAGAACCTCCCGGTAAGTCTCCATCAGGTGGGTCCCCTCGGGGAGCCAGGCGTCGATCACGAACTGGGGCCGGACCGCGGCCGGGAAGAAGATCTGGGGGACCAGGCCGAAGAGCTGGATCGCCCCGAAGAAAACCAGGACCAGGAGGACGAGGCTGAGGGCGCGGCGGGCGAGCATCCAACCGAGGAAGAACCGGTAGAAGCGGTAGAATCTTCCCGAGAAGTCCTGCGGCGGCTGGTCCTTCTTCACCTTGAGGAACCAGAAACAGAAGAGGGGGATCATCGTCAGGGCCAGGACCCAGGAGGAGACGAGGGCCATCGTGACCACGATGAAGAGGCTGCGGCAGTACTCGCCCACCACCGACTGGGCCAGGAAGATCGCCAGGAAGGCCGCGGAGGTGGTCAGGGTCGAGGTCAGCAGCGGGATGGCCAGCTCCCGGCCGGAGGCGACGGCCGCGGCGAAGCGCTCCTCCCCTCTCTCCAACCGGACCATAATGTCCTCGCTCATCACGATGGCGTTGTCGACCAGCATCCCCAGGGCGATGATCAGGGAGGCGATCGAGACCTGCTGGAGGGTGACCCCGAAGAAGTTCATTAAAAGAAACGTCAGCAGCATCGTCATCGGGATCAGGGGGGCCACCACCAGGCCGGTCCGCAGCCCCAGGAAGACCAGCATCACCGCCAGGACGGCAACCACCCCCTCCAGGAGATTGACCATAAAATCGTCCACGGCGGCCCGGACGTACTCCGGCTGGAAGGCCGCGTAGTGGAAGTCGATCCCCACCGGCAGGCCGGACCGGGTCTCTTCCAGGAAGGAGTCGATCTTATCCCCCAGGGTGACGATGTTGCCGCCCTGGGCCATATTGACGGCCAGCAGCACCGCGGGCCGGCCGTTGTAACGGACGATGGTGTCCGGCGGATCGACGTAACTCCGGGTGATGGCGGCGATATCCTTCAGGTAGATCAACCGTTGCCCATCCAACTGGGAGAGGCGGAGAACGGTGGAGCGGAGATCCTCGATGTCCTCGTAGTTTCCGGTCGGCTCGACCACGATCTTGTCGGGGCCGATATTCACGTACCCCCCCGGGAGGACGATGTTCTCGGACTGGAGCGCTTCGGCCAGCTGGGCCGGGCTCAATCCCAGTTCGGCCAGCCGGGCGTTGGAGAACTCGACGAAAATCCTCTCCTCCTGGTCGCCCACGATATCGACCCGGGCCACGTTCTCGATCAGGAGCAGGTCCTTCCTCACGTCCCGGGCGTAGTCGTCCATCTCGGCCTGGCTGAACCCCTCCCCGGTCATCGCGATCATAATCCCGAAGACGTCGCCGAAGTCGTCCTGGACGTAAGGGCCGTCGATACCCGCGGGCAGATCGGGCCGGGCGTCGTCCACCTTGTCCCGGAGCTTGCGCCAGATGGGACGCATATCCGTGTACTTCTCCTTGATCTCGACGAAGACCAGGGAAACGCCCGTCCGCGACTCGGAGGTAATGTGGTCGAGCTCGGGGATCTCCTGGATCTTCTGCTCGAGCCGGTCGGTGACCAGCTGCTCGACCCTCTCCGGGGAGGCCCCGGGAAAGTAGGTCATCACCAGGGCCGTCCGGATCACGAAGTCCGGGTCTTCGGACTGGGGAAGCGAAAAATAGGCGGAGATCCCGCCCAGGAGAACGACGAAGAGCATCACCACGGTCAACCGCGACCGCTTCAGCGCAAATTCCGTCAGGTTCATCGCATTCCCTATTCCCTATTCCCCATTCCCTACTCCAGCACCCTCACCTTCCGTCCCTCCTCGAGCTGGTGGACCCCCGCCGTCACCACCGCCTCGCCCTCCTCCAGGCCGGAGACGATCTCCAGCCCATCGCTGACCAGGGCCCCGGTCTCCACGGCGCGACGGGTGACCGCGCCGGCGGCCACGACCCAGACGGAGCGGGTGCCGGTCTGGATATCCTCCAGGATCGCCGAGGTGGGGACGACGTAGCCCCGGCCCCCGGCGAAACCAAAGGTGAAGGTGACCTCCGCGGTCATCCCCGGGAGGATCTCCGGGGAGGATTCGGTGACGATCACCGTCACCGGGTAGGTGCCGGTCGAGGCGTCGAGAGCCACCCCCACCTCGCTCACCACCGCGGCCAGGGCCCGGCCCGGCCGGCTCTCCAGGGCCACCGAGACGGCGTCCCCGGCCCGGACCCGGGAGATCAGGCTCTCCGGGATCCCCACGTCCACCTTCAGCTTCCCCGGGTCGACCAGGGTGAAGACGGCCTGGCCGGCGGCCACGGTCTCGAACTCCTCGATCTTCCGGGCGGAGACGACCCCGCTGAAGGGCGCCTCCAGCCGGGTGTAGGCCAGTTGGTTGCGGGCCTGCTCCAGCTGCGCCTGGAGGGCCTCGACCTGGGCCCGGTCGGAGTTCCGCTGCGCCTCGTACCCGTCCAGCTCGGCCTTGCTGATGCTGCTGTTCTCGTAGAGCCGCTTGTTCCGCCCGTAGGCGGACTCGGAGTTCTTATGGGCGGCCCGGGCGCTGACCAGGTTGCTCTCGGTGTTCCGGACGGCCAGCTCGTAATCGTACCCGTCGAGCCGGGCCAGGAGACGGCCCTTCTCCACCCGCTCCCCCACCGAGACCAGGATCTCCTCGACCTTGCCGCTCACCCGGAAGGCCAGCGCGGCCTCCTGTCCCGCCCGGATCTGGCCGCTGAAGGTCCGTTTCAACCCGCCGTCCGCCGCGCCGATCGTGATCGCCTTGACCGGGCGGATCACCTCTTCCACCACCGCCGTCTCCTTCTCCCCGCAGCCGCCAAAAGCCAGAATGATCATCGCCGCCGCGAAGGCCGCGGCCGGATATCTTCCGCCGAATAGTTGCATAAGGTTCTCCTTGCGAACCGGGCCGGGCGGCCCCGGGGAAGCGGAGGACAAGACGCCGCCCCCACTCTTTCTCCCGTCACTCCTGCCGCCCGGATCCCTCTGCCCCCATATGTTCCTCCATCCCGGCCAGGAATGTCTCCAGTTCTTCCGCCGAACGGACGTACTCCAGGAAACCGACCTGCCGTTGGAGGGTGATCAGGTCAGTGATCGAGGTGTAGAAAGAGGCGACCGCCGCCGCCTGGGCGGTGACATACTGGGACTGGGCGTCGAGCAGGTCGATCAGCGGCAGGGCCCCCTTGCGGTATTTATCCTCCACTAGGTCGAGGGTCTGGCGGGCGATCGCCTCCCGGTCGCGTTCCAGTTCCCAGTTGGTACTGGAAGCCGCCAGGTCGAAGAAGGCGGACCGCACGGCCAGGGAAGTCCCCTGCTCCTGGAGCCGGAGAGCCTGGCGCGACTTCTCGACGGTCACCCGTTTCTCCCCCATCTCCGCCCAGTTGGAGCCGCCCTTCCAGAGAGGGAGCCGGACGTATCCCGCCAGCGACCACTCGTCGGCGTCCGGATAGGGCTCCGACCCTCCCCAACTCCCGCCGGTTTCGTCCCCGTTCCAGACCTCCTCCCCGAACCGCCGGTTGTACTCGGCCCGGGCGCCGACCGTGGGCGACCAGATCCCGGCCCGGGCCCGGGCCAGGTCTTCCCCGGCGAGCTCGACCTGGAGCCGGGCGGTAGCCACCTCCGGGGAGTGGCGGAGCGCGGCCCCGACCAGGAAATCGCGGAGCCGGGCGGCGTCGTCCTGATCGGTCAGCAGCGAATCGATCCGGGGGGTGGTGAAGACGGAGACCACCTCTCCCCCGTCCGGGCTGATCTCTTCCAGGCGGAAGGGATCCTCCTGCGGCCGGTTCAGGGTTTCGTTGAACTGCAGGGCCGCCTTCTGGCGGTCGAAATCCGCGCTGATCACCGAGGTCAGCGCCTCCTTGTACTCCGATTCCAGGCGGAGGACGTCCTCGCGCCCGCCTTCCTCCTGTTCCAGCCGGATCCGGGCGGTCTCGAGGTGATTCAGGGTGCTCTCCAGGTTCTCCTTGCGGATCCGCAGCAGTTCCTGGGCCTGGAGCACGGCAAAATAGGCCAGGAGGGCGTCCCGGGCGGTGTCGAGGCCGGCGGTTTCGAGATCGCGCGCCGCCAGGGCCACGGAGAGGCGGGCCAGGGAGACCGCCTTCCAGACCGAGTAATCGAAGATCAGCTGCTCCAGGGCCACCCCGCCCTGGGTCTGCCAGCGCGGCTGGATCCCCAGGGAGGATTTGGCCCGGTCGCTGTCGATCCGCTGGTAGTCGGCGGAAGCCTCGATCTGGGGAAAGAGGTTGGCGAGACTCTTCCGGTAGGCGTGCTCCTCCTCCTCCAGTTCCCTCCGGGCGAGCTGGTAGTTCAGGTTGTTCTCCAGCGCGATCCGGACGGCATCCCGGATGGTGATCAGGGGGCCTTCCGCCTGTTCCTCGTTGATCTGGCGGGCCTCCATCAAAAGGTCGTAAGGGGGCGAGTATCCGATCAGCCGGGCGGTCTCCATATTGATGGTGAACTCCTCCCGGTCCCGGAAATAGACGCTCAGCGACTCCGGCGGCTCGCCCTTCAAAATCTCGTAGAGCTTGAGCGCGCTGTTCCTGGCGCGCTTCTCCAGGCTCCCGGCGTAGAGCCCGGCCAGGGCGCCCAGCTCCACCACCGGACGACCCTCGAGGGCGAAGGTGGGGATCTTGAGGCGGTTGATCTCCGCGATCAGCCCCCGGAGCTTCTCCCGGGTGTTAAAGTGATACCCCGGCGTCAGGTAGATGAAGGCGGTGCCGGCGGGAAGCGCGTTGACGGTCTCCTCCGCCGTCGGCTCAAAGAAGGCGTAGCGGACGGCCTGGCCCGCCGGGCGGGCCAGCTCCTCGCCGGTTCCTTCCAGACCCGGAATATTCTCCAGGTATTCCCGTTCGAGCAGGACCGTCACTTCGCCGCCCTTCGCCATCCGGGCGATCATCCCCGTATCCCGCTTCACCTTCCCCCGGTCGACCTGAAAGGTGAGGTTCTTCACCCGGGAACGGCCGGCCTCGTCCTCCAGCCCGAGCAGCTCGAAGTCCAGGTCGCCGAAGAGGAGCACTGGTTTGGCCAGGTCCGTCCGGGCCGCGAAGAACGAGGACGAGGCCAGGCCCATCCCCACGATCACGTCCACCCCTTCAGACGCCAGGATCGCCTCGCAGTTGGTCCGGGCCGTCTCGATCCCCCAGTCGCCGATCAGCTGATACTCCGGGGGATAAGCGAAGCGGAACTCTTCGCCCGCGAAGACGGCCAGCTCCTCCTTGAACGTTGTCCAGGCTTCTTCCCCGGTATAATGCGGACCGTCGGCAACCAGTCCGATCCTGACCGTCCGGGGTTCGCCCCGGACCGGACGGGCCGGGAGGAGAAGAGAGGAGAAGAGGAGGAGGAGGACCGGAGCAAGAGCGAAGCGGGGTTTTAACATACCAGCCTCCTTCATCAACTGCTGGCTTTTCAACCGCGGCCGCGGCGCGGGGATCTCTCCCGCTTCCGGGCCGCCGGAAAAACAACGCCGGGACAACCGCGATGGCCGGCGGCAGCCCGGCAGTTGAGCGATATTGCGCGGACACCCGGGGTCGGGCAACCCCGGAAAGGGCGATTAATCCAGTTCCTGCAGGATCTTCAGGCCGTCTTCCTGGCCGCTGATCTCGAAACAGGGGTTGTACTGGTTTTGGTCGGGGTAGCCCTTGAACCGGGCCTGGTAGGTGTGCCCGTGCATCTCGATCAGGTACGAGTGGTTGACGCGGCAGTTCTCGTGCAGAATATCTTCGGCGACCTGCATCTCTCTCTCCTTAGTTGTGGTGAGGGTTATTGATCTGTTTGAGGGAATGTAATTCCAGGTTCAACTGCCGTTCGGCGGCGCAGAACTCCGAGCCCAGCGGGGTGAGGCGGATGCCGCGGGCGACCTTGGGGACCTTCCTGATGTACCCCTTCTTCTCCAGGGAGGAGAGCGCCTTGTGAATGGTCCCCGGGTTGGCGATTCCCAGCTCGGACTGGATCTCCGATATGGTGGGAGGGTAGCGCCGGGTCCGGATATACTCCCCGATCACGGAGAGGATGGCGGCCTGGGGGCCGGTCAGGGGCAGCTTGATCTCGGGGTGGTCGATCACGGTCTTTAGCCAAATCTTAACTGGATTTTGCACTCTAAACTCCCGGTCTCTGCCGGGTCAAGGAAAAACTATCAAATTTTGACGATTTTTTGCCCCAATCTTAACCGCGGGAAGGGAAGGAGGGAGAAACCGGCTCGGAGACCGGGACTTCAGCTTATCGGTGAGGCGGGTTAAGGACGGGAAGGAGCGGCGCTTTCCGCCAGGAGTCCGAAGAGGAGGCCGCGGTCGCTGATGGTGACCCGGTCGAGGGCGAGATGTTCCAGGAGCGCCCGGACGATCACCGTCCCCGGGATGATGATATCCGCCCGGGCCGGCTCCAGGCCGGCCAGGTCCCGGCGTTCTTCCGGAGAGAGGCCGCGGAGCCGGAAAGATATCTCCTCGGTCTCCTGCCCGCTCATTTCCAAACCGTGGACCCGGTCGCCGTCGTAAACCGCCAGCCCGAGACGGATGGCGGCCAGGGTGGTGAAGGTGCCGCCGAGCCCGACCAGGGTGTCCGCACCGGCAAAACCGGCCGCCGACTCCTGGAGAACCAGCCGGCAATGTTCCCGCATCCGCTCCAGCCGGAGGTTGTCGGGATCGCGGCCGGGAGAGAACATCTCCTTCAGGCGGACGGCGCCGAGCGGCAGGCTGACCGAACGGCCCGGCCCGGCCGGGATCAGTTCGGTGGAACCCCCGCCGACGTCGGCCAGGATCGTCTTCCCCCCGGCGGCGGGGAGTCCGGAGAGGGCCCCCCGCAGGACCAGCCGGGCTTCCTCCTCCCCGGAGATGATCTCCACCTCGAGTCCCCGCCCCGCCGACCGGCGGAGGAAATCCCCGGAGTTCCCGGCCAGCCGGAGGGCCTCGGTCGCCACTGCCCGGAAGCGGCCCACCCCGAGTCTTTCCAGCTCGATCCGGATCCGGCCCAGGGCTTCCAGGGTCCGCTGGACGGCGTCCTCTTTCAGGCGGCCGGGGCCGGCCAGCCCTTCCCCGAGCCGGGGAGAAGCCAACCCCCGGGCGATGATGCTGTGCTTCCCCCCCGCTTCGATTTCGGCGGCCAGGTACCGGACCGAGTTGGTCCCGATATCGATGAACGCGGTCTTGATGGTCTATTTAACTCCCAGGCTGGGACGAGGGCGGGAGGAGAGCGGAACCCGGGGGAGCGCCCGCCACTGGTGGGTCACGGTCAGGCGGTCGGGAAGGAGCGGGGTGTAGCCGACCGCCCGCAGGTTGAGGAGGACGGTCTGGTCGTTGCGAAACTCCAGGTCCAGGACAACAGTGTCGAGCACCGCCCCGCCGCCGTCCAGGAGATCGATTTGCACCTTCCTCTTGCCCTCCGGGGGGTAGGCGCGGAGAACCTGGATGTTCTGCGGCAGGAGCAGCCAGCTCCGCAGGTCGGCCTGCTCGGAAAAGACGTTGTAGAGGGTGGCGGCGAACCCGCCCCAGGCGCCGCCCTCCTTCCGGGCGACGTGAAGCATCGTCGCCTTGACCGCCGCCCGGACCGCCTGCCGGATGACCAGGACCGGGATCTGGTCGATCAGCTCCCGGATCTGCTTGGCCTCGATGTCGCTGAGGATCTCGGTGGTCCCGACATCCCGGCCGTCGATCGAGACCGCCGCCCCGGCCAGCCGGGTCGGAAACATCCGGTAGAAGGGAAAGGCGAGCGAGATCAGCCCGCCGCTGACCGGGATCGCGATGGCGACCTGGTCCTTGACCGGGGCGAGGCCGCACTGGAAAACCAGGAAGAGGTCCCCGCTCCTTCGCAGGTCGACTTCACTCCCGGGGGCGGAGAGGTCATCCGCCCCGGAGAGGACGGCGTCGATCCGGGCGTAGCGCGCGGAGGGGACCTGCTCCAGGACCCTCCGGTAGTCGATCACCGCCTCGGACCAGCTCCCCTCCAGGTCGTAGTTGAGCCCGGAGAGATACGATCCCAAGGCGGAGAGGTAGAGGTTGCTGACGGTGGCGGCCCGGGCGCGGGCCGGCCCGTAAGCCTGCAGCAGCTGGTTCTCGGTTCCGTCAAGGTCTTTCCGGCTGATATTCTCTTCCCGGGCGGCATCGTCGGCGGCCTTCCGGGCCCGGCGGTTGGACTCCAGCTCGATCTCCCGCCGCCGGTCGAGGCGCCGGATCTCCACCCCCGCCCCCTCGTAGTCGCCGAGCATCAGGTAGTTCAGGGTCTTGTAGATGTGAAGGAGAAACTTCTCGTAACCGGTACCCTTGTAGGGGAGGGTGGTCTCGTTGACCAGGGCGGCGCCGGCCTCGGAGCTGACGTCCCGGAGGCTGACCGACGGGCGGTTCTCGTAGTCCGCCATCACGCTGTAGGCGGCTTCGAAGTCCCGGTTCGATCCCTCGAAGTCGGCCATCGCCTGCTTGAGGATCGCCCGTTCCAGGAGGGCGAGGACCTGTTCGTTCCCCCCCTCGCAGTCGCTGTCGGAGATGTCGGAGATGGCCGACTCGTAGTTCCCGAGAACGAAGTCCTGCTTCACCGCCGCCATCCGCGCCGGGTAGCTGGCGCACCCCGCCAGGAGGACGAGAAGCGGCAGCGCGGCGAGGCGCGGCTTGATTGTTGGGATGGCCCTGGCCAATGCCTGCTCCCGGTGGTCGGTGATCGGTAATCGGTGATCGGTTGCTTCCGAATTTGTCAGTCCGGGATCTCGTTAGTCAACAAATCCCGTCTTGGCCCCAAAACGAAGCAACCGGGGCGCGAGCGCCCCGGTTGCTTCGCACTAAATATTTTTCCCCCGCCGAAAGGAGGTGGGACAATATTAGCTAAAACCAGTAACTTAGACGAACCACCCCGCCAATGCTCTCAGCGTAGTTTACTTCCAGGTTGCCGACCAGGTTCTCGACCAACTGCAACTCCACTCCGGCATTGACCGCTGGAGTAGTTTTGTCCAGGTCGCTCTCGTCAGGCAGATCATCGGAGGGATCGAGCTTGCTGTACTGGACCCCGCCCCGGACGTAGGCCTTGAAATCCTGGTTGACGTACCAGCGGACGGCCAGCTGCCCCACTCCCCGGTAGTGCTTGAGATCGCTCTCAGTCGCACTGTCCTTGAGTTGGACTTTGGAGTATTCTGAAAAGTAACCGGCACCGAATAAACCGATATCGAGCGGACCCCAGCCGGGGTCGCCCCGGGTCAGCCAGAAGGTCAATCCGAGGCCGAAACAAGCGGCCGTCTCGTCCTTCACCGGGTCGAAGGATATCTCCTCAATTCCCCCGTCAATGAAGAACTCGGCCCATCGCTCGTCCCGGAAAGCCAGACGAGCCCCGTAGTAGTTAAAGGCCAGGTCGTCGCTATTGATCTCGTTTTCTATCCGGTATTCGTAGAACCCCCCGATGGAAAACCCGGGGACAACTTGACTCCAGGCGAAGGATGCCAGAATCCCGGAGATTACGATGGCGATTATCGGGACACAAACAAATCCTCTTCTCTTCATAACTGCCTCTCTGCTTCCGGGATCACTGTCGAAGCAAGCTTCTATAGATCAGCCAAGATTAATATCCAAACCGCGGATCTTCCTTCAGCTTGACAATCTCCTTCTCATCCGCCCATTCCAGAATGCCTGACTGAAGGTTCTTCAGGTTCATGGTGAACTTGTAATAGACCAGCTTCCGCTTGTTCCAGAATTCCTCCTTGCGCTGCTCAATCTCGGAGAGGTTGGAGGTCAGGATATATTCGGCCGCGGCTTGGGTCCCAAACTGGGCCGCCTGGGCCTGACTGGTCAGCCCCAGTTCCTGCTGGCGGCGGATCTCGTCGATCGTCTGCCCATCGGTGGACTTGTCCAGGAAACGGAATTTGCCTGCGCGGATCAGCTTGGTCCGGATGGAGTCGGTGATCGATTCAGTGTCAATGTGCTGGGTGGTCTTGTTCTTGACTTTTTCTACCACCAGCACTGGCCGGCGCTCATTGGTCACCTGGACGACCGGAGGGAAGGTGAGCAGGGATTGTGTCATCGTATCCGCGATCTGCTGGAGTTCGCCGGGGCCGAATCCGGTGCTGTACATCGGGGTATCACCTGCATCTCCGTAGTTGTATGTAGTGCTGCACCCCAAGACAAATCCGAGGACAATAAGACAAACAACCAAAACGGCACTATTTTTTAGCAACATAACTCATGCCCTCCATATTTATTTTCCGATGTGTGATTATTTCAATCAGTTCTCAATATCAACTTGAAGGCGCGAGCGGATGGATTGGGGGCCACGCCCTTGATTGTTTTGGTCTGAGAGCCGTACATAATCAGCGGAGACCAGTGGTTCGAGCCGGCATCTATTTCGAACCCATCGGCATCATACCAGGCAAACTTGTACTTATATTCCTGGGTATCGTTATAGAGCGAAGTCAATGTGGCCTGAACCATCAGCAGATCCCCAGCAAATTTTGAACTCTGGTCGGTAACACGCACTCCCCGGGCCAGTTTCGGATTGTTGACGTAAAAGTTTTCGCTGATTTGGTAGTTCCCATCGGCATCCTGGGTTACTTCGTAAGTGCTCTCATTGACCGAAGTTGAAGCGCAACCGGCGATAATTAACACCACCGGGAGCATCAGCAAGGCTGAACTTATCATCACTGCGATCCCCAACTTTCTCATGATCGAACCTCCTTTTGGTAACCTATTTTTTCAACCATAACCCGCATCACCAAGTCAGCGGCTCGCCGCTGGAGCCGGGAGTTTCCGGGTTTGCCGCCCGGGGGGCGACCGCGTCTCCGCTGGATTCCTGGCCGCCCGACCAGGTGGCGGGCTTTACTGCCTGCGAAGATGCTGGAGATTTCAAGGGCTTGACGATACACCCCTTGGCTATGCCAAAATCCTCATCGCCTATCATGGCAAAACTCTGCTTCTTGTCACCGCGAACGACTTCGGCCTTCCCGACTGGCATCTCATTGCGGAAAACCTCGCCCGTATCCTCATCAACAATATTCTCAATGGCGTAGATTTCAACTTGAACACCCGGGACAAATCCCCCTTCCGAACCCCGATTGATCATAATCTGTTTGCCGGTCACCGTCAGGATTTTGGCCGGTCTGAGCAATGATACAACCTCCTGGCTCAGCTTGGATGCCATGTCCTTGGCCAGTTCGACAATTAACTGATCGCTGCCCTCAGCCTGCCCGAATTTCGCATTCTCCACGGTCTCAACCTTTTCCATCTGAACGCTGGGAGAATCGGGAAGCAGCTCGCCGGTGGTGGTATCCACTACCTGTACCACAGCGGAAATGTACAATTTTCTGGTAAGCGAAGTGCGACCGATGGCCGCGTAATCATCGGTATAATTTCGATCTTCAAAGCCATCGATCTCCGGAAGGAAAGTGAACTTCGCTCCAGTCATCTGAAACAGTTTGGCGGCATTTTTATCGCCGGCCTTGACATAGACTTCTGCAAACTCCTGCTCCAGCTGAAGATCGGCGATACGCTTCCTGTCCACCATCTTGAACACCCGGGTGGCATTCACGCTGCTTATGAACTGACTTTCCAGCGACTGGGCTAACCGTTTGAGCTCCAGGTCCTTACCCTTTTGCGCTGCCGACTGCTGAACGGAGGGCTGGATCTTGATCTGATTGATGAATATGGTGTCTTTCTCCCCCTCGGCCAGCTGCCCGAAGGCAGCCACAGAGACAAGGAATACACCGACCAGAAAAATGCTAACTATGAGGTACTTCGCATAAATATTCTTCATTTGGCATTCTCCTCTATCTCGACATCAATATTGGCCTTGGTGCCTTGATCTCCGACAGAGAGACGTTCCACCTTTGATGTATCTATACGCTCGAAACTCGCTTCCCTTTTCGCTTTCTCGCCTTCAGCAACCAACCTCGTCGCCTCGGCTTCGGCGGCGATTTTGTCCGTCTCGGCTGCTTTCTTCGCCATCTCGGCTTTGAAATTTTCTATGTCCTTCCATCTGGCCGTCCCATCCGGAGACAGCTGAAGAGCAACGGAGATTTTCTGATCGGCATATATGTTAACTACTCTCTCCCAGGGAGTACACCAATCCCTCATGATTCTCATCGTGTGGATCCCGGGTGAAGCCGTAAACTGATTGGGCTGTGAGCCGGTGGAGCCGATCACCGCGCCATCAAGCTCCACCACCGCTCCGTCCAGACCGCCGGGAAGATTGGTGACTATGGTAAAGGGAACAGAACCCGTATGCTTGACCTTAGCTGTCCGGATGCTCTCGACCTTGTTGCTGATATTCTGGGCGATCTGGAGGGCTCCCTCGTCCAGCAAATTGTTGATGATATCCGAAGTCTCCACTTGCAGGTGCTCAGTAGCCGGTACGCGCTCCGAAACCGCAACTGTATCTCCGTAAATAGTCCCTCCCTGGTCAGCTTCCATAACTTTTACGGTGATCCGCATTGTAACATCGGTAACTGAACCACTCACTCCATAAGCGGTGTTCTTACCGGAAAAAGTTTTAGTCTTATGGCCGATGGTAGTAAGCGTCGCAAAAATCATGTAATCAGCCCTGATCATCTGGGCTAAGCGCAGCGCGGATGCATCCTTCAAAGCATCCTCTATCCCGCTTTCCTGGCCTTCCTGCAGTTTCTTGAAAGTCTTCTGAAGTTCCGCCAGTTCTTTTATTGTTATATCACCGCTCTCCACTTCCTTGACCGTCAGTTCATGACTGCTTTCTTGAAACCGTTCGACAACATCCTGTTTATCAATAATGGAAAACCCTTCGTTGGTCAGGCGGGCCGTGATCATATCATTCAGAACATCGATCTTGTCGTTAAACTCTTTCCCCGCTCGATTTTGCACGAAGATGGCCGCCCGGAGCATCTCTTTTTCTCTTTCCTCCTGGGCTTGCAACGATGGCAAAACACACGGTATTACCATCAGAACTATGGCCGCCAAACAACAGATCTGAAACACCTTCATCTCAATCCTCCTCAGGTTGTGGTTCATCATTCCTTAGATATGTAAACCCGACCTTTGCCGGTGTTGAAGCGGCAACCCAAAAATATTCCTTAATACATTTATGGACGCCCAGGAATTCTGGATATTCAATAAAAGATTTTGGGAATTTCAAATTTGGACTGATAGGCTGTCTAAGGAATCGCCCCGAAGAAGCCTCCGGACTCGCTTTGACTGGCATTCCGTAAACTTTCGATATAGATCTTCTGCTGCTCCGGAGTCATCGGGCTCTTACCATCCCATCCGGACTGTTCGCGAGCTTTCTCCATCGCATCCCGAGCCTTCTCGAGGTTTTCCCGATACATTTTTTCCTGTTCTTCCGTCAAGCCGGGAGGTGGCTCGGGGAATTGGTAATTCGCTTCCGGAGTTTCCGGGGCTGAAGTTGTTATATCGCTTTCAGGAGTAACTTCCCCTGTTGCTGGCGCTGGAGGTATGGTAGGTACTCCGCTGACCGACTCATCCTCCTCGGCAACAATTTTTTCTGTTGTTTCTTCGGATTCCTGTCCCACTTTCTCCATCACCCGGCCCCCCACTTCCGGCGCTCCTTCCAAACCCGACGCCCCTTCCTCGATATCAGCTTCCTCGGTCACTGTCTCAATTTGCGTGGTGATTCCGCTCTTCTCTTGCCCGGGGAGAGGTGCTCCACCTTCCGGAGAAGCTTTTGATCTCTCCTCTGGGGTGAGGAAGCTCAGAACAGGGTTAGGCCTTTTCAACAAGGGGGTCCTCTTCATCGTTACCCATTGCTGCGATACGCCAACACCTTCCGGGTAGAGAGTGGTCAAGCCGGTAGCTATAATATTGGCAACCGTCATGGAGTCGTTGGCAAAATTAAGTTTCTGCTCTTCCGACTGCCAGACTATATTGCCCTCCACGTCGAGCAGGGCAACCTGGACGGAATGCTCGCCTTCAGCCGGATAGCTTCTCAGGGCCTGGATGTTTTTTGGCAAGGTCAGCCAGCTCCTTAAATCGGCCTGTTCGGATGCGTAATTATACAGGCTGGCGCCGAGCATCGCGTATCCTCCACCCGTCTGGCCGGCTATGTAACTGGCCGTTCCCTTGGCAATGGCACGGAAGATTCCGCGGATTATCGTCGATGGAATCTGATCGACCAGAGTTTTTATAGCCTGGGCCGATATATCATTCAGAATCTCTGTCTCTCCCGCTATCTCCCCATCGACCAATAAGATAGCGCTGGCCAATCTGGTGGGAATCCTCTGGTAGACAGGGAAGGCTGTGGTCATCACACCTATCGCGGGGACCGGGATGGCGATTTTTATCTCCTGCTTCTCCGGGGCCATACCACACTGAAAGAAGAGGACCAGGTCACCCCGCTTGCTGAGATCAAATCCCGGTTCGACCGGGGGCAGGGAAGGGACCCGGTCCTGCAAAAGGTTAAGATCAGCCGGCTCCACCACTGATACGGCATCTATCATCGCATAGGAGAAACCCGGAGCGCCTTCCAGGACTCTGACGTTATCAATCCTGACATCGCTCCAATCACCTTCGATGTCGTAAAGCATTGAGGATAGATAAGAGCCGAATGGGGATAGATACAGGCTCCTCAGCTTGGATGCCTCGTCTATCTCAGACCCCATTGCCTTATAGAATTGATCCTGCAACGAAAGGACCGACGCATCCTGCGCCTCGCCCTTCTGGCCTTTCTTGCCCGATCCTCCGCCTCCAAGCAGCTCATTTTTAACCGATTCGGGCAAATCACCTACTATTGTCTCCAGATATGATCTGTTTAAATCGGAGACGTTCTTTTTGGATAATTCTTCGGCTTCGGCAATTTCCTTCTCGTGTTTCTCCTGCTCGATCATCAAGCGCTTGTCCAGACGCTTGATCTCTACCCGGGCACCATCGACGTCCTTGAGCATAAAGTAGTTGATGGCCTTGAAGGTCGGAATCAGCACCTTCTCATAACCGACCCCCCGGTAAGGGAGGGTAGTTTCATTCGTCAATAATGCGCCCGCTTCTTCGAGTATATTGCTCACCCCGATTGAAGGACCACCGTCAAATGCTTCCACCATCTGATAAGCTATCTCGAAATCCTGATTGCTCCCCTCAAAATCCCCCAAAGCCTGCTTAATGCGCGCTCTTTCCAAAAGGAAAATCAGGCGGTCCCCTCCGTCCTCATCGCATTTGTCCTGAGGAATGGCTTCCAGGGCTTCATTGTAGTGCCCATGCACGAAGTCGCTCCTGCTCTGAGCCGTTTGACTGGTATAAGAAGCGCAACCGCAAACCAGTAAAATAAGGACAAGACCAGGCCAAATTGCTTCTATCATCAAACGCCGATATCTTTTCATAATCCGATCTCCTTCGGAATGTTAAACTTAAACACTATGAGGCCCAAACTTGGCTCACTTCTGGAAAGCTTACGGGCAAGGAAATAATCTATTCCCCTGATTGGCGGATTCTTGATCATTCCGTAAGATAAGGGGGGTACCCGACCAAACTGAGCAATATTGGTCCGCAATTTGAAATAAGTCAATATGATTTTTCTGGATTGCTTCTGGAGCGGAATATCCTGCCCCTCATTCTATGCCTGACCCCTTCCAGTAGACATCATTAACCAGTGGTTAGTTGATGATCCTCAGCCAGCTGTCGGAGCGGAACTTGCGGATCATCACGGCGGCGTACAGGCTCATCATGAACCCGATGCAGCCCCAGGCCGCGGTCAGCCCCCAGCCGAGCCGGATGGCGCAGAGGTAGGTCAGGGGGAGGAAGACCAGCCAGTAGATGATCAGCTCCGCCCCCAGGACCCAGTGGGTGGCGCCGGCCCCCTCCAGGCAGTAGGAGAGCACGACCCCGACCGCGTTGAAGACCTGGACCGCCCCGAGGATGATCAGCGGCCAGTAACCCTGGGCGATGACCGACCGGTCGGGGGTGAAGAAGGAGATGATCTCCCGGGGGAAGACCAGGAAGAGCAGGCCGGACACCCCCATGAAGAGGCCGCCGAAGCGGACCGCGGCCCAGCCGTAGTGGCGGGCGGCGGCGAACTTGCCCGCCCCCAGGGTCTGCCCGATCAGGGTGGCCCCGGCCATCCCGATCCCCACCCCGGGCATAACCGAGAAGGAAAGGATGGTGATCAGGATGTTGGTCGCCCCCATCACCGCCGCCACCTTCTCGGGCAGGGTCTCGGTCATCCCCACGAACTTGAAGAAGACCAGGAAAGCCCCGAAGAAAGAGAACATCCGCCCGGCCCGGGGGGCGGAGTAGTAGGCGATGTCCCAGACCACCTTCCAGTGGAAATTGCTCCCCCGGAAGAAAGGATATTTCCTGAATATCCTGTCGTACCAGGCGCAGGCCAGGATGTAGACCGTCCCCACGACGTAGGAGATGGTGGAAGCCAGGGCGGCCCCGGCCACCCCCATCGGGGGAAAACCCCACTTTCCGAAGATCAGGATGTAGTTAAACAGGATATTCAGGCTGATGACGATGATCATCCACCTCATCATAATCTTGGTCTTGCCCACCCCGTTGAAATATCCGATGAAGGAGAAGCTGGCCAGGTAGAAGAAGAGGCCGAGGAAGCGGAACCGGACGTAGACATTGGTCAGGGCCTGAACATTGGGCTCATCGACCAGCAGGTGGATGAAGGGAAGAACCCGGAAGAAGACCAGCGACGAGAGGGCGGCCCCCAGGGGGACGGCCAGGACCAGTGAGTTGGAGAGGACCCGGACGGCGGCGGCGGGGTTCTTCCCGCCCCACTGCCGGGCGCTCAGGAGCTGGGTCCCGGTACTGAGCGATGAAAAGCCCATCGCCACCACCATAAAGGCCATCGAACCCAGTCCGGCCGCGCCCAGTTCGGCCGCGCCCAGCTGCCCGACCATCGCCGCGTCGACGACGTTCAGGAGCACCTGGGACATCATCCCCAGTATCAGCGGGTAGGCCAGAAAGAAGACGCGCGAGGGGATGAAGTTATGGAGGAGTTTTCTTGCGGATTGGCTCATCGCTGGTGCTCTTAACGGCCGGTGCCTGGATCTGATCCAACCCGGTGATACCCGTCACCTTTTAAGGAACAGCGAATCGGGGATATTGCCACGAAAAAAGAATGGAAGAAAGAGATTTCTCCGCTATAATCCGCCCCCTCGATAATCGCAGTCTACGGCCCGAACCGCCAAGGCGGATGAAGCAGCCGCGAAGTCCTGCTTCGAACGGATATGATCACCATCCTCCACCAGATTCTCTCCACCGTCGCCGGCGCGACCGAGGTCCAGGACGCCGGGCAGTACATCCTGACCGCCTTCAGCGACGTCACCATCATCCTGGCCGCGGCCCTGGTCGCGGAGAGCCTGTCGAACTGGCTGAAAATCCCCGACGTCATCCTCTTCCTCCTGGCCGGGGTGGTCCTGAGCCCCACCGTCCCCTTCTGGGTGCCGATCCGGGAAGCCTCGATCGCCAACCAGATGGTGGTCATCTTCGGGGCCTCCTACATCCTCTTCCAGGGGGGGATGGGGCTGAACCTGAAGACCATCCTCCGGTTCGGCCGGGTGATCGCGCTCCTGGCCGTCCCGGGGGTGATCATCTCCGCCCTCCTGGTCGGGGCCGCCGCCGCCATCATCTTCCCCTCCCTCCCCTTCGTCCCCGCCCTCCTGCTCGGCGTCATCCTCTCCCCCACCGACCCCGCCACCCTGATCCCGATCCTGCAGAAGATCCGGCTCCGGGAGCGTCTGGAGGTGGTGATCGAGAGCGAGTCGGCCTTCAACGACACCACCGGGGCGATCCTCTTCATCACTGTGGTCGCCTTCATCCAGGGGGGGAAGGTCAGCCTCGCCTCCGCCGTCGGCGGCTTCCTGGTCCAACTGCTGATCGGCACCGCGGTGGGGGCGGCCCTCGGACTCCTGGCCGGGATCCTGATCTCGGAACGGAAGGTCGGGTTCTTCCGGCAGACCGCCGACATCCTGACCGTCCCCATCGCCATCGGGGCCTACACCCTCTCCCAGTATTTCGGCGGGAGCGGGTTTTTGGCCGCTTTCCTGGCCGGGGTCTTCCTCCGCAACACCCGGGAGATCCTTCCCCGGACGATCGGCCGGGAGGAAGGGGCGAAGCTGGAGATCTTCAGCGGGAACCTGGCCCTGATCTCGAGGATGATGATCTTCGTCATCCTCGGTAGCCAGATCAACTTCGTATCGGTCCAAAGCTATCTCCTCCCCGGCCTGATCCTCCTGGCCGTCTTTATCCTGGTCAGCCGGCCGGCGGTGGTCTTCAGCTGTTTCGCCCTCGATCCGAAGAACCGGTGGACCGGGAAGGAGAAGCTCTTCCTGAGCTGGGTGCGGGAAACCGGTGTGATGCCGGCGGCCCTGGCCGGGTCCCTGGCCACGATCCAGCTCGGCTTCCACGGAAATATGCAGGTGATCTATGACGACTTTGTCCAGGCGATGGTCTTTCTCGCCATCCTGATCACCCTGCTGGTCCAGGCGCTCTCGACCCCCTGGGTGGCCCGGCGGCTGGAGTTGGTGCGGGGGGAAGGGGAAGAGGCGGTGATCAGTGAGCAGTAAGCAGAACCCGACGGGGAGACAGAATTCCAGATGACTGAACTTGAGAACCTGGAGACGCTGCCGGAGGCGGCGGCGAAGAAGGTCCGGCCTTACCTGGAGGAGATGATCGGGATCCAGGGGGAAAACCTGGTCGCGGCGGCGGTCTACGGCTCCGCCACGGGGGAGGATTACCTGGAGAAGAGCTCGGACATCAACCTCCTCCTGGTCTGCCGGGAGGTCTCCCTGGAAACATTGAAGAAGAGCCTCCGGCTGGTCGCCCGGGGGATGCGGCAGCGGATCCCGGCCCCGCTCTTCCTCACCCGGCGCCACCTGGAGACCTCGGCCGACGTCTTCCCGGTGGAATTCCTGGAGATCAAGGACCGCCACCGGGTACTCTACGGCCCGGACCTGGTCTCCGGCCTGGAGATCGACCTGAAGAACCTCCGCCACCAGTGCGAGGAGCAGATCAAGGGCAAGCTGGTCCTGATCCGGCAGGCCTACCTGGAGACCGCCCGGAAGAAGGGCGGCCTCGACCGGCTCCTCAAACGTTCGCTCTCCTCCCTGCTGCCGGTCTTCCGCCACCTGCCCCGGCTGAAGGGGAAAGTGCCGGCGGCCCGCAAGGAAGAGGTCCTGGAACTGCTGGCCCGGGAGTTCGGCCTGGAGGCGGAGGTCTTTCTCGCCATCTGGCGCGACCGGCGGGACGACGAGAAGATCGAAGGCTCGGACGCCGAGATCTACCTGGATCGCTACATTTGCCAGCTGGAGAAACTGGCGGAAGCGGTGGACGGATTATGATGCGGCGTCTGGCCCCGGTTCTCCTCCTGGCTGCCCTGGGGGCGGGACGGTTCCCCGCTTCCGGAATCGCGGTGGAGGCCTTTTATCCGGCTCGGGCCGACCGGGCGGTCAACGACTTCGCCGGACTGCTCAGCCCCGGGACCGCCTCCCGCCTGGAAGGCTTCTCCCGGGCGCTGCGGGGGAAGACCGGGGACGCGGTGGTGGTGGCGACGGTGAAGTCGATCGCCCCGGAGACGGTGGAAGGTTACGCGGTCCAGCTCTTTGAAAAATGGGGGATCGGGGAGAAGGGGAAGGACAACGGGGTCCTGATCCTGGTCGCCGCGGACGAGAGAAAGACCCGGATCGAGGTCGGTTACGGCCTGGAGGGGATCATACCCGACGCCGCGGCTTCCCAAATCATCCGCAACCTGATGCTCCCCGCTTTCCGCGAGGGGAACTACGACCGCGGGGTCGATCTCGCCGTCCAGGCGGTGATCGGGAAGATCGCCGAGGCGCGGGGGATAAAAATAGATGGGGTTCCCCCCCCGACCCTGGAGGCGGAGAGGGACACCGGCTCAGGGGGCAGCCTGGCCTCCCTGATCGTTTTTCTTCTCTTCCTATCCTTGCTCGGCCGGATCATAATCATTTCCGGCCGGCGGAGAACGGCGCGGGGAACGGGCGCGGGCGGTTTCTGGATCGGCTCCGGCTCCGGCGGGCGGGGCGGCTTCAGCGGAGGTTTCGGGGGTTTCGGCGGCGGGATGTCCGGCGGCGGAGGCGCCTCGGGGGGGTGGTGAGGACAGTTGACGGTTGACGGTTGACGGTCGACGGTTGACGGTTGACGGAAAGAGACGCATAGCGCAAAGAGCCAGAAACTCCTATTCCCTATTCCCTATTCCCTATTCCCCATTCCCCAATCCCCAACCACAATCCAAGGAGGTGCACAAAGATGAAGGTATTGATTACAACGGTGGCGGTCCTGGTCCTGCTGGTCCTGATCGTGGTCGCGGTCGTGGTCTCCGGGCTCAACCGGGTGGTCACGCTCGATGAAAAGGTGACGGCGGCCTGGGCCCAGGTCGAGAACCAGTACCAGCGGCGGATGGACCTCGTCCCCAACCTGGTCGAGACGGTGAAGGGGGTGGCCGGGTTCGAGAAGGAGACCTACACCGCGGTCACCGAGGCCCGGGCCAAGGCGGGGCAGATCCGGGTCACCCCGGAGACCCTCTCCGACCCCGCGGCGCTCTCCCGCTTCCAGGAGGCCCAGGGCCAGCTCGGCTCCGCCCTCTCGCGGCTCCTGGTCACGGTGGAGAACTACCCCCAGCTCAAGGCCAACGAGAACTTCCAGACCCTCCAGGCCCAGCTGGAGGGGACCGAGAACCGGATCGCCGTCGAACGGATGCGCTTCAACGACGCCGCCCGGGAGTTCAACACCTACATCCGGAAGATCCCGGGAACGCTCTGGGCTGCGATGCGGGGGCTCTCCCAACCCAAAGCCTACTTCGAGGCCGAATCCACGGCCGCCCAGGCCCCCCGGGTCAGTTTCGAGTAGTTTTCTCTTGACGGAAATGCGGGGCAACAATAAGAATGTTCAGCAGAATGCGGGGGTTGTGCGGGGGAAACCGTAACCGGGAGGAACTGGTATGAAGAGAGCGGGAGCATTGTTACTGGGCGCGGCCCTGATGCTGGCCCTCGGCACCGTGGCCTCGGCCCAGGTCGGGCTCGACCTGCACGGCATCTACGCCTTTGAATTCAGCGACGACGATATGGCAGAACTCGACGGGGCTTTCGGGGGCGGGGCGTCGCTGGTCTTCAAACTCGGCGATTTCGTCAGGCTTGATCTTGGAGGCGACTGGTACAAGCCAGAGGTAAAGGACTTTTCTGACTCCAAGATCGAGTACATCCCGGTTACGGGCACGCTCCGGGTCGGGGTCCCGATCGAGGAAGTCGCCTTCATCTACGGCGGCGGCGGAGCTGGATACACTTTCATCAATGTGGATGAACCTGGCACACCGGATGACTTGATTGACGATAGTATGACTTATCACGCCTGCGGCGGGGCCGAGATCCTCTTCAACGAGAATATCGGTGTCCGGGCCGAGTACCGTTACATCTGGCTGAAGCCGGAGATAAAAGATACCAGCACCAAGGTCGAGATGAATCATATGCAGGTCCGGGGCGGGCTGATCTTCTACTTCTAAGCTTCCCGGAAAAGAAAAGCCCCGGTTCCTCCCCCGGAACCGGGGCTTTTTTCTTCGGATGAATACCGTCACCATCCAAAAATGCGCCCATTATTACGGGGACGAGCCGTTGAAGGCCCTGGAGCGGGCGCTGGAGCCGCTGGGGGGGATGGAGCGGTTCGTCCGGCCCGGCCAGACGGTCCTGCTCAAGCCCAACCTCCTCCGTCGGTCCCGGCCGGAGGAGCTGGTCACCACCCACCCGGCCGTGGTCCGGGCGGCGGTGGAGCTGGTGAAGAAGGCCGGGGGAAGACCGACCATCGGGGACAGCCCGGGGGCCGCCCTCGCCCACACCCGGAACACCCTGCTCAAGCTCTACCGGGCCTGCGGTCTGGAGCGGGTCGCCCGGGAGACCGGGGCCGGCCTGGCCCTGGAGCCCGGCCAGCACACCGTCCCCCTCCCCCGGGGCAGGACGGTGAAACGGATCGAGATCATCGACTGCGCCCTGAAAGCCGACGTGATCATCAGCCTGGCCAAGCTCAAGACCCACTCCTTCACCCTCCTCACCGGGGCGGTCAAGAACCTCTTCGGCCTGGTCCCGGGGCTGATCAAGCCCGCCTACCACGCCAAGTTCCCCGACGTCGAGGACTTTGCCTCGATGCTGGTCGATATCGCGGAATTCGCCGACCCCGCCCTGACCGTCGTGGACGCGATCTGGGCGATGGAGGGCGACGGCCCCTCCGCCGGAGACCTGAGGGAAGCCGGTGTGATCGTGGCCGGGACCAGCCCGGCCGCGGTGGACGTGGTCCTGTGCCGGATCGTCGGGATCGACCCGCTGGCGATCCCGACCGTCCGGGAGTGCGTGAAGCGGGGGCTGCTGGAGGTTGACCTGTCCGGGATCGAGGTCCGGGGCGAGACCATCGAATCCGTGAAACAGGAGGGGTTCCGGGTACCCCCCGGACGCCTTCACGCCTTTCCCCGTTGGGCGGTCCCCCTGATGCCGGCGGCCAAGTACCTGCTCGCCACCCGGCCCCGGATCGACCGGAGGAGCTGCGTCGGCTGCGGGGACTGCGAGCGGGTCTGCCCGGTGAACGCGATCACGATGAAGGACGGCAAGGCCGCGATCCGTCTCTCGGGCTGCATCCGCTGCTTCTGCTGCCACGAGACCTGCCCCCACCGGGCGATCGGGCTCGTCCGCCCCCTCTTCCAGCGGCTGCTGGCCTGAGACCCCCCGGACCGATTATTTTTCCTTTTTCCCCGGCGAGATATTGTATAATAGCCACCCGCCGCCATTCCGCGACTCGATAATCCCGTCTTCCAGGCCCCGCGGCATTCTTGGGGGCCGGCGGCAGTTGAGGAGAATTACTTATGCCCAAGAGCGTATTCATCAGCCGGCCGATCCCCGAAGCCGGGATCGAGGTCTTGAAGAAGGCCCGCTTCCGCGTCGAGGTCAACCCGGAGGACCGGGTCCTCACCGCGGATGAACTGGTCCGATCCTGCCAGGGGAAGGCGGGACTGCTCTGCCTGCTGACCGACACCATCGATCGGGATTTCCTCGAACAGGTCCCGGGCCTGAAGGCGATCGCCACGATGTCGGTCGGTTACAACCACATCGACCTGAAAGCGGCGGCGGAGAGAGGCATCCCGGTCGCCAACACCCCCGGCGTCCTCACCAACGCCGCCGCCGAGCTGACCTGGGCCCTGCTGCTGGCGGTCGCCCGCCGCATCCCCGAGGCGACCCGCTTTCTCCGGGGGGGGGAGTTCACCGGCTGGGGGCCGATGCTCCTGCTCGGCACCGAGCTGCAGGGGAAGACCCTGGGGATCATCGGCGCGGGGCGGATCGGGACCGCGGTCGGGCTGAAGGCCCCCGCGTTCGGGATGAAGGTGGCCTATCTCGACCCCGCCCGCAACCGGGAACTGGAGAGGCAGGTGTCGGCGGAGCGGCTCTCCCTCGACCGCCTCCTGGCGGAGGCCGACTTCATCACCCTCCACGTCCCCTTAACCGAGGAGACCCGCTGCCTGATCGGGCGGGTGGAGCTGCGGCGGATGAAGCCGACCGCCTTCCTGATCAATACCTCCCGGGGGGCGGTGGTCGACGAGGAAGCCCTGGCCGAGGCCCTCCGGGAGAAGGAGATCGCCGGCGCCGGGCTGGACGTTTACGCCAAGGAACCCCACGTCCACCCGGGCCTGCTCACCCTCCAGAACGTGGTCCTCCTCCCCCATATCGGCTCCGCCACCGTGGAGACCCGGAGCCGGATGGCGGTGATAGCCGCCGAGAACCTGGTCGCGATGCTGACCGGGAAGACCCCACCTAACCCCGTCCCCCTTCCCTGAGGGAAATTCACCGCGGAGGCGCGGAGGACGCGGAGGATTTTTTTGTGCTGG
Organism: PVC group bacterium; assembly: GCA_040773245.1. Taxonomy (GTDB): domain Bacteria; phylum Auribacterota; class Erginobacteria; order Erginobacterales; family Erginobacteraceae; genus Erginobacter. Next base: position 60,118 of record JAXGWO010000008.1, read on the forward strand.
GGACTATTCCTTTTCCGTGCCGGAAACAGATTCCCCGGCGCAGTCTGCAGGCGGCCTTGCTGGAGTGTTGGAGTAATGGACCACCGCTCCCTGACCCATCACTCCAATATTCCAACACTCCATCCCCCCATTACTTCCCCCTCCGCGTCCTCCGCGCCTCCGCGGTGATAATACCGTTTTCAGCCGAACTTGAGCTTGGCCGCCAGGATGACCGCGGCCAGGAGCAGGGTGACGGCGTTGGCGATCGTGACCGGGCAGTCGGAGATCAGGATCCCGTAGACCATCCAGAGGGCGACCCCGGCCATAAAGACCAGGTACATTAGGAGCGAGATGTCCCTCGTCCCCCGGGTCTTCCAGGCCTTGACCGCCTGGGGGAGGAAGGCGGCCGTGGTGCAGGCGGCGGCGATGAAGCCGAGGAGGGCGACCCGGTCCATCACCCGCCCCCGTCGCCGCCGGATCCGGAGGCAGATGAACGCAGCCGCTCGATCCGCCAGATGATCCGCCCGTTGATGGCCTCGATCCGCGCCCGCTGATCCTCGATACCCCTCAGGTCCTCGAAGGTGATCGGGGGGCCGAAATTGACCGTGGTCCGGCGGAAGAGGCTCCGGGGCAGCCAGCGCCAGATCCCCTTCGTCTTCGGACCGCCCCGGCTGAAGATCCGGGTGATCCCCTCGTGGTAAACCGGGATCACCGTCAGCTCCTCCTCGGAGTTGGCGATCACGTATCCGGGCCCGGTCTTGATCTGTTTCAGGTCGTAGGAACGGGTCCCCTGGTAAAAGATCAGGATATTCCTCTTCTCCAGGAAATTGGAGTATTTCCGCATCAGGAAGGGATCCCGCCGGCCCTTCTTGACCGGGACCGTCCGCAAAATTCGCAGCAGCACCCTCACGTACCAGCGGGTGAAGAAATTCTCCTCGGCGGCGAAGTTAATCGGGGGGCGGGAGGGACGGGTCAGGACCGAGGGGAAGAAGGCCGCCACCGCGATCAGGAAAGAGTCGTACATCGAGAGGTGATTGGAGACGAAGAGCACCTTCTTCCCCCGCTTGGGGATGTGCTCCTTGCCCCGGACCCGCATAAAGTTCAGGGGGAAGCGGAAGAAGGCGAAACAGACGAACCCGGTCAGGACCAGGGTCACGTAGGAGACCCAGATCCCGAACCTTTTCAATACCTGCTTGATAATCATCTTCTTTGGAACCGATTCCCGGCCGGCGCTCTGTTTTTTTCCGGGTAAATATACAGTATAAGCCGGGGGCGGGACAGTAAAGGAGGAAGATAAATAGCGGAGCCGCCGCCGGATGGCAAATTTATTCTTTGTTTCCCGGCCGGGTTGGGTTATACAGGTTGGCCGGTTCGGAATCGGTGATCGGTAATCGGTGATCGGTAAGCAGTAAGCAGTGAGCAGTAAGCAGTACCGTGAGCGGTGAGCAGGACGCGATGGGAAAGCTGATCATAGTCGAATCGCCGACCAAGGCCCGGACGATCCGGTCCTTCCTCCCCGGGGAGTACCGGGTGGAATCTTCGCTCGGCCATATCCGGGACCTCCCCTCTTCCGCCGCCGAGATCCCGGCCGGCCAGAAGAGCCGGGAGTGGGCCCGAATGGGGGTCGATGTCGAGCACGACTTCGAGCCGCTCTACGTGATCCCGGCTGCCAAGAAGAAGACCGTGGCCGCCCTGAAGAAGCTGGTCCGGGAGGCCGACGAACTCCTGCTGGCCACCGACGAGGACCGGGAAGGCGAATCGATCGGCTGGCACCTGGCCGAGGTCCTCCAGCCCGCCTGCCCGGTCCGGCGGATGGTCTTCCACGAGATCACCGCCGAGGCCATCGCCGCCGCCCTCGCCGCCCCCCGGGACCTCGATCTGAACCTGGTCCGGGCCCAGGAGGCCCGCCGGATCCTCGACCGCCTGGTCGGCTACACCCTCTCACCCCTCCTCTGGAAGAAGATCGCCCCCCGCCTCTCGGCGGGGAGGGTCCAGTCCGTCGCCGTCCGGCTGCTGGTCGAGCGAGAGCGGAAACGCCGAGGCTTCCATCCCGCCCGTTTTCTCGGCCTGAAGGCTCAGCTGAACAAGCGGCCCGACTCCCCGGCCCACCGCTTTGAAGCCCAGCTCCACTCCCTGGGAGGAAAGATCCTGGCCACGGGGCGCGACTTCGATCCGGCGACCGGGCAGCTCGCCGCCGGCAAGGACCGGCTGCTGCTGACCGGAGAAGAGGCCGGAAGCCTGATCGAAACCCTGAAGGCGGAGACCTGGCGGGTCTTGGACCTGGAGGAGAAAGCCACCGTCCGCAACCCCTATCCCCCCTTCACCACCGCCACCCTCCAGATCGAGGCCAGCCGGAAGCTGGGGCTGGCCGCCGGGCAGACGATGAAGATCGCCCAGAAGCTATATGAAAACGGCTACATCACGTATATGCGGACCGACTCCGTCCATCTGAGCGAGGAGGCGATCACCGCCGCCCGGAAGAGAATCATCGACCTCTACGGCGAAGAGTTCCTCAACCCGGCCCCCCGGCGCTACAAGACCAGGGAGAAAAGCGCCCAGGAAGCCCACGAGGCGATCCGGCCCGCCGGGCGGGAGATGCTCCCCCCCGGCCGCCTCCCCCTGGCCGGCCCGGGGGCGGCCCTCTACGACCTGATCTGGAAGCGGACCATCGCCACCCAGATGAAGCCGGCCCGGCTGCGGTTTCAGAACGTCTCGATCACGGCCGGGAAGGCCCTCTTCAAGGCCGCCGGACGGATCGTCGACTTCCCCGGCTTCTTCAAGGCCTACGTCCGGGGGACCGACCGACCGGACGAGAAACCGGTTGACCGGAGCGAGGAACTCCCGGGACTGGAGATCGGGGAAGAGGTGGACTGCCGGGAACTGGAAGCCCGGACGGCGGAGACCAAGCCGCCGGCCCGCTACACTGAGGCCGAGCTGGTCAAGGTCCTCAAGGACGAGGGGATCGGGCGGCCTAGCACCTACGCCTCGATCATCAACACCATCATCACCCGGGGTTACGTCTTCCGCCAGGGGAGGGAACTGGTGCCGACCTTCACCGCCTTCGCCGTCACCCGGCTGCTGGAGGAGCATTTCTCCGACCTGGTCGACATCAGGTTCACCGCCGGAATGGAGGACCAGCTGGACAACATCGCCCGGGGGGACCAGGGCTGGCTCGACTACCTTCGCCGGTTTTACCTCGGGGAGCACGGCCTCCAGGAGAAGGTCCGGGCCAAGGAAGGGGAGGTTGACCCCCGGTCGCTGGTCGCCTTCACCATCCAAGAGCCGCCGGCCGAGGTCAGGATCGGGCGTTTCGGTCCCTTCCTCTCCTGGATGAAAGACGGAGAAGCGGTCCGGGCCTCGATCCCCCCCGCCACGCCGCCCGCCGACCTGACCGGGGAACTGGCCCGGAGACTGATGGTCCAGAAGGAAGAAGGGCCGCGCCGCCTGGCCGAGGACCCCGAGACCGGTTTGCCGGTCTACATCAAGCTCGGGCCCTTCGGCGCCTACATCCAGCGGGGGGAGAACGGCGCGGGTGAGGAAAAACCGAAACGGGTCAAGGTTCCGGCGGAGATATCCTTCGACGCGATCACGCCCGAAACGGCGCTCCGCCTCCTCCAGCTGCCCCGGGTGCTCGGCGACCACCCCGAAACCGGCAAACCCGTCCGAGCCGGCCTGGGCCGCTTCGGCCCCTACCTCCTCCACGAAGGGAAGTACGTCTCCCTGAGGAAACCCTTCAACGTCCTCGAGATCACACTGGAGGAGGCCCTGGAGATAATGGCCGGCGCCGCCGCCCGGGAGGGGAAGAGGGGGAAGAAAGCACTCCGGGAACTGGGGAATCACCCTACCGACGACCGGCCGGTCCGGATTATGGACGGCCGCTACGGCCCCTACCTCAACCACGGCCGGACCAACGTCTCCCTCAAGCCGGATACCGAACTCGAGAGCATCTCCCTGGAAGACGCCGTCGCCCGCCTGGAAGAGAAAACCGCCCGGAAGAGAAAGAAGCCGGCGGCCGGGAAAAAATCCCGGGCCGGGAGGAAGAAGACCCCCCGCGGTTAGGTTCTCCCCGGACGGCACGGGGGGTAGTTCCGCCGGAAGGAGTCCCGGGAGAAGAAGAGCACCGCGATCACCATCCCGAGCACCGCGGCGTAAAGCAGCCCGGCCATCGCCCAGAACAGGACCCCGGGTAAAGTCGCCGGCGCACCCAGAACCCCGGAGAATCCCGCCCCTCCGGGCACCCGGTGGGAGTGAATCCAGGCCTTGGCGAACCAGGCCACCGCAATCAGAAGGAAGATCCAGACGTAGTTGCGCCGGAACCGCCGCAGGACCGCCGTCCCCGCCCCCAGCCCGGACCCCGGGCTGAGCAGGTCCGCCCCCAGGGCCTCTTCCCACTCCCCGCGGGAGATGATGGGGTCGCGCCGCATCACGGGCAGGATGAAGTTCACCTCCAGGGCGCGGACCCGGGCCCGGAAGGCATCGTAGATGCGATAGCGCCGGGCCTCGATCACCAGCAGGAGAAAGACCAGGTAGTTGGCGAAGATGAAGGGAAGGCTGAAATCCTCGGCCGCCCCGAACCCGAAGGAGATCATCGCCGTGGCGCCCATAATCGCCCAGTTGGTGGTGATGTCCAGCCGGCGGCGCCATTCCATAATCCGCCCCAGCTCCCCCCGGTAGAAGTGGGAGAGGACGGTGAAGTAATCACGCGGTTCGATGGTTGTCTTATCCGGGTTCATCGCTTACCGGTTTCCCTCCGTCCGGCCGGCGGCGGGGAAATCGCCGATGATCTTCCAGATCTCCTCCGCCGTCTCGGCGTAGCTGATCAGGTTTAGGTCCCCCGTCGAGATCACGCCTTCCTCCGCCAGAGCGGGGAAGTTGACGATCCGCTCCCAGAAGGCCCGCCCGACCAGGACCACGGGGACGGGGGGAACCTTGCCCGTCTGGATCAGGGTCAGGGTCTCGAAGAGCTCGTCCATCGTGCCGTACCCGCCGGGGAAGGCCACCAGGGCCCGGGCCCGCATCAGGAAGTGCATCTTGCGGATGCCGAAGTAGCGGTAATCGAAGCAGAGCTCGGGGGTGATGTAGGGGTTGGGAGCCCCCTCGAAGGGAAGCCGGATGTTGAAACCGACGCTCTTCGCCCCGGCCTCGTGAGCCCCGCGGTTTCCCGCCTCCATAATCCCGGGGCCGCCCCCGGTTACGACCACGTATTCGCACTCGCCGCGGACCTGGCAGGAGGAAGAGACGAGGTGTCCGAACTCGCGGGCGATCTTGTAATAGCGGGAGTGCTCCAGCCCCTTCTCCGCCCGTTTCACCCCGGCGGCGGCGGCCGGGTCGGAAGGGTTCTCCCGGAGGCGGGCCCGGGCCTTCTCCAGCCGCGCCGCCGCCTCCTCCGGCGGCCGGGTCCGGGCGCTGCCGAAGATCACCACCGTGGAGTGAATGTTCTGCTCCCGCAGGGCGAGCTCCGCCTTGACCAGTTCCAGGTACATCCGGATCGGCCGCAGTTCCGGGCGACGCATCAGCTCGGCGTCCTCGTAGGCGGTGACGTAAGCCCGGGACTCCAGCAGCTTCTGCTGCAGGGCCTGGGTGTCCGGTGCGGCGGCTTCTTTCGGCATAACTTTTTCTCCTCCGTTCAGAGGCGGGGCCCTCATCCTTGCGGTCTTTACCGGTCTCCGGCGCACTCGCACCCGCCCGGGAAATATTCCCGGAGGACCGAAGTCTCCGGCACCAGACCGGGGTCGAGGGGCAGGAACCACTTCAGGAAGTTCTGCAGGCGGTCGGCATCCACCCGGACCGGGCTCTCTTTCCCGGCCTCCTCCAGCAGCGGCCCGGCCAGCGCCTTGAGGACCGCCGCCTCGTAGGTCAGGGTGGAGTTGAAGATCAAGTCGGCGGCGTTCTGAAAGGGCAACATCTGCCGGTTCTCGTACCGCCGGACCGCCGCCCAGGAGCGGAGCGAGTCGATGGGAGAACGGCAGGCGAGAGCGGTCCCCCTCAGCATCCAGCGCAGGCAGCGGAAGTTGGTCGAGAAGACCCGGTTATGGTTGTCGAGGAGGATCTGGGGCAGACAGGTGACGAAGAGAGACCGGCTGGCGGTCCGGTGCATCAGGGGATATCTCTTCCGGTCCAGCCCCCCCCCGACCTGGACCATCAGGATGCCCCCGTCCGGGATCCGCAACGGCTCCCGGCCGGGCGCCCCCCCGGGGATCGTCTCCCCGTCCCGCAAACGGGTCAGGAGCCGGTTGAACTCCCTGGCGTCTGTCGCCGGCCGGGAACCGGCGGGATCGAGGAAGGCCAGGTGCCCCGGATCCCCATAATCCGCCTCCCGCACCAGCAGGCAGGGGAGACCGGCGCCCTCCAGGATGGCGGCCAGGCGGCGGGCGACACAGCTCACCCCCGAGGCCGCCAGGCCGGAGATGAAGAGAGTCTTCAGGCCTTCGGTCAACTTGACGTACCGGGCCGTCCGGATCAGGCTGCGCTGGAAATACCGCTCGGCGGAGGCGACCGCTTCCCCTGCCCCGCCGGAGGCGATCGCCCGGTTGAGATCTCCGGCCGTCCCGATCCCCAGCCGCCGGTTGGCGGCCCGGGTCGCCCGGCAGAGATAGAACAGCTTGACGTTGGAGACCGCGATCTTCAGCCGGCCCCGATCCACCGACCAGGTCGGGAACCGCTCCAGTTCCTCGAAGGTGGGAAACCGGAGAACGAAGCCGTCGCCGTAACTGACGAGGGCGAACCGGGGGATCAGCCCGGTGGAGGGCGCGATCGGGCCGAGCCCCAGCTCCAGGGAATCCCCGTAACCGACCAGGTCGACTTCCGGCAGCTCCAGGTACCGGAACAGCGCCACCTTGTCGGGAAAGCCGGCCTGCTCGTAGTAGGCGCTGGCGACGGCCGGAGAGAGCCGCTTCCGAATCGCCGGCAGGTCGAGCTCGACCAGCTTCCTCATCTCCCCCTCGATGTTGAAGATGGCCGGGGAGCCGATCGGGCGGCCGGTGGTCAGGCTGAAGAAGTACCCTTCCGAAAGCGACTGGCCGATCACCAGCCGCAGCTCCGGGCAGACCCGCCGGGCCGCCTCCAGGAGGATGACCACGGCGCTGCGGCGGTAGATGCCGAAACCGTTGAAGTTATTGTACCGCACCGGCTGGAAGTCGCAGTCCTTCTCCAGCACGAAGTCGTGGAACTCCAGGCGGCCGTCGACGAACGCGCCCAGGGGGGGAAAGGTGGAACTCCGCCCCAGCTGGCTGAGCACCGCCCCCACGGTGACACCGCGGGGATAGGTCTTCTCCGTCCCTTCAATGTTCAGTTTTATGCTCATTCGCGATCGGCCGGGCGGCTTTGCTTCCGGCGGCGGACCTTTACCAGACGCCGGCGGCGGGGGTGGAGCAGTAGGCGCATTTACCGTCCCGAATTTGGACTTTTCCCACCCGGTAGCCGGTCCGCTCGACGATCTTCTTCCCGCAGCCGGGGCAGTAGGTATTCTCGCCGTCGTCGCCGGGGAGGTTGCCGGTGTAAACGTGGCGGAGGCCGGCCGACCGGCCGATCTCGCGGGCCTTCCTCAGGGTGGCGGCGGGGGTGGGCGGGGCGTCGGTCAGCCGATAGGTGGGGAAGAAGCCGCTGACGTGCCAGGGTATCCCGGGGTCGAGGCCGGCAAGGAATCCCGCGATCTCCCTGAGCTCCCCTTCGGAGTCGTTGTACCCCGGGATGACCAGCGTGGTGACCTCGATCCAGATCCCCAGGGCGGGCATCCTCTCGATCGTCTCCAGCACGGGTTGGAGGCTCGCCCCGCAGATCTCCCGGTAGAACTCGTCGCGGAAAGACTTCAGGTCGACGTTGGCCGCGTCGAGGACGGGTGAGATCATCTCCAGGGCCTCGGCGGTCATATAACCGTTGGTGACGAAGACGTTCTTGATCCCCTCTTCGGCGGCCCGGCGGGCGGTGTCAAGGGCGTACTCGAAGAAGACCGTCGGCTCGGTGTAGGTGTAGGCGATGGTCCGGCAGCCCTCCCGCCGGGCCGCCGCCACCAGCTCTTCGGGGGCGACCTCCTGACCGCCGATCCGCCCCGTCTGGCGGGGGGACTGGGAGATGTCGGCGTTCTGGCAGTGGCGGCAGGACATATTGCAGCCCGCCGTGGCCACCGAGAGGGCCCGGGAACCGGGGAGAAAGTGGAAGAGGGGCTTCTTCTCGATCGGGTCGGCGTTGATGGCGACGGCCTTCCCGTAAACCAGGGAGTAAAGGACCCCGGAGCGGTTCTCCCGCACCCCGCAGATCCCCAGCCGCCCCTCCGGGATCCGGCAGCGGCGCGCGCAGAGCCGGCAGGCGACCGTGCCGCCTTCCAGCCTGTCGTAGAGCAGGGCCTCTTTCATAACCACCTAACAGATTTTGAACCGCGGAGGCGCAGAGGTCGCAGAGAGGACTTTAGCGAATTGAACCGGAGAGAAATCATAATCCGGAAATTCCAAAATCCTTGAACCAGATGAGGCTTTCCGAAATTGGACTTCAATCATCCTCTGCGTTCTCCGCGCCTCCGCGGTGAATTGTTTTTTCCGGGGGCGAGGTTGGGGGTAGAAACCCTGATCCGGTTCGATCCTCACAACCACTCCGCAACACCATCCGTCTCGAAATAATAACCGAAAAAATCCCCCTTTGCGTTACTTTGCGTTTTTTGCGTCTTTGCGGTGAATATTTTTGGGGGGTCAAGGTCAGGCGCCGAATTTTTCCAGCTTCCCGGCGTGGGCGAGGAGCAGCGGCATCACCTCGACCGCCGGGTGGCGGCCCAGCCCGCCCCGCTGGCATTCGGCCTCGGAGAAACGGAGGCAGGCATCCCGCCGGACCGTGGCGGCGCGGATCAGGAGCGGGTTGGGATGCCAGCTGTGCCCCTTGAGGATACAGGGGGTGGAGTGGTCGCCGGTGACCGCGATCACGTCGGGCTTCAGCTCGAGCAGCCGGGGGATCAGCCGGTCGGTCTCCTCGATGATCTCCACCTTTTTGGCGAAATTGCCGTCCTCGCCGTAACTGTCGGTCTTCTTGACGTGAAGGAAGAAGAAGTCGAAGCGGGACCAGTTCTCCTCCAGGGTGGCGAACTCGTCGGCGATCGAATCCCCGGTCTTCAGGATCTCCATCCCCACCAGGCCGGCCAGTCCCCGGTACATCGGATAGGCGGCGATGGCGGCGGGCTTCAGGCGGTAAAGTTCCTCCAGCGAGGGGATCTCGGGGAGCTTGGAAAAACCCCGGAGCAGGAAGGTGTTGGCCGGATGCTGTCCGGCCAGGGCCCGGTTGCCCCGCTCGATGAACTTCCTCACCGCCGCGGCGGTAAGCTCCGCCGCCGGGTCGAGGGGGACGGGGTCGAGGCCGGGGACCCCGAGGGCCTGGGGATCGGTCTCGGCGACCCGGCCGTCGAGCCCCTCGCCCCGGAAGACGGCGACGAAGCGGTGCTCCTTGACCGTCTCCAGGATCACCTCCACCCCGTCGATCTCCCGGATCTCCTTTTTCATGATTTCGACCAGGCGCCGGTTCTCCTCGGTCGAGATCCTCCCCGCCCGCCGGTCGGTGATCCGGCCCTCTCCATCCATCGAGGCGAAGTTGCCCCGGGTGCAGACGTCGGAAGGGCTGAGGGACATATTGATCCCGGTCGCCTCCAGGACCCCCCGGCCGATCTGGTAGCGGATCGGGTCGTAGCCGAAGAGGGAGACGTGGGCCGGGCCGGACCCCGGGGTGATCCCGGGGGAGATGGGATCGGTCGAGCCCACCGTCCCCTCGGCGGCCAACCGATCGAGGTGGGGGGTGGAAGCGACCTCCAGGGGCGTCCCCTCCCCCGCAGAGATGTCCCCCAGCCCGTCCAGCACCAGGAGCACGATCTTGCTCGGGGTGGCGACGGACAGCGATTTGATAATTTCCTGCGGGATCATCGTGTGCCTCCAAGTAGGAAAATACTTTGAGAAAAGAATACAGAATACAGAAGTCAGAAGTCAGAACGCCGGCTTCCAGTCTCTTGATTCTGAATTCTGAATTCTGGATTCTGGCTTCTGTATTCTGCTTTTAATTCTGTATTCTGACTTCTGTATTCTGCTTTAAAATCTTTTCAGGAACTCCGCCGCCAGTTCCCGGGAGCGGGCGGCGATCCTCTCCTCGTCAATCCCGATAAGTATCCCGTCCCGCATCAGGACCTTCCCGTCAACCACGGTGGTCCGGACCGTGGACTCGCAGACCCCGAAGAGGAAGTGACCGAGGAAGTTGGCCTCGGTCAGCGGGGTGGGCGGGAGATAGTCAACGACGATGGCGTCGCCGGCGGCGCCCGGTTTCAGGGCCCCGATCTCCAGTCCGAAGAACCGGGAGGCGATCCGGGGGTTGTTCTGCAGCAGGAGCTGGCAGGACTCGCAGAAGGCGACCCGGGGGTCCATCTCGGCCAGGTGCTGGAGGATGTTGGCCAGTTGGACCTCCTTGCACATATTCGAGGTCATCGCGTCGGTGCCCAGGCCGACCTCGACGCCCCGGGCCATCATCTTCAGGATCGGGGCCACCCCGACCGCGTTGTTCATATTCGACTCCGGATTGTGGACGGCGGCGGTCCCCGTTTCCTTGAGCAGATCCATCTCCTTCTCGTTGATATGGACGCAGTGGATGGCCAGGCTCTTCGGGCCCAGGGCGCCCTGCCGATGGAGCCGCTCCAGCACCCTCAGTCCGTACTTCTCCAGGTTGGCCTCCTCGTCCGAGGCCGCCTCCGCGGCGTGGAAGTGGAAACCGACCCCGAGCTCCCCGGCGGCGGAGACCGCTCTCTGGAGGGTGTCGTCGTTGACGGTGAAGGCGGCGTGGAGGCCGAACATCCCGGTCACCATCTCCCGCTCCCGGCGGGAAGCGGCCTGAACTGCCCGGATGAAGCGGATATTCTCCTCGACCCCTTCCTCGCCCTTGCCGTAGCGGTCGGAGATCCCCAAACAGAAGGAGGAGCGGATCCCGATCTCCCGGGCCGCCCGGGCCAGCTGCTCCAGGCTGCCCAGCTGGAAGCCCTGGCTCTCGTGGTGGTCGATGATGGTGGTGGCGCCCTTCTTCACGCAGTCGATCAGGGGGACGAGGGCGCTGTAGTAGATATCCTCCTTGCCCAGCGCCTGGTCCAGCGGCCACCACATCCGTTCCAGGATCTCGACGAAGGTGTAGGGCGGGGGATCGTGAGGGGCGAGGCCCCGGGCGAAGGTGCTGTAAAGGTGGTGGTGGGCGTTGACGAAGCCGGGCATAATCAGCCGGCCCCCGGCATCGACGTATTCGGCCTTTGGGGCAAGCGGCTTGATCTCCGCCTCCTTGCCCACCGCCTCGATCCGGCCGTCCCGGATCAGGACCGCGCCGCCTTTGATCAGCCGGTTGGCTTCCCCCAGGGTGGCCACCAGGCCGTTGCCGATGATCAGGTCGGAACTCATTTCAATCCTCCTTTGACTATGGATGGAACTCCGCGGCGGGGACGGAGTATCACGATGGAAAGACGCGATTACAGGGACCGCCGATTCCCACCGTTCTCACTTTAAACGACGGGTATTATTTCTCCAAGGAAAAATCCGCCCGCGGCCGGCTTCACTCGGGAAGGTTCTCCAGCATCTCCCGGACTTCGGGGGAGACCGTCGAGCGGGGCGCCAGGAGCAGGACCGCGGCCAGGTGCCGCCGGGCCTCGCGGGTCCGGCCGGTCCGGGTGTAGAGCCGGCCCAGGCTCAAGTGGGCGGCGGCAAAATCGGGGTCGATCCGCAGGGCGCGCTGGAAGTACCTCTCCGCGTTCTCCAGGTCCCCCTCCTCGTCGTAGGCCAGGCCCAGCAGGTGGGCATACTGGGGCGCGGCGGGCTGGGCGAGGACCTTCTCCCGGAGGATCGGGATCGTTTCGGCGAAGAGTTTCCGGTCCCGGGAAAGGTTCTGGATCAGGGCAAAGAAGCTCAGGTAGTCGACGCCCGCCCCCAGGTACTCCTCCATCCCCGAGACCAGCCGGAAGAGGAAATCCCGTTCCTCGCCGGGGAAGCCCCAGCTGGCCTCTCCGGGCCGGATGACCAGGGCCTGCCGGTAGAACCGGTCCGCTTCCGGGCCCTGGCCCCGCCGGCTTTTCAGCAGGCTCAGCTGAAACAGGGCGGGAAGGTATTGGGCGTCGGCGGCGAGAACGTCGTTAAGGACCGATTCCGCCCGTTCCCAGTCCCCGGTCTCTTCATAGGCCCGGGCCAGGTCGGTCAGCAGCGGGGGGACCTCTCCCCCCCTGGCCCGGGCGGCGAGATAGTAATCCAGGGCTTCCTCCCGCCGGTCCAGTTCCCAGAAGCACTTCCCGATAAAATAGTAAGGTTCCCAGGCCGTGGGGTCGAGGGCGATGGCGTTGCGGAAGAAGGGCAGGGCCCGCTCCCGGTCGCCGGAGTAATAGTATAGCCGGCCCAGCGCGAGTTGTCCCGGGGCCAGTCCCGGATGCTTCTCCACGACCTCCCGGAGCAGCCGGATCGCCTCCTCCCGCCGGCCCAGCACGTCGAGGACCAGGCCCCGGTTGAGGGCGGCTTCCGGAAAGTCGTTTTCCCGCTCCAGGGCCCGGCGGAAATAAGACTCCGCCTCCCGGTATTCACCCCGGTGGAAGAGGACCATCCCCAGTCCGTAAAGGGCCGGCGCCCCGTCCGGTTCCACCCCGAGGGCCTTCCGGAAGAGGGGCTCGGCCGCGGACGGTTCTCCCGCCGCGAGCAGGATCCGGCCGCGGAGGTTGAGCGCCCCGTAATTGTCCGGGTTGATCTCCAGGGCCCGTTCGGCCGAGGCGTCGGCGGCCGCGGTCTCGCCGCGCCGGAGGCGGATCTCGCCGAGCACGGCGTGGGCCAGGTCCTGGTCCGGTTTTTCCCGGACCACCCGCTCCAGCTCCAGTTCGGCTTCCCGGTCCCGCCCCAAGCGCGTCGCCAGGATCAGTCCCCGGTCCAGCCGGGCCGGCCAGTTCTCCGGCTCGGTGGCCAGGAACATCCGGTAATATTCCGCCGCCTCCGGATACCGCCCCCGCCTCTTGGCGACCAGGGCCAGTACCCGGCCGGCCTGTCCCTCTTCGGGTGAAAGTTCCAGCGCCCGCAGGGCCTCCCGCTCGGCGTCGTTCAGTTTTCCCTGCAGCAGGGAGATCTGGGCCAGGCCCAGCCGGGCGGAGAGGGAATCGGGAGCCCGGCGGAGGATCTGGAGGTAGAGGAGATAAGATTCGATATACTGGCGGTCCCGCAGGTAGGCCAGGGCCAGCAGCTCGGCAGCGGCCAGGATCGTCTCTTCCTCCGCCCCGGAGTTTTCCAGCCGGGGCCGGGCCGGATGGAGATAGCGGATGGCCTTCTTCCAATCCTCCCGGAGAGCGTAGTGGCGTCCCAGGCGGAAGAGGACGGTCCCGTCGGCAAAACCCAGCTCCGCCGCCTTCTCCCATTCCCGGAGCGCCCCCTCTTCGTCGCCTTCCTCCCAGAGCCGGTTTCCCTCGTCGGCCACGGCCAGCCAGGGGGTCCGCTCGGGCTGCCGGGGTTCGGAAAAGATCAGAGGGGTTTCCCCGGACGCCGGCCGGACGGCGCCAAGGAGCAGGCCGAGACAGCCCAGGATCAGGACGCGGTTGAATGGCTTAGGCGGCATAGCGGGAGGCGGCCCGGGGCGGCGGCTCCCGGATCCCGGTTGGAGCGGCGGGGGAGTTCATCCCCCCCCGTGGGTCTGCCTCAGTTCTTCCAGCCGTTCCACGATCTTCTCCAGCTGGTCTTCCAGGTCCTTGATCTCGTCCTGTTCGGCGATCTGCCGCAGTTGATCGAGGGCGGGAAGGGCGGGACCGGGCGGTCCCTCTCCGACCCGGCGGCGGCGGGAATCGCGGACCAGCATCACGATGGCCGCGGTGTTGAGGATCACCCCGAGGACGATCGCCGGGACCGCCTTGTCGGACTGGAAGATCCGCGAGGGATAGTCGTAAACCGGGACCTGGTCGGAGAGGTAAAGGTTGTAGATGTAGAGCCAGAGCAGGAGCAGCAGGGTAAGATTCATAATCACGATCAGCCAGTAGAAGATCTTCATCTCGCGACCGTTGCCCTGACCACCGCCGGGGCTGCTCCCGTACGGCGGACGATTGACCCTGGTATGGGCCCGGTAGGACTCGAACCTACGACCATCGGATTATGAGTCCGGTGCTCTAACCAGCTGAGCTACGGGCCCTAGCTTAATATCATATTGCTACTGTGTGACTTGCGACTTTGGCCTCCAAAACGCTTTCCCCGAAAAACGCCCGCAGTAACCATATAGTAACCATATTTTCTTGACCCCGGCCACCCCGTGCTATAGTATGGTTCCGGTAGCTTTTCATCTTCAATCGAGATCCTCGAGAGTCGGCGATGACCGTTCGCAAGCGATACGCTCGTCATTACTATACGGATTTCTACGTTCACGGCAAGCGAATTGTCAGGAAAGTCCCCGGCGGCGTCACCAACCGGGAGGTCGCCCAGCAGTATGAGAACGACCTCAAGTTGAAGATGCTCAAAGGGGAGATCGGAATCTCCAGGATCAACCCGGACCTCTCCGACCTTATCAAGGAATATCTCGCCTTCTCCAGGACCAACAAGGCCCCGGCCAGCTATCAGCGTGACGAGGTCGCCCTCCGGAACTTCGTCTCCGTGACCGGTTACAAGAAACTTTCCGACCTGACCCCGCGGTCTATCGAAAAATACAAGCAGACCCGGCTGGAGACGATGAGCAAGCGGACGGTGAACCTCGAGATCACGATGCTCAAGGCGATGCTCAACAAGATGGTCGAGCTGGGGGCGATCCCCGAGAACCCGATCAAGTCCGTGAAGAAAATCCGGGGCCCGGAGTCGAAGACGCTGGAGTTTTTGACCCGGGAGGAGATCGATCTCCTCCTCCCCGCTCTCTCCCCCGCTTACTACCCCGTCATCTACACCTTCCTCAAGACCGGCCTGCGGAAAAATGAGCTGGTTTACCTGGAGTGGGCGGACATCGACTTCGACAAGATGCTGATCCGGGTGGTGAATAAGAAAGCCCACCCGACCAAATCCTACAAGCCCCGTTACATCCCGATGGACAAGAAGCTCGCGGAGCTGCTGAAGTCGATCAAGCGGACCAAGAGCAGCTACGTCTTCGTCACGGGACGGGAGACCCTGCGGAAGAACAACCTGATCACCAACCTCAAGCGGGCGGCGAAGAAGGCCGGGATCAGGAAGAACGTCACCGTTCATATGCTCCGCCACACCTACGCCTCCCACCTGGTGATGGCCGGGGTCGACCTCCCCACCGTCAAGACCCTGCTCGGCCACGCCGACATCCACACCACTATGCGCTACGCCCACCTCGCCCCCGACCACCTCCGCCAGGCGGCGGAGAAGCTCTCATTCTGACCAGCCCTCCACCGGGACCTGGCGGGTGGCCCTCCCCTTCTGCTCCATCGTCTTGAACCACCGCTTCACCTTCTCCAGCTCGAACCTGACGCAGCGGCCGCTGAACTTGATGCAGGGAATCCTCCCCTGGGAGGTCCACTTGTAGACCGTCATCGGATTCACCCGGAGATAGTCGGCAATCTCCCGCACCGTCAAGAGTCGTCCGTCTGGGTTCATCTCACCGGAAAAAGACCAAAGTCAACTGTACTTTCTAAAGAACTGTTCTTTACTTTCTAAAGAACTCCGGGGGTTTTCGGGGGTCGAGTTCTTTACTTTCTACAGAACTCCCCTCACAAACGCCTCCGGCGAGTTCTTTACTTTTTAAAGATATATATATATGCCATCCCTCCAGGCCCCCAAGTTACCCGACCGTTCCCGGGTAACTTTCTTCCCCCATTCCCTAAATAAATCGACCTTACCTGCGTAATTGTTATCCCCCCACCCTAAACCTTCCGACCTTTCAGGAAGAACGGGCTGTAGGGACCCTTGAAGGTGTAGGTGCAGACCCCGCCGTAGAGGCCGCCCTGCTTCTTCTTCTCGATCCAACCCTTGGCTTCGAGCTCGTCCTTGGATCTGGAGAAAGTGCGGGAGGACATCAGGCCGTGCATCTCGGAGTAGGTCAGGGAGACTTCGCCGAGGGTGCGGTAGTTGAACTTGGCCCGCAGGTAAAGCCAGACGATCTTGGCCGAGCTGGAAAGCTGGCGCCAGGTAGGATCTTTCATCATATCTCGCCTCACCATCACAAAGGGTGGCGCCTTGTGGCGCTTTCTTGGCATCTCTCTGCCTGCTCAGTAAGCGGCCCGGTTAACGGCTGAATCCTCAGATAGGGGCCAGTTTATTCCTGAAGAAATTCTCAAAGGTACTTTTGCTCTCCGTAACCGCGCGAATCTCAAAAACCCCGACTTTTACGCATAGAAATCTTCGCAAACGGGCTTCTGTGCCGCGGTCGGTCTCTTGCCGAAACGATAGGGCCATAAGGGGCAATCATCCGATGGGCATAAGCGAACCTCCTTCTTGCTGCCACAACAGCAATCCAGGCATTTCTGCCGAATTGCCTTCATCGGAGTGAGCTTCCGTTTTTTCCGGGCATTCATCTGTAGCCACCTCCTTTGTTCTTACTGGCGTTTCGCTTGGCCCGCATTACCAGGGAGCGCAGCTCGCTGTACTTCTCCAGGTAGCTGCGGACGGGGACTTGGGGGTTGGTGGAGTAGAAATCTTCCAGGTCGGCTCTCGCGGACGGGCGGCCCGGGAAGATGAAGTAGCCGTTGTGGGGGGAGACCAGCTCGAACTCGATCAGCTGGTGCCCCCTTAAAACCAGGTAGGCGCTGCACCAGAGGCTCCGGGTTGAGATCGTCTCTTGCGTCTTCATATAGGTTCTCCCGGTTTCGTTGCGGCTGACGGGCGACTACCCACCATTCTGGCGCCGATCACTCGATGATCGACTTCGCCTTCCTGTATCTCCTCGCGTAGGCCTCGGCGTCTTTGCTGTCGCCGGCATAGGCCAGCCTGATGTCCCTCCTGCGTATTTTCCCCCTCACCTTATTAAGGCGCAAAACCTGTAATTTTTCGGTATCGCTCCAACTGGATGTTGTTCGGCTCCAGTTGAATACAGTTTTTTCCGATACGGAAAAAACACAGGCTATATCCGCCACCGTCATACCCGCTGTACGCAGGACCCAGACCGCCGTCCTCCGCAGTCGCCTTCTCCTTTTTGGGCTGCAGTCCACCCTGACCACCCCCCTGGCGATCATAGGGGAAGACCGCCGATCACCAAGGAATAAGGCCGCGAATACCCTTGAAGCCGCCTATGTGTGAAAGGCAACCGGTTATCAACCAAGGGGATAGCGATGGGAACCCAGGAAAAGAGATGCGGAGGGATCGAGGAGTACCAGTGGCTGATCACCCTGATACTCGAGGCCGTGATCCGGATGATCGTGGCTTATCTCGACCGGGACAAGCTCAGCGGGCGGCCGGAGGAGCCGGCCGCCGAAACCACAACCAGCAACCACAAGGAGCAGAGCGATGACTAAGCTGCACGGACCGATGTTCTCCCTGGACGCCAGGGGGCAGCTGGGGAAGGCGATCGTTTACTCGATCTGGAAGGGGCTCAACTACGCGCGGAAGTACGTGATCCCCTTCAACCCCAGGACCGCCGGCCAGCTGACGATCAGGGGCTACTTCACCAGCGCGGTGACGGCCTACAAGGCCGAGGACCAGGCTACTCGGGACGCCTGGGACGCCGCGATCAAGAAGAAGGGAACCGCGATGACCGGGTTCAACTACTACCTCGGTCTCTACGTGAAGTACCTGATCGACAACTCCGGCACGCCGCCCACCCCGCCCTTCCTGCCGCCCGACTAAGATCGTGCGGCTCCGGTGGCTCCGGAAAGAAAAACCCCCGCATCACCTTTCGGTGGTGCGGGGGTTTTCTTTTCGCCAAAAGGGGGGATCCTCCCCCTACCCTCTCCGCTTCCACTCCGCTTTCGCTCCGCCGGCGGGGCTGGCAGGCTAGCAGGAGTTTACTGACGGCACCCGTTGACGGGGAAAAGGGAAATGGATATGATTTGAAAGCCGGAGATCATATGAAACGGCATCCAAAAAAGCGGATTTGTGACCAGTGCGGCGGGCGGCTTGTGGTTGAGAGGTACGTCAAGGACGGGGAGCATTTCCGGAAATATACCTGTCCGACGTGCCAAACATCCGAAGTATTCAAGAGAGAAAGGAACTACTACGGATAGAGAATGACCCGATCGGCGCAGCAATACATAAGGCCCCCGCATCACCTCTTGGTGGTGCGGGGGTTTTCCTTTCTCCGCGCAAGGAGGGACCCTCTTCGTATCCTCTCCGCTCCCACTCCGCTTTGAAAAGCCTTTAGCAGCGCTTCATCCTGGCCGGGCTATGCTCAATTTTATCAGGAGCGGCGTCTCAGATCCGAGAATCAAGTCTGAGGCTGGGGAATATGGGGATAGACAAAGTATCGCACGGCGCGGGTCAGGTTGAGGCGACTTATCGCCTATAGCCTGCAGCCGTTTGTTGGGCTATATTGTCCGCCGCCGTTCTCGTGCTAACTTCATAAGTGTGGGCCCAATTTTGGCAGATTCGTGTATCAACGCCTCGGCCAGTGCTTGGTTGTTCTTCAGATACTTGAGATCGGGCATTGACCTGTTCCAGTATCGCTCAAGTTCAGCGAGAGTCTCATTAGTAATATCGTCAAGTGGAAATCTGTCAGGCAATCGACTCTCCATAACTACTTTGAAAGCCGATGTGACCAGTGTAAACCGCACCTGGGCCGGTGGATGAGTGCGATCCACCGGCTGCGGAGCGAGTTTGCTTTCCATTTCGTCAAGAATACCGAACATGAGACCTACGCCGAAAAGACGGGCACACAATTGCTGCGGAGCAGTCAAGTGATCCGAGTGCAGTCCCCCTCTAATTATTGTCTCAACAATGCCCTGCGTTGCATGCCGGTCGGCATAACATTCGAGTGCTTGGATGGTGAGCGCAGGGAACCGCCCCCTTCGGTGAAGCCCAAGTTCGCTAAGCGTTATAATAGGGCAACCATCGCTCAAAAACATGAGATGGCCGCGAACATGATGGCCAATTTCATGCATGATGATGAAGTAGATGGCTGCTAACAATGATTCCGAGACGAACTCGTTGCGAACGACTCCCATGTCGTTCCAGTCGATGAGCATTCCGCTAGGATGTGTGGGGACATTCTGCATGCGCATTGGAAGAGTGGGCCACGCCGATGTATGGCCAAGTGCCCACGAGATGATAGATGCAAGCTGATCGATTACCGTGCTGTAAACGGCTACAAGCTCGATGTCCTCATCTCGAACCGCGAGCGCATTAAAGGTCGGATTCTCTATGAACTCCACCGCAATTGACGCGACCGACTCGGGGTCTGGATCAGTACTATTGCTGCGAGAAAAGCGCCTATGTAACTGATCAATGATTGATTGGCCGTCCGGATCGGGCGCAATTCTTTTGCCATATTGACCGAGCAGTCTATCTATTTTCTCTTGCCGAGTTGTCACGGTGGCGTCTCTTGAATCCCAACGGCGCGGCGGATCAGCGGCGGGAGCGGAGGCGGGCCGGCCCGCCGGAGCTCTCGTCCGCTGCATCCGCCAGTTCGAGGGCGCGAAGCGGCCGAGCACTGGCGGATGGCAATCCGCCGCGCCGTTCGTCACCCATCAGGCGCGCCATTAGGCTTTGCCTGAATGGGTTTGTTGGCCGTTTTGTCGTTTGCAGACGGGCACAGGTCTTTCATGTAACATCCGCTGCATTCTGTCTTCTTCGGTCTGCACCACTTCCGACCGATTTCCCATGCTGGAAAATCCATCAGACCGGGAAACTCAGGGTACAAGCCTCTCGCCCTGAAAATCAGTTGATCGACTGTCGCGTCGTGGGGCGTGAGTCCCAATCTGCCGAACACTCGGCGGACGTGTACGTCCGCTGAGATATCTATCGAGTAGTGATCCGCGAACTCAATCTTGAATTCTCGGGCGAGGATGTTTGCGTCCATGGTGGCAATCTTGGGACCAATACCGTCGAATTCAAGGAAACGGTAGACGACGGTGGCACTGGATGGCCTGTCCTGCCAGATGCGTGACGCATCTGATTCATATTGATCTGCAATCCTCCGGACTGCTCTGAAGAAGCAGCCCGACATTGATTCAACAAAGCGGTGAAGCGGTTCGGGGTCGGACATCAGGCGTTGAACATCTCGCTCCGATTGCCGGGCAAGTGTCTCCATGGAGAAGCTGCCAAGCTTCTCCATGAACCGGTAAGGAATGAGCCAAGCGCGTTCTGCTTTGATCTGCCGGTCCATAACGGACGCGAGGACGAATGCATGCGGATAATCGGTCAAGTCGTTGAGTAGGCGGTCGGCTGCGTCATCCTGCGTGAACCGAACGAACTCCGGTGGTGCTCGAAAGAGCGTCTCGCCGTGCTCGACAAGTCGATCGCGTATGCGGTTCTCGTTCATCGTTTCCTCGGCCAACGCTCAAGATGAGCTACCGAGGCCCGCGCGTTAGCGCGGGGATGGGTTAGCTCAATCGGATGGTTGGGCATTTTCTCGTGACCCTCGTTTTTTCTTTCTGTTCTGTTCAATCAACGTATCGGCAATGTCTATCAGCAATAGCGATACTTGTTTCCCTGCGATAACGAGAACACAAGCTAGTGCGGTAATGGCGATGCCAACGACAACAACAATGGGACTGCCAGCCGCTACTCCACCGATAAGATATACAACCCCGGCAATAACGGTGACCACTATAGATATAAGACAGATAATATCGATCAAGTCCCTGAGCGTTCTGTAACATGAACGTTTTCGAACCATCTCGATAAATTGCGACGGAGATTGTTCTCCGGTAGCTCTCTTTGTAATCGTGGTGGCAGACTCACGGCTATCCTCCTGAAACAAAATGGGATTTGCCGGTGGTGTTCCGTCACGTGCTGTGCCACAACTCCAACACGAGTCAAAGGAATCTTCGATTTGTTCTCTGCATTTTGTGCAAGTCCACATATGAATTTCCTCCCGCCCAACTTGTTATTCTACACAATATTTATTTTCGGAGATTTGTGCAGATGATTTTTGTTTGATTAGCCCGATTTAGCTGATTTTGGGCGAACTTTTCGCCTTGGCAGGGAGCAAGGAGTATTTTGCCGATTAACTTAACACCGGAATAACCGTGTTATGGAGATTTGGGTATAATACCGGTTGTTTGTTATACCTGACCTTCCAGGGTGATAATCTAATCAACCGGATGACTTCCGTCCTCTCATTTCTCTTATCGGCCTATTGGAAGTAGAATGGGCTACATAGCTTGCCAAAGGCGAGAGAGATTTTATCCACTCAAGGCAATATTGATCAAGGATAAACTGGGGCAAGACGTTCAGGTAATTATCCGGATGTGCTGAGAATGCCTATCGTTGCTTCCTATAAGCGCACCTGACCTGAGAATACGGGATCAATCGTTCAATGGCGCTTCGCCCTGCCGAGGTGAGGCGCCTTGTTTTTTGGGGGGGGCGTCTCGGGACGGCGGAGCTGGACCGAGGCGCGGTGGGGGGATTTTAGGGGGCAAGGACGCGCAG
>JAXGWO010000009.1:0-77130 GCA_040773245.1 PVC group bacterium
ACACTAATTTATTCGAATTAATCCCCCGCCCCGCCCCCTTTTTGAAACCACGAATCTTCGCCAATCTCCACGAATCTCTCTCCTGCTGTTAAACCGGTATGCCGGCAGGTTCCTGACTTTGAACTTTGAACTTTGAACTTGCCTCTTCCCCATTCCCTATTCCCTACACGTAAGTAAAGACCGAGATGATCACCGAGCTCAAGAAGAGCGCGGTCACGGACCGAACCACGGCCCGGGTGGCGGCCTGGGGGACCTCGGTGATCGCCCGGCTCACCCCCAGCCCTTCGGTGCAGCAGATCACCCCGGTCAGGAGGCCGGGGACGAGAGTCTTGGCCAGGAGGTTGAAGATGTCCTCCGGCGCCACCGCCCCGAAGACCGAACGGACGAAAAACCGCCAGCTCCCGGTGGACGCCCCCAGGATGACCCCGCTCAGGTAGCCGCTGCCGAA
The DNA here is from genome assembly GCA_040773245.1 of PVC group bacterium. Lineage (GTDB taxonomy): Bacteria > Auribacterota > Erginobacteria > Erginobacterales > Erginobacteraceae > Erginobacter. The sequence goes on from JAXGWO010000009.1 coordinate 449, forward strand.
GGAGACCGTGATGAAGAGGATGGTCAGGCAGAAGACGGAGATCACCACCCCGAGAACCCGGGGGACGACCAGGTAGATGAAGGGGTCGAGGCCCAGGCTGTCGAGCACCTTCACCTCGCCGGAGACTTTCATATTTCCCAGCTCGGTGGCGATCGCCGTCCCCGAGCGGCCGATGACCACGAAGTTGACCAGCAGCGGCCCGATCTCCCGGATCACCACCATCACCAGGACCGGGCCGAGCAGGGCGGCCTGGCCGGCCCTCACCAGCCAGACCTGGGCCTGGACCACCACCGAGATCCCGATCAGAAAGGCGAGGAGGGAGACGAAGCGGACCGCCTCGTAGCCGGTGAAGAGGACCTGGCGGGCGAGGACATTGCGGACCGTCCTCCGGAAGGTCCCCCGCCGGAAGGAGGCCGCGGTCACCGCCGCCGCCACTGCGGCCAGGTGCCTCAGAAATCGCCACCGTTCGACCAGGTACCCGCCCGGCAGAGAGATAATCTTCATTGGATCTCAATTCCGCAGATTGGTCCTGACCAGGGGATAAACGAATCCATTGGATTATAATAACAGGAAACTCCGCTCAATCCGCTAAATCCGCGGTTGAGCAAAATTATTTCGCCTCGGCCGCGGTTTTATGTAGAATGGCTGCGGATTTCCGCGGGGCGTGGCGCAGCCCGGCTAGCGCGCCTGCTTTGGGAGCAGGAGGTCGGGAGTTCGAATCTCCCCGCCCCGATTATTCCCGCGTCATCCCGGTCTGGCGGCCCTTCTCGTCGTAGTAATAGGTGGTGCCGCCCCGGGTCTCCTTTCTCCCCTGAACCCGGCCGTCCGGGCCGTAGAAGATGGTGGTGTCCCCCTGCTGGACGATCCTTCCCAGCGGGCGCCCCTGCTTGTCGTAGAGGTGGGTGGTGTCGCCGGAGACCTGGGTCCGCCCGATGGTCTTCCCGTCCGGCCCGAAGAGTGTGGTGGTCCCCCCCGACTCCTGGGTCCGCCCGGCGACCCGGCCGTCCTGCCCGTAGATGACGGCTCCGGTCCCGGTCTTCTGGACCCGCCCGGTCTCCCGCCCGGCGGCGTCGTAAACCCGGGTGGTGTCGGACCCCTCCTGGAGCCGGCTGACCGGCCGGCCGTCGGGACCGTAGATGACGGTGGCTCCCTCGGTAGTCTGGACCCGGCCGGCCGGCCGCCCGTCCCGTTCGTAGGTGGCCGTCCCCGGCTGGACCGGTTCCTTCTCCCGGGCCGCCTCCCCTACTCCGTAGAGGAGTTGCTGCTGGTCGGCCGGAGGCGCCTCCTGCCTCCCCTGCTCCTCGGCCTCGAAGATGAGATCGGGCCGGACCGCCTGGCCGGCCCCCTCGGCCCCGATCCCGTAAAGCATCCTCTGCCGGGCCGCCTCCTGCGCCGCCCGGCGGGATTCCTCGGCCGTCTGCGCCGCCTCGGTGGGAGTTTTTACCGGGACCAGTCCCCGCTCCGGGAACGGGGTCGCCCTCGGCGTCGGGGCGCCCTCCGGGGAATATTGGGCCGCCGCCACCCCCGGAAGAATCAAGGCCGCCGCCATCACCAAAATACACTTTCTCATCATCAACCTCCTGGTTTCCAAACCCCCTGATATCTCCTGGCCTGAACCAACAGACTATCCCGTAGATCCTGTTATCCCGTCAAAAGATATCCTGCCCGCCCGCCAAAGTTTTAACGAAGGCGGGTCAATCCGGTCCCCTCATCTCTTTAGACTCCGGCCGCTTCAACAAATTCAATTTCTATCCCCGTCACCGCTCAGGCCAGTCCGTGTTTCCGCTCCATCCGCTCGTAATAATCGATGACCGAGCGGACGTAAGCGCGCTTCTCGGTGTAATCCCCGGCGAAGAAGCAGCGCTTGAAACCGTAGATGGTGTGGTTCTTCAGTTCCCTGGGGGTGATCCCGAACGCCTCCACCGCCAGGCCGATCTCCCTCGAGACGGTGGTCTTGGAGACCAGGCGGTTGTCGGAGCAGAAGACGGTGGAGAGCCGCGCCTCCCGCATCTTCTTGAAGCGGTGGTTGGAGATCTCGCCGATCGAGGGGTTGGTCTGGAGGTTGCTGGTCAGGCAGACCTCGATCGTGATCCGCCGGTCGGCGATGTAGCGGCTTAAGTTCCGGATGTACCGGGCCTTGTCGGTGATCTCCGGGGTGGCGATCTTCTCCTCGTCGAAGAGGTAGTAGCCGTGGCCGATCCGCTCGGCGTAGAGGTCGGTGATCGCCTGGAAGATCGACTCCGCCCCGTAGGCCTCCCCGGCGTGGACGGTCTTGTGGAAGAAGTTCTTCTGGGCGAACTGGAAGGCCTTCCAGTGATCGTCGGCCGGGAAGCCGTACTCGGCCCCGGCCAGATCGCCCCCGACCAGGGGGAGGCCGAGCCGGTCCCGGATTTCGACCACCCCCTGGAAGAGCTCGTAGGAGGCCAGACCGAAGATCCGCTTCGGGCTGGAGAAGGGGTGGGCCCGGAGGAAGGTCCGGTAGTAGTCGGACATCTCCCCGAACGACCTCAGCGCGCAGGAGATGATCCCGTAGTGGAACCGGGGTTCTTCGCCTCCGGCCACCTCCGGCCGGGAGTTGAACTCCCTCTCCGCCCGTTCCAGGCCGCGGTTCACGGAGACCAGGACCGTCTCCAGGCCCATCCGGTCGCTCATATGGAGCTGGGGGGCGAACCGGACCTCGACGTAGCGGACCCCCTCGGCCTGGTTGTCGAGGGCGAACTCGTAGGCGACCCGTTCCAGGTTCTCCGGGTTCTGCAGCGCCTGGACGGTGTAGGCGAAACCCTCCAGGTACTCCTCGAGGCTGTCGTAATGGGACTTGAAGACCGTTTCGTTGAGTCCCTCCTCGGTATAGGAAGGGAGCTTGATCTTCTCCCGCCGGGCGATCTCGATCAGGGTCGGGACCCGCAGCGAGCCGTCGAGGTGGACGTGGAGGTCGGACTTGGGGATATCGCGGATGAACTCTTTCGTGATCATGGTCAGTTCCTGAAGAAGACCCGGGTATCCCGGGGGATGGAGGTTTCGGAGATGCTGCTGCCGGCAATCAAGCCTTTGTCGGCCAGGCGGTAATAGGTGTCGGGCCGGTTCCAGCGGGAACCGCAGATGTCGTAAGCGCTCCGCCCCCGGCGGATGTAGCCCCCGTCGACGTAGCCGACCAGGACCCGGGTCTCCGCCGGGAGAGAAGCGAACTCGGCGCCGGCCATCTCGTCCCCCCGCCGGACCCGGCCGTCGGGGAGGAAGTAGATGGTGGTCGCCCGGTCGAACTCCTCGCCGGCGACCTCCCGGGCGGTCATCCCGTCCCGGCCGATCGTCCGGACGGTGTCGACGGGGTTCTCGGTGACGGCCTCGCCCAGCATCACCACCGTCCCGGCCGGTATGTTCTTCCAATCCCGGACCCGGTCGCCCCGGATTTCCTTCCCGTCGGGGAAACGGTAGGCGACCTCGGCGGTGTTGTAGCGGTCCCGGGCGACGTCCCAGGCCGTCTTCCCGGCGGTGAGAACGACGGCGTTGGCGGGGGTGGGGGCGGCGGCCGGGACGGCGGGACCGGCCGCCCGGGCGTAGAGGATCCGGTTCAGCTCGGGGTCGGCGACCGCCAGCCGCTTCGCCCGGACATCGGGGTCATAGGCCGGTTTCTTCTTCAGCCCCAGCTTGCTCCGGACGTGATCCTGGGCGAAGAGCATCCCGCACCGCTTCCGGCCCCGGTGGGAACGCTTGTGCCAGACATTGGGCGCGCCGTAGGCGACCATCGAATGAGTCAGGACCCGCTCGTCGGGGATCCGGTAAATACCCTGGAGCTGCTGGAGCAATTCTTTCAGCGCCGCGTACTGGGCGGAGGTGATGTCCCGGTCGTGGTAGCCGACCAGCTCGATCCCGATCGAACAGGTATCGAGGTCGGTCTTCCCGTTCCACATCGACCGGCCGGCGTGGAAGGCGACCCGGTTGCGGTCGATGATCCTCAGCACCCGCCCGTCGGTGTTGACGAAGTAATGGGCCTCGCCCCGCTCGTGAAGTTTCCGCAGGGAGCCCCGGGCCGGGCCCTCGGTGGTATGGAGGATGATGAACTCGGTCGATTCGCGCGGCGGCCGCTCGGAGTTGCGGGGGCTGTAGTAACTGGCGATATTCAACGCCCCCGCCGCCGGCCCGACGGTTAGCAGCAGAACCGAGATGATCAAACACGCTCTCTTCAAGTTCCGGTCCCCGCGCCGTCCGGCGGTGGATGGTTCATCTTAACCTTGCATCCCGGCGATTGGAGATGTATCATAGTACGGGTGGGGAGAATACCCCATCGCGGGGTTGGAAAATCAAAAACAATATTATAAATTCACGAGCGCAGCGAGTGAATTTATAATAGCACAGATAAGGAGGCAGGCAATGATCGATCTGTTCAAGAAGACGATGCAGATGGGGCTGGGACTGGCGGAGGTCACCCGGGAGAAGCTGGAGGAGATCTCGAAGGAACTGATCAAGAAGGGCGAGATCAGCGAGAAGGAAGGCCGGGATTTCGTGGAGGAACTCTCCCGGAAGTCCCAGCAGGCCCGGAAATCCCTGGAAAAGCGGGTCGACGAGCTGGTGGCCCGGGCTCTCGCCCGCCTCAACGTCGCCACCAAGGATGACCTGGCGGCCCTGGAGAAGAAGCTGGCCAGGAAGCCGGCCGCCACCCGGCCGAAGAAATAAATGTTCAGCATCCGCAAGCTGACCGGGATCGGCCAGACCTACCGCCACTTCAACCGGTACGGCCAGATCCTCCAGGTTTTCTTCAAGTACGGATTCGACGAGCTGCTCGACGTCCTCAAGATCGACCAGCTGGTCGAGTTCGGGCGGCAGAAGTTCTCCCCCGCCCGCCGGGAACGGGTGGAGAGCCTGAGCGGGCCCCAGCGGCTGAGGATGGCCCTGGAGGAACTGGGCCCGACCTTCATCAAGTTCGGCCAGATCCTCTCCACCCGTCCCGACCTCATCCCGCTCCCCTATGTGGCCGAACTCTCCCGGCTCCAGGACGAGGTCCCGCCCTTCCCCTACGGGGAGGTGGCGGAGGCGATCCGCGAGGAGCTGGGCCGGCCCCCGGAGGAGATCTTCGCCGGATTCGAGGAGGAAGCAATGGCGGCAGCCTCGATCGCCCAGGTCCACCGGGCCCGGCTGCCGGACGGGACCCCGGTGGCGGTCAAGGTCCGGCGGCCCCGGATCAAGAAGACGATCGAGGTTGACCTGGAGATTATGAACTACCTGGCCGGCCTGATGGAGCGGCACCTGACCGAGTTCCAGGTCATCCGCCCCCAGCGGATCGTGAGGGAGTTCGCCCGGACGCTGAACGAGGAGATCGATTTCGCCGTCGAGGCCGGCCACGTCGAACGGTTCGCCGACCAGTTCGGGGGGCGGGAGGGGATCGTCGTCCCCCGGGTTTACCGGGAGTTTTCCGGAGAGGGAATCCTCACCCTGCAGGACATCGAAGGGGTCAAGGCCTCCGACCTCGAGACCCTCCGCGGGGGGGATTATGACTGCAAGCTTTTGGCCGCCCGGGGGGCGGACCTGATGATGGCCCAGATCTTCGAGTTCGGTTTCTTCCACGGCGATCCCCACCCCGGCAACATCTTCATCCTCCCCGGCAACGTAATCTGCTATCTCGATTTCGGGATGATGGGGAGGATCAGCCGCCCGGAGCGGGAGCGGTTCGCCGACCTCCTTCTGGCGGTGGTGAGGAAGGACGAGTCCCGGGGGGCGGAGGCGATCCTCGCCCTGACCGAGCACGACGGCGATCCGGACCGTTCCCAACTGGAAAGGGAGATCGGGTTCTTCATCGACCGCTATCTCTACCGGCCGCTGAAGGAGATCCGGATCGGCGAGGTTTTGCAGAAGATGCTCGACCTGGCGGTCTCCTTCCGCCTGACCATCAAGCCCAACCTCTACCTGATGCTGAAGGCGATCAGCCAGGTGGAGAGCCTGGGGGCGGAACTCGACCCCGACTTCGAGATCGTCTCCCGGGCCAAGCCCTTCGTCGAGCGGATTCAATGGGCCCGGCTCAACCCCCGGCGCCTGGCGGCGGAGATCTTCGCCTCGGGGACCGACCTGGTCTCCCTCCTCCAGGAGATCCCGGCCGAGTTCCGCTCGATCCTCAAGCAGACCCGGGCCGGGCAGCTGAATATCGTCTTCCAGCACCGGGGACTGGAGAAGCTGAGAAATACCCTCGACCGGTCCAGCAACCGGATCGCCTACGCCATCGTGCTGGCCGCCCTGATCGTCGGCTCCTCCCTGGTCGTCCTCTCCGGGGTCCCCCCGACCTGGAACAAGATCCCCCTGATCGGGCTGATCGGCTTCCTGGTCGCCGGACTGATGGGGTTCGGGCTCCTGATCACGATCATCAAGCACGGGAAGATGTAGATGACCGATCCCCTATCCCTCGACCGCCGGCGGGTAGTGGCCCCCCCTGCCTTTGCCGGCTTCTTCCCGCTCCCCGTCACCCGGGCCGGATGAAGTCGGACGCGTCCGACCCGTCTGACGAGTCAGACAGCCGATGCCCCCGCCCCTGAAAATCGCCGGTCTCACGCTCGACTCCCCCTTCATCCTGGCCCCGATGGCCGGTTTCACCGACTCCGCCTTCCGGCGGATTTGCCGGAGGCTGGGGGCCGGACTGGTCATCACCGAGATGGCCAGCGTCGAGGGGCTCCGCCATCGCTCCCCGAAAACTCTCCACTACCTGGAGGCGGGCCCGGAGGAAAGACCGGTCGCCGGACACCTCTACGGCGCCGACCCCGACGCCTTTGTCGAGGCGGCCGCGGTGGCCGAATCCCTGGGCCGTTTCGACCTGATCGACATCAACTGCGGCTGCCCGGTCCCCAAGATCGCCCGGAGGGGGGCGGGCGCCGCCCTGATCGAGGACCCGGGGAAGATCGGGAGGCTGGTGAAAGCAGTGCGGGAGGCGGGCCGGCTCCCGGTCACGGTCAAGACCCGCCTGGGGACCAGACGGGGACGGCCCCGGATCGGGGAAATCCTCCGGGCGGTGGAGGGAAACGGCGGGGCGGCGATCTTCATCCACGGCCGCTGGGCCGAGGACCGCCACCGGGGAGAAGCCGACTGGGAGGCGATCGCCGAGATCAAGCGATCGGCCGCGATCCCGGTGGTCGGCAACGGCGGGATCGCCACCGCCGGAGAGGCCCTCGAAGCCCTCCGCCGGTGGGGAGTGGACGGGGTGATGATCGGCCGGGCGGCGGTCGGCAACCCCTGGATCTTCGCCCAGGCGGGAAGCCTCCTCGAGGGAAAGACGTTCACCCCCCCCACCCCGCCGGAACGCTTCCGGGTAATCGCCGAACACCTGGAAGGGCTTTACCGTTCGAAAGTTGCCGAGGCCCGAATCCGACGGCGCGACCCGGCCCGGGCCGGGAACGCCGCCTGCCGGGAGTTTTACGGCCACCTGGTCGGCTACCTGGCCGGCACCCCGGGCCTGGGCGAACTCCGGAAGCGGATCTCCGGGATGAAAAGCCCCGAAGCCCTCCTGGCCGCCGTCTCCGGCCTGCTCGGCCTGTAAAGGCTAACTGCCGCCGGACAGCTGTTCCCGAAGGGCGAAGGGATAGGGCGGGCAGCCGCGGATCGTGATATCGAAGTCCTCGCCGGACGGACAGCAGTTGCCGAAGGCCACCCGCTTCCCCCTCCCGGATTCTTCGGGCGGACGGCGGCCCATATATACTTCATAGTCCTCTTCAGGGACGGTCTCGAGCAGGGAGCAGGAAAGGAGAAAGGCGTTCATACAGGCGCTGCAGGCGTCGCGGTTGTGGACCCGAAAGGCGGCGGGGACAATGGCCTCCAGGCAGACCTTCTGGAATGGATGCTTCACTTCTTCCACCCTCTCGCCCGCGGTCTCGATCTTCGCCGGGTCGAGTCCATTCAGCTCCAGGTAGCTCTGAAGATGCCGGACCTCCTCCAGGGTGTACCCCATCACCTCCCTCCCGACGCAGTCGACCTCCGCCGCGGACCCTCCGGCCAGGAGCAGGTCCAGCTCGACGATCTCCCCGCCCCTCGGCCCCATCTTCTCCATACAGCGGATCGCGTCGACGATGTTGAGATCGGGGTGGATGGTGTTGTTGAGGTCGACGATCGCCTCCTCGAGCCCGATCTCGTGGAACCGCCGCTTCTCGTCGCCGACCAGCAGCCCCTTGAGGTTCTTCATCGCCAGGGTGATCCCGGTCGCGTAGTGGACCTTCATATTCGGCAGGTTGACGATCTTCTCGGCCTCGAAGACCTCCCGGGCGACCCGGATCTTATCCGTGACCAGCGGCCGGGCCACCTTGACCTCCACCGGCTCGGACTCGTTGAGGTTCAGCAGCCGGACCCCCCGCCGGGCGGCGAGATCCGCGTAGCCGGTCTTCTGAAAGAACATCCTCGTCATCCCCGCCCCGCCGAAGGTCGCCTCGGCGAGGAAGGGCCGGGCCCCGAGATCGAAGAGCATCCCCAGCAGGGTATCGGTAAGGGCGAGGTCCGTGCAGCCCTCGACTCCGTTCAGGTTGGGCTTGACCAGGACCCGGTCCCCGGGCCGGACGAACTTCTCCAGACCCCCGATCAGCTCCAGGAGCCGGGAGAGACTCTCCTCCCGCGACCCCCGGTATCGAACCAGGCTCACTCTTCCCATCAGAACCTCCCGGTTTGACTCTCCGGCCGCTGAAGACCCGCGACCCCCCTCTCAGCGACCGGACCTCGGTCCTCCGCGGCCGGCGGGGGGGCGAGTTCGGCGGCTAGTTTCTCCAGCTGGGCGGGCGGAGCCAGGAGAAGCAGGACGTCACCGGGATCGACCGGGGTGGAGGCCTCGGGACCGGTCTGGGCCCGGCCGCCCTTCATCACGGCGACAATATGGACGCCGTAATTTCCCGGCCAGTTCAGTTCCCGCAGGAGCTTGCCGGCCGCGCGGCTCCCCGGCGGCACCTTCAGGGATTTCAGGATATGGCTCGCCAGCCGTTCCCGGTCGGCTTCGGGGACCCCGCGCCGGGAGAGCAGGTCCCGGGCCTGCTCGATCTGCCGGTTGCTCCCCAGCAGCACCAGCTCATCTCCGGGGAAGATCTGGGTCGACGGACGGAGATCGAGGATCGGGTATCCGTGCCGCTGGATGGCGACGATCGAACACCCGGTGGCGTTCCGCAGGGCGAGATCCCGCAGGGTCATCCCCCCCGCCGGGGAGTCGTCCGGCACCCGGAACTCCTGGAGGTTCAGGTCCCATCCTTCGTCCTTCCAGTTGTCGAACAGGTAGCGCGGGGAGGTGGCGGCCGCCGTCCCCCCTCCCCCGATCAGGAGGGAGACTATGTCCTTATGCAGGCTGGTCAACCGGCGCCAGGCCAGGAGTATTACCGGGATCGCCAGCAGGACGGTGGCCCCGATGATAACCTGGCGGGGGAGTTCGGAGGGGAGAAAGTTCCAGATCCAGATCAGCAGGAAGAGCGCGGAGATTATCCGCAGCAGGCCGGAGAGAAAGACTATGGCCCGCCGGTCGAGAAGTTTCTTCTCGCCGAAGCGGGCCGCCAGGATCTCCACCAGGGCCGAGAGGTTGCGCCAGACGGCCACGCCGGGGCTGAGACAGACCAGGCCGATGACGATCCAGTATCCGACCACGGCGGCGATATGGGAGAAGAGGGCGGGAAGGGCTCCTTCCAGGATCGCGAAGAGCCGCCCGGCGAAGACCAGCATCGTGGAGATCACCAGGATCAAAACTCCGGCCAGGAGGAGGCGTTTGCGCAGGAGAACCACCAGGGCTCGGTCCTTCTGCCGCCGGCCCAGCGACCGCCAGAACTCCCGCCAGGCTCCGTGGACCCGGTAGAGGCGGGGAAGCCTCTCCTCCGCGATCAGCCGGCTGATCCGGGAGCCGCTCCCGGCGATCAGGGGCGAGAGGAGGCTGGTCACCAGGACCGTGCCGACCACCGCGCCCTGAAAACTCGGCGAGAACAGCCCTCCGGTGATCGCCACCCCGGCGATGATGAAGGAGAATTCCCCCAGGGGGGTCAGACAGAGCGCCGCCCGCAGCGCGGTCTGCGGGTGCTCCCCCACCAGAAGTAGGGCGGTGAAAGCCGCCGTCGGCCGCGCCACCAGGGCCCCGGCGGTCCCGAGGAGTATCCATTTCAGCTCTCCGGGCAGGCTGCGGACATCCACCATCATTCCGATGGTGACGAAGAAGACGGTCAGGAAGATGTCCTTCAGCCCCTGGAAGTTGCGCTCGATCTGACCCTTCTCCCGGCTCTGGGCCGCCACCATCCCGAAGAGGAAGGAACCCAGGGCGAGGGAGAAGCCGGCGTCCACCGCGAGCAGGGCAGTGAGGAGAAGAACCGCGGCCACGAAGACGCTCAACCCTTCCTGATCCCGTCCCCTCCCCGCCCGGCTCAGCAGCCGGGGCAGGAGCAGGGAACCAACCACAAAGACCAGCACGGCGAACCCGGCCAGCAGGCCGATGATCCCGGCGGCGCCGCGGGGCGAAACCCCGCCCCCGGCGGTGATATATGACCCGAGCACCGCCAGCATCACCACGGCAACGATGTCTTCCAGCAGCGTCGTGCTCAAGGCCAGCTGGCCGTGCCGTTCATAACCGATCCCGGACCTCTCGACGATCTTGCTGATGATCGCCGAGCTGCTGTTCATAAAGATCGCGGCCAGGGCGATCCCGGCGGCGACGGAGAGGCCCAGCGTCTCAGCGGCGGTGCGGGCCGCGCTCAGGATCAGGAAGGCTCCCAGCGAGGCGGAGATCACCACCCGGAAGCCCAGTTCCCTCAGCCGGCGCAGGTTGAACTGGAGACCGATGGAGAACATCAAGAATACGATCCCCAGCTGGGCGATGACCCCGATCCGGTGGCCGTCGGTGACGTAGGGGAAGACAATCTCCGGGGTCCCGATAAACAGGCCGGCCGTGATGTATCCGACCACCGGCGAAAGCCCGAGCTTCCGGCAGAGGAAGCCGGCGGCGGCCGCCGAAAGGAGAATAATGGCCAGGTCCTGAAGGAATAGCACGGGATTGTCCATCTCTATCCCCTCACGAGGGAGAATCGGAGCGGGTGGTTGCCGGACTCGGGTCGGCGGCGGAGAAAATCTCCCGGACCCGGGGATCCACCTGGACCGGCCTCCTGGTTTGGGCGTCGATCGGGCACCAGAGGGTGCGGGCCCGGGCCAGGACCTGGCCGTCGGCGGCGCGGCGGATCTCGGTCAGCCGCTCGAAGGAGATCCGGGTCGACTCTCCGACCCAGGTCCGGGCGATCAGCTCGTCTCCGAGCCGGGCCGCGTGACGGTAGTCGATCTCGTGCCGCAGCACCACCCAGAGCAGCCGTTCCTGGTCCTCGGCAGGAGCCAGGGCCCGCCAATGGGCGACGGCAGCCTCCTGGACCCATCGGAGGTAATGCACGTTGTTGACGTGCCCCAGCTCGTCGATATCCTCCGGCCGGACCCGCACCCTGATCTCGTAAGGTTCGTGAACGCCGGTTTTTGAACTTTCCCCTGATGGCATATTCAATCACCCAATACAACCCTGGACTTGCCACCACTCCCCTTATTTTACAAAAGTGGTATGACCTGATCGGTAAAATTATTCTTTCCCGGCAACCCGGTAGGGCGGGCTGAACCGGGCGATCAGGCCGAAGGCCCACCGGGCGACCGCGGGGACCATCTTCTCGATGGTGACGGGCTTCAGGCGGCCGGAGCGGATGGCCTTGGCCATCTTCTCCCCCAGGGCATAGGCGCGTTTTTTCTGCCGGGCGCTCAGCCGCCGCAGGAAGTATATCCTCTGCCAGTCCCGTTCGTTCTCCGGCAGCCGTTCGAGATCGGCCCCGGCGTAAAGGTCCCCGACCCACTCCCCGTGGAGCATCAGGCAGCCGTTGCTCTTCAGCCAGGGGGTCCCGTCGTCGCAGCCACTTCTCAGCCGCTCGGGCATCCCCCCGGCGCTGGACATCGAGCCCACCGCCCGGACCCGGTCGCCGATCCTGGTCTTGATGCTCATACTCTTCAGGAACGGCCCCGCCGGCCGGGCCACCCGCCAGGAGAACCGCTCCCAGAAGACCGTCATCAGCCCGGTGACGAAACCGTTGTGAACCGGAGAAGAGAAGAGCACCCCGTCGGCCCTGGCGATCCGGCCAATGATCCCGTCCATATCGTCCTCGATGCTGCAGGGCGCAATCCCCTCGCCGGTGGAGGCGTAGCATTGCAGGCAGTTGGTGCAGTAGCCGATCTTCTTGTCCCGGAGCATAATCATCTCGACTTCCGCTCCGCCCGCCCGGGCCCCTTCCATAAACGCCCGCGCCAGCTCGGTGGTCGTCCCTTCCGGCCGGTAACTGCCGTTCAAAACCAGAATTTTCATCCGGGTATCGCGGTCCTATTTTTCAAACGGGTCCCGCGGGACTTCCGCCCCGCAGTAGAGGCAGACCGGGTGCTGGCTGATCAGGGTGCGGCCGCACTCCGGGCAGGCCCGGTTGGGCGACTTCCGGCGCCGGCCGTCCAGCCGCCCGCTCTGGAGGTCGATCTCCCGGATCATCTCCCCCAGCTGCTCGTCGGTGTAGCCGTGCCGGTCCTTGAGGATGACCCAGAAAGCCTCGGTGATCATAAACAGCTTCTCCACGTCCAGCCGGAGCGCCGCGACCTCCGCGCGGTCAACGGCGGCCGCCTGAAGCGCCGCTTTCCGGCGGACGTCCACCCCTCCCGCCTCCACGGCCGCCGCCCTGAACAGTCCCGTCATCATTGTTCTACCCTCTTGGTTGAACGTTGGGCGCGGACGGCTCTCCCGCGGTCGGCCGCGGAGTTCCCGCGTTCATCTCCCCCGCTTCTTCCCGGCGGATCCTCTGCTGGGTCCGGTTCCACCGGATAATCCCCAGAGGCAGGAGAATCCCGAAGGGTATCCACATCAGGAACCGCCAGGGCGTCGGGAGCAGGATCAGCAGGGCGAGAAAGACGATCCCCGCGCTCCAGAAGACAATCGATGCCCGGACCACGAAAGCCCTCTCTCGCGGTCCGGAGGTATTGCGAATGGAAGCGCGGGTTCCGATCAGACCTCCGACCAGACCGATCAGGCAACCCGCCAGCCCGCCGACAAGTCCCGGATTCACTGCCATCTCTCCCTCCTTGTTTTCGGGCGCTTCACTCCGCCCGCCCGTCGAAAAAATCCGCGGCCGACACCCCGGCCCGCCGCCCGCAGGCTCCTGATCCGGCCGCTGACCCAGGCGCCGGATCCGCCGACCAGGGCCAGCCCGAACAATTCGGAGAAGAACCCCATAATGCCGATAACCGCTGTCTTCATCCGATCAGCATACCCGAATTCCCCGGGCGGAATAATCAGGTATTCTGTCCCCGGAATTCCAGGACTCTCCTGCAGATAGCCTTCGCCTCCTCGATCCAGGCCCGGCGCTGCTCCGGGGTGCTGGTCACCACCACCGCGAAAGTCCGGCGGTAAAAAGACCTCACCCCGCAGAGTTCGAAAATGCATCTTTTCCAGATAGTCTCCAGGGGATCGCCGAAGACGGTCCGCTCTCTCTCCGGTTCCGTGTTCGAGGTGTTGATCACCACCGCCGCCCGGGCCTTGAGCAGTCCGATCGGAACCCCTGCCCCGCTGTCCCCCTCCTCGAACCGGTAGGCCCGGCCCGGCCTGAAGACCCGGTCGATCCAGCCCTTGAGGACAGCCGGCGGCTGTCCCCACCAGTTGGGATGAACGATCACGATCCCGTCCGCCGAGCACAGCTCGTCGCAGTGGGCCTTGATCGGCCGCGGGGTTTCCCCGCGATCGGGGATCTCCCCGGCGGCGAGCCGGGGGTCGAACCCTTCCGCGTAAAGATCACGGAAGACCACGTCGTGCCCCCGCGAGAGCAGATCGTCGCGTATGGCAGAGGCAAGGGCGTGGTTCAAGCTGCCGGGAGCAGGGTGTCCGAGAACGATCAGTATCTTCATCTTGCTCTTCACGGAACGCGGCGCCGGGCATTGCTGCTTGGCCGGCGGTTAGGCCGGTTCTCCGCCTACTGCTTCTCCGGCATCGCCGAGGAATGGTGGCTGGTGATCAGCCACTCCGAACCGTTCCAGCGGTAGGTGAAAGTGTAACGCCCGCTGATCTCTTCCCCCGTCCGGGCAAACTTGAACGTGTAGAGGCCGGTGTCAACCGCCGTGTTGCAGCCGATCTCGATAAACCGCATATCGATTCTGCCGACCGGACCGTTCTCCAGGAAGTGGCGGAAGTAATCCTCTTTCTCGGCGGGGGTGAGCCGCGGCTGATTGGACATCGTGGGCAGGAGAAGGGAATGCTCCGCGTAGTTCGCTGTCACCTGCCGCGGGTCGCCGGTCAGCAGCGAACGGTTCCAGCGGTCGAAGAGCGCCGCGATCTCCTCCTCGGTGGTCTCCCGGCAGACCTCGGTGTAGATGCCCCGCCGGCCGGCCGCCATCTCCTGCCGGGAAGCGCAGCCGGCCAGGACTGCCGCCGCCAGCGCAATCAAGAACGTCTTCTGCATAATCTCCTCCTTCCCGGAATTATCCTACCCGATCGAGCGCGGATTCATCAGCCCGCCGTCGGTTCAAATTCCAGATATTGTGACAACCAACCTTTGATCACCTCAAGAATGTACCGCTTTTCCTCTCCGGTCAACTCCCGTCCCTTCTCAATCCTGTGCCACTTCTCCAGGCAGCCCCGGCAGCAGGTGGCGGTGGCGTGCTGGGCGGTGAAGACCGGGTGGTTCCGCCGGGGGGTCTGCTTCCCGTCGTTGACCGGTTCGGCCGGCGCCAGCCGGTCCCCGATGAACTTCTCGGCGTGGGAGAGGACGGTCTCCAGGCCCCTGGCCTTCAGGTACTCCAGGTCCTTCTCCGCCAGCCTGATCCGGGAGCGGAATTTCGACCGCCCCAGGGCGGACAGGGCTTCCCCGACGTCTCTCATCCGCGGCTCGCCGTCCCGAAAGGTTTTTCCCTACTGGAAGACCTCGCCGAAAGTGTAGGTGGTGAAGGACGCGTAGGGAGCCTCGAGGATCTTGTCGACCAGGTCCTCCCGGGCCAGGGCGAACTCCCCCCGGTCCGGGAAGCCGATGAAGCTGTACTCGGTCATCCCGCTGTACTGCTCGGTCCGGGCGGCGGCCTGGAGGATCTCGATCATCTCTCCGGTCTCGATCGTCCGGCTCTGGGCCGCGAACTCCGCGGACTTCTCCAGCATCGCCTTGTAGCGGTAATTATCCTCCTCGATCCCCGGATGGTAGCTCCCCGGCGAGAGGGCGTCGGGGTTGGCCCCCTGGTATTTGAAGTAGGTGTTGGTCGTCAGGATGTCATAGGGGCCCGACGGCTCCATAAAGACCGGGTCCCGGGCCTCCCCCCCGAACGAGTCCGCCTCGAAGGCCAGGGAGGGGTAGTCCGCCGAGCCCAGGTACTTACCGGAGACCGACGTGTTGAAGCCGCCGTTCCGGGTGGCGGTCCAGGCCGTCCAGTAGGTCCAGGCCTCCTGGGGAGTGCCGCAGTTCTCCAGGGTCTCCCGGTAGAGAAGGTCGTAATCAAGCAGATCGTTCTTCTCCCAGTCCGGCCGGGAACCGACGCTGTGGGGGGCCAGGACCAGGCCGGATTCGTTCATTCCCATATCCGCGCCGATGAACCCCGGCCAGTTGATCCCGATAAAGCGCCGGGCGCCGGCAGCCGGCTCCGGTTCTACCGCCGTGATCAGCAAATCGTTGACCGTTATTTTCCGGAAGTCGTTCTCCCCGTCCATATTCTTGCCGTGGATCAGGCCCCGGTCCAGCTCGGGGTTGGCGGTCCGGTCGCCCCAGAAGACGGCGCTGGAGCAGGACGGTTTCCCGATGGGCGGCGGCGGACCGAAGACCAGGATGTTGGAGAGGAAGTAGAAGCTGTTGAGCCCCGCCATATCGTCGCGGTTGAGGTTCCGCCCCAGCCGGAAACTGTAGATGCCGGCGGGTGACGCTTCCATCCCGGCCAGGAGGGCGTCGAGTTCCCCCCCGTAGCGGTCGTAGAGCCCGCCCAGCCGGGCCCGGACCGAGGGGATGAAGGAGTTCTCGTAGAAATCGGCCGAGCGGCAGTAGTGCTCGACGAAGACGAAGTTCACCCAGTCCAGGATCTGCGGCGCGCAGAGATAGCCGGTGGCGTAGGCCCTCTCCTCCGGAGTTCCCCAGATCCTTAAAACGTGGTTCCCCCTGATCTTCTTCAATGTCCCTCCCCCGCCGCCGCGGATCACCGACTGTTCATCGTCACCGAATGGCAGCGGTTGGTAGAGGACCACGTCGATGCCTTCGACAACCTCTCCCTTGTCCACGGAAACCACGGGCAGCATCAAGGCGGCGGTGGTCTGATGCCACCCGACCGGGTCGGCGAAGTCCTGGTGATCTACCCCCCCGTCACCGCCGGTATCCATATAGGCCCAGACCGAGTATTCTCCGGGCGGGAGCCCCGAGATGACGTACGGGCCTTCCGCGGCGAGTTTCCGCCAGCCGGCGGCATACCGGGAGCGGTAGGGATATGCCTCGGTCTCCATCCGCCGGATCTGCCCCCGGTATCCGGACTCTATCGCCACCACGTAGATGTCCCCCGAGACCGATATCGCCGCCGCGGAGGTCTGGCCGGCAATCGCCCCGGTGGAGACGGCGGTCGAGTCGGCGCACTCGGAAACCGGCACGTCCCCCGGGCCGCCGAAGTAAGCCCGGGTCAGCCCCCGGATCGCCC
Organism: PVC group bacterium; assembly: GCA_040773245.1. Lineage (GTDB taxonomy): Bacteria > Auribacterota > Erginobacteria > Erginobacterales > Erginobacteraceae > Erginobacter. The sequence continues at coordinate 17,075 of JAXGWO010000009.1, forward strand.
AGAGACCGGTAGCCGGCCGGAAGATCCCGATGGCGTCGAACGAGTCCCCGTTGAAATCTCCCGTCACCGGGCTGTCCCCGGGCCCGCCGAAATAGACCCGGGTCAGCCCCCGGATCGCCCAGAGACCGGTGGAGGGGCGGAATACCGCGGCCGAGGCCGCGAAGGGCCCGCCGGCGCCGTACCAGCTGTAGACCCCGGGCACCGGCCGGTCGCCGCGATCCCCGAAGTAAAACCGGGTCAGCCCCCGGATCGCCCAGAGACCGGCGGAGGGCCGGAAAACACCGAGATCTCGCGTCCCGTCCCCGGAGTAGTCCGCCGGGACCGGCAGATCGCCCTCCGCCCCGAAATAGACCCGGGTCAGGCCCCGGACCGCCCATCGGCCGCCATCACCCCCGAAGACGGCCGCCGAATCCGAACCGGAACCGGTGTAATCACCCGGGATCGGGATATCGCCGGCGGAGCCGAGGTAAAACCGCGTGAGGTTCCTCACCGCCCAGAGCCCGTTGGACGGCCGGAAGACTGCGACCTCGGCCAGGCCGTCCCCGTCGTAGTCCCCGGCGGCCGGGACGTCCCCTGTCCGGCCGTAATAGATCCTCCCCAAATCCCTCACCGCCCACAGCCCCGTCGAGGGCCGGAAGACGGCGACGTCGTCCATCCCGTTGCCGTTGAAATCCGCCGCCGGCACCGGCCAGGACAACCACCCGCCCAGCAAGATTATGAATAATGTCTTTTCCATCCTCTTCTCGTCGTATCCGCCAACCCGGCTTGTCTGTTCCCTGCCCGTGATCCGAATGCCGGGGATACAATTCTAATTCAAGTCCTGACTTCGAGAATCCCCCGGATGCCGGGAACTTTTTGGAAAATTGATTTGGAGAATTGAGTATTGCATCCCCCCGGAATTTAGCATAGAATGACCGGTTGAGACATTATGAGAAGACATCCCAGGCCGAAGATCTGCGACCACTGCGGATCGAAGCTCAAGGTCAAGAGGTACAAGAAAAACGGCGAGCGTTTCAGGAAATATTCGTGTCCCCGGTGCGGATTCTACCAAGTGTTTAAAAAAGTTCGCGATGTTTATCATTAAGCGGCGTTTCCCGCCCGGAGCCCGGCCGCCGCAACCGCTCCAGCAGGTAGCGGGAAACCGTCCAATCCGTTCATCAATCCCTCATCGGAAGCCCCTGTTTCAGGGCGCAGGGGGAAGCGGGCGAATAACGCCGCCGTAGTTCTCGTCGTCCGTCCCCGCGAACAGCTGTCGCCCCCCTTCCGCCGCTTCGCGGACGGCGATGGCCTCGACCTTCAGCCCGTCCAGGTTGGCTATACTCTTGCCCTCGTCCAGCTCGACCACCGGGCTGCCGTTTTCATCGGCCGTCACCCTCCCGATCCGCCGGACCGCGCTCTTAAACGGGCCCCCGTCATCTCCCGTATCGCCGGCCGAGGCCGCGTAGATAAAACCGTCGCCGTCCACCGCCAGCGCGCTGACCAGCCGCGTGTTCTTCTCCGCGCCGCCGGCCCCTTGATAAGTCACTCCCCGGAACGGGCCGAACCCCAGCGGATCGAGCGCGAGACCGGCCCACCGGATCTCCGTGGAAGAGCCTCCCTCGGTGCGTTCGGCGTAGAGGAAGACCAGCTCCCCGCCGGCCTCGCCGACCGCGATCGCTTCCACGTTCTCGATCTTTTCCGGCCAGGGAGCAGAGGACTTGATCCTCAGCCCGCCCTCGCCGTAAACGGCCAAGAAGATCCGGGGGTCGAATCCTCCTCTCGGGCCGCTCTCGGCAAAGAGAAATCCCCGGCCGCCGGGGAGGCGGGCGGCGCTCTCCAGGTCGTTGGCCGGCCCCGCTTCCCCGGGGAACTCCAGGCCCAGGGGTTCCCAGGAAACCCCCTTGTTCGCCGACCGGGGTAGGCGGACCAGGCTGACCCGCGGCCACGCGGACTGCTTCTGGTTCCGCTTGGCGTCGTGGACGGCGAGGAAGAGATCGTCCTCGACCCAGGCCAGCCCGCTCACCCCGGGCAGCACCGCCCCGGGCTCCACCTCTGTGAGATGAACCGGCGCCCGGGCCGCGCAGCCGGGCAGGAGGGCTGTGCCCAGGGCGGCGGCCGTGAGGATGACTGTGGGAACCAGGAGATTGTGGTGGCGGGCTTTCACGTCGCGCCCTCTTGAAGAATTCACTTGCTCACTTGTGCCGGAAGACGTCGACCAGCACGGCGATCCCCCAGGCCACGAAGGCGGCGGGCAGGAACCAGACCATATTGAAGGGGAACCACCCCATCCGTTCCGTGAAGAGCCCGATCCCGACCAGGATCAGGAAGACCCCGCACCCGACCCCCTTGCGCTGTTTCTTCTCCTGCTCATTCATAACCGTTTCCTCCTGGTTTGTCCGGCGTCACTGGCGATGGCTGGTTGAAGTTGTAGATAACGTGATTGTTGCCCCGGGATCCGCCAGCAACTCGAAAACCCGGGAACAAGACAAATCACATTCGGCGATCCGCTTCTCGCGGGACTCCTGCAGGGCCCGGCCCAGTTCGGAACCGGCCTTCATTGATTAACGCTTGGTTCTGATGATTCTGCCGTCCTCGGTCCAGTGCTTGTAGCTGACCGGTTCGCCGTCCCGGTACTCGCCCTCCCACTCCACCTGGCCGTTCTCGTACCAGAGGGTGCTCTTCCCGTGCTTCGTGCCCCCGCGGAACTCGGTCTCTTCCTTCTTCCGGCCGCCGGGCCAGTACTCAACCCATACCTCCACGGATGGACTCTGGGTGCTGACCTCCTGCGCCGGCACCCGGCGATCCTCGGCCCTGTCCGTTTCCTCCACTTTCGGTCCGCACCCCGCCGTCGCCAGGGCTGCAGCCAGTGCCGCCAACGCCATCGCCCTCAATACTCTCACGCTCCCAGCCTTTCTCACAACTCACCTCCCGTTCTCGACGCTATGGTCGTCCGCGGGTCACTTATATCCCGGCGGGCGTACCCATCAACCAATTTCAGCAGGGTCGGTATGCGGTACGGCCCGTGCATCCGGAGGACCGCCCGACCGGCGTAATCCAGCGGGCAGCCGGCCGCGGAGACGAAGAGCGGCTTCGCGGACCGGCCGCGGAAGACCGTCATGGAACGGCCGGCCACCTTCAGCGGGTTCTTGGCGACCCCGATGACTTCGGTCTCGTACGGCAGCGCCTCCCGGAGGTGCTGCCCCAGCCCCTTCCCCGCGCCGGGCCGGAGATGAACATAGCCGTCGATCACGATCGAATCGAACTCCTGATCGGCGGCTCGCAGAACCGCCAGGAGACACGGCAGCTCCCGCTCGAAGAACCTCCCCGGCCGGTATTCCGCGGCATCGGCGACCAGCGCCCGGTAAACCGCGGCCGGCGCGGCGTCCTCCCAGGACTCGAAGACCACGCAGGCCGCGGCCGCCCCCTCGCGGCCGTAGTGTACATCCACCGCGGCTTTCATACCCATTTTACGATCCCATACCCGGTTGCCTTGGTCAAGTCCGTCCCGCCATCCGGTCCGCCGGCGGCGGGTTAAGGCGGCCGGCGCGCCCATTCCCGCTGGCCCCGGACGACAGGGAAAAGCAATGTGTCCCCGGGATTACAGCTCCAGGATCAGGTTTCTCCCGCCGAGAAAGATCACCCAGGCGAAGACAACCGCCCAGTGAATAATGACGGGGACCCAGAGCGATCTCGAGACGACGTAGGCGTAACCGCAGGTGACTCCCAGGGCGGTCACGATGACGAGAAACCAGGGGTTGAGGAAGACCGGAACCGCGGCGTGGTTGAACGCGAGGGCGTTGGCCGGATGCCAGGCGACAAAAACCAGGGTGCTCAGCGCGATGTTCTTCATCGCCCGGACCCGGCCCCGGTCCGCCGTGTCCCGGGGGATCAGCACGCCCCGGAAGAACGCCTCCTCGAGGAGCGAGGGGAAGACCAGCAGGGTGAAGGTGAGAAGCGCCGCGGTGGGAAAGGGAAGCGGCGCGTATCGGAGCAGGCCGGCGGAGAATCCGACGGCGCTCGCGGCCGCGGCAAACGCGGGCAAGAGCGCCCAGGCGCGCCGGGGGGCCCGAAAAGGTGAGGTTGTCAGTCCCTTCCACAGGTTATCCCGGAGGTAGCGAAACATCTCGGCCGTCCCGTGTTCACCTGCCGCGTAAAATCATTCTTCCCGCCGTTAAATCGTCCCCCGCAGGTATCGCTGCCGGAGATCCTCGGGGAACTTCTCGATGGCGTACCTGAGCATAGCCCGCGGCATTCTGCGATAGTTTTCGCGGAGAAAGGACTCTTCCGCCTTCCGGTCTCTCTTGCCGATCTCTCTCAGCATCCAACCCGCGGCCTTGTGAATCAAGTCCTCGGTGTCGGCCAGGAGCATCCCGGCGATCTTCAGGGTCTCGGCAAACTCGCCGTTCTTGATGAAATGGAAGGTGGCCATAACTGCGATCCGCCGCTCCCAGAGCAGTTCCGAACGGGCCAGCCCGTAGAGCGGCCGGCGGGACCGTTCCTGCAGGTAGGCCCCGACAATTCGATCGGCGGACGCATCCACCAGGTCCCAGTTATTGATAGATCGGGTGCGGTTTAAGTATTCCCGGTAAATTTCCGACTGTTCGCCCGGGGTGCCTCTCCGGAATTTCTCCGTCAGGATAATCAGGGCCAGCAGGCGCTCCTCGTGGATTGCCGATCCGAGCAGGACCAGCGCCTCGGCCAGGGGCAGGTGGCGGAAGCGGCGGGCGACACGCCGGGCGGACGGAACCCGGACCCCGATGAACCGGTCGCCTTCCCCGTATTCCCCGGGACCGGTCTTGAAATAGCGCCGCAGAAATTCCGCGTCCGATTTATCCGCGTATTCCCGGAGCGCGGCCCGGACGGCATCGAGACTGGTTTTGCTCGTCATCCTCCGGGTCAATTGGTCCAGACGCCGTGGCCGGCGGCCCGCAGCTTTTCCGCCAGGTACTTCTCCAGTTCGAGCGCGTCCTGCCGGGTGGGGATCGGGTTGTACTTCCGGTACAACTCCGGGAGGAGACAACGTCCGTACCTTAGTACGAAACTGTTCGCCAGCCGCCCTCCCTGCAGATGCTGGCGGAAGCGGGCTTCCGGGCTTTTCGCCGTCTGGCCGACGTAGAGACAGGAGAGAGCGATGGTCATCCGGGGGTTGGCCTTGCGGAAGCGCCCGCTCTTGCGGACCTCCGGGCCAAGTTCGATGACATAGACGTGAAAGGCCATCGCCCGCGCCCTATCGTTTGCCGGGGACCGGCGATGATCACTGTTCGACCGGGTTCCCCTCCTCGTCCCATTCCCGGCGGCTGACCTCCTCGCCGTCAACGAACTCCACTTCGGCCTGCTTCCGCCCGTTTTCGTACCAGCCGGTAGCCATCCCCTGCAGTTCACCCCCGCGGTACCCGGTCTCCGACTTCATCCCCCCGTCCTCGTACCACTCGGTGACCTTCCCGTTGACCTTTCCGTCGAGAAGTTCCCCCTCCACCTTTTTCTCCCCGCCCGGCCAGTATTCCGCCATCATCCCGGTGAACGGTTCTTCCGAATCGATCTCGTACCAGAGTCCGTCGCGTTCCACCAGATACTCTCCGGCCACTACCGCCGGCTTTTTGGTCAGCGCACATCCCGCCGCCGCCAGGACCGCCAGCAACGCTATCGCCGCGCTTGTCGCTTTCATAAATCTTTCCTTGGTGTCATCTCTTCCTCTTCCCCGAAAGGCTGTCTCACCCTCAGTCTTTTGCCGCCGGCCCTTCGATCATCCTGCCGGCCGCGCTCGGTTTGGGCCGTCTATTGATCCTGGTTCGGCTCGTCGGCGTTTTCGCAGGCGTTATTCATAAACATCTCGTAATTATCGCCGATCATCCTGATGATCCGGGAGGGGAAGAGATCGTCGTTGGTCCTGGGCAGCCGGCGGGCGCCTTCGACGAACTCGCCGACAGTCGTCCCGCTGAGCTTGGCCAGGTCGATGTACTCGCCGGGGATATCCGCGTCGAGGTGGATCTGGAGGGCCAGGATCGACTGGAGAAACGCCCATTCGTCGAACTGCTCGTTCTCCAGGTCGGTCAACTTCATCTCCGGGGTGAAGTACCTCGCCCCGTTCGAGAAGAAGGAGAGGATCTTGATGAAGACTTCCGTCGGGGTTAATTCTTTGCTCATCGTTGTCCTCCTCCCGTAAGTTATTGCGCGCCTGTGAATCGGGAATATCGGCCGCGGAATTCTGCCGGCAATGAACGGGCAGCCGGCCAACTATACTCCGGAGATCGGGCGTCCGCCAAGGAATATCACTCCGCCCGGACAGATTTTTCCCGCGTTTCCCCTCCGGTGTCATACGGAGCGGCGGGCGCCGGAATTTTCCGCAAAGCAGTTTGCGGTTTTCCCGCCGGGCCCGGGAAACGGCGACGCCTTCCGGCTGGCGGCGGCGGCCGCCGGATGGTAGGATAGGTTCTGAACACCTCCTCCCTGGAGGGGTACCGGGGCGAGGCCAGCCTCCAGTAAGCCCGGGGTGACAACCCCGGGAGAATCGCAAGCAGGCTCCACCACCCCGCACCTCAACGGGGTGCCACATCAAAACGGAAACTCCCAATAATTCCTCCGGGCTGAATTTTTCCCGAAAAAACATTATTTTCGGAATAAACCGCCGCCTCATCCTGACTATTAGGTGAAACGCGAGAACTCAGCCAAAGGAGGCGCGCGATGGAAGCTGTCATCAGGAACCTGCTGGAAGGTATGGCGCCGGGTGAACCGGCCCAATTCGGGAACCTCGGGGTGGTCCCCCTCTTCCCTCCCGGGGATAAGGCCCGGGGGCCGAAGTACATCACCCTGGCCGAGGCCCTGGAGCAAAACCTCTTCGCGGTTACCGAGGTCAGCCAGGGGGGCTCGGTCACGGAACTGAAGGTGGCCAACCGGGCGGATCGGCCGGTCCTGATCCTCGACGGGGAGGAACTGGTCGGGGCCAAGCAGAACCGGATCGTCAACGCCTCCATCCTGGTCCCGGCGAAGTCGGAGATCGTCATCCCGGTCAGCTGCACCGAGCAGGGCCGCTGGAACTACGTCTCCGCGAGCTTCCGGCACTCCGGCCACGTGATGGCCCAGAAGGCCCGGGCTTTCAAGAGCGCCGCGGTCTCCGCGAACCTCTCCCGGGGGATGGGCTTCCGTTCCGACCAGGGCCAGGTCTGGCAGGAGGTGGAGGAACTGAGCCGGAAGATGGGCGTCAACTCCCCCAGCGCGGCGATGACCGACGTCTTCAAGTACCACTCGAAGGGCCTCGAAGGCCACCTGGAGGCCTTCCCCTGCCGGGTGGGTCAGGCCGGCCTGGCCGCGCTGATCGGCGGCCGGATGGCCGGGCTCGACTTCGTCTCCCGTCCGGAGGCCTACCTGGTGCTCCACCCCCGCCTGGTCAGGAGCTACGCCCTGGAGGCGATGGCGGATGACCGGGGACGGCCGGAAGACCCGGACGCCGAATCCGCGGCCGGACTGGTCGCGGAGTTCATCCGGGCCGCCGCCGCCACTGATGGCCGCCGCCACCGTTCGGAAGGCCTGGGCTGGGACTGGCGACTGGAGGGCGGGGAGGTCGCCGGCGCCGCCCTGGTCCACCGCCGCGCCGTCATCCATACCGCCTTCTTCCGGCGGGAGAAGAAAACCTTCGCGGGCGGACCGATTCACCGCACCCGCCGCTACCGCTACCCGGTCTACTGACCGCCCGCCCCGGAAGATAGAACTCCCTCTCCACCCTCGGGGGAGAGGGCCGGGGTGAAGGGGGAAGAGTACGGAGGCCAGTGAGCGGAAACCCGGTTCTACCGGAATGTCGGCCGACAGATCCGCACAATCCGGACCCGATTCTCCGGAAATAAATATCGGAATAATTATGACGCTTCTTACGACAGTCTATATGGAGGAGCAAGTCTTCCCAAAGCCGGGGAAGTTCAGCCTGATATAATCGATTACCGGCTTGACATTACACTATTAATGGTGTAATTATAGAGGTCGTTCGGTGAATTATCGCGTCCTGTTTTACGAATCCGCGACGGGCAAAACGCCGGCCGAAGATTTCTATGATTCTTTATCCACCAAGGAACGGGCTAAAGTTGCCCGGTGGATAACCAAGCTGGAAGAGGAAGGTCCCAACCTGCCCCGGCCTTATGTCGATACAGTCCGCGGTAAGATCAGGGAACTGCGAATCCGCTTCGGGAATTTAAGGTACCGGTTCTTCTATTTTTTCTCCGGCAGGGATGTCGTTATCACCCATGGGATAAAGAAACTGTCGGATAAATTTCCGGTAAGGGAAATCGCCCGGGCGGAGAATATGAGGCTGGATTTCCTGACCAGGATAGAGAAAGGCCTGATCGAGAAGTAAAACCGGGGAAACCAACGATGAAAGGCGTCAAAACCTTCAAGGAACTGTTGAAGAAGGACCTGGAAGACCAGGAATTCAGAAAGGCCTTCGAGGAAGAGGAGATTTACGCCAGTATGGCCATTACCATCGCCCGGCTGAGAGAACAGAGCGGCCTGAGCCAGAATGAACTGGCGCGGATGGTCGGCACCACCCAGCAGACGATATCGCGCCTCGAGGATCCCCGGAATACCAGCATCACCGTGAACACCCTGGGGAAGATTGCCAGCGCGCTGGGGAAACAACTTCGGATAAAAATCGCCTGACCCGATTTGCTTGCAACTTGTCGGCCCCGATCCAGGTTGATCCTCGAGCTCTCTCCGTTGCCGCCTCACTTACCGCTGCCGGCGTAAAAAGCAACGGTCACCGCCCCTGCCCGCTTCCGTATTTCAGGTACTCTTCCCTGATTTCGAGCGTCTCGCTCAGGCGCCTGACCATCGCGGCGGAAAGGGGGCGGCGCCCATTCTCGTAGTCGCTGACCATATTCTGACGGATGCCCAGTTTCGCGGCAAGCCGGGCCTGGGTCAGGCCGGCCTTCAACCGGGCGCCGGCCAGAAGGTTGCCGACGCGGTTCTTCTCCATCTTCCGCCAGTACCCGGTGCTTTCGATCGGGACCAGCTCGTCTTCGGGTTCTTCGACCAGGACGGCCAGGTCGTACTTCTTCTTGATCCAATCAACGAGCTCACCCGCGCCCTCGCCCTGGAGCGAAATCTCAGTACGGGGCTTTTTCACGAGAGCCAACATAGTACACCTCAATTACGATTTCCCTTTTCCGGCATTTCCAACAGGCCACGTAGCGATAGCTCAGATGGCAATGGTACCGGTCATCTCCCAGGGGCGAGAAATTCCTCCAGGATTTCTGAATCGGCCCACTCGCCTGGAGGTCCGCGACCAGCAGGAAGAAGAGCTTCCGGACGTCGCACGGCAACTTGTTCAGACCGCGCCCGATCTTCCTTCTGATCCGAACCTCGTATTTCATTGTGGTAATAATATAACCTTTTGGCCAGGCTCGCGCAAGTAATATTTCAGGATCGAATTTGAGTCGTTCCGCGATCGGCGGTGTGGCACTGATCGCTCGCCGGGCTTTCGACAAAATCTTCCGGGAACAATCCGGATGAATATTTTCCCGGGTTCTCCGTCTGAGTGGTTGAAACGCAATCCAACCGGGGAGGAGATCCTATGAAAAGAGCAATCGGAGCAATCCTGATCGGCGTGATGGTCCTGGCCTCCGGCCCGGCCGTCTTTGCCCGGGGCCACGGACGGCCCGGACCCAGTTATTACCACCACCCCACCCAGCACAATCGTCACCACCATAGCCGGAGCTGGACCGGCCGGGACACCTTCGCCGCGGTCTGCGCCGGGGTTATCGGGGTGGGGTTGATCGCCGCCGCCGCTAGCGAATGGGGACGGCCCGTCTATTACACCACGGCCTACTGTCCGCCCCCGCCTCCCCCTCCCCCGCCGCCGGTCTATCCCGCCCCCGTCTACTACGTCCCGGTCTACCGGTAGTGGATAGAGGCGGACGCGGCAGTCCTTGCCCGGCGCCCGTCGCCGCCGGGCAAGGATTAGTGTTGCCGCTACTACCGTATGGCACCGGAAATCCCGGAATTAAGTATTGTATTCCCGGAACTTCATTATACAGGACTGAATCCGATCCGTCTTGGCCGGGGAGGTGGTTCCGGATTCATTAATTGTTTGATGGCTTCGATCAATATTGAGATTTGCTCGTCGTGATCGACAAGTCTGCTTTCCAACTCGGCGAGTTTTCTTGCCAATTCCTTATGCCCGGGAATTCTCTCGCGCAGCAGGACGAAAGCTCTGACAACGAAAACGCTGACTTCTATTGCCTTCGGCGAGTTCAAAACGCTTGCCGCCATAATGGCCCCGTGTTCGGTAAACGCAAACGGCAGGAATTTGGAAAACTTCAACTTCTCGAGGTGGTCGCAATTTGCGACCACCTCAGCCTTCTCTTCAACTGTAAGCCGGAATACGAAGTCTCGCGGAAACCGATCCAGATTGCGTCTGACCTGTTCGTTTAGGCGACGTGTCGACACCCCGTAGGCTTCTGCCAGATCGGCATCTAATAGAACCTTGATGCCACGGATCAAAAGTATGCGCTGCTGAATCCCGCCAATCTTGACCAACACGGCTGACTTTCCCATAATGCTTCCCCTTAGTCCTCGAGGTGATCGCAAATTGCGATATCTATTGCATCCCATTCAGGATGAGGTTCCACAGAACCTTAACGTCGCGGGGCACAAGTTCGTCAGGCGGGGGCCGGTATCTTTTTGCAGCTGCCGGCAGCGTCACTTCCCCGGAACTGCTTCAGTACCTCGAGCATAGCCGCCCCGTACTTCTCGACTGACCGGGGCCCGAGGCCGCGGATCGAGAGCAGGTCATCCTCGGTAGTGACGGCGGATTTCGCCAGGAGCCGGAGCGAAACGTTGCGCGCTATGATGTAGCCGGGGACGTTTTCCTCCTTCGCCTTCTCCCGCCGCCATTCGCGGAGCTTTTCGTAGAGCTGTTGTTCTTCCGGGGTCATTACGACCTCTTCCGCGGGCTGGGCCTTTGGCCCGGCCCTTCTCCCGCCCTTCGCTTCCCCCTCGTAAAATATCAGTATCGACCAGAGGGGCAGCCGCTCGTCGACGATCGAAGCGAAGATATTCTTCACTTCGACCTGCCGGAGGAAACGGTTCAAGCTCTCCTCGTCACGGCTCCCCTGCTCCCTGTTCAAAACCAGGCTGAAAACCCTGCTTTTCATAGCTTCGCCCTCCGTAATGTTTAAACCCATTTTGGATATTCCTTGTTGGCTGTTGGATATTGAGTTTTTCCTTCCAACCGACAGTCGTAACCGGAAGGCAATTTATTCCGGAAAATCTTTTATTTCTCCGCCGGCCCGAGACGCGGAGACAGAAGAAATCGGCCCCGGATTGAACTTTCATTCCGCGGCCGGCTGAATTCGGGGGAGATCCCCGGCCGGATCACTCCTTGATTTTCCCCCGTTTCTGCCTTATGAAATATGAGGGGGTGAGCACGTGAGAGTGCAGTCCCGCAGGCAGTTCATTAAATCGTGCTTCTACGCGGCGCTGGCGGGGATCGGCGGCGCCCTGGCCTACAGGACGTTCCGCGGGACCGATCCGTCCGACGTGATGAAGAGCGTAAAAACCGACCCCGGCTTTGAACCGGCCTACCTCAAGCTCCACCGGTCCGGGGAGCTGAAGAGGCGGGGCGAAAAGCTCTGGGAGACAATGCGGAGCTGCCGGCTCTGCCCCCGGGAGTGCGGCGTCGACCGGCTGGCCGGGGAAGAGGGGTTCTGCCGGGCCTCGGCCCGGCTGGAGATCTCCTCCTCCCACCCCCACTTCGGCGAGGAGGCTCCCCTGGTCGGCCGGGGGGGATCGGGCACCATCTTCCTCACCAACTGCGGCTTGAGGTGCGTCTTCTGCATCAACTGGGAGGTCAGCCAGGCGGGGGCGGGAACCACGCGGAGCATCGAAGAGATGGCCGGGATGATGCTCCGCCTCCAGGAGATCGGGTGCTCCAACATCAACTTCGTCACCCCCACCCACTACTCTCCCCACATCCTCCTCGCGCTCGACCGGGCCGCCGCCGGGGGCTTGAGGCTCCCTGTCGTCTACAACACCTGCGGCTGGGAGAAGCTGGAGATCCTGAAAGTACTCGACGGTGTCGTCGACATCTACCTCCCCGACTTCAAGTACTCGGACCCCGAAATGGCCGTGAAGTACTCCTCGGCCTCGGCCGGCTACCCGGAGATCACCCGGGCCGCCCTGCTCGAGATGCAGCGGCAGGTGGGGACGGCGAAGCCGGACCGGGACGGCCTGGTCCGCCGGGGGTTGATGATCCGGCACCTGGTGATGCCGAACAACGTCGCCGGGACGAAGGGGGTGGTCGAGTGGATCGCCGCCCGCCTGCCGAAGGACACCTACCTCAACCTGATGTCGCAGTACACCCCGACCTACCGAGCCTCCGACTACCCCGAGATCGCCCGCCGGATCACCCGCGGGGAATACGCCGACGCCGTCCGCCGGGCCCGGGCCGCCGGCCTCACCAACCTGGAGATCCAGGGCTGCCCCGCCGCCTGACCCGCTTCCCTCGGCTATCCCATCTCCGGACTAATCTCATCCGGAGGCAAGCCTTGAGAGCTCAATTCCAGGGCCGGGACTGAGCTTCTGAGGCCGAAGAACGGGGGGCTTTTGGACAACCGGCTATTTTTCAGGCAGTTGCGCAGGTCCGACCCCTATCTAGTCACCGGCAGGTCGTCCTCCTGGCCGAAGTAGACCCGGGTCAGGGAGCGGACGCTCCAGAGGCCGACCCGGTCGCGGAAGATCGCGATATCGTCGCCGGCCGCCCCGTCGTAATCGCCCGGCACCGGGGCGTCTTCGCCGGTGCCGAAATACAGCCGGGTCCGGGTCATCACCGCCCAGAGGCCGCTCGACCCCCGGAAGATTGCCGGCGCGGCGTCCGAGCCGAAATAGTCGCCGGTCACCGGCCAGTCGCCGCCGGTCCCGTAGTAGGTCCGGGTGACGTTCCTCCAGGCCCAGAGACCCGTGGAGGAACGGAAGAGCGCGAACTCCGCGGTACCGCTGTGGCCGTAATCGCCGGGGACGGGGGTGTCGCCGGAGGTCCCGTAGTAAAACCTGGTCAGCCCGCGCAGCGCCCACAGCCCGTTCTCTCCCCTGAAGATCCCCGCGTCACAGGACCCGTCCCCGTCGTAGTCCGCGGGGATCGGCAGGTCCGTGCTGCCGCCGTAGTAAACCCGGGTCAGGCCGCGGATCGCCCACAGGCCGGAGGAGGAACGGAAGAGCGCGGGTTCAGTCGTCCCGTCGCCGTCGTAGTCCCCGGACGCCGGGATATCGTAACTCTGCCCGAAGTAAAACCTGGTGATGCCCCGGACCGCCCAGAGGCCGGTGGTATCGCGGAAGATGGCGATGTCGCCGCTCCCGTCGCCGTCATAGTCCCCGCTCTCCAGGACCAGGTTCTGCCGGAACTTCTGCGGCGGCGACGCAGAGCCGTAGCCGTAAGCGTTCCGGGCCTTGACCCACCATTCGTAGGTGGTGTTCTCATCCAGGTAGTAGATATCCAGATCCGTCTCCGTCCGGTAGTAAATATTGCTTCCCAACTGCCCGACGACTATTCGTTCAACTTGATACTCCTCCGCGCCGGCGACCGGCGACCAGCTCAATCTGGCCGGCCTCGATCCCAGCGGGATCGTGGCCCCGTCGTACGGGGAGACCGGCGCCGGCGCGGGCAGCAGGACTCCCCCGGAACCGGTCGTGAAGGACCGGTGGTCCGACCAGTCGCTGGATTCCTCCCCGCAGATCAACCGGACCCGCCAAAAGTAGGTAGTGGCCGGGTCGAAATTCTCCCCCCAGCGGTAAGAACCTTCCCCGGTCTGCTGGGAGCTGCTCATAGTGGTAACTAAGTATGTAAACTCTGAATTCCAGCTGAACTGCATCTGCATCCCGGTCGCGGCGGGGTCGGTATGAAGATTCCATTCGAAGAGCGGGGAGATGGTGGAGAGGGCGGCCCCGTCGTCTGGTGCGAGCAGTGTGGGTTTGGTCAGGCAGCTCGCACAGCGGCCCGGGGGAGCGGTCTCTTCCAGGGCGAACGTCTCCGCCGGGAATTCGATCACCCTGCTCCAGACCTCCCCGGCGGAGATCGTCTCGACCGTGCCCGTTTCCGGCGGAATCGCAATATCCGCCCGCGCCGCGGTGACGCTTGCCGCCAGAAATACCACCCCCGCCAAGCTCAGAACTCTCCTCTTTCTCATCGGGCTGTCTCCTTCTGTATCTCCCGGGTTCTCCGGACAACTCGGGCCATTTCACTTGGGATACTATTTCGGCCGGGCATAAAAACCTGCCGCTTGAACGTATTCTAAGCTTCTCCTCGATCGGCGGGAACAACTTTTTCTCATAGTCTCCCGCTTGATATCTATCCCGACCGTCCTCCCCTTATGCCTTCTCCGCGCCGGGATGGAATCAAGGCGGGCCCGCCTGGTTACCTCCCCACCCCGAACAACCGCTCCTCGCGGGACCACTCAGTCCCCGCAAGCGTCCCTGCGATTGCCCGAGACTCCCTTGGCCGCTCCCGGCAAATCAGAGCTCCCTGGTCAGTCGGACCTTCCGCCCGGGGATCCCCTGCCCGGAGAGCAGCTCCACGAGAATCCTCTTGAGCAGCAGTTTATGCCTGGCCGTCAGAACGGAACCGGCAGCGAGTTTCCCGGCATTGATATTCGGCATCATCCCGCACCTCCCCGCTTTTCTGAAATTGCCCATTGACTCCTCAATCTGATAGTCGGATCAAGAGGGCAGTTTATTCTCAATTTTTCCCAAAAAATATGTGGCCGAGCTGTACGCAGCGAGCGGACGAAGTGAAACTGGAGAGAGAGCCCGAACAACTTCGCCTATGCGCAAACGTGCGGCTGCTGCAGGCGGGCAGATAGACAACTGACCGCCGCCTCAGGGCTTCTTCCGGACCGGAAAGCCCGGCTGCGAAGCAGCGACCAGGTTGAGGATCCGGCGGCGGATTTCGCGGCAGTGCCGGGCGAGATCAATGGTGGAGATGATCACCCGGGGGCCGGGGAGGCTGTACTGGAGGCGGAGGTATAACTTCCCTCAACTGTCAAAAGGAAAGATTTGACCCCTGCCCTGTCGCACTTCCATTCTAACGGGAGAAACTGGAGATGGCGTCCCAGGCCGGGCGGGCCTCTCCTTCCGGATCAAAGAGAGCGAAGGCCTTCCACATTCCTTCGCCGAACCATTCCGGACTCCAGTAATAGACGGCTTGAATCGCGGGATGGGAAGCGCAGAACGAGAGGAAATCGGCCAGCCACCGGCGCTGGCCTTCCGGCGTCAGCGGATAGCCCGGCGCCTCGTGTTTCCAGCCCGAGAACTGGCCGGCAAAATCCTTTGAGGCGGGGTAAGCGGTCTCCGCCACCACCACCGGCCGGTCGATCGCCGCGGCCAGCCGGGAAACCACATCGCCGAACTGATCCGTCTCCAGGGAACCCCCGATGCCGGAAGAGGGGAAATAGGAAAGGCCGGCGTAATCCACCCGGACTCCCCGATCGATCATAAAACGGAAGAAAGCCTCGCAGAATTCCGCGTCCCACCAGTGGGCGATATGGAGCATAAACCGCGCCTCGGGATCGGCCTCCCGGACCCCGGCCTGGCTCGCTTTGATCAGCTCCGCCGAACGCGGCCAGTAACGCTCCCTCAGCGCCGCCGAGTTTTTCCCTGCCTCATCGTCGGGATATTCACCGCAGATGCCGAAATCGATCTCGTTGCCGATCTCGTAGAGATGACCCCGCAAACCCCTGCTCCGCAGGTAAGCGACGACCTCCCGCGAGTAGTCCTCCACCGCGGCCTTCCGCTCGGCGAAAGACAGTTCCCTCCACGCCGCCGGAAGCGGCTGCTTCAACATATCCGCCCAGTCGTCGCTTAAGAAGATTACGGGGTATGGTTCCAGCCCGGCCGCGGCGGCTCTCTGGATTACCCGGGCGGCGTATCCCCGGCTATGCGGGCCGGAGTCGTTGGTCCAGAGGCGGACCCGGAATCCCCCCACTCCCCTCGCCGCCATCCCCTCGAAAAGATCGGTTTCCCGGCCGTCCCACTTCCACGCCGCGCCATCCCGCTCCATCCCCAGGGAGTAGTTGGCGTCCACGCCGACCAGGAGGGATGGCCGGGGAGGTCCGGAACGGCATCCCGCCAAGGTTATCGCCGCCGCCAACGCAAACAGTCGGATGGAAAGTTTCTTCATATAAGGTTGTGATGGGGCGATAGAGCGGATCGAGCGTGTCGATATTTGCTGAAGTCCCTACTGTCAAGAGGGAAGATTTGACCCCGATTGATCCAGCTTATTACGACACCTTACCCGGAAATAGTATATGTTTTTCTTCGGGCCTGCTCTGCTTCCTCTCCGCTTCCGCTCCGCTTGCACCCTCCAGGATATTTAGACATCCCAGTTCCGGGGAGTGTATCTCTTTCAGCCAAATTATTGATCGATTAAGGAGCTGTCGCGGGCAGATCCCGGAAACTATGACCTTGGTAGTTGGGGAGTCACCCTGATTATTCTGGTTAATTTCCCCAGACGGGTAATGACTTTTTTAGTGATGACTCAAGTACCCGCCCCCTCTCCCTTCAGGAACCGTCCCGTGTGGCTCGCCGGGCACCGCATCAGGTCTTCCGGCGTCCCCTCGCACACGATCCATCCGCCCCTCGCGCCCCCCTCGGGCCCGAGATCGATGATCCAGTCCGCGTGCCGGATGACGTCCAGGTTGTGCTCGATCACCACCACCGTGTTGTCGTTCTCGACCAGCCGCCCGACGATCTGCATCAGCTTCTCGATATCGGCCATATGGAGCCCCGTCGTGGGCTCGTCCATCACGTAGACGTTTCCCCCCTTGTGCAGTTCCGACGCCAGTTTTATCCTCTGCGCCTCGCCCCCCGAGAGCGTGCTCAGCGGCTGCCCGATCTCGAGGTAGTCCAGTCCCACGTCGTGGAGGATCCGCAGCCGCCTCCCGATCTCCGGGTTGTCGAAGAACCCCTGCGCCTCCTCGACCGTCATGTTCAGGACATCGTAAATGCTCTTCCCCTGGCAGCGCAGGGCGAGCACCTCGTCCGTGTACCGCTTCCCTCCGCACTCGTCGCAGATTATCTTGATCTCGTCCAGAAAGCTCATCTCCACGCTGATCGTGCCGAGCCCCTTGCACTCGGGGCACGCCCCCCGCGAATTGAAGCTGAAGAGCGACGGGTCGGCCGCGGTGGCGCGCGCGAACTCCTTCCTGACCAGGTCGAAGAACCCGATGTACGTCGCCGGGTTCGACCTCGACGATCTCCCCACCGGCGACTGGTCGATGCAGACCGCGTCCCGGTGCTCCTGGAGAAACACGCCGTGGATCAGGCTGCTCTTCCCGGAGCCCGCCACGCCGGTCACGCACGTGAGCACGCCCATCGGGATCCGCGTCGAGACGTTTTTCAGGTTGTGCAGGGTCGCGTTCCGAATCTCGATTGACTCGGTCCACGCCTTTCGCCGGCCGCCGGCCACCGCCCTCCTGTTCAGGTATTCCCCGGTGGCGCCCCCCGACCGCAGGAGCCCAGCGACCGGCCCGGCGTACACCACCTCCCCCCCGCGGCGCCCGGCGCGGGGACCGATGTCGATCGAGTAGTCGGCCGACCGGATCACCGCCGGGTCGTGCTCGACCACCAGCACGCTGTTCCCCTTGTCCCGGAGCCGCCTCAGCATCCCGATCATCGCGTCGATGTCCCTCGGGTGGAGGCCGATCGACGGCTCGTCCAGGATGTACATCAGGTCGACGAGGTCGCACCCAAGCTGCCGGGCCATCTTCACCCGCTGGCTCTCTCCCCCCGATAGCGTCGCCACGGCGCGGTTCAGCGACAGGTACCCCACGTCGATGTCGACCAGGTAGGAGAGCATCTGCTGCATTTTCCTTACCAGCGGCCTCGCGACGTCCCCCTCGACCGTCTCGAGGAAGGCGCGAAGGTCGGTGAGCTCCATCGCCGCCAGCTCGGGGATCGTCCGGCCGTTCAGGGTGACGGATCTCGCCCTCTCGTTGATCCGAGTCCCCCCGCAGGAATCGCAGTCCGAGTAGACAAAGTACCTCTCGTAGGCGCCCCGCCGCGCCGCGGAGAGCTGGTCCTTCGCCTTGTTGATGTGCAGCCGCTCGAGCTTCCTGACGACCCCCTCGTAGTTTTTCGTGTAGGTTCCGGCCCCGTGCGTCTTCTCGACCGGGATCCCCTCCGCGTAGAGCAGATCGGCGCGCTCCTTCTCCGAAAAGTCCTTCAGCTTCTTATCCACGTCGAACAGGCCGATCGCCACCATCTCCCGCCAGTTCCACGCGCCCACCTTGTAATCGGGATGCACGATCGCCCCCTCCCGGATGCTCTTCTCCTCGTCGAGCAGGAGGGCCGTGTCGATACGTATCCTCTTGCCGAGCCCCTTGCAGTCGGGGCACATCCCCGCCGGGTGGTTGAAGCCGAAGAAGAACGACGGGCCGATGAACGGCGTGCCGCACCGGGAGAAGAGGAGCCGCAGGTACGTGTAGAGCTCGGTCGCGGTTCCGACCGTGCTCCGGAGCGTCGTCCCCATCCGTTTCTGGTCGATGATGATCGCCGTCGAGATGTTCCGGATCTCCTCGACGTCGGGCTTCGAGAGCTTGGGAAGCCGCGCCCGGGCGAACGAGGAGAAGGTCTCGATGAGCTGCCGCTGCGCCTCCGTGTAGATCGTGTCGAAGACCAGGGACGATTTCCCCGATCCGGAGACGCCCGTGAAGACCACGATCTTGTCCTTGGGGATCTCCAGGGAAATGCCCTTCAGGTTGTGCGTCCGCGCGTTCGTGATGATGATGTTTTTGTTTGTCATGGTCTCGTCCCGTATTCCACGATAAAATCCCTGGTCGCCTCCGCGACCTCGACCAATTTTTTGCAGTCCACGATCTCCGGCGTGTCCGCGGGGGTATGGGTGTATTTCCGCATCAGCTCGCGCATCTTCTCGGAGGTGAAGGCGATTGCGGGCCTCCCCTTCTGGGCGAATATCATATGATCGCCCTGATACCACTGTTCCCCCTTCGCGATCCCGTCGTGGGCCCCAAACGCCCTCTCCGCGGCCCCGGCGATCACGTCCGGGCACTCGTAGAACGAATAGGCGCTTTTCCCCTTCACGTAGCCGATGTCGTCCACGTTGATCGCCACGATAATCCGGTCAAATTCCTTCCCATACCTTCGCAGGTAGTCCATCTGCCCTCCGGCGGTGTAGTTGTCCTCGCCGTTGAGGGCGACGATCTCTATGCCCGTCTTCCCCTCGTACCCCGCGAGCATCTCCGCGAGAAGCAAGAGCACGATCGTCCCCGAGGCGTTGTCCGAGGCGCCGGGGCTGTCCTCCCTCGCGTCGATGTGGGCACAGACGACGATCTTCCCTTTGGCATCCGGTATTTTCCGCGCGACCACGTTCCACGCGGTCGCCAGGATGCGCCGGGCGTCCATCATAAGCCGGAATGTCTTCCCCGCGAAGCGGGAGATCCTCTCCCCTACGGCCTCCCGGCAATACGCCGACGGGATGTCGAAATCGCCGTCCTCGATGAGGGGATAGGGATCGAGCGCGCCGACCAGGTCGGGGTTTGTCCCCGTCGCGGTGATGATCGCCCCCGGCCGCATCTTCTCCAGAAGCGCGTAGATCTTCTGGTGGTGGTCGGGGTTGTAGAAGACGAAGTTCTTCGGCATCAGTTGCTCGGCGCAGAGCGCCCCCTTCATCAGGAGAAGCTTCCCCTCGCACCTGCACTCTTCGAGCTCTGCGATCGTGGTCACCACTGCCAACTCGGCCGCCGTGTCACACCCCGGGGAATAGGGGCTTACCTGAACGTCGAACGAGCGGCCCTCGCAGGTGA
This sequence comes from PVC group bacterium, assembly GCA_040773245.1. Taxonomy (GTDB): domain Bacteria; phylum Auribacterota; class Erginobacteria; order Erginobacterales; family Erginobacteraceae; genus Erginobacter. Next base: position 36,850 of record JAXGWO010000009.1, read on the forward strand.
GGACCGCCTTCCCGCTCCAATAGTCCAGGCAGGGAAACGGCGTCGTGTCGAGCCGGTATCCCCACCTTCCTATTGTCTTGGCGAAGAACTTCACCGCCGCGCGGTTCCCGGGCGACCCGGTCCGCCGGTTCGGTTTCACGCCGCACAGCGTCCCCATATACTGCTGCGCCTTCTTTTCCCAGCCCTTATCCATCGTCGCGTCCCCCCGTGCCTACTTCCCCAACTTATCCATATACTCATCCACCCACTTGATCTCCCCCTTCAGGAGATATACCGGCCGCGTGGCGAGCCCGAACCGGTGCTCCGGGCAACCCGTGTCGCGCAGATATTTCTGTAGCGCCCTGTAGCCCCGCACCCGCTCGGCCAAACCGGCGCGGTACTTTGCCAGCGCCGCCCGGACCACCCGCCGCGGCAACAAATCGCAGTTGGAGATACCGATGTCGACCGGCCACCGGATGTGCCCCGGCTGGCTCAGAAGCGCCTCGATCTTCTTCTCGAGCGCCCTCTTCCCTTTCGCGCTGAGCTGGTAGAGAGCGCGGAGGCGGTTCTCGGGGCTGATCGTGTTCGTCCGCTTCACGAGGCCGCCCTTCTCGCACTTCCTCAGCAGCTTGTAGATGGACGACATCGACAGGTCAGTCCAGTAGCGCATATCGCGCTCCTTTACCTCCTTCTCGATCTGATACGGGTGCCTCGGCTTCTCGGACAGCAAGCCCAGGAGCGCCGCCTCGGCGTTGGACAATTCTTTCATTGTTTTTCCCCTGGTCGTTATGATATAGTATTGATCCAATATGGTATAGTTATACTATCGTGTCAACAAAAAAAATGCGTGGGGCGTGTTTTCCGACGAACTTCGCGGCCCCATTCGGAAAAACTTCGCCAAAAATTCGGGGTCAACACCCCGACCAACGACTGATAATCTCTTGATCACTCCGGTTCATCCGGCGAGATAGTTTCTTAGCCTTCTTCATTTTGTTTTGGCTTCGCTGATGAGTATGCGGGATGCCGTCGCCGGCGACGATCCCGCCCAATCCCCCCCGAAGTAACGCATCGGCGCGGTGGCAATTCAGCTTGTCCCCAGCTCGTAGGCGATTGTGGATGGTTGTCTCCCACATCTACTCTGCCACCACAGGCAAAACAAAGACCGGCGCCGGCTCGGAGACCAGGGTAAGGAGCCGGCGGTGGATTTCGCGCCAGTCCTGGGCCAGGGCGATGGTGGCGATGGTCACCCGGTGGCCGGGGATGGTGTACAGGAAACCGAGGCCGGTATCTTCCCATCGCCGGTCCGGCAGACAAGCTGGCAGGACCGGATTCAGGCCCGCGGAGCAATGGTATGCAATTCCAGCCCGAGTGCCTTCACCACCTTGAGAATTGTATCGAAACTCGGATTGCGTTCCCCGGAGAGGGCCTTGTACAGGCTCTCCCGTGAAAGACCCGCTTCCCGGGCAACCCTGGCCATACCCCTGGCCCGGGCAATATCGCCGAGTGCCTTGGCAATAAATGCCGCGTCTCCGTCTGACTCCGCGATACAGGCTTCCAGGTAGGCAGCCATCTCTTCGGGTGTCCGGAGATGTTCCGCTACGTCATACCGGGTGGTTGCCGTCTTGCTCATCGTTGCTCGCCGTTTCACAGGTTACGCGCCAGGCGCAACGCGTTATTGATATCCCTTTTCTGACTCCGCTTATCCCCTCCCGCCTTGCGGATTTCGATCATTCTATTGTATCCAATAGGCTACACCGGGTCGATACTTTATTTTATCCGCCCGGAATTATGAAAGATTTGACCTCAATTCACTGGTTTTCTATTTGCTTTCGGCCCAGCCGGTCGCGAGCCGACTTGATGGCGGCGTGGAGTTTCTGCTGGAACAGTCTTTTCGGGATTAGCTCCGTCATATAGGCCGCCACGCGGATATTGCCGCGATCGAGGCGCAGAAGCGTGATCTGCTCCTCGGATTTCCCCGCGCACAGAATGAGGCCGATCGGAGAATCCTCCTCCGGTTTTTGTTCATTCTCCTCCAGCCATCGCAGATAAAGCTCCATCTGCCCCTTGTACTCCGCCTTGAACTTCCCCAGCTTTAGATCGATCGCCACCAACCGGCGCAAGCCCCGATGGAAAAACAGGAGATCGAGGTAGTAGTCCTCGTCATCCACCATTATCCGCTTTTGCCGCTCTACGAAAGTAAAACCGACGCCCAGTTCAAGCAGAAAGGCCTCCAGTTCGCGCAGGATGGCGTCCTCCAGGTCCTTCTCCAAGTAGCGGTCCTTCAATCCCAGGAAATCGAGCAGATAGGGGTCTTTGAATACCAGATCCGGCGTCAATCTGTCCTCAGCCCGCAGTGCCTTCAGTTCCTGCCGGATCAGCTCATCCGGTTTTCGCGACAGCACCGTGCGCTTGTAGAGCATGGAGCCGATCTTCTGCCGAAGGGTGCGAACACTCCATCGTTCAATCCGGCACATTTCGGCGTAGAACTCGCGTTGGAGAGGTTCCTTCAGCGGTATCAAGAGAGTGAAGTGGGTCCAACTCAATTGTCGCATCAGCGATGCGACAATTTGCTCGTCGGGGAAGACTTCAGCGAATTGAATCATCCGTCGGAGAGATTTTTCCGAGAAGCCGCTTCCGAAATCCACCTCCAATTGTCTCCCCAGCGCGGAGACAATCCGCTTTCCGTACTCCGCACGCTTTTCTTTGAGGATATCCTGCCGAACACGCCGGCCGATGCGCCAATAAAGCAGGACCAGGGCAGAGTTTACCGAGTGGGCAACGTCCCGGCGGGCCTCATCGACGAGAGCGCGCACATCCTTTAGCAATGCTTTGTCGGGAATGACCAGGGATGGTTTCGCCGACGCTTTACCGATGACTCTCTTGGTCATGATCATCCTCCATTGCCAATAAATGCCGAACCTATGCGGACCAGGGCAGTGGGAAGCAACGCGCCAGATCCTCGTCGGGGGGCAAGGCCGGGGAAATCCCAAGATGATCCCGTCGCGGGACCGGGGAATTTTGAAGCGGGAACGACGCAAAAATCAGGGTATTTTTGCGTCGCGGCCCTCCACCGTTTGGAATACCGGATATTCCGGCTGGAAACTCCCTGCCCGGAGAGCAGCTCCACGAGAATCCTCTTGAGCAGCAGTTTCTGCCTGGCCGTCGGAACGGAACCGTCAGCGGATTTTTCGGCATTGATATCCGGCATCATCCCGCACCTCCCCGCTTTTCTGAAATTGCCCATTGACTCCTCAATCTGATAGTCGGATCAAGAGGGCAGTTTATTCTCAATTTTTCCAAATAAATATATGGCCGTGCTGGACGCAGCGAGCGGAAGAAGTGAAACTGGAGAGAGAGCCCGAACAACTTCGGGTATGCACAAGCGTGTGGCTACTGCAGGCGGGTAGATAGACAACTGACCGCCGCCTCAGGGCTTCTTCCGGAGCGGGAAGCCCGGCCGCGAAGCATCGACTAGGATAAGGACCCGGCGGCGGATTTCGCGGCAGTGCCGGGCGAGATCAATGGTGGAGATGGTCACCCGGTGGCCGGGGAGGCTGTACTGGAGGCGGAGGTATAGTTCCCATCAATTGTTAGAAGGAAAGAGCCGGCCCGTTTTACAATTCTCAGCGCTCTTCCCCTCCCCTTCTCCGGATCCCGGCTTCCCTGGCCCTCCCAGTTCCCCGATGATCTCTTCCGCGGTTCGGACGTCCCCGAAAAAGCGACGGACGATCTCCAGCGTATTCCGGAGCCGGAGAGCGTCTTCGGCGGCGACGCCGTCGGAGACCAGCACGACTTCGTAATCGAACTGCATCGCGTCCCGGACGGTCGATTCGACGCAGACGTCGGCGGCGATCCCGGCGACGATCAACCGGTTCACCTTGAGGGCGTCGAGCTTCTCCTTGAGTTCCGGCGGGCGGGCGAGAAAGGCGCTGTAACGGTTCTTGAAGACAACGTGGTCGCGGGCGGGATCGAAACTCATCGCCGGGAAGATCTCGGTCCCGACGCCCCGGTTCATCTCGTCGCTCAATCGTTCCGGATCGTGAAAGAGCCTGTAAAGGCCGCCGTCGTCGCCGGTAGGGCCGGAGGTTATGTTCTGGCGGACCCAGATCACGGGGATCTTCCTTTCCCGGCAGAAGTCCACCAGGCGGTTGATGTTCTTGACGACCTGGTGAATATTCGGCAGTGCCCCTCCTCCCCGGGGCGCGCAGGTGAAATTCTGCATATCGATGATCACGAAGGCGGAGCCGGCCGCCTTCAGGGGGAAGATCCTTTCGGGGCGCTGCCACTCCTGTCCTGTTTCCGCGCGGCCGCCGCCGCCGATGGTATCCGTCTCCGCCCTTTCCGACGCGTATGACTCGAGAACAAAAAAGGTGAAGAGAGCTGCCGCGATTGATTTTCCAAGCATAACCGTTCCCTCTTGCCCCTTTCCGATCTGATTTCCCGGCGGTCGGAATGGCTGGTTTTGAACCGTTCTTTACCGGCTGGTTTCAACCGACCGGTGACATCTTAATCTTGGAAAGCTCGATCTCCCTGATCTCCATCTCCCCACCTCCTCTATCCCGGGTTGCGCCGGTAGCGACGCTGCGGGAGCTCCGTCAACCACCGCTCCGCCGCCGCCGGTCCGCGATCATTTCAGAACTGCCAGAACGGCCAGTACCAGCAGCCCGAAGACGACTAGAGCCAGCAGCAACAGCCAGTCGCGGGGACCATAACTCGAACGGAAAGATGACTTATTTAGCTTGAATGTTTCCTTGAAACGGTTTCTTGTCCCCGGCCGCTGGCGGCTTCCGACATCTATCTCGTGACCACCCTTATCCGGCCATTCTTTTCGCCGGTAAACCGACGATCTGCTGGCCGATCTCCTCCTGCTTCCGGACTGTTTCCGTGGGGAACGGGCAACGTGCCGGTCACCGGAACTCACGCTCAATAACCAATGGCGCGGGCCGGCCTTGGGGAAACGCACCAGGGTAAAGTCGCCCTTCGTCCGGGAGCCGGAAAACTTAAAGACTATCTTCCGGTCGGACCAGGAACTCGCCTGATAGGTTCCCTGATCCCAGACGGAAATCTTGCCCGGCCCGAATTGGCTTTTTTCCACCAATCCTTCAAAACCGCCATCCTGTAGCCGGATGGAACCGATCTCGATCGCCAGGTGGTTCTTTCCTTTCGCCGGCAGCCCCTTCGGCACCGCCCAGCCCCTCAGGGCGTCGTCCTTCTCCAGGCGAAGGTAATACCGCCTTTGATCATGTTTCCCGGGCGGGAAAAATTCCTGGATAACGAACTGCATCTCGCCATATCCGGTTCTTCAGTTGATGCCGGTTTCCCCTATAGCAGTTTTGGGCACACTAAAGACAGCGGGCAGGCGGAACAGTTAGGGGACTGGGGGAAGCAGTAGTCCCGGCCGATCAGCCAGGCGGGGCGGTCGAGGGCGCCGGGGTTGTCGGGGACAAGGCGGCGGGCGGCGGATAGCATCTCCTCCAGACTCTCATCCCTGGCTAACCCGGCCCGGAGAAAGACCCGGCGGATCTGGACATCGACCGAGACGTCAACTCCCATCCCCTTCTTCAACGGAACCAAGCCATCCCGAAACATAATGTTCACGGCCATCGAGGATTTCTTCTGCCCAAACCCCTTGAACTCCAGGAACCGGCGCTCCAGGTCCTCGGGAGAAGGCTCGTCGTTCCAGATATTCTCCGGATTACCGCCGTACTGGGAGACAATCTTGCGGCAGGCTTCCTGCACCCAACCGGCCATATTCTTCTTGTAGCGGTGGATGGCCGGCCGGCGGCCGAAGATCTCGGCAAATTCGTTCTGGTCCATCGAAGCGATCCTTGCCACATCCAGGTGTCCCAACCGCCGTCTCAACTCATGGGGAGCCTTCCTCCAAACATACTCCGCCGGCATCCCCATATCCAGCAGGACCGCCAGGAAGAACGCCGTCGGATCGGCGATAAATCTCTTCCCCGTCTCCGGATCCTCCTTCACGATCGGGGACTTATCAAAGTACTTTCCCCGATCGTAGGCCAGAATAGCCGCGACTATTTGCTGAGAGCCTGTAGTCACAATCAACGATATTGATACTGATTAGCTATATATAGTAAACTTTTATAGAAGAACCTTCTCCGCACCCTCTCCGCTTCTCCTCCGCTTCCACCTTGCCGCATATTTAGACAATTATAGCCTAAATATTTTACATATTTCATATATTTCTTGTGCAGAATTGGGCGGGCATACTCGATAAACGCCTGCTTCCGCCTTCCGATCCGCCCATTGTGTCCGATGTGGGGATCGTCATAGAAATATCCGCTTCCGATCAACCAGAATAGCTTATCCGTATTGTAGGGCGTGACGCCAGTGGACTGGGCAACTCTAACATTAGCCTAAAACAGCTGAAATTATCCTGACCGGTTTCTGTGAGACTCAAACCATACTCCGGAATGGGCGGCTACTTTGCTCCGAAATACGCAGCAAGCAATATATTTTCTCCGGGCCGGGTTCTCCGCCCGACCGAAACCAAAGGCCGGGATCCTCCGGAGGACGATCGCCCCGGTGTCCTTGTTAATCAAGCTCGTCGATCCGACAGATCACTCTATTCCGATGCACCAGATCGGAACTCTCACGATCGACGAGTAATCCCCTTGGAGAAAGTCAGCCAGCCTCTGAAAACTTGCCCTCGCTGACGTGTACAGACCCGGACCTCCACCCCATCGCTCGTAAGCCATCTGATCTAAAGTGATGATGATGCCTACGTCGATTTCCCGGCGTTCATAAAGAAGCATAAACCGTAAAAAGTCTCCGAAGAACATCTCGAAGCGGGAAAACTCCATCTCGATTGCCACCTTCCGTTTGCGCAGGTCGGGTGAATCGGTCTTAAACGCTCTGAAATCCTCCTCGCCTTCCTTCAGCCATCCCCTTTCCACGAACTCCCAAGCAATATGGTCATCGACAGAGCCGTCTTCCTCCGTGCCGCGGGAACACGGTTCGAGCACGGCCAATATGGACCGGACTTCCTGGAATACGTCCCGGTGCAGGTCCCGGCATAACTCCTTGCCGCGGCGGTGACTGTATTCATTAAACCTCATCTGCCGAATCCTCCATCGATAATCGCATCAAACAACCGGCGCATTGCCGGATTTGTTCACGATGCTCGAATACCGCGTTCCACCTGACATCTAATGTCAGGTTACGGTGAATATTTTTCCGGAGGGAAACGGGGAGGCGGGTCAGTACTGCTCCAGGGCGGAGCTGAGGTCGGACCTGACCCGGGCCCGGACGTCTTCCGGCTCGAGCAGTTCGGCCTTCGGCCCGAAGCCGAGGACGAAACCGGCCAGACGGTCCCGGTCGTAGGTCCGGAAGCTCACCTCGAGGCGGCCGCCGGGGAGGGTCTTGAGCTCCCCGCAGGCCCAGGGGGCCTTCTCGATCTCGGGGGCGACGGCGGGATCGAAGGCGATCCGGACCAGGGTGCCGGTGGTCCGGTACTGCCGGGGGAGCTCCTCGTTCCAGAATCTCTTCAGGTCGAAGTCCTTCTTCCGGGCGAAGGACTTCCGGGCCATCGCCAGGTCCCGGATCCGGTCGGTCCGGTAGAGCCGGTAGTCCTTCCGCTCCCGGCAGTACCCCACCAGGTACCAGAACTTCCCCCGGTAGCAGAGGCCGTAAGGCTCGACCTCCTTCGCCTCCGGCCGGCGGGAGCGCCGGTGGTAGGTGAACTCCAGCACCCGGCCCTCGTTCAGGGCCCGGTTGATCGTCTCCGCCGTCCCCGGGACCTCCGGCTCGGACTGCCAGGGCTCGAGGTCGATCAGGACCAGCTCGGAGAACCGGTCGGCCTCGGCCCGGCACTCCGGGGGGAAGTGGGAGAGGAGCTTCTGGAAGGCCTGCTTGAAGACCTTGCCCTCGACCAGCCCCATCTTCTCGGAGGCCATCGACCCCATCACGGTGAGCGCGGCCGCCTCCTTCTTCGAGAGCGGGAGGTTGCGGAGCCGGTACCCCTCCATCAGGGAGAACCCGCCCCCCGGACCGCGGTCGGCGTAGATGGGAAAGTCGGAGAGGGCCTCGATGTCCCGGTAGATGGTCCGGACGCTGACCTCGAACTCCCGGGCCAGCTCTTCGGCGGTGACCCTCTTCTTCTTCTCCAGGGCGAGGAGGATGCCCAGCAATCGGTCGGCTCTCATCGGGGCGCACTCTCCAGGGCCGGGGGACTGACCCGGACCTTCCGGCGATGGTCAGGATTCTACCCCGCTCGATGGGAGGGGGTCAAGCCAGATACACCTCGCGGAAATCATAAAAAATCAAAAATAGTTATATTTCTTGACATAAGATGTCAGCAAGGATGCGGTACACAGGGGGCGATTATGATAACGATGATGCTTGAAACAGACCTTGAAAGAAGTCAGGTGAAGCAACCACAAGCTGAAATGAGGCTGAATAGGTTACTGTAAATTTGGGGGAGCAAGTAAAACCGCTGGTCCGTTCCAAGGAGATTTCATACCGATGGCCACACTTGAAGAACATTGCCGGGACTGCCAGGCTGAACTGGGGGAGAGCTTTGCATACGTGCATAAATGGCTCGACGAGCTGCAGGAGGAATACGGACCCATGCACCGGCCATTTCGCCATAATACGGATGGTGTCGCACAGATCCGCCGCCGCTGGGGGAAAAAGGCGGCGAGAGCCGCCGAGATTCACATCCGGCGAGATACCGGCGGCTGCATTCCAACTCCCCGGGAACTGCGCGACTACTGGGGAATCCGTATTGAAGAGATCGAACCGGATAGAGATTGAGTTTTCCGCCGAGCAGAACAAGTGCGTGGAATCTCCTGCCGCCGGCCCCTGATTTGGCCCAATCCTGGGCCGCTCTCTGTACGGGAAAGATTCCATTCCGCTCCCGGGATGGGGTCAAGCCCGATACTCTCCGGGCAAATTATGGAAAATCAAAAATATTTTCATTTCTTGCCATAAGATGTCAGGAAGGATGTGTTATATGAAGGGCGATTATGAAAACAACGATCGCCTCTCCCCTTAAGTGGGCCCGGTCCGTCCTCCCGCCGCGGCTCGTCCGGATCCTCAATATGACCGGCATCTTCGGTTTCTTCGGCGCCGTCTGCTACGGCATAGCCGGCTGGGGCCTCTTCCCGGCGGGCGCCGCCGGCCTCCTGACCGCCTTCGGCTTTCTCCTGACCGGGGAGTTCCTCCTCTACGCCTTATACTTCGTCACCCGCCGCCACCGCCACCCGGGGCACAACCGGGATCCCTGACCGACGCCCCTTGCGGCCGCCGGACCCCAGAACGCAACCCCTTGAGAATAAGGATCCTATAACGCTATGCCGGAAACCAGCACCCTGACCAGCAGCGACCCGTCCCGTAACTCCGAAGACACCGCCTCCCCCTCCGGGGCGGGGATGATCGAGAACTACGAGAACTACTGCTACCGGGACGATCTCGACTACCTCGACGACCTCCGGATGCTCCTGATGGAGAAGGCCAAGAGAGCCCGGCCGGCGATGGCCGGCTGCGACTTCGAGCCCCCGGCGCTGAGGGAGATCAAAAGCCAGATCAACCAACGGAGGGAACGGACCCGCCGGGCCGGGGTCGAGCTCCGCCTCGAATTCCTGGCCGAGCACTGCCGCCTCGACGAGATGGAAAAGCTGCTGGCCGCCACCCTGATCATCCAGCAGATCACCGGGGAACACGGTCCCATCCACGCCGACAAGTTCTTCCAGGCGATCGGCGACGGGGAGATCCGGGGCCTGCTGGCCGTCCGCCGGGCCGCCGACCGCCTGGCCGAGAAGAAAATCTCCTCGCCGTGCGGGACCGGCCGGTTCGAGCATTCCCCCCGCCTCCACCCCGGCATCTTCCGCTTCATCACCGAGGGGACCGCCTTCCCCGAGGGGTTCGACGCCGAGAAGGAGGAGCCGGAACTCTCCGCCCGGGATCTGGCCGCCCGCGCCCTGGAACGATTCCCCCGCCCCCGGTCCCTCTTCCGGGAACTGTCCCGGCGGGTCATCGGGCAGGAACGCGTCCTCCGGACCCTCTCCGTGGCCGCCTTCGAGCACCTGGTCCGGGTCGCCGCCGGGGAGCCCCCCGAGAAGGGGGTGAAGAAGAACATCCTCCTGGCCGGCCCCACCGGCTGCGGGAAGACCCACGCCGTCACCACCCTCGCCGGCCTCCTCGGCCTCCCCTGCGCCATCGGCGACGCCACCTCCTGGACCGAGGAGGGGTATGTCGGGATGAACTTCGACGAGGTCTTCTATCGGCTCTACGAAGCCTCCGGGGGAAAGATCGAGAAGGCCCGGTCCGGGATCGTCTTCATCGACGAGGTGGACAAGCTCGCCTGCGCCGGGGACGCCTACAAGCACCGCGACGTCGGGGGGGCCGGGGTCCAGCGGGCCCTGCTCAAGGCCCTGGACGGCGGGACCATCTCGATCTCCAGCGGCGGCGTCCACTCCTGGCGGACCGAGGCCGTCGAGTTCGACACCGCCCCCACCCTGATCATCCTCGGCGGCGCCTTCACCGGGATCGAACGGATCATCGAGCGCCGCCGGCGAATCCGGACGGTGGGGTTCTCCGCCGAAGAGTCCGGCCGGAACGTCCGGGGAGAGACCCCCGGCACCGACGACTTGATTGAATACGGGATTCTGCGGGAGTTCGCCGGCCGGATCCCGGTCGTTGCCTGTCTCGACCGCCTGACCGGGAAAGAGATGGTCCGGATCCTGGCCGGGGGCGAGCACAGCCTGCTCGCCGCCGTCAACCGCGAATGCCGACGCCACGGCCTGAGCTTCACCTTCACCCCCGCCGCCCTGAACGCCGTCGCCGCCGACGCCCTGGCCCGGGGCACCGGAGCCCGTTCGCTGCGGGGGACGCTCAGCCGGATCATCGACCCCCAGATCTTCCGCCACGCCCGGACCGATACCCGAACCGTGAGGGAGATCCGGATCACCGCCCGCGACCTCCCCGAATTCGACTGATCCCCGGCAGCCAAAGCACCCTCTCCCCTCCGGGGAGAAGGCAGGGTGAGGGGGTAATGATAAAACATCAAAGGAGGTGTGATTTGCCCGCCAGGATATCAACCGCCATCCTCACCGCAGTCCTCATCGCGCTTGCCGCCGGAACCGTCCACGCCGGCGACTCCCCTTCCCCGCCGGCCTTCAGGGGCGTTACCGACATCCACTACCCGGACAACCCCTGGAACGGTGGAATCCGGCGGCCCGAACCCAGTAAGAAAATGTCGGTACTTGTTGACATCTTCCTGCGTTATGCAACATAATGTCCCCGTGAAGAAAGATTACGCGAAAAGGCTAAAGGAGCTGGCCGCGAAGAGGGGAATGATCCGCGCCCGGGATGCCACCCGGCTCGGCATACCCTCGGTCTATCTCAAGCGCCTTTGCGACCGGGGGCAGCTCCAGCGGGTTTCGCGGGGCGTCTATGTCCCGGCGGGCGCGGAGATAACCGAACGTCACCACCTGGCCCAGGTAGCCCGGCGGGTCCCCCGGGGAGTGTTCTGCCTGCTGACCGCTCTCCGGTTCCACGATATCGGCACCCAGAGCCCCCGCCAGGTCTGGATCGCGCTCGATGGAAAGGCCCGACGTCCCCGGCTGGAATACCCGGAACTCCGGATCGCCAGGTTCTCGGGCCGGGCCCTGAGCGAAGGCATAGAAGAACACCGGGTCGAGGGTGTGACCGTACGGGTTTACGGCGCGGCGAAGACAGTGGCCGACTGTTTCAAGTACCGGAACAAGATCGGTCTCGAAGTCGCGCTGGAAGCCCTGCGGGAATACCGGAGACGGAGACTCGGTTCGATGGAAGAACTGTGGAACTTCGCCCGGATCTGCCGGGTCAGCGGTACGATGCGCCCGTATATGGAATCTCTCTCGTGAAAGAAGATAAACGTTCCAACACAGCGGCCTCCGTGCGGCAGAGGCTGCTGAACTATGCCCGCCGGCACGGCGACGAGTTTCAGCGGATCCTGGACCGCTACGGGTCGGAGAGATTCCTCTTCCGCCTGAGCCGGTCGACGCACGTTGAAAGAGTCATACTCAAGGGAGCGATGCTTTTTCTCAAGTGGGCCGGGGAGTTTTACCGGCCGACAAAAGATATCGACTTTCTGGCGCTCGGGGCCGGGAACCTGGAAGAGACGGAACGGATCGTACGGGAAGTTTGTTTGATCCCCTGCGAAGAGGACGGCCTTGAATTCCTGACCGAAACCGTCCGTGCGGAACTGATCCGGGAAGAGCAGGAATACGGCGGGACCCGGGTGACTTTCCAGGCGCTGCTCGGCTCCGCCCGGATTCACCTGAGACTGGATTTCGGTTACGGCGACGCCGTGATACCCGAGCCTGCCGTCGAGGAGTACCCGACGCTGCTTGATATGCCCGCACCGAAACTGCTGATGTACCCCATCGAAGCTGTCGTCGCGGAAAAGTTCCAGGCGCTGGCGGATCTCGGAATGACGAACAGCCGGATGAAGGACTTCTATGATCTGTGGGTGCTGGCCGGGGATTATACTTTCGACGGCCAACAACTCTCCGATGCGCTGAAGGCCACGTTTCAGAGAAGAAAAATGCCGATACCGGCGAATGACCCAGTCGCCTTGACAGAAGAATTCAGCGGGGACGGCATCAAACTGACGCAATGGCGCGCATTTCTCCGGAGGGGTCCATTCAAGGTAAGAGAAGATGATCTCGGAAAAGTCATCCAGGCCCTGCGGCAGTTTCTTATGCCCCCGAGCAGGGCGCTGAGCGCGGGAGAAGAGTTCAGGGGCGCCTGGCCTCCGGGAGGCCCCTGGCGTGGGATAGATCAGAATAAAGCCTGCTGATTTCTTCAGGATTATATTCGGCACCCGATGATTAAGCGCGAATTTCTCTACACGCCGGAGTTCGAGGGGCCCTTCCACCCGGGGTTCCTGGCGGAGGCTGAAGCGACGGCGGGCCGGAGGGCGGGGAACCTGGAGCAGCTGGTCCGGGAACTGGAGACCCACCTGGGGCTGGTCTCCCGCCCGGTCTCCGCTCTGGAACGGACCGGGGAGGCCGCGGAAGCCCTGAAGCGAAGTCTGGCCGACAAGCCCTCCGCCTTCTTCGCCGCCTCCTTCGAAGTCGACCCCCTGGCGACGGCCCGGCGTCTCCTGGACTGGCGGGACGAGCTGATCCTCCACGGCTGGAGCGGGAAACTCCGGGACCTCCCTCCCCGCCCCCGGGAGGCGATGGCCGCCCTCTCCCCGGAGGCCGGCAGCCTCCCCCCGGGCACCCCCGACCGGATCCTGGCCCTGGAGGAAGAGATCCGCCGGCGGAAGGAGAAGGTCTTCGACACCCTCCGGCTGCTCCGGGATAGGGAACGGGATCCGCTCCTGGTCCGGAAGCTCCTGGCCGCGCTGGAAGAAGCGGGGACGGAGGTCCTCCCCCGGCCCGAGCCCGAGCCCCCGGACCGCGAGGGAGACCTGGCCGACGCCTTCCGGAAATTGGAGAAAGGCGACCCCTTCACCCCCGTCGCCGATGGGTCGTTGCTGAGGATCCTCGGCGGCTCCCCCTTCCAGGCCGCCGAGGCCCTGGCCGCCTGGCTGGCGGAGAACGGCACCGGGGAGAAAGTGGTGATCGCCGGCGGCCGGATCCGCCCCGAGCTGGAGGCGGCCTTCCTCCGCTACCACCTCCCCCGGATCGGGGCGGGGACCGTCTCCCCCTACCGCTCCGCCCTCCAGATCCTCCCCCTGGCCCTGTCCCTCCAGTGGGGCCCGCTAGACCCCGAACGCCTCCTCCAGTTCCTCCAGCTCCCCCTCTCCCCCATCCCCCGCCCGGCCGGGCGCCGGCTGGCCAAGGCGGTGGCCGAGGCCCCGGGGATCGGCGGGCCGCGCTGGCGGAAGGCCGTCGAGGACTGCCTCGAGCGGGCGGAGAATGGGGACTCCATCCCCCGGAAGACCCTGGAGGAGCGCTTCCGGGACTGGCTCCCCGACCCCGGCCGCCTCGTCCCGCCGGGGGAACCGATCGCCAGGGACCGCGTGGTCGGGCTCTGCCGGCGGTTCGCCGCCTGGGTCCGGGGGCTGGAGGAGTTGGAGCGGAAGAAAAGGGAGTCCGACCCCACTCTCTCCCCCTGGACCGGTCCCGGCGCCGAGCAGCGCGCAATTTTGCGGGCGGCGGCCGAACAGGCCGGGACCCTGGCCCGGCTCCTGGAGAAGCAGCCCGGGAAGACCGTCCCCCGGCTCGAGGCCGCCAGGCTGGCCGCGCTGGCCGTCGGGGCCGGGGTGGAGACCGGCCGGGAGAAGCCGGAGGCCGGCGGGGTCCGGACGGTCCCCTCCCCCGCCGCCGTCCTCGGCCCGGCCGGGACTGTGATCTGGTGGGACTTCACCGGGGAGGGGGCGGAACACCTCCCCCCGCCCCTCTTCACCGCGAAGGAAGAGGATGACCTCCGGGCCGCGGGGATCGAACTCCCCTCCCGGGGGGAGCGGGCGCTGGAGCTCTCCCGACCCTGGATACGTCCGTTCCGCCACGCCCGAAGGCTGATTTTGGTCTCCCACCGCCTGGAGAAGGGCGACCCGGCCGGCGACCACCCCCTCTGGAACCGGCTGACGGCCGGCTGGAAGGACCCGGAGAAGAACCGCCTGACCGTCCCCGCCCGCCTCCCCCTCCGGGAGGATCCCCGCTTCCCGGCGAAGACCGGGCCGCTCGAACCCCTCGAACTCCCCCGGCCGAAACGCCTCTGGACGCTGCAAGGCCTCTCCGCCGCGCCTCGGGACCCGGAGTCGGCCACCTCGCTGGAGAAGATCGCCCTCTGTCCCCTGCAGTACGTCCTGGAATACCAGGCGAAGCTCAAACCCGCCGAGGCGGTCGCCCTCAAGCCCGGCCCCCCGGCCCTGGGCAACGTCGCCCACCGGGCGGTCCAGAAGTTTCTCGGCGGGGCCGCCGGGGAGATCGGCCGGGTCCTGGACAGAATCCTCGCCGAGGAAGGGGCGATCTACCTCCTGCCCGGGCGGGAAGCGGAACTGGCCAACTTGAGGCAAGAGATCGAAAGCTCCGCGAAAAAACTCTCCCGTCTGATCGAGGAGCACGGGCTGAAGGTGATCGGCTTCGAATCGGCCCTGGAGGGGGAGACCGAGCTGGGCCGGGTCCGGGGACGGCTCGACGTCTACCTGGAAGAGGCGGAGGGCGGCCGGCAGATCCTCGACCTGAAGTACTCGTTACGGGGATCGGCAAAATACCGGGAGAAACTGGAGGACGGCGCGGCCGGCCAGCTGGCGGTCTACCGGCGGCTGGCCGGGGGCGCCGCCGGGGCCGCCTACTTCAGCCTCCGGGACGGGGTCCTCCTGCCCGCCAACCCCGCCTTGCCCGGGTTCGGGACCCCGATCCCCGGGCCGGGCCTTGACGAGATCTGGGAGGAACTGGCCGCAACCGTCCGGGCCGTCCGCGAACGACAGCTGGCCGGCGGCGTCTGCGCGGCCGGCGGGATCGTCCCCGAAGATCCCCGGAGCAGGGACCCCTGGGAGCCGGAGGGACTTTTCGAAACTCTCACCCCGGAATGCCGGTACTGCGACTACCGGGCCCTCTGCGGATTCCTCTGGCAGCCGGAGAATCAATCGGAGGATTGGAAGAAATCAAAAAAGAAACGCAAATCAAGTTGATCCGGGCCTCGGCCGGGACGGGAAAGACCTACTCCCTGACCGAAGAGCTCCACAACCGGCTCGAGAACAAGTCCCTGGAGCCGGAACGGATCATCGCCGTCACCTTCACCCGGGCCGCCGCCGGGGAACTCCGGGAGCGGGTCCGTTCCCGGCTCTTCGAAGAGGGTATGCCCGATCAGGCCCACCGGGTGGAGGCCGCCCTGATCGGGACCGTCCACTCGGTCTGCGAGCGGATCCTGAAGCGCTTCGCCTTCGAGGCCGGGATCTCCCCGGATGTCCGGGCCCTCCCGGAGGAAGAGGCGGCCGCCAGCTTCCGAGTCTCCCTCTCCGGCGTGCTGAGCCGGGAAGAGCTCGCCGGGCTGGCGGAGATAACCCGCCGGCTGAGCATAAAAGACTGGACGGATACCCCCCGACAGATCGCCGACAAGGCCCGGTCCAACGGGATCTGCCCGGAAGAACTGCGGGCGATGGCCGGGCGGGCGGAGGGGGCCTTCCTCCGGTACTTCCCCCCGCCGGCGGAAAGCTGCGCCGACGAGGCCGACCGGACCCTGAAATCGGCCCTCGACAACGCGATCCGTGACCTCGACGCGATCATCGGGTCGGGGAAGGACAAGTGCAAAAACACCCGCGATTATCTCGCGTTTCTGCGCCAGTTCCGCCGCCGGTTCGAAAACCTGACCTGGAGCGAGCGGGCCAAGCTCTCCTCCGAATTGCCGGCAAAAAAGTCCCTGGCGGCCGCCGAACCGGTGATCGCCGCGGGGAAGGAACAGTTCGCCCACCCCCGCCTGAGAGAGGACGTCGGGACCTTCATCCGGGCCGTCTACTCGGTGGCCGCGGACGCCCTGGAGAGCTACGACGGCTGGAAGCGGGACCGGGGTTTCATCGACTTCACCGATATGGAAGCCAAGACCCTCGATCTCCTGGAGAACCGGGCGGTCGCCGAGGCCCTGGCCGGGGAGTTCGAGCTCCTGATGGTCGACGAGTTCCAGGACACCTCCCCCCTCCAGCTCGCCCTCTTCCAGCGGCTGGGGGAGATCGCCGGGAACGTGGTCTGGGTCGGCGACCGCAAGCAGTCGATCTACAAGTTCCGGGACTGCGACCCCGAGCTGATGGAGCTGGCCTACCGGGCGCTGGAGAAGACCGCCGAAGAGGAGGACCTCCCCGACTGCTACCGGTCGAGGAAACCCCTGGTCGACTTCTGCTCCGCCGTTTTCGCCGGCACCTTCACCAACCTCGACTACAGCGAAAAGGAGTTCGCCCTCGGCGCCCCGCGGGGAGAGCCGGCGGGCCTCCCGCCCCCGGTGGAGCTCTGGGCCCTGGATAGCCCGAATAAAGACGAGGACAACGTCCTGATCGCCGAAGGGATCCGGCAGCTGCTGGACCACGGGGGCGGGATCACCGTCGTCGATAAGGCATCGGAAGAGGTCCGCCCGGTCCGTCCCGGTGACATCGCCGTCCTCAGGAGCACCAACGCCGACTGCGAAAAAAGCGCCGCCGCACTCAACCGGCTCGGGATCCGCACCTCGACCGCCGAGGCCGGCCTGGTCGAGACCCGCGAGGCGGTCTACGTCCTCTCCGCCCTCGAGGTCGTCCTCGACCGGAGGGCGGCCCTCCCCGCCCTCCTGGTCCGCCGTCTCTCCGGGTCAGGAGAGGCCGAGGCGGATATCGGAGAACGGATCGGGCAGCTCGGAGCCGGCGCGCCGCCCGCGGAACCCTGGGCCGGAGATCCCGTCCTCGACGGCCTGCGGGCCCTCTCGAAAGAGATGGCCGTCCGCTCGCCCTCGGAGATGCTCGACCTGGCGATCGAGAGGAGCCGGGCCCGCGAGGTCTGCCTCCGCTGGCCTCACGCCGAGCTGGCCCTGGCCAACATCGAGATGCTCCGGATGTACGCCGCCCGCTACGAGGAGAACTGCCGCTTCCGTCAGACCGGGGCGACCACCCTCGGCCTCCTCCTCTACCTCCGCGACCTTCCCGCCCCGCGGAAGGACGAAAAGAACGGCCTCCAGTCGGCCGAGGAGTTCGAGGACGCGGTCACCGTCAGCACCTACCACCGGGCCAAGGGGCGAGAGTGGCCGGTGGTCATCCTCGGCGACCTGGACAAGAAGGAACGGGGAGGATGCCAATGCCGCGGGGTGCACGTCCTCCCCGGGGATGAGAAGTTCGACCCCGCCCGGCCCCTGGAGGGACGGTGGATCCGCTACTGGCCCTGGCCCTACGGAGGGATGACCTCCGGCGCTCCACTCTACGGACCCCTGGCGGGATCGGAGGAGGAAGATTACGCCCGGGGGAGGGACCGGGCGGAGGCCCAACGGCTCCTTTACGTCGGCTTCACCCGGGCCCGGGACATCCTGGTCCTCGCGACCCGGGAGGGTAACCCCGAACCCTCCTGGCTGGCCGACCTGGACGCCAGGCTCCCCCTCCCCATCGACGGCGAGGAGGGAGAGGCGGTCCGGGACTTCGGTGACGGGGGGAAGGTCCGATCCCGCCTGAGAAGAATATCCGAAGCCGCGGAGACGGCCCCGGCCGGGGAACAAGCCAACCGCTGGTTCGACCGCCCGGAGGGAGAACCCCCGCCCAGGGAACCGCTCTTCATCAGCCCCTCCGCCCGGAAGCCGGAAGAAGCCGTCCCGGACGCCCCCCTCCCGGCGGAAGCGATCGAAGACCTGGGGGAAAAGATCCCGATCCGGCCGCCCCGGGATCCTAAAGACACCCCGATCGGGAACGCCGTCCACGACTTCTTCGCCGCCGACCGGGAAGACCTCCCGGAAGAGAAACGGCTGGAGATCGCCGCCCGCTGCCGCGCGGCCTTCGACGGGGTCGACAACTTCACCGACCGCGACCTCGTAACCGCCGCCGACCGGCTGTACCGGCATATCCGGCAGCAGTGGCCGGAGGCGAAACTCTGGCGGGAACTGCCCCTGGAGTGCCGGAAGGGGGAGCAGGCGATCCGGGGCGTCGCCGACCTGGTGATCGAAACCGAAGAGGAGGTCCACCTGATCGACCACAAGACCCAGCCCCTGGAGAAGACCCCCTGCCCAACCGAGGCCCCGAGATACTTCCCCCAGCTGGAGGCCTACGCCGAAGCCCTGGAGAAAGCCCTAGGAAAACCCTGCCGGACCGCCGCCATCCACTTCCCCTTCGCCGGCGTCATCGTAAAAATGCCACGGTAGATCAGACATTTTTGTCTGATCAGCTCAGTCTGTAATGCGCTGCCCAGCATTCAAATAAAGCAACTGATACCCCCGCACCCCCGGTCATTGCGATCCGGCTTCCGGAGGAAGACGGAGAAGCAATCTCAATCCGGCAATGAAGATCCTGGTCCTCGCCGACATCGACGACCTCCGCTGGAGACACGGACCCGGCCGGGCCGACCTCCTTCTCTCCTGCGGCGACACCGCCGACCCGGTCATCCTGGAGGCCGCCGAGGCATACGATTGCTCCTCGATCCTCGCCGTCAAGGGCAACCACGACGGCGCCGAGTCCTTTCCCGATCCGGTCGAGGACCTCCACCTCCGGACCATCGAACACAGCGGCCTCACCTTCGGCGGCTTCAACGGCTCCTGGAAGTACAAACCCCGCGGCCCCTTCCTCTACGAACAGGAAGAAGCGCGAAAACTCCTGGAAGACTTCCCCCCGGTGGACGTCCTCCTCACCCACAACTCCCCAAGGAGAATCCACGACCGGGACGACGGCGTGCACACCGGCTTCGAGGCCCTCAACAACTACATCGCCAGGGCCAAGCCAAAAGTCCTGTTTCACGGCCACCAGCACCTGGACCGGGAAACAAAGCTGGGAGAAACCCGGATCATCGGCGTCTACGGCCGCCGCCTGATCGAGATCTGAAGTGAAGATCGCCCTCGACATCGACGACACGATCACCGCGAACCCGGAGTTCTTCTCCATCGTATCGCGGGCGGTCCGCCGGGACGGCGGGCGGATCTACGTCGTGACCTCCCGCCTCGGCATCCCCGAATCGGAGAGAGAAACCAAGAGAGAACTGGATACCTGGGGAATAGAGTTCGACGAACTGATCTTCATCCCCGCCTCCGGCGATCCTAACCAGATCCCCTGCCCCCACGAAGACCTCGACTGGTACCAGAAATACCTCTGGCAGAAGGTCAAAATCTGCCTCGACCGCGGCGTCGACCTCGTCTTCGAGGACGACCCGAAAGTCATCGCCCTCTTCGAGAAGTGCGCCCCGGCCATCCGGACCTGCCGGATCGGCATCCCTTCACCCGCCCCGGAACCCGTCCAGCCGGCGCGTTGATCCCCCTCTCGCCTCGGTGCTTCTGGATAATCCGTCGTCGGGCTCCGCCTCCGGCTCGCGCCCGGCAAAACCTCCCCATGAAAATAAACGGGAATAATTCCAACGGCTGCTCCGACTGTCTATTTGCAGAGAAGAAGTACCGATCCGGGGCGAAGGCGGAACAAGCTGCGGTGATTGGGAAAAGAGTATTGACCTGTACATACTAATGTGCATATATTATGACGGCTTTTGAATGGGACAGGATTAAAGCCGCCTTATCTCCGCCCGCCGGGCAACAAGATCGGAGACCAGACAATATGAAAGCCGACTATGATTTCAGCAAGGCCCGGAAGGGGGCCGTCCTGCCGGTATCGGGAAAAAAGGTGAGGATCACGATCCGCCTGGACCGGGAAGTGATCGAGTGGTTTCGGGCCCGGGTCGAAGCCCGGGGCGGAGGGAATTACCAGACGATGATCAACGAGGCCCTCCGGGCGCACATCGCCGATCGGGAACAGCCCCTGGAGGACATCCTCCGCCGGGTGGTCCGGGAAGAGATCAAAAGAGCTTCCTGAAACCAGTAAGACCCCCCGGCTGCCGATCAACCTGCCCGCCCTCGCCGTCTCCCCTCCGCTTCGCCGCAACGGCATATTTTTACGTACAGCTGCCGGAAAGTGCTGGTTTTTTGCCGTTCCCGCCGCCGGGCGGGGAGGTCCCGGAAAAATATTCCGATTATTCCGGAATAAAAACACTCCCCGGCCGGACTATTGGGTGGACCATTAACCGGGATTAATTCGACGGGGGCTGCTTCAGCCCGCTAACCAAACCAGAAAGAAGGAGGTGTATCGTGAAGGAGACCAGAACCCACCTGTCGGTCATACTGGACCGGACCGGATCGATGGAGTCGATCCGCGACGACACCATCGGCGGCTTCAACGCCTTCCTGGACGAGCAGAAGAAGCAGCCGGGCGAAGCCACGCTCACCCTGATCCAGTTCGACACCCAGGACCCCTTCGAGGTCATCCACGACTTCAAGCCGATCGGCGACGTCCCCGGCCTCACCCGGGAGACCTACGTCCCCCGGGCGACAACCCCCCTGCTCGACGCGGTCGGCCGGGGCATCAACGACCTGGAGGCGAGGCTCGGGAAGATGCCGGCCAAGAAACGCCCGGGAAAGGTGGTGGTGGTGATCGTCACCGACGGGCAGGAGAACGCCAGCCGCGAGTTCCGGAAGGACCAGGTAGAGAAGATGATCAAGGTACACGAGGAGAAGGACGGCTGGCAGTTCGTCTTCCTGAGCGCCGACCTGGGGGCCTTCCACGACGCGGAAGGGTACGGAGTCCGGCTGAGCAAGAGGATCCTCTTCGACAAGAGCGCGATGGGATCGGCCCGGGCCTGGCACTCGGTCTCGATGCGCGTGGGACAGTACCGCCAGGGGGAGGCCGCCGAGGTCGAGTTCAAGCAGGAGGACCGGGACAAGCAGGACGAACTCTCCGGGCAGGGCGACAACTGACTTCAGGTGACCGGGTCCGGGTTCTGGTAAGAGAGCTTGATTGCCGCCGACCTGAGACCCCAAAAGTCCCAGACGGCCCGGTTGTACGTCCTCCCCCGACCCCGGCAAGAGCCGGGGCCGGAGCGAAAGTTCAATAGCTACCCCCCGCCGACCCATTCAAAAACCCCCTACCCCCACCGTGGGGAGGGGGGAAAGCCAAGAGCGCACCGGGAACTGCCATGGCCTGGAACTCGCTCTCGATGTGCGTGGATAAATTCCGCCAGGGGGAGACCGACGAAATCGAGTTCAAGTAGGAGGACAGGGATAAACAAAACGAGCTCTCCGGCCCCGGCGGCGATTGTATAATTCTAACCAATGAAATTTGAATAACTGTTAGGAGTATCGACAAATGTCTTTCAAATGGAATTGTGCTTTTCTGTGCTATATATAGTTGTGATAGAGGGTTGTTGGAGTAGATTAGCTACTTCTATAAACGGATTTCTTGAAAACCATTAGTCGGATTTGGCAAATACAGCTGCAGGCCCCCGCCGAATATAGCTCTAATATCATAATATGTTAATGCAATAAACCGAGAACGATTATAATGTGCGTCATTATCATTAATAATGTTTAGCATGTTGTTTAGCGATTCATTCGCCTGTGCGGTTGTTTTATCAGTAGTTACCGATATAATATAGTACTCCTTGCCCAATATTTTCGATATTTGGCACTCAAATGAATGATGAATTTTTGCATATTTTGGCTTGTAGTTAAAATAATAGCCTGTTGGCCCAAAGTCATAATATGCTTGACTATAACGACTATTTGCTGCGCCCAGCTTTTTATCTTGAATTGAATCGATATCCAAATTGAGAAGCTTTTCGCCTAATTGGTAAAATCTACATAACTGATAAGCTAAGCTTGTTCGTGGCAGAGGGCTAATTTGTGCCATTAATTTTTTTGCAAAAGTACCTGTTTCAAACTCAAAAATGAAGTTCGTGTGATGAGCATACCTTGATGATATTATCATATCTGGCTCACCAAATGCTGTTTCCCCTTTTACTCTAGAATTTCTCCCTCGGGGTGTTTTCCCAAAACAGGGAAATAGCAGAATATCGTATTCTGCTTTTGGATTAAAATGCTGTGGTTTTGCACAGCTTTTTTTGAAATAATTGTATCTTGTGCAGTAATTTCGTAATATATGCAATAATCGATGATATGCATCTCTTTGCCTATTAAGTTTGATTGCTGATTTGACGGTGATGCCATTTTCCCCATAAATATGAATGGTCATAACTTCCTCCGTATTTTAGCGTTTTTGATTATAAATTCCTGGTTCTGCCGGTATCATGGTTCTATGGTGAAGTCAACCAGGGCAAGCCGGCCTCGCCGATCTTCTTACGGGCTTCGTATTCGGCGACGGAGTGGTGGCCGACTTTCTTCATGATCTTGGCGACAAGCCGCGTCTGCATCTTGCGGACATAGTTCTCGTAGGCTTTGACCGCCTTGAAGATGTGGATCATAGCGATGGGTAGGGCGACTTCGGACTGCCCGCACATCTGCGCGTAGATAATGAAATGGGCCTCGGCTGGATTTCGAACCGGACAGAACGGGTATTCGTCCGTTCTCAGGTAGTAGTTGCCAGAGTTGTCTTGCTCCAGGCGGAGCGACGTTTCGGGCAAACGGATCGCCTTGCCTTTCCCCGGATCGCCATCGAGGAACTGGGCAGGGAAGGTTTTAACTTCCTCGCCGACAAGTTCAGCAAGGCTATTCTCGTGCTTGGCAGGCGCGCGGGCCGGTGCGGGTTCTTCCGGCGAGACGAATGCGCCGGGACCGAAAAGAGTCGGCTTGTTGCGCTCGTTCTCGTCTATAACCTTCGCCTGCTCGCGCAAGCAGGCGATAATTATTGGCAGGAGATTCCAGCGGAACCGGATGCCGCGCTTGGTCGGCCCCTGATAAGACGGTGCGTCCACAAACTTGCGCACGTCCACGAGAGGCAAACCCTCGTCGTCCGGCGGAAGGGTCGTCACCTTGATGTATTCGGTATCGCCCTTCGGGATGCGCTTGAACTCGTGCTCCTCCTTCGGCGGAAGCGACCGCTCAAGGACGATCAGGGTGTCCAGTAAAGCGCTTAACAGGTTCCGGGGCATGGACAGGCCAGCCTTGGTCCAGCCTTGGTATTTATGCGTGGCAACGAACTTTCGGACGCCGGCGAACTGCCGCCCACGCCATTCGCTGACGCTGAAGATCAGTTTTGTCGTCCCGCCCAGCGCCACTTCGCCTACCGTCTGATCAGGCATACCGTTCGATGTCCTTCCGCATCTCCCATACAGCCGTGATCAAGTCTTCTATATCCTGAAATGCAACATTCCTGAGATGAGCGAATTGGTTCCGCAGTCGCCGAAGGAGGGACATGTAGCCCGGCCATCGTTTCCCAGGTGCATTCTTCCCGAGTTCCTTCCCCGTCCACCTGGGGAAAGCGGTGGTTCCAAGACTGAGAACGAGGTTCGACAACTCGGCGAAAGTCATGAAGGAAACCGTCTTCGCAAGTGGGGGTTCTAAGTCATTGCTTGACTCCACTCCTATCTCTTCCGCATACAATCCGCAAACACGAGTCCACAAGTTGCGGCGGGCCTCGAAGTCCTTTTGGTACTGCGTGATGTGTTGGCCGAGTGCCCTCTGCTGGTCGGCGCCGCCGGTGGCCTTGGCCCAGCCCAATAGGGACCTGCGCAGGTCGGGCGAGATGGCCTGCTCATCAGTCCGCGTTGCTTTCAGTTTGTCGCGGACGGCAGTGTAGCCCATGCGGTTAAAGCATCGGAGCGCGAGCAACCGCAGAGAAAGCTCGGCATCCTGGAGGACATCGCCTATTCGACCGTTGGAGTACTTCCTGAGCAGATCGAGACTTTCAACCGGAGGAGCACCAGGTTCGCTCTGCAGCGCGAGCAAGCGCATTGTGAGGTTGCGGTATTGGTAGAAACCCGGCAACAGATTCGGCGAGACAACACCGGACAAGAACAGGCGTCGGATAGACTTGTCGGGTTCCTGATTGCAGTACGGCGAATGACTGCGGACTTTACCGCCGGTATTCAGCAGGCTGATCAAGGTCTTTCCCTGTTCATCGAGACGCTGGAAAATCTGTCTGTACTCGTCAACAAGGGCGTCGGTATTCAGCCAGCGGCCAATGGCGTCAGCAACGGTTTCCTCGTAGATGTTGTTGCGCCAATCTCCGTAGAAATGCGCGCCCAAGCTATCGGCCAGAGCCAGGTCAGGGCCGCACCAGTCGAGGATCGTGTAGAGGATTGCCTCGCCCCATTCGGAATCCTGCCGACGGCCGATTGCCGAGTATAGCGTTATGAGATGCTCTGAATTGTACTCCGGCATCTGGAAGGCGAAGCGCGGCTCCGCCGCAAGGACTATGCCTCTGGAATCTTCCAGGTACCGGCAATCGAGATTGCCAACCCATACTTCGGAACGGAAGCCGATCTGCCTCTCGTCGTGGACTACGGACTTCGTGGCGGAGAATTGGCGGGCTGCTTTCAGAAGGAACGCAAGCGGGCCTTTGTACTGCTTCCCTCTAGTTGTCGCAGCATGCTGCTCTGACGGTCGAGCAGGCATCTTCCACTGTCTCGCGACGGCACATATTGCCCTGACTTCCTCTGCAGGCAAATCGCCCGCGTGGTCCACTACAAGGACAAGCCTATTCGAGGCCGTTCTAGACAGATTAGCGAGATTGTCACACACCCCTCGGAAGGATTCCTGCCATGTTCCTGGGGCACGGCAGTCCAGCAGCACTGGAATCAGGTTTCTTTGCGCGAGATCTTTCAGTAGCATTACTGTGATTGCGGTAGTGCCGCTCCCCTTCGCGCCCACGATCATAGAATTGACATCGTGAACGGCACAATCGGCCACCTGGTCCAAGATCGGGACTATTAGCGGGCTGCCGATATAGCCATTGGAATCCATGGTCAGTCACTCAGAATTTTCGGTAGTTTGAACCGGTCGAAGGCCGCCTGGGTCAAGCGCTCGGCAACCGCCACGTCGAGGGTCCGGCGGTAGAAGGCGTCGTAGAGTGTCTTCCGCAACTCACGGAGATAGCCTTCGTAGTTGGCGACCGTGCGGGTGATTTCCTTTGTTTGCACAGGCAGGCGTGCTACGGCCTGCCCGGCCTGCTGGCAGTAAAGGATGAACTTGCCCTCAGCCGGGAACCGCGCCTCGCGGAACTGGTCCTTGCCTACGTACAGTATCGCATGAGTCAGTATGATGTCCATGCGCAGCGGCGTTTCTGGAAGCGGGATTTCCTGCATCTCACCTTTAGCGGCTTCTGCTGTGAACAGATCATCGGGGAACCTTTTCGGGCCGCCGGGCAGACGCTCGGTGAGAACATCCTCAAAGCTCTCCTTCTCCGCCTTTCTCTTGCGGGCCTTGGTCTTCCGTGTTTTGCCGCGTTGTTCGCCCAGGATGATGCGCTCGCGGACCAGTTCGCAAAGCGCCTCGTAGATGGGTTTGAGGAACTTCTTTGGATCAAGGCCGGTGGCGGAGAGAATCGCGGTATCAAGAGCCTGCCGGTCCTTCTGCTTCACCTCGTCGAACACGCTGCCGATCTCGCGCTTACAGAGCGTCTCAAACGCGGTCGCGATGGCCTTCTTCTGCGCTGCGGACGCCTTGGTGATGTTGGGGACAAGGAGGTAGTCACGAGTGTCTTCGACCTTCAGTTCAAGAACGCCGTCGCCCATGGTGATCCGGCCAGCGATTTCGGTATTCAAGGCACATACGGTGGAATTGAGTAGAGCAGCAAGCAACGCATTGGCGATCTTGTCTTGCGGTTCCATGTAGTAAAGACGTGCATCAGGAATGATCTTCCTGACACAGTAGCGGTGCACATGGCGGTCACCAAAGGCTTGGGCAAAGAAAACTTGAGCTTCATTAGTCTCGGTATTCGGGAGGGCATACCAGCCGGGTTCACGCTTCGCAACCCATGTACCTTCAGGCCAAGGCAAACCTTGGAACTCACCTTTTGTGTAGGTTTGGTTTTCCCCCCACTCAATGTATTTCAAGGCTCCCTTGTGCCCCAGTTTCTTCAGTTCAGACTTCGACCGCCGACAGACGAAGATAGACAGGTCAAGTTCTTTGACGCTGATTGGAATACAGGGGGAATCTTTCGGGCTCTTGATCAAGGAAAAGAGGTATTCGTCTTCAATGCCGAAATCAGCAACCGTTCCTTTTGTCACGTGGAAGAAATCATTGATGCGAGTCTTGCTTCCGAACTTCGGCACCCCGATCTCTTTGAGAAGACACAGGTTACCAGTAGCGGCCAAGTCAAAGTACACCTTCGGCGCGCGAAGGTATTTTCCCCACTTCATAGTCTTCTGTTCGCGCTCCAGATTTGTCCGCAACTCGCCTTGCCGGCAGACGCGTATGCGGAAGTCATCGTCTTCTTCAGTGATGACTCCGAGAGGAACTGTCTTGGCGTCCTTGTGGCCGACGGCCTCGATGCGGTCGGCCAGGCGTCGGATGAGTTTCCAGCGTTCGACCGCCTGGGTCTGCGGGTCACTGGGGATTAGGGCGGCGAGCGGCTTTTTGACCTTGACGAACTTGACCAGATGTTGGTCTCGCTCCTCCTCATCGTCGCAGCGTTCGACAATGGTATAGACAGTGTTGACGGACGCCTCAGTGAACCAGGGTTCGCAGCGACTTTCGAGGATGGCCACGATTTTGAACCTATCGCAGAAGAATCGCTGCAGGGCATAGCCGTAATTTACGTCAAGCCAAGCGTTGGATGTGATGATGCCCATACGGCCACCGGGTTTGAGGAACCGAGCGGCGTGGAAGAACAGATAGACGTAGAGGTCGGCGTAGGTGGACGTACAGAGTTGCAGACGATCGCGGTTGACGCCCTTATGGATCCCTTTATTGATGCTGTCCTCAAAGGATTTCTGATCGGTCTTGCTTGGATAGCAGAACAGAGCCGGGTAGTCCGCCAGCCACTCTTCAATCAGGGTTTTGCGGATGAAGTCACGGTAGCCGGGGTCCTTCTGACCAAGCTGATCGGCACTTACATAAGGGAAGTTGCCGACGATGGAGTCAAAAAGCGGGATCGGTTCCTGAATCTGTTCGGGCCGCTCCATATCCATCTTGAGCGGGGGAAAAGGGAGCGTGTCGCCGGGTTTGATGGTGAGCACGTCGCGGCAGGCGATGCGGGGAAAGTTACCGGCGGCGGTGAGATTCTGGCGAAACAAATTGATTACGGCGAGTTCCGCCGGGAAGGGCGCAATGTCAATGCCCCACAACTGGGAAAGCAGCTTTGCGTGGTCGTGATTGCCCAGCCAGCGCTTGCGATCGTAGGACCGGATCAGAAATGTGCCGGTCCCACACGTGAGGTCGGCCACGATGCCGGCGGGGGACTGCACACAAAATGCGATGCCAAGGTCGCAGAGCGGCTCGCTGGTGAAATACTGGCCCAGCAGGTGACGATCTTCGGGCGGGATGAGTCGCTCGAACACGATGCCGACGACATCCTGCGGCAGGCTGGAGAAGTCACGGGTGTTGAAGTCGTGGATCAAGGCGGCGAGACGCTTAGCAGCCGCGCCGGGCCATGAAACAGTGTCAGGCAGATCTTCAGAGAAGACGGCGTGATAGTCCACCTTCAGGGCCTCGGCAAAAGCCCGGCGAAGGGTCGGGAGAACCTGCGAAGGATCAACATTGTCGAGTACCAGGGCGGGGAGGTGGCGAGCAGCGCGCCGTAAACCTTGGTAGAAAAGAATCTTGCCGAGAAGCCGGTAGATTATCTGACGAGCGATGGCAAGCGCGTAGTCACGGTCCTTGTAGCCGCCTGCGATGCCTTGCGCGATGGCCCAGGCGTTGAACTTGGCGCGGAGGTCCAAGTCGCTTTCCAAGCGAATGTGCAGGGAGTCCGTGACGAGCGGGAGCAGAACATGAACGGCGTCGAGCAAACTTTGGACGAAGTAGGTTGCGTCTATGCGCACAAGTTCAAGGGCCTGATTCTTGAACAGAGATTCCAGGTCAGCGAGCAGTCTGCGTCCGGCGGCGATGCAACGGAGCCGGAGCGGCTCGCTGAACACTTGTGCGGCGCTGTCTTGCGCGATGGCGTAGTTGTCCTCATAGTTCCGGATCGTTTCCAGGTGGGACCGCTGGGCCGGGGTGCCGGGTATAGGGGTCTTCCAGAGAATGGCGTCGCGGAGTGTCCAAGTGATGAAATACGGCGCCTTGTGGGCTTGCGCGCGTCGCACGATCATGGTCAACAGGGCAGGATTGTCTGGTGTGAGCGTAGGTGCGGCGATACAGAAAAGCGCCACGGGTTCGCGCTTGCCGCAGTCAATGCCGAGGAGTAGGGCGGTGCCGGCGGCGGCGCGGAGGGTTTGCTGATCCACGACGGGACTCTGTTGGTCCAGCCGCAGGCAGGCATGGGCATCATTGGCCAAAGGGGCGAGAGTCCGGGCGAAAATGTCTGACAGGACAGTTTTCATGCGCCCTTCTCCGCGCGCGGCGGCAGACCCGGGGTGAACTTCACATAGGCGAGCGCGCCCATGCGGTCCACGGTGAAGCGAACCACCATTGGGGCCTCCTTCTGCCAAGCGCGGAGAAGGGTCCGCGTCCGGGACAACTCCAAGACGCGTTTGTGTTGGAACAGCAACCGAATCCCCGCCAGAAGTCCCACGTCCGTTATGGGGCTGTAGCCAAGGGTGCTCTTGAGGGTTTGGCCGGCGGCAAGCAGGGCAGTCTTGGCCTCATCGTCGCTCGCCTCGCGCACCCGCAGCTTGTTCAGGCCGCCAATCGTGGTAAGGAACCGGGTCTCAAGGAAATCGTCGGTGGCGTCAAGGCTATACCAGTTTGTCATGAGCTTCCGCAGTTCAAGTGTTACCTTATAGACGAAGCGGTGTCGGTTGGGTTTCTGGAACAGCCCCAGATCACAGTAAGGCTCAAGCCGAACACGGATAAACTCTTCGCGAGAGCCACTGCCGGTGTAAGGCTTTCCCTTCCATTCGGCTATATTCCCAGCGATCTTTTCAAGCACGCCCAAGCGCTCCCGGTCCTCTGTGGGAAGTGCGGCGTTGCGGAATGAATTGGAAGATTCGCGGATGATCTGCGGCAGGAAGTCGCCGGCCTCGCGCTCGTCAAACGACTCGGCTTGGAGACCAACTAACGTCTGAAACAGCCGGTATATGATCTCGGCGTCGTTGTCTATGAAGCAGTAAAGCAATATGGCGGTCTGTTCCGGGGATAGAAGCAAGGGGTTGTGCTTTGGATCGTATTGCTTAAACGCAGCGATTTCCTCCTTGGGTGTGACGGCCAGGAGAACGAGGGCACGGGTCATGATCGAGTACGTGCCGCCCTTCACCATGTCAAGGTCGGTTGCCAGATAGGGATAGAGACGCCAATTGGCTTCGACCAGTTTTCCGGTGCTGGAGGGCAGGATCCGCTCGGAGAGATAAAGGTCTTGGATCTCCAGCCCGACTGGAGCAGTCCCGACGTCGCCACTAAGAACGGCCTTTCGCAAGTCATGGTAAGTCTTGTCCATAAGGCGGACCTTCACATAGTCCCGGACGGATTCAGAGAAAGGCGGCGTGATGCGCACGCGCTTCAGAAGCGTGTCCACGAAGTGCTTGCCGAGACTCTGGAGATTGGTCGTCTCGACACGCGCAGTCTGCGCACACAAGAGTTTGAGAAACCCCGCCCGTTGCATGGTGCGGTTGGCAGAGTTAAGGATGCGAATCTTGACGCCCACTCTCAAAACCCCCCGTGGACGCTGACCCTAGGCCGGATGTCCAGCATGAAGGCGCGTTCCGTTTCAGTATTGGAAATAAGGGCTTGGCCGATATCCAACCCCCGGAGAATCTCGTCGAGGGAAAGTACGGCGTTCGCATATTTCACCTCGTCGGGCATGTTGGACTTCATGTTGCGCTTTACGTAATCGAGGTCGCCCTGCACGGTCAGTTTGTGGGCAATGAGCGTGTCCACTTGCGCCAGGATGCGCGGGTCAATGGACGTGGGCTGTTGGGTGGCAACAACAAAGGAAAGCCCGTAGTTCCGACCCTCGCGCACATACTTTACGATAACGTCCGTGGCGGAAGTGGCCCGTTCAGACGGTAGAATGTTCTGCGCCTCGTCAATGGCAACCCAGGTCGGCGGCACGGCTTCCTTCAGGCTGGCCTTGAGCTTGGCCTGTTCCGCGGCGGACAGGTTGTCCAGCAACTTTAGGTGTTTCTCGGTTTCGGACGCGCGGATGCGCGACGCGATGAGCCGCCGGAGAAAGGCGGCGACGACGATCAACCGGAGTTCATCGGACATCTTGTTCATCACGATGACGCTCATGCACCCCGGTTTCAGCAGGTCTTGGAGGGAAGTCCCGTCGTCCGCAAAGATGGGATTCCGCTCGTAGGTACAGAGTTGTTGACGCAGGGCGCGTCGGGTCTCGGCGGCGTAGGTGGCGGTCAAGTCGCGATCCGCCTCTACGCACTTGATGAGCGCGGAGAGGGAATAGGATTCGGTGGCCTTGTGGAAGTTGGCCCCGTCGTGCCAGCTCTCGGTCGTGACCTTGATGAAGGCGTCGTTCAGGAGTTGGCCCATGCGGTCCTGATAGATGTTCAGGCCAAGAAGATAGCCCCAGTCCTCCGCCGCGAAGTCGGAACAGCGGATGGTGAACTCCTTGTGAGTCAAGGGCGTGTTGTCGGATGCGCTGCCCTTCGGGATCCAGATTGCCACGTCGAGCGGCTCGGACTTGATCGTCCAACCGCGCCGGGCGGCAAATTGCTGTTGGATCGTCTCTTTCTTGCTCTGCTCGGACAGGGCGATGTTGACCCACTGGAAGATGCCCAGGGTGTCGAATAGCAGGATGGCTTGGGTGCGCGGGTTGGCGCTGATGGACGTTGACTCTTCGCGCGTGCAAAGTCCTTCCAGAAGCGTGCCTAAGGTATAGGACTTCCCGGACCCGCGCTTGCCGAACATGCCGATGACGTGCGCCATGCCGGTGTCAAAGCGCACGTCGGTCAACGGCCCGGCCTCGGCCAAGCGGCCGAGATATACCCAGCTATCCGCCGACCGGCCGTGCATCCCGAACTCGGCCGGCGACAATTTGAAGATACGCGAGCGTGTTGTAAACTTCTTCACCAGATCACCCTGCCTCTCTTACCCGAATACGATGGGCGCGATTTCGTTCACGATGTCATCGTCGATAATTTTCTTCTGCCCGTCCCATGCCGCAATCGCGCACTCGTTGATGGTGCGGATGATGTTGCGGGGCGTTGATTTTATGGCATCTTGGCAGGCGTAGTCACACAGGAGATCAAAAGCGGTCACCGTGAAGGGGTAGGTTGATACCGTTGAAGGCAATTTGTCCGTCTTTATAAGGTTGTCAGCGGCTTGTTGGTCAACAAGATGTGCGAGCATTTCTTCGACGAATGTCTTAACATTTGCCGGCGCAGCCAGCGTTTCCAACTCGACGACGTTCGACGTGGCAATCCGTGAAACAATATCATTCCGAATGAGCATCTTCGGCGCCTCATCTCGGGTGTCGGCCTTGAATCCGACGATGAAGCCAACCGTCGAGTTTGCATTGTCCGCGAGTTTCCGGGTGTAGTCATGCCAGGATTCCGCGGCATCTCCCTGCTTGATATTCTGGAGAGCCTCCATCTCATCAATAAAGAAGATCAGACAATAGCCGACGGAGCGGGCTAAACGACCAGCGGTCTGCAGAGTCTTAACCATATCGCCCACGCCGACATCGACTAGGTTCCTTGTGACCTTGATCTCAACGAGTTCCTTGGCGCCCAGGCGTTGTCCGCTAAGCCATCGCCATGCATTGAAAGCCAAGTCGCCACCGCCACGAAGCTGCTTCAGTGCAGTTGCAATGTTCGGGTCACCCGCCAGCTTTCCGACATCCTGCTCGAAGTTGGCCGACTTGGAGAAGAGCATTTGAAGCCAGCCCTGCACCGTCGCCATGCCGAGGGCCTCCATCATCTGAAGATGCCACTGCTCGGCCATAGACTTGCTCTGGACTTCGATGTCCAGGTGTACGACGTGAGGCTTACTCTTGCAGGCTTTCGGGGTCCTATTGATCAGTTCGTAGGCCAGGTAGTGAAGCGTCTGCGTCTTGCCGGAGCCATAAGCGCCGTAGATCATCATCTTCGGGACCTGGGGATCAATGAATGCCCGATTGATCTGCTTCATCATGCGGTCGCGCAATGGGTCGCGTCCGAAGTAGAACCGTGCGTCGGTGGAGTTGACTTTCGGATCAATGGTGAACGTCTCGCGTCCGTTCAGACAGAACCAGTCCTTGAATGTGCTCATGCCTTTCTCCTTCTCGCCCTGATGGGCTGATGCAGTTTGCTTTCCTCCAAAACCCGGAGCCGATTGTTCGCCCAGTAGTAGAGTTCCTCGACCAAAGGACGGCCCTGTCCTTGGGCGACAATGATCATGCCAACCTCAACATTCTTCTCGATAGACCGGTCCGTCAGGTTGCCGGACCCGAAAAGCGCAAAGGACTCGGACTCCGGAATGACCGCTGTCACGTAGACCTTCGCGTGAACCGAGTTGTTGTAGCGGACCTCAATCCAATCGTTTTGCGCCAGAATCGCCATTGCCGCTGCCTGCCACGGCTCCACCGGCGGCCGGGTGACAACGTAGGTGGGAATGCACTCGCGGGTGATCTTGGCGGACAAGTCGGCCAGGGTAAACCGATAGTCCTCCATTGTGTTGATGAACGGCGACACCAAGCAGAGGCTTCGGATCGGCATATCGCGGAGAAATAGGCGCTGGAGGAAATGCTCCACCATCTTTTCCGTCAGCAGCCGGACATGCCGGGTATCTTGCGCCAAGGTCGCCACGATATCATCCTTCCTGTTCTTATTCGGTATCTGCGCCTGACCCTTCCCTATCTGTAGGCCATGGTGGGGCCGCGTTCCATATGTGGAAAATAGCGGAAACGAAAGACAGGTCCTCCTTTTGTATGCTCATTATCACCTCTCTGTTTCAAACCCCACGATTACCAGCTTAATCGACAAGAAATTGCTTTCCGCAGATTCCGGTTGACCACTTCGCTTCCGTGGAGAAAAACAAGGTTTCGAACCTCATTATTGCCGAAACCCTCCCAGAAGACAACTGGAAACCAGTAACGAAACCATAACGAAAACCCGCCCTGCCCGGTGGCTCCCACCGCCCGAGATGGCAGAGGATGCACTCGATCACATCCAGCTCGTTGATCAGGACGACAATCCGCATCTGCCCTCCGCACTTTAGACAGAGCAGGAGGTCGGCTTCCCAGAAATCCTTGATCAGATCCCTCCATTTTTCGAGGGGATATGCGGGGCTGATGCTGCGCCCGCTTTTTGCGCTGGCCCCGCATCTTGTTAGAGTACGAGCCGTAGTAACGGACCAGCTGGAAGTTTACCGGGGATGTGCTGGGTAACGGCGGTGATGAAGTCGTAGGGGGCGAAGACCTCGAAGTTGCGCTTGATTTTGGGGTTGATCCCGGAGCGGTAGACGATGGCACTGCGATCGGTGAGGCTCATCTTTTCCAGCGAGAACGGGCTGCGGATGATGTACTGAGCGAGCCGTTGGCGGGCCTCGTCTTCAGCGGGCGACACCCGCCAGCTGCGGTGAAGGTTGAACCCGGAGTGTTTCCAGCGCCGCGCATCCGGACACATTCCGGGGGGAGCAAGCCCTTCTCCAGCAGGAACGCGATGACTCGGGCCCTAAACAATTCCTCCAGGGGCCGGAGACTGACATTCAGCAGAATAATTGATGAGTTCAAAGAATAAGCCCGGGAGGAATGGTTCCAAGAGCGGTTCAAGGAGCGTGGTGTAAATGAACATAAAGACGATTTCCTAATACCTAAAATCAAATATAAAAATTTTCGGAATCCTCGATTTCCTTTTCTAATTCCTCAACCATCGCATTATAGTCAAAACCATAGATTTGAGTTATACCATGAGGACCACAGCTGTCAAAACCACTCTCTGTTATTGCAATCGCTAGGAACTTATTGTCATAACCAGCTTTTTGCAATATTTCGGGAAAATCATGATATTCCAGTCGCTCAGGCTTTACTTTTTTGATCCGCTCTTCGAAATCCGGAGACTGATATTCAAGAAAGCCTGCATCTACAGCTGCATAGATAAACACCAAGTGAGGACAGGGATTGGGACTATAGTCTTCTTTGTTAAGACACGGATTACCGCATATCGGGCAATGCACAAAATACCGTTCGTCCTCAAGCAATCCAGAAGGCAATTCAACTTTTGCATATTGCGGCAGGCTTTCAGTTGTCATTTATCCTCCTCGGGGCGGTCTTGACCATTTACTGACTCGATTAATCCGCCGATGAATATATGACTACTGAAGGCGGAAGGTGCGCTGTTTGGTTTCAGATTGGTAGCGCTGGAATATTTCCGGTTCCTCCTCCTTCATGCGGACTTGGTCGAACCGGAGGGAGGACTGGGTCTTCCAGGTGGCGACCCCCTCGATACCGTCGGCCTGGCCAATCCGGGTCTTGAGTTTGTTGACCAGGATGGTCTTCTCAAACTCCAGGATGCTGGTGCGGTCGTTCAACTCCCGCAGCTCCTGGTAGATCTCCATCACCTCGGGATCCGGGGAGAGGACCTCCCCGCTGCTCTCCAGGTCCTTGAGC
This sequence comes from PVC group bacterium, assembly GCA_040773245.1. Classification (GTDB taxonomy): domain Bacteria; phylum Auribacterota; class Erginobacteria; order Erginobacterales; family Erginobacteraceae; genus Erginobacter. The sequence goes on from JAXGWO010000009.1 coordinate 71,801, forward strand.
TTCTCCGACTCCTCGAGGAGGGGGAGGTAGCCGGCCATAAACTCCTCGGCCTCCTTCAGGCCCTGCTCGAGCTCGGCGGGGTCGAGTTCGTAGAACTCCCGGGCGTCCCCGCGGCGGGAGACCCGGCCGGCGAACTTCTTGTGGAGGAAGTTCTCGAAGAGGGAGTCGTGATCGGTTTCGATCACGCGGAAGGTGGTGAGGGGGTGGGGGTTGCCGGTGGAGAGGTCCTTGCGACGCTTCTCCACATCCGCCCGGGTCCGCCCGATCTTGTAGAGGTTCTCGCCGCCGCTCTGGAAGACATAGACGTACGCCATCGGGAACCTCCGGGGGTTTGGCCATAACCAGTTTCGGGCGAGAACGTTATCACGTTTTGCCTTGAAAGTCAAGGGAATTTAGGTGTGGGGAATGGGGATTGGGGAATAGGGAATGGGGAATAGCGCAGAGAGCATAGCGCATAGGGCATAGCGGCCAGAAATACCTTGTCCCCCTCACCCCTGGTCATCTCCTCGGGGGTGTTGGGGTGGGGGCGGAAGAGGAATTCCCAATCCATTCGATAGCCCGGATTACCTCTTCCACGGAAGGGGCGGTGTGGCCAAGGCCGGGAAGAACGACCAGGTGGGCCGGGATACCGGACGCTTCCAGCAGTTCCAGTGCCCTCCGGTTGCTTTCCAGCAGCCGGTCCTCGGCGCCGATCACCATTGAGACCCTGGTCCTCCCCGCGGCCGGGGGCACGAGGGGGTCGAACTCCTCGTCGTAATGGCCGGCGAGGACGACGATGCCCCGGAAGAGCTCCGGATGCTTCAGGCCGAGGTAAAAGGCCCGGCTGCCGCCCTGGGAGTAACCGAGGATCACCCCTCCATCCTCCCGGAGGGGATAGTTCCGGCGCAGGTAGTCAAGGGCGGCGAGGACCGTCTCCTCGTCTTCCGGGTAACCGGACCAGCTGAATGACGCGCACCCGTGGGGGACGGTCGCATAAGGGCAGCAGACGATCGCCCCGGTCTCGTTCGAGACTTTCCGCAGGTAGCGGGAGAACGGTTCAGGGCTGCCGCCGAAGCCGTGGAGGGCGATGATCCAGGGGTATTCATTTCCCGGGTCGTAACCTTCCGGCAGGACGATTTCCGGGGTCCAGGTCCGGCTCTTCAGCTCTTCCAATAACCTGACGGCTTCCTCGCTCAGCTGCCGGAAACGCGGCTCTTCCCGGAGGGATTTGAGGTCCTCGTCCCCGAGGAAGAGGCAGCTGCCGAGGGCGAGGGAGCGTTCGACATATTGGAGCGCTTTCTCATTCTCTCCCAGCAGGGCATAGCAGCAGGCGAGGTTATGGGCCAGGGCGGCGTCTTCCGGGCTGAGGCGGAAGGCCCGCTCCAGGCAGCCGACCGCCTCGGCGTAATCCCCCCGCCCATAGGCCGTCATCCCCCGGCGGGTCCAGTCGCCCTCAGCCGGATCTTCGCCCGAGCACCCCGGAAGGGACAGGAGCAGGACGAACAGCAGCGAGAAGACGGAGAGAAGGTCAGAACTACGCCAGCGGTGGAAGCAGGTATTCATTGCCCGAAGGTGTCCTCCTGGGGGGAGATTGTAACAGACTCCGGGGAATGGGGAATAGGGAATGGGGAATGGCCAGAGGAACAAAGGGCAGAGCGCACAGCGCATAGCGACTGGGAACTGGGATTATCCCCTCACCCGGCCCGATTGGCGTCGGAGGACGGTAACCCGGGGCGTTGCCCCGGGCTATGACGTGGGGCCCCGTTGGGGTCCGCGGATGTTCCTTGCGTTGATCCGGGGAACCCCCCTGGGGGAAACTTCTTGTTTCCGGGAAGGGTGAAGGGGGAGAAGTCGTTACTTGGCCTGGCCGAGCATCCGATCGGCAAAGCTCAAAAATCTTTCGGCGTGCTCGACGATTGAGCGCGCCTCATTCTCCGTCAGGCGGCGCTGCTCATATTCAACAACGTTCTTCTTGGCGATAACGAATGATATATGCCTCAGAGCCGGAGCTGCCGCCCGACCGAGGGTCTCCTCAAGAAGCCGGGCCGCCAGCCGGTGATCGGGTTCAGCGGAGCGAATCCCCCCGTAGGCGGCCAGAAGTGCGTCGGCGGCGCTGATGACGGCGTGGACGGCTCCCAGGCCGGCGGCATCCCATTGCCGTCTCTCCAGCCCGGTCCTCATTGATTCGGCGAATTGACCCGCTTTGCCGAAATAACGCCGGGCGGCGGATGGATCAAGCTTCCTGGTCTTCTTCGGGTTCATCCGGAGACGATATCCTCCAGGTCTTTCCCGCGCAACCTTAGCCCTGTCCGGACAATCTCCCGGGCCAGCTTCGAGACCTTCGAGCGGGAAAGTTCTTCCCGGCTGACCACGTTCGGCTCGAGAAACAGCCCGAACCGGCGGGAGACATCTTCGGCCAGTCCCGGCAGGACATCCTTCTCCAGGGAGTTCTTATCCTCTTCCCTCTTCACGACCACGAACAAGTCCAGGTCGCCGGCCGGGCCGGTCCCGGCGTTGAGGGCGCTCCCGTAGAGGTAAGCGGCTAGGCATTCTCCGCGCAGCTTCCCGGCCAGGAGTTCGACGGCCAGATCGATCCCTTTACCCTCATTCTCGAAGAGAGGGGCGATTAATTTCTCCACCGCCCAGTGATCCCGTTTAAGCTCGTACTGGTATGCCCGGCCGGCCCGGCGGCAGGAAACGATGGAGAGATCGGCCAGTTTTCGCAGGGATTGCATAGCGGCCAGGTTGGCCAGACCGGCCAGACGCTGGACCTGGCGTCCGGTCAGGGGTTTCCCGGCGTGGAAGAGGACCCGCAGGACGCTGATCTGCCCCGGGGAGCGGAAGAGCTCTTCTGGACCAATTTTGAGCATATTTCACCTTTGCCTTGTTTACTAGGTATAAGTTACCACAAATTAGGCATAGGTCAAGGGCCAATTCGCCCGCAATTCGCCCGATGCGGATAGTGTGCATCAGGGAAGCCTTATACTCTCCTTGCACCAACCGGGTGACTCTTTTCGTACGTTGGCAACCCGGGGCGTTGCCCCGGGCTATGATTTGGGACCCTTTCGGAGTCCCGGACGGCTAGGACTTCAGTTCATCCGGAAGATACCGTAGTTCAGGTAGGTCGCGAAGAGGACCCAGGCCAGGTAGGGGATGAGGAGGACCCCGGCCGGCGGGCTCGCTCTCCAGAACCGGGGTATGAGCAGGACCAGGGTCACGTCGAGCACGACGATGTCGGCCAGGGCCAGCGCCGGGGAGCGCAGCCCGAAGAAGAGGTAGGTCCAGGCGAAATTCGCGGCCAGGTGGAGCGCGAGAACGGCCGAGGTCAGGGCGACCCGCCGTTTGTCCGGAGAACGGTAGTAGAGGATAATCGCGACCGCGATCGAGGCGTAGAGAACCATCCAGACCGGGGAAAACACCCAGCCCGGCGGGGTGAGCGGGGGCTTGATCAAATCGGCATACCAGCTGTTCATCTACGGACTCTGTATTCGCGCTGAAAGGTATGTTAGCATTTCAGCCGGAATTGGGGAATGGGGAATAGGGATTGGGGAATAGGGATTGGGGAATGGGGAATAGGGCTAAGATATTCGGGTTGGCATTCATCGTGGCGCTGACGGGGGCGATGTCCCCGGGGCCGCTGCTGGCGGTGGTGATCGGGCAGGTGCTGGCCCGGGGGCCGCTGGCGGTGGTCTATCTGCTGCTCGGGCACGCCTTCCTGGAGGCCGTTTTGGTGGCCGGGCTGGCCCGGGGGCTGGGGCGTTGGCTGAAACTCCCTTCGGTCCGCTCGGGGCTGGGGATCGTCGGGGGCGGGGTCCTGATCTGGATGGGCTGGTCGATCGCCGCCGCGGCCGGGGAGGCCACCCTGGCCGGGACGGAGGGGAGCTCGATGTCGGCGCTGGCGCTCTTCCTGGCCGGGATGGGGGCCTCGCTCTCCAACCCCTACTTCACCGGCTGGTGGGCCACGGTGGGCACCGGCCAGATGGCGACGCTCAACCTCCGCCGCCGGGGGGAGTTCGCCCTCTTCCTGCTCGGGCACGAGCTGGGGGATTTCAGCTGGTATCTGCTGGTGGCGGCGGCGCTGACCGCCGGGCGGGGTTTCCTGACGGACGGCGTCTACCCGTGTCTCCTCTGGGGGGCGGGGCTGCTGGTTGTCCTGATCGGCGTTATCTTCATCGGGATCGGGGGCCGGCTGATCTGGCGGAGGAGAAGCGTTATCAGTAAGCAGTAAGCAGTAAGCAGTGAGCAGGGGCCCCTCACCCGGACCGATCGGCATCGGTCCACCCTCTCCCCAACGGGGAGAGGGTTTTTTCGCGTCAGGGGGCGGGGGCCTGGGCGAGGACGGAGAGGGCTTCCACGGTAACGTAGGGGTTGGAGCGGGTCCGGCCGGAGGGGCCCCAGTCGGCAAAACTGCCCCGGCTGATGACCGTGCCGGAAGTCTTGCAGTTCTTCACCTCCAGGGGGAAGCCACCGTCGGGGAGCTGCCTGGCCCGCAGGAGCGCCAGGGCCTCGGAGCAGCGGGGGTCGTTGATCTTCCCCATCTCGGCCATCACCTGGAGGACAAAGAGGAGATCGTAGAACTGGATGGGGTAGTGGATCCGGGTGATCTCCCCGACCCAGCTCAGCTTGATCAGGGAACCGTCGCTGAGCCGCCGGAGCAGCCTTCGCTGAAGAAGAAACTCAGCCGCTTTTTCGGCAGCCGCCCGGGCTCTCTCATCGCCCCGCGCCCGGCCCCAGTGCCAGAGAGCCCGCAGGGGGATCAGGGTCTCGACGAAGGAGGAGGTTCGGGCCCGGGGGTTCTTGTCGCAGTTCCAGCCGCCGTCAGGCCACTGGAAGTCGATCAGCCGCTTGATCAGAAGGGGGGTTCGGTCGTCCTCCAGGCCGAGGGCCAGGGAGTAGAGGACGGCGTTGCCCTCCTGGGAGGCGCAGCGGCGGGGGCGGTCCTCCTGTCCGGGGATGATCAGGCTGCGGGGTGGCTTGAGGTGTTTCGGTTCGAAGAGGTAGTCGTAGAACTGGTCGCGGAGGGGGAGGAGCGATTCGTCGCCCGGGGGGTAGGAGAGGAGGGCAAGGCTGTGGAGGGTCCAGTGGGGACCGTGCCACTTCTGGTAGGGGTTAAGGCGAATCCGACCGTCGGGGGTGCGGTGGGAGAGGAGGAGGCGGACGTTTTCCGAGGCCCGGATCTTCTCCCCCAGGCTCTTCATCGCCCGGGAGGCCGGACTCTCCCCGCCGAGGAGGAGGCGGGCCCGGTAGGCGATGGAAGGGTTATCCGACCCGGTGAGCTGATCAATTAATTTCATTCGCGTGATTGCCGGTCGATCTCCCGCCGGCCAGCGGGCAGATTTATCAGTCCGGGG
>JAXGWO010000010.1:0-73884 GCA_040773245.1 PVC group bacterium
ATCCCCCCCGCCGCCCGCCAGTCTCCTTGCGGTTCCGTTCGATCACCCGGGGCTCGCCCCCGGCGGTCCGGGCCAGGGCCCGGACGACTTCCAGGATGTCCGCCAGTTCTTCCGGCCGGCGGCTCTCCAGGTATTCGGCCACCTCTTCCCGCAGTTTCCGGAGCAGGAATTCCCGATATTCGTCCGGGGAAGCGATCCGGAAAGGCGGGACCTTACCCCGTTTCCCGGCAATGATCTCCGGGATCCGGTCTCTTACCAGCTTTTCCATTCCAACCTCCCCAGAGTGGACAGGAATAGAATTGTAAGTGTGCCCCCGCCTCGCCCCCTTTTTTTTGACAGGATAACAGGATCAACTGGATATATGGTCCCCCGGCGCTATGCGCTCTGCCGACTGCTCACCGATTACCATTCCCTATTCCCCAATCCCCATTCCCTCCAGAAAAGATCGGATCTTCTTGGTGCCGGTCAGGCCCGGTTTCAGTTCCAGCGCGATCCGGTAATGATCCCGAGCCTCCTCGATCCGGTGCATCTCCCCGTACCGCTCGGCGATCTTCTTGTGGAAGAAGGCCCGGTCGCTCTTCGGGAACCGGTACTCGTCGAGGAGCCGGCGGTAGTAACCGATCGCTTCTTCCGGTCCGGCCGCCTTGGCCAGCTTGCGGCAGTAGAGATCGCGGATCCTCTGCTTCAGCTCCGGCCGGAAGTGCCGGAAGTAGTTCCACTGGCGGTCCACGCGGAAAGCGGTCTCGTAATGTTCCACCGCCTCCCGGTACCGGCCCTTCCGCTGATAACCCTCCGCCAGCAGGAAGGTGCAGTCGAGAAAGTCGGCGAACCCGAGGAGGTTGAGGAGGTCCAGCGGCCCGGCGGTGTCGGCCGCCAGCCGGTCGTAATTCTCCAGGGCCCGGTCGACCGCCCCGTTGAGGAGATCGTAGAAAATCAGGAGCGCCCGGGCCAGGGGATCCCGGGCACGGCGGCGGAGCGCTTCCCGGTAGGAGATGCCGGTCCGGGGACTCTTCTCCTTCCGGCGGAGATCGTAAGCCGCCCGACCGGCGACATCGGCCAGGATCCGGTAGGCCTCGATCAGCAGCCGCATCCGCTGGGCCGCCCGGGCGGGATCGAGTTCGCTGGTGTCGGGGTGGTATTTCTTGGCCAGCCGCCGGAAAGAGGCCCGGATGCTCTCGACCGAGGCGGAGGGCCCGACCTGGAGCACGCGGTAGTAATCTATGAAATTTGTCATTGAAAGAGGCAGTGTCTGGTTCAAGTCAGACCCGGCGGATCAGCCGGACGCGTCCGACTTCCGGGACCGGAAGCAATAGCTTACCACTTCCCGGCGGGATATTCCATCGGCGGTGGAGGACGGGATAACGGGATGATTTGGGGAATGGGGAATGGTAATCGGTAACCAGCGAGCAGTGAGCAGTCGGCATAGCGCATAGAGCAGAGCGCATAGCGCCAGGCGCGGTAGGATAGGCAGTGGGCAGCGGGAATTGGTCTGAGTAATCAGTGTAATCAGTGGAATCAAAAAGTGGGCGAGGATGGGGATAACAACAATTCAATTAGTGGTAATTGGTGTAATTAGTGGACCCAAGAAAGGCGAGGCGGGGAAGAACCAGTTTTGGCTTTATCTCCCGGAGACCCTATGCTACATTACTCCACCCGAAGATGACCGTGACTCTGTTATTCCTGGCAATTCTGCTTGGTTTCTCCGCTTTCTTCTCCGACTCGGAGACCGCCCTCTTCTCCCTTCCCCGGGTATCGGTTGAGAGGCTGAAACAGAAGAAACCGGCTCGGGGCGAGATCATCGCCCGGCTGCTGGGCCGGCCCCGGAGGCTCCTGATCTCGATCGTGATCGGGAATATGCTGGTCAACATCCTCTCTTCCACCCTGGCCGAGCGGATCTCCGCTTCCGTCTTCACCTCCGGTTCCTTGCGGCCGGTGGCCTGGGTATTCTCCACCGTCGTGATGACCTTCATCATCCTGATCTTCTGCGAGGTGGGGCCCAAGGTCCTGGCGATCAACCGGGCCGAGAAGATATCCCTGGCGGTCGCCCCGGCGATCCTTCTCCTCCAGCGCCTGGTCAACCCCCTCCGGCTGGTGGTGCAGGCGGTCAGCGATTTCTTCATCTCTTCCCTGGAGAGGAAGAAACCGCACCGGGAGTCCCCCCTGACCCGGGAGGAACTGGAGACCGCGCTCGACCAGGGCTCCCGGGAAGGGACCCTGAACGGGGAGGAGAAGGAGATGATCAGCGAGATCTTCAAGCTGGGGAACAAGACCGTCCGGCAGCTGATGACCCCCCGCAACGAGATCGTCTCCTTCGAGGTGGAGACCCCCCTGGAAGAGATCGCCGCCGTGATCAGGGAGAAGGAGTACTCCCGGCTCCCCATTTATTCCGGGAAGATGGAGAACGTGATCGGAATTCTCTATCCCAAGGACCTCCTGATCGCCCGGGCCCGGGGGGTCGAACGGCCGGTCCTGGCCGATATCCTCCGCAAGCCGTTCTTCATCCCCGAAACGATGAAGGCGGCGCGCCTGCTCAAGGAGTTCCTCTCCCGGAAGATCCATATCGCCCTGGTGGTCGATGAATACGGGGGGATAGCGGGCCTGATCACCCTGGACGACCTGGTGGAAGAGGTCATCGGGGAGATCCGGGAGCGGGGCGAGACGCCTCCCGGTTACGAGGTGGTGGCCGAGGATACCGTCCAGCTGCCCGGCCGCGTGGAACTGGACTACCTTAACGACGAGTTCGGTCTCGATCTCCGGGGCGAAAACAACGTCACCCTGGGGGGGTTCCTCTCCGAGCGCCTCGGCCGGCTTCCCCAGCCGGGGGATGTCTACCGGGAATCCGATCTCCTCCTGACCGTGGTCAGTATGAAAAAGCGGCGGGTGGACCAGGTCCTGCTCCAGCGTCCGGGCCTGGTCCCGGGGAACGGGGCGAAAGAGCGGTAAGAACGTGAGCGCGGAACTCACCATCCTGGTTATTTTTTTCTGCCTGCTCCTGCACGCCTTCTTTTCCGCTTCCGAGATGGCGCTGGTCTCCGTCAGCCGCCTCCGGATCCGCTACCTGGCCGAAACCGGCAGCCGGCGGGCTCGGATGGTGGAGAAGATGCAGGAAAACCCGGAGACCTTTCTCTCCACCACGATGGTGGGGATCAATCTCTTCCTGATTCTCGGCGCCACCCTGGCCTCGGCCCTGCTTTCCCGGCGCTTCGGGGACGGGGGGGCGCTGATCGCCGCCGTGGTTATGCTTCCCCTGATCCTGATCTTCGCCGAGATCACCCCCAAGAACCTGAGCCGGACCCGGGCGACCAGGATGTGCCTGCTTCTGATCTATCCCCTGCGGGCGGCCTATCATATTCTCTACCCCCTGGTCCGGGTCATCTCCTGGATCACGGCCGGCCTGGTCCGGGGCCTGGGGGTGGTTCCGGAGGCCAACCGGCTCTTCACCTCGGTGGACGATATCCGCCTCCTGATCGAGGAGGGTTTCCGGCAGGGGATGCTCTCGAAGGACGAGGAGCGGATGATCGCCCGGGTCTTCGAGTTCGGGGAATACGACGCCTCCGACGTGATGGTGCCGCTGATCGACGTCAACCTGGCCCCCGAGTCCGCCACCGCCGGCGAGATCCGCCGGCTGATCAGCGAATCCGGCCACACCCGGATCCCGATTTACCGGGAGCGGGTGGACCGGATCATCGGGATCGTCCAGGCTTCGGACCTGGTGCTGCTGCCGGCGGAGGAGAAGATCGGCCCCTATATCCGGGAGCCCTACATAGTTCCCGAGTCGAAGCCCCTGGATGAACTGCTGGAGGAGATGCGGACCGGCAACGCCCGGATGGCGATCGTGGTCGACGAGTACGGCGGGGTGGCGGGTATCGTCACCCTGGAAAATATCATCGAGGAGATCGTGGGGGAGATCCGCGACGAGTACGACCTGAACGAGGTTTCTCCCTTCCGGATCAAGGGCGGGGTGGCCGAGGTTTCCGGGCGGATGCGGCTGGACGAGCTGAACGACGCCCTCGGCCTCAATCTCCCCGAGGACCGGGAAGAGGAGACGGTCGCCGGTTTCCTGATCGACCTCCTGGGGAGGATCCCGGCGGCGGACGAAAAAGTCACCTGGAGGGATTACCGCTTCAAGATTATCCAGGCGACCGACCGGAGGGTGGTCCGGCTGGAGATCAGCGGACCGGGGATCCTCTCCCGGGCGCCGGTGGAAGAAACCAATACCTGATTAGCTGATCCGTACCGGTATTATACCCTTCACTCGTGCTCGAACTCGTACTCGTCTTCATACTCGATAGTTTACCGGGCAGGGGACGAGTACGAGTAGGAGTAAGAGAACGAGTGCGAGTAGAAGTACGATTGATCCCTTTAATCGGAGTTCAGGTCTGCAGGATTAAGGAGAGCCGATTATGGAATTGGAAAAACGGATCGCCCTGGCCCGGGGCGAGGGGAGGGCGGACCTCCTGCTCAGGAACTGCCGGGTAGTCAATGTCTTCTCCGGCGAGGTGGAAAAGACCTCGATCGCCGTGGCCGGCGGGATCATCCTCGGACTGGGGGATTACCGGGCCAGGAAGGTCATCGACTGCCGGGGGGCTTACTGCGCCCCCGGTTTTACCGACTCCCACGTTCACATCGAGAGCAGTATGGTGACCGTCCCCGAGTACGCCCGGGCGGTGGTCCCCCGCGGGACCACCACGGTGGTGATCGACCCCCACGAGATCGCCAACGTCTTCGGGGTGAGCGGGATCCAGTATATGCTCAACGCCAGCCGGGGCGTCCCCCTCAACGTCTTCGCGATGCTCTCCTCCTGCGTCCCGGCCTGCGGGCTGGACACCTCGGGGGCCGAGCTGACCAGCCGCGATCTCGCCTCGCTCTGGAGCGAGGAGCGGGTCCTCGGATTGGCCGAGATGATGAATTTTCCCGGCGTCCTGGCCCGGGACCCGGAGGTGATGGCCAAGCTCCGGTCCGCCGGCGACCGCCCGATCGACGGCCACGCCCCCGGCCTCACCGGGAAGGACCTCAACGCCTACATCGCCGCCGGGATCGGCTCCGACCACGAATGCTCGACCCTTCCGGAGGCCCGGGAGAAGCTGGCCCGGGGGATGTTCATAATGCTCCGGGAGGGGACGGCGGCCAAGAACCTCAAGACCCTGCTGCCGGTCTGCACCCCCGGTTCCTGCCGCCGCTGCCTGCTGGCCACCGACGACCGCCACCCGGAAGACCTGGTGACCCAGGGGCATATCGACTTCCTGGTTCGGACCGCGATCGCCGAGGGGCTGGATCCGGTGGACGCGATCCGGATGGCCACCATCAACCCCGCCCGCTACTTCGGCCTGCTCAACCTGGGGGCGATCGCTCCCGGCTACCGGGCCGACCTCGTCACTTTCGATAACTTCAAGAATTTCCAGGTCGACCTGGTCTTCAAGGACGGGCGGCTGGCGGCCCGGGGAGGCAGGATGGTCCTCAAGGGTTGGGAGCCGGAGTTGCCCAAGCTCCGCGGATCGATCAATATCAACTGGCTGGAGCTGGGCGACTTCACCGTCCCGGCCGGGAAGGGGAAGGCCCGGGTGATCGGGGTGGTTCCCGACCAGATCTTCACGAAAAAACTGCGGCTGACCCTGAAGACCCGCAAGGGAGAGGCGATCTCCGACCCGCAGCGGGATATCCTGAAGATCGGCGTGATCGAGCGGCATACCGCCTCGGGAAGGATGGGTCTCGGTTTCGTCCGCGGTTTCGGTCTCCAGTCGGGGGCGCTCGCCTCCTCGGTCGCCCACGACTCCCACAACATCATCGTCACCGGGGCCGATGACCGGGATATGATGACCGCGGTCATCGAGATAGTCCGGTTGGGAGGGGGGCAGGTGGTGGTCGCCAACGACCGGGTAATGGCGTCGCTGCCGCTGCCGATCGCCGGGATCATCTCCCCCGGCCCGCTGTCCGAGGTCCGGCGGCGGATCATCCGGCTCAACCAGGCCGCCCGCGATCTCGGATCGACCCTGCCGGACCCGTTTATGACCCTCTCTTTCCTCGCCCTGCCGCCGATCCCCTCGCTGAAGATCTCCGACCGCGGGCTGGTCGACGCCGACAGCTTCAGGATCGTCCCCCTTTACGGGGATTGAAGGAAGTTTAAAGTTCAAAGTTCAAAGTTCAAAGTTCCCAGAGCCCGCGCAGGGAGCAGTAATCGCTATCGGGATCGGTATCGCTATCGGGATCGACGGCTCCTTTGGAAGCTTCAAGTGCCTGAAGTTCAAAGTAACTAAAGTTACTGGCCAACTGAGCCAGTCCCCGCGGGGGGCGGCACCTGGCCGGCCACGGGTCACATCCCGTGGAGCGGATAGATGAGCGCTCTGATCCTCGTCGTCATTTCGGTCGTCGGTTTTGTCCTGGCCTACTCTTTCTACGCCGGCTTCCTCCAGCGGAAAATCTTCCGTCTCCTGCCCGACGAGAAGCTCCCCTCCCGGGTCCGGGAGGACGGGATCGATTTCGTCCCCACCCGGGGAGGGATCCTCTTCAGCCACCACTTCGTCTCCATCGCCGGCCTCGGTCCCATCCTCGGCCCGGCGATCGGGGTGATCTGGGGGTGGCTGCCGGCCCTGCTCTGGGTCATCTTCGGCTCGATCTTTTTCGGCGCCGTTCACGACTTCGGGACCCTGGTGATCTCGCTGCGCAACGAGGGCCGCTCGATCGGCGAGGTGGTCCGGGACCTGATCGGCTACCGGGCGGGGACCCTGATGATGCTGGTAATCTTCTTCCTCCTCGCCTTGGCGATGGGGGTCTTCGCCTACCTGGTGGCGGTTCTCTTCACCGACTTCTACCCCCAGGCGGTGGTCCCGGTCTTCGCCCTGATGCCGATCGCGATGGGCACCGGCTGGCTGATCTACCGGAAGGGGACCGCCCCCTGGCTGGCGACGGCGATCGGGGTAATCCTGATGTTCGCGATGATCGAGGGGGGGATGCGCTGGCGGGTGGTCATCTGCCACTCCTTCCTGCCGCCGGACGCCCGGGCGGCGCTGGCAGCCAACGGAACCTGTTTTACCCCGGAGGAGGCCAGGAACCACTTTCAGGAGATTGGCCGGCCGGATTGGGCGGAGGCCGTCGTTCCGGCCCGGGGTCGGGCGGTTACCCTCTGGGTCTATATCCTTCTGCTCTACGCCTTCGCCGCCTCGGTCCTCCCGGTCTGGCTCCTCCTCCAGCCCCGCGATTACCTCAACTCCTACCAGCTCTACCTGGCCCTGCTGCTGATGCTGGCCGGCCTGCTGATCGGCGGCAACCGGGTGGTCGCCCCGGCGGTCCACCGGGGGGCGGTCGGGCTGCCGCCGGTCTTCCCCTTCCTCTTCATCACCATCGCCTGCGGGGCCATCTCCGGTTTCCACAACCTGGTCTCCTCCGGGACCACCGTCCGGCAGCTGAGCCGGATCTCCCACGCCCGCTTCATCGGCTACGGGGCGATGCTGGCGGAAGGTTTCCTGGCGGTGCTGGTGATCCTGGCCTGCACCGCCACCTTCGCCGGCCGGGCCGAGTGGCTGGACCGGTACGCCGACTGGGGGAAGATGGAAGGCCTCGGTCCCCAGCTTCAGGTCTTCATCGAGGGGTCGGCCGGATTCATCTCCCGGCTGGGGGTCCCCCGTGATTACGCCGCCAGTTTCATCTCGGTGGTGGTGGTGGCCTTCGCCCTGACCACCCTCGACTCCGGGACCCGGCTGATGCGCTACAACGTGGAGGCGATCGGGTCCACCTTCAGGATCCGTCCGCTGAAGAACCGCTACCTCTCCTCCCTGGTCGGGACGGCCGCCATCGGCTACTTCGCCCTGATGAAGATCGGCGGGGTTCCGGCCGGCCTCACCCTCTGGCAGCTCTTCGGGACCACCAACCAGCTCCTGGCCGGCCTCGGTTTGCTGGCGGTTAGTGTCTATCTATTTGAATTCAGGAAAAATCCTATCAAAACAATAAACCTGAAACTCCCCTTCGGTATTCAGTTTGCCTTCGGAATAGCTACGCATTTGTTTTTTTCCATCCCGATGGTCTTTATGCTGACGGTGACCCTGGCGGCGATGCTGATCAAGCTCGGCGAATTCTGGCGGGCCGGGAGCTGGCCCCTGATCATCACCGGGGCGAGCATCCTGGTCCTCACCCTCTGGCTGATGGCGGAGGCGGCCGTCCTCGTCCGCCTTTTCTGGAAGTCCCGCCGGGAGGCCGGGACCTCCGGCCGCCGTCCCTGACCGGGGAAGATCGAGATGGAAGAACGGGAGTACCTGGTAATCCTCAACCTGGTCCGGGGACTGGGGACCGTCCGGATCCGGAACCTGATGGCCCATTTCGGGACGGCCGCCGAGATCTTCCGCCAGCCCGCTTCGGCCCTGAGCCGGGTGGAGGGGATCGGCTCCCGGCTGGCCCGGGCGATCCGGAACTGGGAAGAGCTGGAATACCGGGAGGAGTTCCGGCTGATCGGGAAGCTCGGTCTCGAGGTTCTCACCATCTTCGATCCCGAATATCCGGAGAACCTCAAGGAGATCTACGACCCGCCAGCGGTTCTCTACCAGATGGGCTCGCTGGTCCCGGAAGACAAGCCGGCCCTGGCCGTGGTCGGTTCCCGCCGGGCCTCGCACTACGGCCTCCAGGCCGCCCGGAAGCTGGCCTCCCAGATCGTCGCCCGGGGTTTCACCGTGGTCAGCGGCCTGGCCCGGGGGATCGACACCGAGGCCCACCGCGGCGCGTTGGCCGGCGGCGGGCGGACGATAGCGGTGCTGGGGAGCGGACTGGGGAACATCTACCCCGCCGAGAACCGCGGACTGGCCGAAGAGATCGCCGGTTCCGGGGCGGTGATCTCCGAGTTCCCGGTCCGGGCGGTCCCCGACCGCCAGAACTTTCCCCTCCGCAACCGGGTGGTGAGCGGGCTCTCTTTGGGAACGGTGGTGGTGGAGGCGGCCGAGCGGAGCGGGGCCCTGATCACCGCCCGGCTGGCGATGGAGCAGGGGAGGGTGGTGATGGCGGTCCCGGGGAGGATCGACAGCTACTCCGCCCAGGGGGCCAACGCCCTGATCCGGGACGGGGCGAAGATGGTCTCCGGGATCGACGACATCCTCGAGGAGTTCGAGTACCTCTTCCCCGAACACCGACCGCCCCCCGCCACCGCGCCGCCGGCCTCCCGCCGCCTGGAGAACCTCTCCCCGGAGGAGAAACTGGCCTGGGAAGCACTGGGCGAGGAAGAGATGGATATGGAAGCCATCCTGGCCAAGACCGCCCTCCCCTCGCCGGCTCTCACCGCCGCCCTGGTCTCCCTGGAGCTGAAGCGGCTGATCCGCCGCCTCCCCGGGAAAGTCTACATCCGCGCTTGAATCAGCTCACCGCTTGCTGCTCACTGCTTACCGCCCACTGCCCACTGCCTACTTCTTTCCCCGCCGCCGCTTCTCCATCTCCAGCGCGATCACCTTCCCCCCGACCAGCTCGGTGATCTCGGCGGTCTTCAGTCCCAGTTCCCTCTTCAGAACCCGGGCGGTGTGCTCGCCCAGCCGGGGGGCGGGGTTTCTCAGCCGGTCGTCGCCGGAGGCGAACTTGGGGGCGATCCCGTGGAGCCGGACCGGACCGGTCACCGGGTGGTCGACGGTCTGGATCATATTCCGGGCCCGGATCTGGGGTTCCCGGCAGGTCTCCCGGACGGTGTTGATCCGGCTGGCGGGGACGCCCCGGTGCTGGAGGGCGGCCAGGAGTCGCTCTGACTTCCACTTGCGGGTCTGGGCTTCCAGCAACCGTTGAAGTTCCCCGTGATTGATGATCCGGCCGGAGTTGTGCGCGAACCGGGGGTCGCCGGTCAGCCGGTCGAGTTTGAGGACCTCGCAGATCCGGGCGAAGAGCTTATCGTTGCCGCCGGTGATCACCACGTCGTGGTCGGCGGTCTTGAAGACGGCGAAGGGGGCGATCAGGGCGTGGCGGTTTCCCACCGGCCGGGCCACGATCGACTTGTTGAGGTAGGCGGCGATCATCGGGGTGAGGAAGGCGAACTGGCAGTCGAGCATCGAGACGTCGATGTAGTCCCCCTTGCCGGTCTTCTCGCGTCGGTAGAGGGCGGAGACGATCGCGAAGGCGCCGGTCATCCCGGCGACGATGTCCGCCTCCGAGACCCCCGAGCGGGTGAAGGGCCCGTTCTCCACCGGGCTGGTGATCGACATGAATCCGCCCACGGCCTGGAGGATCAGGTCGTATCCGGGCTTGCCGCTGTCGGGGCCGGTCTGGCCGAAACCGCTCAGGGAAGCATAGACCAGGCGGGGGTTGACCTTCTTCAGGCAAAGCCAGTCCAAGCCCAGCCTCTGCATCGAACCAGGGCGGAAGTTCTCCACCGCCACGTCGCATTTTCCCGCCAGCCCCAGGGCGATCTTCCGGCCCCGGTCGGACTTGAGGTCGATCACCGCCGACTGTTTTCCCCGGTTGATGGAGAGGAAGTAGATCGATTCTCCGTTGATGTATGGGGGGCCGTAGTGCCGCGAATCGTCGCCCTTCCCCGGGGCCTCGATCTTGATCACCTCGGCTCCCAGGTCGGCCAGCATCATCGTGCAGTAGGGGCCGGCCAGGACGCGGGTGAAGTCCAGGACCTTGATTCCTTTCAGGGGCATCGTCATCGGCGCTCTCCTTATCGGGTTGGCATTACCGTCAGGCTGAAGTCCGCTATCGGTCAATAATATAGAGGCCGCGGTTTCCGGTCAAGGCCGGGATCGTCAACGGCCGGGATCGTCAACGGCAAATCCCGCCTTGACCGTCGCGCGCGCCGGTACGATAATAGCGGGGCAAACCGGGGAGGGATAATCATGAAAAAGATCGTCGTCAGCGGCGTCCAGTTCGCCATCCGGCCCAACCAGATCGAGGCCAACACGGAGAAATGCCTGAAGAAGATCAAGGAAGCCTACGACCAGTCGCGCCCCCGGCTGATTGTTCTTCCGGAGACGATCACCACCGGGTTCGTCCCCGGGATGGAGACCCGGAAGTTCTGGGAGCTGGTCGAGCCACTGGACGGGGCCTCCCCCCGGGCGGTGAAGAAGCTGGCCCGGCGGCTGAAGGTCTGGGTGGTCTTCCCGATGTACGAGAAGGGGAGGGAGCGGGGGCGGATCTACAACTCCGCCCTGGTGATCAGCCCCCAGGGGAGGCTGGCCGGGGTCTACCGCAAGACCCATCCCTTCCCCGGCGAGCGCTCCTGGACCACCCCCGGCAACGCCCTGCCGGTCTTCAACCTCGGCTTCGCCAAGATGGGGATCACCATCTGTTACGAGGGTGACTTCCCCGAGCTCTCCCGGATCCTGGCCCTGAAGGGGGCGGAGATCATCGTCCGCCCCTCGGCGCTCCTCCGCTCCTTCGAGATCTGGGACTTCACCAACCGGGCCCGGGCCTACGACAACCACGTCTATCTCCTGGCCGTCAACGCGGTGGGGGGGCCGGACGGGGGCGGGAACTTCAACTTCGGCCACTCGATGATCATCAACCCGATCGGGCAGAAGATCGCCCAGGCGCGGGGGACCGAGGAGATCGTCTCCGCCGAACTCGACCCCGAACCCCTGAAGTTCATCACCTACGGGACCAGGAGCCCGATGGAGTTCGACCACCTGGAGGACCGCCGGATCGAGCTCTACGGCGACATCCTCAAGCACCGCAAGAGTCCCTTCGAGCCCGCCCGCCGGATCAGGTACAAGCGGTAGGAAATCGCCGAGCGCCGGGCGCAAAGTGCATAGCGCCGAGTGCTCCGGGCGCTTACTGCTCACTGCTTACTGCTTACTGCTCACCGATCACCATCCCCTCCCTTCCCACCCGTCCGCACGATCACCGTCCTCTCCCGTCCCCGCCTCAGGACCTTCACCGCGACCGGCTCGTCGAAATCGTGCTTCAGGACCGCCTGCTGGACCTCGACGATCGTGGTGACCGCCTCCCCGTCGATCGCGAGGATGATATCTCCGTCCAGCACCCCCGCCTCTTCGGCCGGGGAGCCGGGGAGGACGGAGTCGATGAAGACCCCGGTCTCTTCCCCCAGGATCCGGTAGGCGGCGGCGGGGTTGAGCTGCCCGAGCCGGACCCCCAGCCGGGGCCGGTCGTATCTCCCCCGCTCGATCAGTCCCCGGGCCACCTCCATCGCCAGGTTGGAGGGGACGGCGAAGCCGATCCCCAGGTTGCCCCGGGCGAGCGGGCCGGCCGTGGTGATGGCGTTGTTGATCCCGATCATCCTCCCCTCGATGTCCACCAGGGGGCCCCCGGAGTTGCCGACGTTGATCGAGGCGTCGGTCTGGATGTAGTCCTCGTAGGGCAGCAGCCCCACCGACCGGCCCTTCTGGCTGACGATCCCCAGGGTGACCGAGCCGGAGAGGGCGAAGGGCGACCCGATCGCCACCGCGAACTCCCCCACCCGGACCCGATCGGAGTCGGCGGCCTCGATCGCGGCGAAGTCCTTCTTCTCGCCCTCGATCTTCAGGACCGCCAGGTCGGAGGAGGGGTCGCAACCGACCAGCCGGGCCGGGTAGAGGGTGCCGTCGTTGAGCACGACCTCGATCTCCTCCGCCTCGGAGATCACGTGGTGGCAGGTGAGGACGTGCCCGTCCGGGGCGATGATCACCCCGGATCCCTGTCCTGCCAGCCGCCGGGGGAGGGAGTAGATGTGCCCCCACCAGGAGTCCCGGGCGAACTGGTAGCTGACGGCCTCGGTCCGGACCACCACCACCGAGGGGAGGACCCTCTCGACCGCGGCGGCGATCTCGTCTCCCAGCCTCCGGACCGGACCCGGGGCCGGTCCGGCTTCCGGTCCGGCGGTGCCCGGCGAGGCTGCCGGGGCGGGCGGGGACGGGGTGGCCGTCCCGGGGCCGATCCTCGCCGGCTCCTCGCAGCCGATCAGGCAGCCCGCCGCCAAAACCGGGAGAACCGCCACCCTGACATTTCTGACAAGCTTCATCACCGGTTGTTAGACCCCGGCGCGGGAGAAAACGTTCAGTCTCCCCGGGCCGCCGGTCGGCGGGAGGGCGGGATCAGTCGAGCTCGATCGTCACCCAGCCGGAATCGGGGTCGTTCCCCGGAACGTCGAGCCCGGCCAGGATCTTCCATTCGTGGCGGGCGGTGATCCCCAGGTAGGTCGGGAGGGCGTCTCCGGGCAGGGTGACCGGTGTCTCCCAGTCGTACTCCTCGTTCGCCTTCAGGGTCGTCGGGCCGGCCACCGCGATCTTCTGGTCGTGGACGGTGGTGGTCTTCTCGATATCCTCCCGCACCGTCTCCAGCTTCTCGCCGACCTGCCGGGCGATCTCGACGTCCTTCACCACCACCGTCTCCAGCGAGGCGATCTTCAGATAGACCCCGCCGATCGCCAGGTCCCCGTCGGCCACGGCGGCGTGGATCCTGACCGGGAACGGCCCCCCCCGCGCCGGCTCGACCGCTTCCACGGAGACCTTGGCCCCTCCGCCGGTGACAAATTTCTTCAGTTGGTCGAAGAAACCCATAGTCGTCCCTCCTTGTTCAGTTGCCGGGTGGGGTTTTCCCGGCTCGGCTCCCTCTCCGCAGGAGGTCTTCCAGCCCGCGGAGGGGGATGATCGCCCAGTCGGGGCGGTTGTTCAGCTCGTAGTTCAGCTCGTAGGCCGCTTTCTCCAGGAGAAAGAGAGCGAGGAGAGCGTCCTCTTCCTCCCGACCGGCGGGGAGGAGACCGGGGGATTCGGCCATCACCCGGCGGTAGGAATCGAGGAAAGCGCGGCTGACCGCCCGGTACCAGTCCCCGGCCCGGGAAAACAGCTCGTCCGGGTCCGGTCTCTCCCGGGGAGAGAGGAAGATCGCCCCCAGGGCGGCATAGTGGAAGGATCGAACCATCCCGGCGGCGTCGACCAGGGGGGAGCGTTTCCGCCGCCGCTTCTCCAGGGGACGGGCCGGTTCGCCCTCGAAATCGATGATCACCGCGTCGTCGCCGGTGCGGAGCAGCTGTCCGAGGTGGTAGTCGCCGTGGATCCGGATCTTCCCGCCCGTTGCCTCGCGGCCGGCGGCGCCGCCGATCATCCGGCGGAGGGCGTCCTTCTCGGCGAGGAGGCGCGCGCCGGATTGACGGCTCCCCCCGTCCAGTCGGTCGAGGGTGCCGGCCAGGGCGGCCAGGCCCCGGTCGAGCAGCTCCCGGGCCGAGCGCTCCGCGCTTTCCCGGTCGCCGGAGGTCTCCGGCTCGGCGGCGAAGGCGCGGTCGCCGGGATTCGAGGCCAGCGCCCGGTGCAGCTGGGCGGTGCGCTCCCCCAGTTTCCGGGCGAAGGCGAGGTATCCTTCCCGGGTTCGCCGAGCTTCTTGAGGGGTGGAGGCGGCGAGAAAGCGGGAGACCTCGCCCAGGGTGTAGCTCCAGCCGTCGTCCTGGTGGGGGACGTAGCCTTGGAGGAGCGCGGCCGAGACCGTCTTCCGTCCGGGGAGACGGAGTTCGATCGTCCCGGCGAAAGCGGGGATCCGGTCGAAATCGGCCCCCTCGGTGAGAAAGCGGGTGATCTCGACCTCCGGGTTGACCCCGTTCTCCGGCCGCCGGTAGAGCTTGAGGATGAATTCCCGGCCGAAGAGGAGCGAGGTGTTGGACTGCTCCTTCCCCAGAACCCTTGATTTCGGCGGTCGTCCTTCCCCTCCCTGCCGGTTCCGGATGGCCCGACCCGGCACCCCGCGGATCTCGCCGCTCCCCGTCGCCAGCGCCTCCCCGTCCGCGATCAGGCGGAAGCACCCCTCGCGGAACCTCCGGCTCCAGCAGCCGTCGTAGATCAGGACTTTCTCCTGGCCGGCTCCGGTCGCGGCCAGGACCGCCCCGGAGTTTTCGGGGGGCGTCTCGCCGCCGGAGGTGCAGACCAGGGGCAGGAGATAGGACTCCTCCCCCCCGTCCCGGTAGGAGACGGCCACCACCAGGAACCGCCCCGGCTCCAGTCCCCCGGGAAGGGGGAGGGAGGCGGCGACCCGGGCCGCCGCCAGTTCCCGGGCCTTCCCGCCGAACCAGCGGGCCCGGGCGAGAAAACCCGGCAGCAGCTCCTCCAGCCGCCCCAGGAGAGGCGGCCGGAAGAGGGCTTCCGGTTTCTGCCCCGGCTCGAGTTTGATTGTCGGCCGATCGGACATCGCTGACTCAGTATAGCAGTTTATCTCCCGGCAGTCCCCGGAGGAAATACCTTTCCCTGCCTTTCCCGGTTTCCTGATTGCCGGAGCGGGGGGGGACTGCTAAACTGTCGGCGGTGAAAATACTGGTCCTGAACTGCGGAAGTTCCTCGGTCAAGTTCCAGGTGATCGAAACCTCGAAGGAACTCTTCGAGCGGCGGGCCAACGTGGTCCACGCCCGCGGGGTGGTGGAACGGGTGGGGGAAGAGGACGCGATCGTCACCTGCCGGGCCCGGGATCAGGAAAAGTTTGAAGCGGTGGAGCCGATCCCCGGCCACCGGGAGGCGATCCGGAGGATCATCGGCCTTCTCCTCGATCCCCGGCTCGGGGTCCTGAAGCGGATCGGGGAGATCGAGGCGGTCGGCCACCGGATGGTCCACGGGGGGGAGGAGTTCGCCGCCTCGGTCCTGATCGACGGGAAGGTCCTGGCCCGGTTCCGGGAGTGTTCGGATCTGGCCCCGCTCCACAACCCGGCCAACCTCAAGGGCTACGAGGCCGCCCGGGAGATCCTCCCCGGCGTACCCCAGGCCGGGGTCTTCGACACCGCCTTCCACCAGACGATGCCCCCCGCCTCCTATCTCTACGCCATTCCCCCGCGGTTTTACCGGAAATACCACGTCCGTCGGTTCGGCTTCCACGGGACCAGCCACCGTTACGTCTTCTACCGTTACTGCCAGCTGGCGGGCCGGAAGCCGCCCCTGACCTCCGCCGTCACCTGCCACCTGGGAAACGGAGCCTCGATCACCGCCATCAAGGACGGCCGGAGCCTCGATACCTCGATGGGGTTGACCCCCCTGGAGGGGTTGGTGATGGGGACCCGGTCCGGCGACCTCGACCCGGCCATCCACCAGTTCCTGATGGAGAAGGAGGGGCTGGATATCGCCGGTTTCACCCGGATCCTGAACAAGGAGTCGGGGATGCTGGGCCTGAGCGGAAAGTCCAACGATATGCGAGAGATTATGGCGGCGTCCGCCGCCGGGGACGAGGCCTGCGGGCTGGCCCTGGAGATCTACTGCTACCGGCTGAAGAAGTACATCGGGGCCTACCTGGCCGCCCTCAATGGGGCCGCCGCGGTCATCCTGACCGGCGGGGTGGGGGAGAACGCCGGCCTGGTAAGAGAGAAGGCCCTTTCCCATCTCGAATTCCTCGGGTTGGTCCTCGACCCCGAACTCAACCGGGAGATGAGCTCCCGGGAGGGCCGGATCTCGCGGGAGGGGTCCCGGGTGGAGATCTGGGTCATCCCCACCGACGAGGAGCTGGTCATCGCCTGGGACACCTACCAGTGCGTGACCGCCGGGAAGAGGACCGGCAACGCGCTTTAACCCGCGGCCAGCGGCCGGAGGGGAACATTGAAGAGCGATCACTCCCGGGCGGTCGTCAAGATTATGGAGAGCCTGGCCCCCCGGGCGAGGGACAAGGTTGATCAAGCCCGCCGGTTCGGCCGGGTGGGGATGCTCTTCGCCGCGATCAAGGACGCCGACGGGGAAACCGGGGACGAGCCCGGTTTCCGGGCCCGGGTGGAACAGATCCTTTACCTGGCCCGGGCGGGGGAGGCGGATAAGTATTACAGTTTCGGGGCGATCCAGACCGCCCTGGCGGTCCGGTCCTGGGACATCTGGGAAGAGCTCTGGCGGGAGACGTACCCCGACCGGGGCGATGAGTGGGAGACCGGTTACGACTTCCACCTGATGCGGACCTGGAGGAAGCGGGTCCACCGGCTCTTCGTCGAGCATCACCAGGAAGAGGCGGTCGGGATGCCGATGGCCGAATACGTCTCCCGCCTCCTGGAGTCAGGCATCGACGAGAGGACCGCCTCCGAGCTCGCCGTCTTCTTCCACAAGGCATTCCACCAATGAGCGACCCCATCCAAAACCAATTTTGAACCGCAGAGAGCGCAAAGGACGCAAAGAGCTTTTGAATATATTTTCGCTGTCGTGAATGCCTGCCCGAAATTATTTTGGATGCCGTAACGGTGGAATATTTCGCAAAATCAAACTAAATTTATTCTCTGCGTTCTCTGCGTTCTTTGCGGTTCAATTATTTCAGTTATCTTTTTGCGGTGAATATTTTTATAAGGTGGGTTGGTTATGAGCGAGCATCTGTTATTGGGCAACATCCGCAACGTCCTGGCCCGCCTGGAGGAGACGATCATCTTCGAGCTGATCGAGCGGGCCCAGTTCCGGCGGAACCCCCTCATCTACCGGCCGGGGGCTTTCGGCCCCGCCCTGGAGGGGGAGAGCCTGGTCGGCTACCACCTGCGGGAGATCGAGAAGGTCCACGCCCGGATCCGCCGCTACACCAGCCCGGACGAGCATCCCTTCTTCTCCGATCTCCCGGAGCCGCTCCTCCCCCCGCTGGATTACGCCGAGAACCCGCTCCGGCCCAACCGGGTCAACATCAACGCGCGCCTGCGGGCCGTCTACGAGCAGGAGATCGTCCCCCTGATCTGCCGTCCCGGCGACGACCGGCAGTACGGGTCGAGTTCGCTCTGCGACGTCACCTGCCTCCAGGCGATCTCCAAGCGGGTCCACTACGGCAAGTTCGTCGCCGAGGCCAAGCACCGTCAGGATCCGGAGCTCTTCGGGGAACTCTGCCGCCGGGGGGACGAGGAGGGATTGCGGGGGCGGATCACCGACCCCGAAGTGGAGCGGGCGGTTCTCGACCGGGTGAAGAGGAAGTCGGAGACCTGCTGCCGGGAGCTCTCCCTGACCGGCGGCACCAGCGCCGACCCCGCCGTCCTGGTCCGGGTCTACCGGGATTACATCATCCCCCTGAACAAGGACGTCCAGGTCGCCTACCTGCTCGAGGCCGGCGGTTAATCGACCTCGGTCCGGCCTTCCTTGATGGCCAGGGCGATCTTCTCGGCGGTGATCGGGAGGCGCTTGATCCGGATCCCGACGGCGTCGTAGACCGCGTTGGCCACCATCGGGGCGACCGGGATCATCGTGTGCTCCCCGATCCCCCTGGCCCCGTAGGGGCCGTCGTGCTGGGGTGTCTCGACGTCGATGATCGGAATGATCTCGTCGGGGACGTCGAGCGCGGTGGGGATCTTGTAGTCGGTGAAGTTGGGGTTGAGGATCGCCCCGTCCTCACCGAAGCGCATATCCTCGTAGAGGGCGGTGGCCAACCCCTGCATAAACCCGCCGATCACCTGCCCCTCGACCAGCGAGGGGTTGAGGACCTTCCCGCAGTCGAACCCCTCGGCCGCCTTGAGGACCTTCACCTTCCCGGTCTCCTTGTCGATTTCGATCACGATCCCGCCCGCCCCCACCGTGTAGTGGGGGTTGGGATGGCCGCCCTGGCTGGTCTCGGGGTCGCAGAAGGTGGACATAAACTCGGGCATAAACATCCCCCGCCCGATGATCGGCCCGCCGCAGAAGGTCCCGTCGGAGAGCATAATCCCGTCGATCACGAAGTTCTTGAAGGGGAGGGAGAATTCGGGGTCGATGCGGCACTTGACCAGTTCGTCCTCGAGGTAGAGCGACTCCGGTTTGTACTTGAAGGCCCGCCCGACGGTATCGAAGATCCGGTCGCGGGCGTCGAGCGCCGCCCTGATCACCGCGTTGCCGCAGCCCCAGCTGACGTGGCTGGCCACGGTCTGCCACTCGTAGGGGTTGCGATCGGTGTCCGGGCACTCCACCCGGATCTTCTCCACCGGGACGGTCAGGACCTCGGAGGCGACCTGGGCCATCACGGTCAGCAGGCCCTGGCCCATATCGATCCCGGAGACCAGGACGTTGAGCGAGCCGTCCTCGCTGAACTTCAGGAAGGCCGAGGAGGAGGCGTTAGGCGGCATCGCCGGGCCCTTCCAGGCCCCGGCGATCCCCTTGCCGATTGCCTTGCTGGGGTCCTTGGATTTCTCCTTCTTCCCGTAGCCGATGGCCTGGGCGACCCGGTCCAGGCACTCCTCGAGGTTGTTCTCGGTCATCCCCGCCCCGTAGGAGAGCGGCATACCCCGCCGGAGCAGGTTCTTCTTCCGCAGGGCCAGCGGGTTCATCCCCAGCTTCCGGGCCAGCCGGTCGAGGTGGGACTCGACCGAGAAGAGCATCTCCGAGTAGCCGAAGCCCCGGTAGGGGCCGGCGGCCGGGAGGTTGGTGTAGATGCAGTAGGAGTCGATCTTCAGGGCTGGGAAGTAGTAGGGCCCGGTGGCCGAGAGGGCGGAGGAGTTGACCACGTTGGCCCCGTACTCGACGTAGGGGCCGGCGTCCCAATAGTTCTCCATCTCGAAGGCGGCCAGCTTCCCGTCCCTGGTCGCCCCGATCTTGATCCGGGTCTCGACCGCCTGGCGCATATAGGTGTTGTAGAATTCCTGGTCGCGGCGCCAGCGGACCTTGACCGGCATCCCCCGGGTCTTGGTGGCGAAGGCCGCCGCCAGGATCTCCATCGTCACCCCGGCCTTTCCGCCGAAGCCGCCCCCGATGTAGGGGGTGATCACCCGGACGTCCTTGTGGGTGAAGCCGAGCGGGGCCAGCGCCCCGACGAAGAGGTGGCGCTGGGTGTGGGGGGACTGGGAGGAGGACCAGACGGTCAGCCGGCCCGAGTGGTCGCAGAGCCCCACCGCGATGTGTCCCTCCAGGCAGCAGTGCGCGTAACGGGGAATGTGGTAGACGTCCTCGAGGACCACGTCCGAGTCGGCGAAGGCCTTGGCCAGGTCGCCCCGGCGGATCTTCCGGTGGTGGGCGATGTTGGTCCCGCCCTTGGGGAAGAACCAGGGGACGTGCTCGTACTTCCCCAGGTCGGGGTGGATCAGGGTCTTCTTGTCCTTGACCGCCTTGACCTGGTCGAAGACCGGTTTCAAAGGCCGGTAGTCGACCTTGACCAGCTTGGCCGCCCGCTTGGCGATCTTGGGGTCGCGGGCGATCACCGCCGCCACCTGTTCCCCGACGAAGCGGACCCGGTCCTGAGCCAGGATATGGCGATCCTGCATATAGAGCCCGAACTTGTAGGGGAAGTCCTTCCCGGTCACCACCGCCACCACCCCGGGGACCTTCTTCGCCGCCCGGGTGTCGATCCCCTTGATCAGGGCCGAAGGATGGGGGCTCTCGACGACCTCGGCGTAAAGCAGGTTGGGACCGAACTCGATGTCATCGACGTACTGGGCGGACCCGGTGATCTTCTCCTTCCCGTCGATCCGGGGACAGGAATGTCCGACCACTCTGGTTGTTTCCATAATCTCCTCCAATAATTGACGGGACGAACGGGATGATTTTCGACAGGATAACAGGATCTACAGGATAATGTATTCCACGTCATTGCGAGGCCGGAGGCCGAAGCAATCTCAACTCTGATAGATTGCTTCTCCGTCAGACGACTGCCGGATCGACTGAGCTGCGCTCGCAATGACCATCCTTAAAGGGCTATTTCGCGACCTCCAGGATCGCGTCGATGATCGCGGTGTAGCCGGTGCAGCGGCAGAGGTTTCCGGCAATTGCTTCCTGCACCTCCTCCCGGGAGGGTTTCGGGTTCTTCTCCAGCAGCTCGGTGGCGGAGAGGGTCATCCCCGGGGCGCAGTAGCCACACTGGAAGGAGTTGTGTTTCAGAAAGGCCTCCTGGAGCGGGGTCAGCCCGTCTTTACAGAGTCCCTCGACGGTGACAATCTCCGATCCATCGGCCTCGATCGCCAGGATCAGGCAGCTCCGGACGGTCTTCCCGTTCATAATCACCGTGCAGGAACCGCAGTCCCCCCGGCCGCAACCGTACTTGGGCGACTTCACCCCCAGCTTGTCGCGGACGACGTCGAGAAGGATGTCGTTCGGCTCGATGTCGACCGCGCGGGTCTCGCCGTTTAAGGTCAGCGTGATCGTCTTCTTCATAATCGTCTCCTATACCAGGGATGTCCCGTAGGCCGGTCCCTTGCCCTTGAGCCGGTCGGCGGCCGCCTTCAATCCCCTCTCCAGCATCACCTCGGCCATCAGGAACCGGTACTCCCGGCTGGAGCGGATGTCATCGATGGGGGTGATCTCCTCCCGGACCAGTTTCTTCGTCTTCTTGACCAGCCCGTCGTCGAGCTTCTTCCCGGCCAGCAGTTTCTCGATCCTCTTCGCCTCGATCGGGGTCGGGCCGACCGAGCCGAAGACCACCCGGTACTCCTTTCCCTCCAGGGCCAGCACCGCCACGTTGGATTGGGCCAGGTCCTCACCCCGATAGCGTTTCTGCTTGAGGAAGGCGGCCCCGTGCTTCGGGGGGCGGGGGAGGAGGAGCCCGGCGAGGACCTCATTATCTTTCAGCGCGGTTCTCCGCGGCCCGAGGAGAAACTCGGTAACCGAGATGCCCCTCTCCCCCTCCGGCCCCCGGATCAGCACCCGGGCCCGGTAGGCGACCAGGGGCGGAGCGCTGTCCATACAGGGAACGCAGGAACAGATGTTCCCGGCCACGGTGGCCCGGTTGCGGATCCCGGTCGAGGCCACCTCCCGGGCCGCCTCCCAGAGGAGGGGGTAGCGGGACTTCACCGTCCGGGACTCGATCAGCTCGGAGAAGGTGACCAGGGGCCCGACGAAAAGCCCTTTGGAAGTCATCTCCAGTTTCTTGAACGCCCCGATCCCCTTGAGGTCGATCACCGCTTCCGGCTGGATTGACTCGTCGTTGAGGTCGTTGACCAGGTCGGTCCCCCCGGCCAGGAACCGGCCCTTCGCCCCGAACCGGGCCTTCAGTTCCAGGGCGTCGGCCAGGTCCGCCGGCTTGAAATACTCGTACTCCAGCGCTATCGCCATATCTCCCTCCTGAAATTCCGCCTCACTAAAATAATTCCCCTCCCCGGCCGTCAGGTCGGGGAGGGGAATTATTTTAAGCTATTCCTTCCAGGCGACGAAGCGGGCCCAGCAGGAGGCCAGTTCCATCCCCTTGGGGATGAAGCAGCCGAAGAAGTAGCGGCCGCTCTTCATCCGCTCGATGTCCTTGCCCAGGTTCTCGGCGTGGATGATCCCCTTGGGGAAGAGGTTGAGGTGCATATCCTGGTAGTACTTGTCCAGGGGGAAGACCTCGTCCCAGCACTTGCCGAACTGCTCCGTGATCTTCCGGTCGGCCTCGGCGAAGGTCTTGGGGTGCCAGTTCCGCTGGATGGTGTTCATCGGGTGCTCCATCGCCACGCAGTCCACGCCCAGCCACTTGATCTTCTTCTTCAGACACCAGGCGGCGAAGTCGGGCGATGGTCCGGGGTGGCGGATCATATAGCGGAACTCGTCGGAGTCCTTGCTGGCCCAGCCGTACTTGTAGTAGCCGGTCTTGACGATCAGGATATCGCCCTTCTTCACCTCGACCACCTTCTCGATCATCTCCGGGGTGTAGACGGAGGTGTCGGAGACCATCGCCGAGATGTCGGCCATCGCCCCGGGGCCGATCCAGAAATCCATCGGCGTCTGGCCGATGGTTTTGCCGCCCATCGAGAAATGCTTCTCGCCGTCCATATGGCAGCTTAAATGGAAGCTGGCCTTGCAGTGGGCGTTGTTCCGTCCCAGCCCGAAGTACTGCCCGCCCACCCGCTTGGTGTAGTGGACGATCAGGGGGACGTAGTTGGCCCATTGCGGGGTCTGGACGGAGAAGGGGATCGACATATCGAACATCTTCTCCCCCTTCATCCGGTTGAAGAACGCCACCTCGCCCATCCCCTTGGGGGGTTTCACCGCCACCACCCGGGACCAGGCCGACTCGACCTCCATGAAGGGGATCGGGTGGATCATAATCCAGGCCCGCTGGTTGCTCAGCTCCTTGATCTGGCCGCCCAGCGACTCCGCCAGCAGCAGCCCCGCCTTGGGCATCGTCTGGTGGGTCAGCTTGTAGTACTTATCGGGCGGGAAGACCTCGTCCCAGGTCTTGCCGTGGGTGGCTTTCAGCTTCGCCTCGGCCTTGGCGAACTCCCGGGCGTGCATATAGCGGATGTTGGTGTTCATCGGGTGCTCGGCGCATCCGCAGTCCACCCCGATCACCTTCAGCTTCTTCTTCAGGGCCCACTCGAAGAACCCCGGCCCCGGCCCCGGATGCCGGACCAGGAAGCCGAACTCCTTGTTCTCGATCCCGCCCTGGGCGGATGCGTTCTTGACGTCGGGCTCGTGGTAGGCGAACTTGTGGTAGCCGGTGTTGATGATCAGGATGTCGCCTTCCTTGACCTTGACCTTTTTTTCGATCATCTCCGGGGTGTAGAGGCTGTAGTCGGAGACCTCGCCGGAGATGTCGGCGATCACCCCCTCGCCGCAGATGTCCTCCAGGGGGATGTCGTTGATCGAGCGCATCCCGGAGTGGAAGGCGGTCGGGCCGACCAGGTGGGTCCCGGTGTTGTTCGACCACTCGATCAGCTGGCCGTTGGCCCCGGCCCCGCCGATGAAGGAGCCGGTCAGCCGCTTGAAGAACTGGATCTGCAGCGGCATCTCCCCCGGCCAGGGCGGGGTGAAGATGCTCAGCGGCTGGTTGAGGTCGTACCACTTCGCCTGGCTCAGGAAGTCGATCGTTCCCTTGCTCATTTTTCCCTCCTTTCCGTTGTCACTTGGCGTATTTCTTGGAGAACGCCACCAGGGCCTTCTTGAAGACCTCCATCGGGGCGTCGCAGAGTCCGGCGCCGACCTGCCCGACCCCCGGGTCCTTGTGGGCCACGCCGGTGTCGATGAAGGGCGGGAGGTTCTTCTTCGCCACCTGGAGGATGTCGATCCCGGTCGGGGTCCCCCGGAAGTTCAGCGAGGGGATCTGGTAGACGTTGTTCTCGCCCAGGGTGATCTCGTACATATCCATCGTCTTCGAGACCGCCAGGTCGTAGGTCCCGCCGACGAACTGGACGATGGCCGGGGCCGCGGCGATGGCGCAGCCGCCGATCCCGTAGGTCTCCATAATCGCCGAGTCGCCGATGTCGCGGCCGACGTCCTCCTTCTTGAACCCGGGGAAGAGGAGCACCTCGGGAACGGGGGACTGGCAGGTGAACCACTGCTTGCCCAGCCCGCTGACCTGGATCCCCCAGTCGGTCCCGTTGCGGGCCATCACCGTGACCATCGAGCTCCCCTCGACGTTCTCCGCCGCCATCAGGGAGACCTTGGCCGAGGACATCGCGAAGCCGAGGAAGCTGTGGATGTTGGCCTCCTGGAACTTCATCGCCTCGATGGTGCCGGAGAGGCTCTTGTGGTCGATGGTCTCCAGGACGTAGGGGGCGGTCTTGGTGAAGAGGATGTAGGAGGCGGCCCGGGAGCGGTTGTGGAGCTCGTCGCCCATCTGGAGCGCCTGGGCCATAATGTTCTTGAGGTCGATCCGGCCGGCCTTGCGGATGGCGCGCTGGAGCATCGGACCCAAAGCCCGCTCCATCCACCTCAGCCGCTCGATCACCTCGTCGTCGTAGGCCCCCATCCGCAGGACCTTGCCGATCCCCTCGTTGAGGCTGTTGAAGGCCTTCTGGCCGGTGACCTCGTTCTCGGTCACGATCATCGGCATCGAGGGGCAGACGATCCCGGCCATCGGCCCCACCGTGTTATGATGGTGGCAGGGGTCGAACTCGATGTCGCCCGAGGCCGCCAGCTCCGCCGCTTCCTCGGCGTTCTTGGCCAGCCCCTCGTAGACCAGGGCCCCCATCACGCCGCCCCGGACCGGGCCGCTCATCCTCTCCCAGGTGCAGGGGGGGCCGGAGTGGAGGATCATATTCTTCTTCATCCCCGGGACGCACTCGATCGCCGGCTGGATGTCCACCCAGAACGGCCGCGCCTCCAGGAGCTTCTTCAGCGCCTGTTCGTTGGCCTTGGAGATATCCGCCATCACGCACCTCCTTTATGGAGTTGGGGTAAAGGGATATTGTGAAGGGATGAATTCACATTAGCAGACCGTCCGGGCGGCTGTCAAAACAAAATTCTTCCCTGCCCTTTCGGCCGGGGATCGGGTTGACTTTCCCGCCCCGCGTATGTCATTATCCGGCTTCAAGTCGGCGATCCCGGTCTATCCGACCTGCCCGACCGGTTGGCCGCGTCCGACACCCTGAAAAACAGGAGATCCCCAGATGACCGAATATAAAGCCTCCCCGGTCCCCGGAACCGAGCGGGTGATCGGCGGCCTCCACGAACTGACCGTCGACGTCTCGTCCTCGCCCCTGGCCAACGACGATATCCTCCCGGTCCCGGTGAGCGGGCGGACCTGGAACACCTGGAACATGGCCTCGCTCTGGATCGGGATCGCGGTCTGCATCCCCACCTATATGCTGGCCGCCAGCCTGATCGCCGCCGGGATGAACTGGACCCAGGCGATCTGGACGATCCTGCTCGGCAACGCCATCGTCCTCATCCCGCTGTGCCTCAACGCCTACCCGGGGACGAAGTACGGCATCCCCTTCCCGGTCCTGATCCGCTCCTCCTTCGGCACCCGGGGGGCCCAGATCCCCTCGATCCTGAGGGCCCTGGTCGCCTGCGGCTGGTTCGGGATCCAGGCCTGGATGGGCGGGAAGGCGATCTACGAGCTGGCGAAGATCCCGCTGCCGGAGATCGCCGGCTTCCTTCCCGGCCTGCGGGAGAGTTTCATCGGGATCAACGGCGGCGAGCTGGCCTGCTTTCTCGCCTTCTGGCTGCTGCATATGATCATTGTCTGGCGGGGGACGGAGTCGATCAAGTGGTTCGAGTCCCTGGCCGCCCCGGCCCTGATCCTGGTCGGGATCGCCCTCCTGATCTGGGCGATCCGGGTCGGCGGCGGGCTGGGGAATGTCCTCGGCCGGTCGGAGTGCTTTGTCCGCCCCACCCTCTGCCTGGAGACCTCCCCGGGGGCGGTGGTCTGCCGCCTCGACCCCCTGCGGGACGCGGCGGGGAATTACCGCGCCGACCGGATGCGGGTGGCGGTGGCCCCGGCTTCCCTGGAGGAAGCCGGGTGGGAAGCCTTCCGGCCCGAGTTCGAGATCGCCTGGCCGGAGGCGGCCCCCGGGGAGGATATGGAGGTGACGGTGGAGATCGGGGCGTCCGCCGACGAGGAGGCGTCCGTCGCCCTCTCCGCCACCGCCCGGCGGAAGCCCGCCCCGCCCCCCGGCCCCTGGACCTTCACCGTCTTCTTCCCGCTGCTCACCGCGATGGTCGGCTACTGGGCGACCCTCTCCCTCAACATCCCCGATTTCACCCGCTACGCCCGTTCGCAGAAGGACCAGATCCTCGGCCAGGCGATCGGGCTCCCGACCACGATGACCCTCTACGCCTTCGTCGGGGTGGCCGCCACCTGCGCCTCCCTGATCGCCTTCCCCCGGATTCTCGCCCCCGAGGCCGCCCCCTGGGACCCGGTCGCGCTCCTGGCCCACTTACGGATCCCCTGGATGCTCGTCCTCTCGATGGCGATCCTGGCCCTGGCCACGCTGACCACCAACATCGCCGCCAACGTGGTCGCCCCGGCCAACGGCTTCTCCAACCTGGCCCCGACCCGGATCTCCTTCCGGCTGGGCGGCCTGGTCACCGGCCTGATCGGGATCGTGATGATGCCCTGGAAGCTGCTGGCCAACGTCGGGGCCTACATCTTCACCTGGCTGATCGGCTACTCGGCCCTGATGGGCGGGGTGGCCGGGGTGATGATCGCCGATTTTTACCTGGTCCGGAGGAGGAGGCTCGACCTGGAGGGGCTCTACCGGACCGACGGTCCCTACGCCTTCTCGGCCGGTTTCAACTGGGCGGGGATCGCCGCCTTCGTCCTCGGGGTGCTCCCCAACATCCCCGGATTCCTGGTCCAGGTCGAGATCCTGCCCCCCGAAATGGTCCCCGGGTTCTTCCGGTCCCTCTACACCTACGCCTGGTTCACCAGCTTCGCCATCGCCTTTGCCGTCTATACCGTCTGGATGCGGGCGAAGCCCGAACGCGCAAAGTAGGTCAGGCATTCCTGCCTGACCGAATTCCGGGGACACATTGCTCAATCCCCGGCATCCGGGAGCGATATTTGATGAAAGAACTGCTTGCCTTCGGCGAAGCCCCAGCGGCGATTTTTATTTTCTGCCTGTTTTACGCTCTTCATATGGTGGAGGAATTCACTTTAGGCTTTGTCAAATGGGCGGATCGATATCTCGGACGGTTCGACCGGACCCAGAATTTAATCGGGAATGGCGCCTTTTTCGTATTTCTGACCCTGGCCTGCTACCTGTACTCCAGCAACCCGGCGCAATACCTGTGGGTCGGTATGTCGGCCGCGATGTGGGTTCTGAGCAATGCTTTCCTGCATATTTCCGCCACCGTTCTCAGCGGCGAGTACTCGCCCGGCGTGGTGACGGCGACGGTTCTTTATTTGCCGGGCGGAGTCTATTTCCTGGTTATGTGGGGCAGCCAGGGATTACTGACCTGGGAAAATACGATCCTCTCATTCGTGGTCGGGGGTATGATTGTGATGCTCATCCCCACGTTTGCCAGAGCAGTGCATTATCGGGTTCGGCTTGCCCGGCTTTTCCATCTGGTCAAGTGAGCTATCGCTTCTTGTTTATGCCGGGTAGGAAGGCCTGACCTGCCCTGGGGCGGACAAACAATTTTCGGTCAGGCAGGAATGCCTGACCTACTTGGAGGTTGATATGACCAAGATCGGAATCATCGGCGGCAGCGGGTTGGACGACCCGAAGATTCTGAAAGATCCCGGGGAGGTGGAGATCGTCACCCCTTACGGCAACCCCTCGAGCGTGCTCACCACCGGGCGGATCGAGGGGGTGGAGGTGGTCCTCGTATCCCGGCACGGGAAGCGGCACCAGTTTTCCCCCTCGGGGGTCAATTACCGGGCCAACATCTTCGCCCTGAAGGAGCAGGGGGTGACCCACATCCTGGCCACCTCCGCCTGCGGTTCCCTGCGGGAAGAGATCGAGCGGGGGGACCTGGTGGTGGTGGACCAGCTCATCGACTTCACGAAGGGAAGAAAGATGACCTTCCACGAGAGTTTCGAGGACGGGGCCAAACACACCCCGATGGCGGAACCGTTCTCGCCGGAGTTGCGGGCCCTGCTTATCCTCACCGCCCGCGAACTCGGCTACCCGGTCCACGGAAAGGGGACGGTGGTGACGATCGAGGGGCCGCGGTTCTCCACCCGGGCGGAGTCTCGCCTCTTCCGGCAGTGGGGGGCGGACGTGGTGAATATGACCCTGGCCACCGAGGTCACCCTGGCCAACGAGGCCGCCATCCCCTACGCCGCGGTGGCGATCTCCACCGACTACGACTGCTGGAAGACCGACGAGGAGCCGGTTTCCTGGGAGGCCATCCTCGAGACCTTCAGCCGGAACGTCGAGAAGGTCATCGCCCTGATGGAGAAGGCCATCCCGCGGATCAAGTGATGCCCCGGACGGCGATTCCCGGCGCGGGTTGTTTGCAACGCATTGTCGTGGAGGGAAAAACGCCGAAGTGGTGCGAAATTCACCACTTCGGGCCGGGATGGGGAAGCCCGGCAATCCGCTCCCGGAAACGGCCGGCGGGAAGAACCGAACGGAAGGTCAGCCGAGAATCTCCTTGACCAGGGTCCCCGCTTCCCAGGGAACCCGGGCGACCTTGACCCCGGCCCGGGTGAGGGCCTCGATCTTGGAGGCGGCCGAGCCCTTGCCCCGCTCGATGATGGCGCCGGCGTGGCCGAGGCGCTTCCCCTCGGGGGCGTTCTGGCCGGCGATGAAGGCGACGGCGGGCTTCTTCCCCCCGCGGGCGGCGATGTACTCCGCCAGGTCCTCCTCCATCGTCCCGCCGATCTCCCCGACCACCACCACGGCGTCGGTCTCCGGGTCCTCCTCGAAGAGCCGGTAGATGTCGGTGAAGGAGGTGCCGACCACGGGGTCCCCGCCGAGGCCGATGATCGAGGACTGTCCGTAGCCCTCCCGCATCAGGTAGTAGCAGATCTCCACGGTCAGCGTCCCGCTCCGCGAGACCACCCCGACCCGCCCCCGCTCGACCAGCTCGGTGGCGAGGACGCCGATCTTGGCTTCGTCCGGGGTGAGCAGGCCGGGGGTGTTGGGGCCGAGGACCATCACGCCCTTCCTCCGGGCGTGGGAGATGAAGCGGATGGTCTCGTGGGGGTTGATCCCCTCGGTGATGACCACCACCAGTTTCACCCCGGCGGCGATCGCCTCGTCGGCGGCGGCCCGGGCGAACCGGGCCGGGACGAAGATGCCGCAGGCGTCGATCTCGTGGTGCTTCAGGGCTTCCTCGACCGAGTCGTAGACCGGGACCCCGAGATGCTCGCTCCCCCCCTTGCCCGGGGTGACGCCGCAGACGACGTTCGTCCCCGTCTCCATCATCTTCGTGGCGTGGAAGGTCCCCTCTTTCCCGGTGATTCCGGAGACCATCACCCGCGAGTTCCTGTCGATCAGGATGGACATCACTTCCCCTTGAGCAGTTCCACCGCCCGACGGCCGGCCTCGATATCGTCCTCGTAGATCTCTTCCAGGCCGGCCCGCTTCAGCGTCTCGATCCCTTCCTTCGCCCCGGTGCCCCGCATCGCCACCACCAGGGGGGCGGTGACGGCGCCGTTCCTGATCGCCCGGGCCAGACCCTCGGCGATGACGTCGCACCGGGAGATGCAGCCGAAGAAGTTGCCGAAGACCACCTTCACGTTGGGGTTGGAGAGGACCAGGCGGATCGCCTCCTCGGCCTTGCCGTAGGTTCTCCCCGAGACCTCGAGGAAGTTGGCCGGGGTGCCGTCGAAGTAGGTCAGGATGTCGAGGGTGGCCATATTCAGCCCGGCCCCGTTGCCGATCACCCCGACCTGGCCGTCCATCTGGACGTAAACGAGGTCCAGCTTCCGGGCGGCCTTCTCCAGGTCGGTGTAGGTGTCCTCCTCCTTGAAGTACTCGGGGTGCTTGGCCGCCGCCTCGTCGTAGATCGCCACCCGGGCGTCGGCGGCGACGATCTCCCCGGCGGCGGTGATCACCAGGGGGTTGATCTCGGCGACCGAGCATTCGTATTCGGTGAAGACCCGGTAGAGCTTGAGGACGATGCCGGCCAGGGTCTTGAGGGTCTCTCCCGCGAAGCCCGCCTCCGCCACCGCCTCGGCGGCCGCCGCGGGGCTCAAGCCCTCCAGGATATCGATCCGGCGGGTGACGATCGCCTCCGGGTCGGAGACGGCGAGCTCCTCGATCTCGACGCCGCCGGAGGCGGAAAACATCAGGGCGATCCTGCCGCTCGACCGGTCGATGGTGTAACCGGCGTAGATCTCCCGGGAGATCTCGAGCTTCTTCTCCAGCAGCAGCTTCTTCACCTCCAGGCCCTTGATTTTCCGGCCCAGGATTTCGGGGGCGAGCCGGCGGTACTCCCCGAGGTCCCGGGCGATCTTGACCCCCCCGGCCTTCCCCCGGCCCCCGGTCAGGACCTGGGCCTTGATCACCACCGGCAGGTGTCCGGAGGCGAAGTCCTCGCCCGGTCCGGGCCGGTCGACGACCAGGAAGTCGGCGACGGGGATGCCGTTCTCCCGGAAGATCTTCTTGGCCTCGAATTCGAAGAGTTTCACCGTCTTGCTGTGGTTCCGGGACCTCTCTCCGGTCCGTTTTGCCAGCCTGGCGATTCTGATGGAAGGGCGCGGCCAAGGCAAGCGCAAAATTCCGGTTTTCCCCGGGGGGCGGGGATTAGAGCTTGCCGGTTGGAGAAAAAAAGCTCATAGTGCAGTTATGGAACAGGCCATCCTGACCGCGATCGAGGTGATCCAGTCGCTGCTCGCCCCGGCGGTGGCGATCTCCGCCAACGCCCTGCTCCTGCTGACGATGCAGAACCGCTACTCGCTGATCATCGCGCGGATCCGCCAGCTCAACGCCGAGAAGCGCCGCTACGCCCTGGCGATGCTGGAGAAAGGCGAGCTGCCCCCGCCGGAGACCGTCCGGCTCCACAGCATCCGCCGGCAGCTGGACGCGCTTCTGACCCGGGCCCGCTTGATCCGCAACACGGTGATCCTGATCGAGCTCTCGATCCTCCTCTACGTCCTGACCTCCGGCGCCATCGGGCTTCACCTGCTCTTCCCCCGCGATTTCCTGGTCGTGCTGCCGCTGATCCTGTTCGTCGCCGGGATGGGGCTGGTCTTCGCCGCGATCCTCTCTTCGCTGAGCGAGGTCCGCAAGGCCTACGCCGTGATCGCGTTCGAGGTCAGGTCGGAAGCCGGCGGGGGCGGTGAAGATCCTCAGCGTCGGTGACCGGCTGGGGGAGGGGAGGTATCTCCCCCATTCCCGTTTCCCCCGGGCGGCGAATTTCCTCCGGGGGGAGGCCCTGGCCGCGGTGGTGGGGGAGGAGGCGGGGCGGGGGCCGATCAACATCGTGGTCCGGGGGATCGACCCGGCGGCGGCGGATTTCCTGGAGGTCGGAGGGGAAGAGATCCGGATCGGCCCCAGCGTCTTTCCCCGGGCGGATGCGGAGACATACGACTCCCGGTGGGAACCGGGACCGATCCGGCAGGGACTTCTGCGGCGAAACCTGGCGGTCCTCGAGGATTGCCTGCTCGGGCAGGCCCCCGGCGAGAGCCTGGCCTTTCTCCTGGACCCCGCCCGGCGGAGCTGCCCGGGTCCGTCCTTCCGCGGCCGCCTAGGGGAGAGGTTCGCCGCCGCGGCGGAAGATCTCTTCCGGTCGGAGCGGCACCTGGTCGAGGGGTGCCGGCGGCTCAAGGGGCTGGGGCCGGGGCTGACCCCGGCCGGGGACGATTTCATCGCCGGGATCCTGGCCGCGCTGAGCGTTCTGGAGCGGGCGGAGGGGGCCGACCGGTCGGCCCTGAGGGGAGAGATCGCCGCCGCCGCCCGGTCCGGGAACCTCCTCTCCAGCACTTTCATCGCCCTGTCCGCGGCGGGGCGCTTCTTCGAGCGGCTGAAGAACCTCCTCGCCGCCCTGGTCGGCGATGACCCGGCGGCCCTGCGCCGCCGGGCCGGGGATCTCCTCGCCTACGGGGCCTCTTCGGGGAGCGACCTGGCCGCCGGACTGGTTCTCGCCCTGAAGAAATTCCCGGCGGCGGAAATATTCCGTGACAGCGGCCGTCCCGGGCGATAAGATCACCCTTCGCGCTTATCCTGGAGTTGTCTTCGTTGATGAAGAACGGCGATGAATCCTTTACCCGCCTTTCAACCTGACGGATTGCCCTGTCTCAATCCCCCCGGGAGGTGAGTATGCCTGTCAAGGGCCTGAAGAAAACCGGCGAGTACTTCGACTCGGTGACCCTGATGCTGGTCGCCCGCTCCCTGACCGAGATGGCGGGGGTGGAGGACGCCGCGGTGGTGATGGGAACCGCGGAGAACAAGCAGATCCTGGCCGCCTCCGGCCTCCTCCTCGACGAGTTCCAGGATGCCGACGACACCGACCTCCTGATCGCCGGCAAGGCCGCCGACGAGAAGACGGCCCGGGCCTTGATCGCCCGGGCCGAGGAGCTGCTGATCGAGAGCAAGCAGAAGAAGGCCGCGGCCGGCGAACACCTTCCCCGTTCGCTGGAGGGGGCGCGGGAGCTTCTCCCCGGGGCGAATATGGTCCTGGTCTCGGTGGCCGGCCGTTACGCCGGGGACGTGGCGATGGAGGCCCTGGAGCGAGGACTCCACGTGATGCTCTTCTCCGACAACGTCCCGATCGGGAAGGAGAAGGAGCTCAAGGAGTTCGCCCGTTCCCGGGGGCTGCTGGTGATGGGCCCGGACTGCGGGACGGCGATCATCAACGGGGCGCCCTTGTGCTTCGCCAACGTGGTCAAGCGGGGGAAGATCGGGATCGTGGCCGCCTCCGGGACCGGGCTGCAGGAGATCAGCTGCATCATCGGCAACCAGGGGGAGGGGATCTCCCAGGCGATCGGCACCGGGGGGAGGGACGTGAAGAAGGAGATCGGGGGGATAATGTTCCTCGAGGGGATCAAGGCCCTGGCCGCCGACCAGGCGACCGAGGTGATCGCCCTCGTCTCCAAGCCCCCCGCCCCGGAGGTCCTGGCCAAGGTCGCGGAGACGATCCGGGGGATCAAAAAGCCGGTGGTGGCGATATTGATCGGCGGCGATCCCAGGGTGATGGAGAAGGCCGGGGCTTTGGCCGCCCGGGACCTGGAGCGGGCCGGGCTGATCGCGGTCGCCCTGGCCCGGGGGGAGGACCCGGCGGGGATCGAAACAGCCCTCGCCGCGCGGAGTGAAAAGATCAAGAAGCTGGCGGCCGCCGAGGCCGGGAAGATGAAGGAGGGGCAGCAGTACCTCCGCGGCCTCTTCAGCGGCGGGACCCTCTGCGACGAGACCCAGCTGATGTTCAAGAACACCCTGGGCCCGGTTTACAGCCCGGCCCCGATCGACCCCGCCTTCAAGCTCGAGGATATCTGGAAGAGCAAGGAGAACACGGTGGTGGACCTGGGCGAGGACGAGTTCACCGTCGGCCGGCCCCACCCGATGATCGATTTCCTCCTGCGGAAGAAACGGATCGTGGAGGAGGCGAAGGACCCCGAGGCGGCGGTGATCCTGATGGACGTAGTACTCGGATACGGGTCGAATATGGTTCCGGGGGAGGAACTGGCCGGCCCGATCCGGGAGGCGAAGAAGATCGCCGCCGCCGCCGGCCGGCACCTGGCGGTGATCTGTTCGATCACCGGCACCCACAAGGACCCCCAGAACCGGAAGAAGGTGGAGAAGGAACTGAAGGACGCGGGGGCGATCGTGATGGAGACCAACGCCGCGGCCAGCGAACTGACGGTGGAAATCGTCAAGATCCGGGGAGGCAAGTGATGATTCTCAACGGGCTTTTCGAGCAGGAACTGAAGTCGGTCAACATCGGCCTGGTCAGCTTCCGGGACGCCCTCAAGGACGCCGGGTACGAATGCGTCCAGGTGGACTGGTCGCCCCCCGCCGGCGGGGACGAGGACGTGATGGCCGCCCTGGCCGCCCTGGGTCTTTAATCCGCTCCGGGAGGAGGGAAGGCTATGCGCAAGTTCGGTTCGGCATTCGCGGTTCTGTCCATCCTGGCTTTCGCGGCCGGTGTTTCTTCCGTTTTCGCCGCCGCGGGCCCCTTGATCAAGGCCGAAAAGGGGACCGGTTATTTCGACCTGGTCGGTTCCGAGGTCCAGCTGGAAGCCCTGATCACCCGGGACGGCGCCCCCTCCCCGGGGGAGAAGGTGATCTTCTGGATCGTCGCCGATCCGGCCAAGCCGGACAAGATGAAGAAGGAGGCGACCACCCCCGCCACCTTCCTGGCCGCGGGGGTCGAGATCCCCGAGGAGGGGATCCGGGTGGTGGAGGTCGCCTCCGATTCCAACGGGATCGCGGCCATCCCCTTTCTCCTCGGGTCGAAGAGCGGCACCTACCAGGTCCAGGCTTCGATCGACGGCCTCTGCGGCCAGCCCGCCCTCGTCTCGATCGAGGCCGGCCAGCTGCCGATCCTGATCATCACCCTGCTCGGCGGGCTGGGGATGTTCATCTTCGGGATGAACCTGATGGGGGATACCCTCCAGCTCTGGGCGGGGGCCAAGATGCGTTCGATCCTCGGCTTCTTCACCCGCAACCGGGTGGTGGGCCTGATCTCCGGGATCATCATCACCTTTGTCCTCCAGTCCTCGAGCGCCTGCACCGTCCTCCTGGTCGGGTTCGTCAACTCCGGGCTGATGACCCTGGCCCAGACGATCGGGGTGATCCTGGGGGCGGATATCGGGACCACCCTGACCGTCCAGCTGATCGCCTTCGACGTCGGCCAGTTCGCCCTGGCCTTCGTCTTTGTCGGCTTCGTCTGCATCTTCTTCACCAAGAACCCTTCCCTCAACTACCTGGGCAAGATCCTGATCGGTTTCGGTCTGCTCTTTTACGGGCTGAAGGTGATGGGGGGGTCGATGAAGCCCCTGGCCAAGTACCCCCCGTTCATCGAGATCCTGAAGAACTCCACCTCCAGCCCGCTCACCGGGCTGCTGGTTTCGACGCTGCTGACCGCCGTTATCCAGAGTTCGGCCGCCACCATCGCCATCGCCCTCGGCCTGGCGATGCAGACCGGTCC
This sequence comes from PVC group bacterium, assembly GCA_040773245.1. Classification (GTDB taxonomy): domain Bacteria; phylum Auribacterota; class Erginobacteria; order Erginobacterales; family Erginobacteraceae; genus Erginobacter. Next base: position 34,941 of record JAXGWO010000010.1, read on the forward strand.
GGACGGGAAACCGCTCCTGGGCCTGGTGGCGGCGATCCCGATCATTTACGGCGCCAACATCGGGACCACCATCACCGCCGCTCTGGCCGCGATCGGGACCAGCCGCGACGCCAAGCGGGTGGCGATCGCCCACACGATGTTCAAGGTCGCCGGGGTGATCATATTTATGTTACTGATCGGTCCGCTCTCCTCGGTGATTTTCAAGCTTGGCGGTACCATCAACCGTCAGATCGCCAACGCCCACACGGTCTTCAACGTGGTGATGGCGCTGCTCTTTCTCCCCTTCACCCAATTCTTCGGGGCCCTGATTATGAAGATCCTGCCCGAGGAGCCGGAGAAGGAGGAAGCCTTCAAGCCGAAGTACCTGGCCTCCGACCTGACCCGGACCCCGGGGATCGCCCTCGATCAGACCAAGAAGGAGATCGCCCGGATGGCGGAGATCGCGGTCGGCTTGAGCGATAACACGATCGAGGTCTTCAAGCGCAAGGACCCGGCCCTGGTCGACGCCCAGAAGGAGGAGAGCCGCAAGGTCGGGATACTGGAGGCGGCGATCCGGCCCTATCTGGCCGAGATCGGGGCCCAGGAACTGAGCGAGAGCAACGCCGCCTACGCGGTGATGCTCCTCAACATCTCCAACGAGTACCGGGAGATGGGCAACACCATCGCCCAGGACATCCTCCCCCTGACCCGGACCTTCATAGAGAACAACCTCTTCTTCTCGCCCGAAGGCTGGGCGCAGCTTCAGGAGTTCCAGGCCAGCGTGGCCGCCGACGTCCGCGACGCCACCAGGGCCTTCATCGAGAACGACACCAAGCTGGCCGAAGAGGTCACCCAGCGCAAGCCCGCCCTGGTCCGGCTGGAGAAGAAGCTGACCAAGGAGCACTTCGAGCGGCTGAGCAAGGGGATGAGCGAGTCGGTGGAGACCAGCACCCTGCATATGGGCTTGATGGGGGGGCTGAGGAGGGTCAACTCCTACGCCACCAACATCGCCTACGCCGTCCTCGGTCAGGTCTGATCTTTTCCCCGCCGTCCCCGGCGCCGCCGGGGACGGCGGGAAAAAATGTTTGACTTTCAGCGGCGGCCCGGATAGTGTGGCGCCAGGATTGGAAACCGATTCCAGTCTCCCCCTGCAGATTGTTCTTCTTGGATCACTCCACAATCAGGGACTCGATCCTGCGTTTCAATTCGCGGCGCTTAAACCAGGCTTCCCATTGTCCGGGTGAAAGGCCCGGTCCGTGCTCCGCGTTCTTTTAATCCAGGGCAGAATATTTTCCGACTTTCCAGGCAACGGCCCGGCATCCCCTTGACGGAATCCGGGCCAGGACCATCCGCCGGCCTCCCCGGTCCGGCGGATAACTATCTATTTACCCTGTTCTTTCTTCCGCCCAGTCTTTCGACCTGTTTGCTTCAGTCCTCGTTTCCCAGATGGAACGCCTCCTCCTAATCGACGGGATGTCGAACGCCTACCGGGCCTTCTACGCCATCCGCGGCCTGTCCACTTCCCGGGGCCGTCCCACCAACGCGGTCTTCGGATTCATCAGGATCCTGCTCAAGGTCCTGGAGGAGTACCGGCCCGACTACGCCGCGATCGCCGGGGACGCCAAGGGGCCGACCCTGCGGCATAAGGAGTTCGAGGCCTACAAGGCCCAGCGCCAGCCGATGCCCGAAGAACTGGTCTCCCAGCTCCCCCTGATCCGCCGGGCCGCCCGGGGTTACGGCATCCCCTGGTTGGAGATCCCCGGCTACGAGGCCGACGATATCCTGGCGGTCCTGGCCGCCCGGGGGCGGGAGCGCGGGCTGCAGACCTACATCCTGACCGGCGACAAGGATATGCTCCAGCTGGTCGATGATTCCGTCAGCGTGATCAGCCCCCACGGGGACGGGAAGCTCTACGACGCCAAAGCGGTCGAGGAGCGTTACGGGGTGCCTCCCTGCCGGATCGGGGACGTCCTGGCCCTGATGGGGGATTCGATCGACAACGTCCCCGGGGTCCCGGGGATCGGGGAGAAGACCGCCGTCGCCCTGCTCCGGGAATACCGCACCCTGGAAGGCGTGCTGGCCCACGCCGGCGAGGTGAAGAACAAGCGGGTCCGGGAGGGGCTGCTCGAGCACGGAGACGGGGCCCGTTTCTCCCGCGCCCTGGTGGAACTGAAGACCGACGCCCCGATCGAACCGGACTGGGAAAGTCTCCGCCTGGGGAAACCGGACCGGGAGGGGCTGAGGGAGCTGTTCGAGGAACTGGAATTCCGCCAGCTCCTCGACGAGATGCTCCCGGAGCGGAAACCCGCCCCGCCGGTCCGGGAGATTTCCGGCCCCGCCGCCGTCGCCGGGCTGCTGGAAGAACTGTCCGGCTGCCCGTCGATCTCCCTGCTCCCTTTCCCCGACTCCCCCGGTTTCCTGCACGCCCGTCTCGCCGGCCTGGCTCTCTGCGGCCGGGAAGGGGAGCCGCTGTTCATCGACCTCGGCCCCGAAACCACCCGGCGGGAAGTCCTGGATCTTCTCCGTCCCCTCCTCCGGGGGTCGGGTCCCCGCCTGATCACCCACGATGGGAAGTACTTTTCCCATCTGCTCCTGAACGAGGGGCTCGAGCCCCCGGGTTCGTTCTGGGATACGCTGCTGGCCTCCTACCTCCTCCAGCCTTCCCGCCCCGGCCACGACCTGGCCGGCCTGTCCTGGAGTTTCCTCAACCGGAATGACATCCCCCCGGCGTCCAAATCCCCATCCCGGGAGGAGGAGATCGGCCGGCTGGGAGCCGGAACCGACGCCCTCCTGGCCCTCCAGCCGCTCCTGGAAGCGGAGCTGAAAGAGAAAGGGCTGGCGGACCTGCTGGAGAAGATGGAGACCCCCCTGAGCCGGGTCCTGGTCGCGATGGAGCGCGCCGGGATCAGCCTCGATTCCGGGCAACTGGCGGAGCTGTCCCGTTCCCTGGCGGAGGAACTGGACTCCCTGACCGAAAGAATGTACGGGCTGGCCGGAGGGGAGTTCAACCTCAACTCGCCCAAGCAGCTGCAGAAGGTCCTCTTCGAGGATCTCGGGCTCCCGGCGCAGAAGAAGATCAAGACCGGCTTCTCGACCGATGTCTCCGTCCTCGAGAAGCTGGCCGCCCTCCACCCGCTGCCGGGGCTGCTTCTCGAATACCGGAAGCTCTTCAAGCTGAAGACGACCTACCTCGACCCCCTCCCCGGGCTGGTCGATTCTCAGACCGGCCGGCTCCACACCACCTTCAACCAGGCGGTCACCGCGACCGGCCGGCTCAGTTCCTCCGACCCCAATCTCCAGAATATCCCCATCCGGGGGGAGCTGGGGAGAAAGGTCCGGCGGGCCTTCATCCCCGGCCCGGAGGGCTGGCGGTTCCTGGCCGCCGACTATTCCCAGATCGACCTGCGGGTCCTGGCCCACCTCTCCCGGGACGAGCTGCTGGTCGAGGCCTTCCGGGAGAACCGGGACATCCACGCCTTCACCGCCGCCCAGATCTTCAATGTCCCGCTCGAGGAGGTGACCCCGGAGATGCGGCGCCGGGCGAAGACGGTCAACTTCGGGATCATCTACGGGATGGGGGCCTACGGACTCTCTCAGGACCTGAAGATCTCCTTCGCCGAAGCCGGCCGGTTCATCAAGCAGTACTTCGAGAAATACAGCGGGGTGGCGGAGTTCATCGAGCGGACGATCGAGGAGGCCCGGCGGAACGGCTACGTGACCACGATCTACAACCGCCGCCGCTACCTCCCGGAACTGGCCAGCGACCAGGAGAGCGTGCGGAAGTTCGGGGAGCGGACCGCGGTCAACACCCCGATCCAGGGTTCCTCCTCCGATATCATCAAGCTGGCGATGATCGAGATCGCCGGGTCCCTGGAGAGGGAAGAGCTCGGGGCCCGGCTGCTTCTCCAGGTCCACGACGATCTCCTCTTCGAGAGCCCGCCGGAGGAACTCGACCGGCTGGGCCGGCTGGTCCGCCGGGAGATGGAAGCCTCCGCGAAGTTGAGCGTGCCGCTGCTGATCGACCTCAAGACCGGCGGCAACTGGGGTGATATGGAGAACTGGAAAGGGGGCGGCGGTGAGTGAGCGGGGGGTCAGGGTCGGCCTGACCGGGGGTTTCGGGACCGGGAAGTCAACCGTGGCGGAGATCTTCCGGGAGCTGGGCGCCGAAATCATCGACGCCGACGAGCTGGCCCGGGAATGCCTCCAGCCCGGGAGAAAAGAATGCCGCGAGGTGGTCGAGGAGTTCGGGGAGAAGATCCTCTCCCCGGACGGAACGATCGACCGCCAGGTCCTGGCCGGCGTGGTATTTAACGATTCCGCCGCGCGCGATCGGCTCAACCGGATCGTCCATCCGGCGGTGATCCGCGAGATGAACCGGAGGCTGGCGAGCGCGCCCGGGCCGGTCACGGTGGCGGTGATCCCGCTCCTCTTCGAGACCGGCCTGGAAGGGGGCTTCGATTATGTCGTGGCGGTCTCCGCCGACCCGAATACCGTCCGGGAACGGACATCGTCCGCGCGGGGAATGACCGCGGAAGAGATCGAGAGACGCCGGGCGTCCCAGCTGCCGCTGGAGGAGAAAGCCCGCCGTTCCGATTTCGTCATCGACAACAACGGCCCCCTGGCCGAGACCCGGAGGCAGGTGGAGGAGATCTGGGGGATATTGGGGAATGGGGGATAAGTTAAAAGTTTGAAGTTCAAAGTTCAAAGTTATTTCAGGGGGCGAGGCGATGTCGGACAACCCTCGATACCGATAGCGATTATTTTTCCTGTCCGCGAAGATTCGTGAGATTCGCGGTTCAAAAACAAGGGGGTGGGGCGGGGGATAAATTAGAGGAAATTAGTGTAATTAGTGGATAAAAAAGGGGGCGAGGCGGGGGAATCGAAAACAATCAGCGTTCATCAGTGTAATCAGTGGATTCATACCCAAGGAGGAGAGAGATGGTTCCGTCAGAGAGAAAACCGGATAAGCGGGAGCGGGAAGAGCTGGAGGAGACGGTCGAACAGGAAGCGGCCGCGGTCAAGAAAGAGAAGGAGGCGGCGATCGCCTCCGGGAAGACCCCGCTGGATATGGCCGAGCTCCAGGGGATGACCGTCTCCGCCCTGCTGGAGATGGCCCGGGGTCTCAATATCCCGTCCGCCCGCTCGATGAAGAAGCCGGCCCTGATCTTCGAGATTCTCAAGGCCCGGGCGGAACAGAACGGGGCGATGTTCGGGGAAGGGGTGCTGGAGATCCTCCCCGACGGTTTCGGGTTCCTCCGCTCCCCGCTCTACAACTACCAGGCCTGCACCGAGGACATCTACATCTCCCCCTCGCAGATCCGGAAGTTCGACCTGCGCAGCGGCGACACCGTCTCCGGGCAGATCCGTTCCCCGAAAGCCCGGGAGCGCTTCTTCGCGCTGTTGAGGGTGGAGGCGATCAACTACCTCGCCCCCGGGGTCTCCAAGCAGAAGACCCACTTCGACAACCTCACCCCGCTCTACCCCGAGAAACGGCTGATCCTGGAGTCGGAGAACAAGGACATTTCGATGCGGGTGATGGACCTGCTGACCCCGGTGGGGAAGGGCCAGCGGGGCCTGATCGTGGCCGCCCCCCGGACCGGGAAGACGATGATCCTCAAGGGGCTGGCCAACGCCATCGTCCTCAACAACCCGGAGGTCAAGCTGATCGTTCTCCTGATCGACGAGCGGCCGGAAGAGGTCACCGACTTCCAGCGCTCGGTCCATAACGCCGAGGTGATCTCCTCGACCTTCGACGAGACCCCCGAGCGGCACGTGAGGGTGGCGGAGATCGTGATCGAGAAGGCCAAGCGGCTGGTCGAGCACGGGATGGACGTGGTGATCCTCCTCGACAGCATCACCCGGCTGGCGCGGGCCTACAACACCCTCCAGCCCCATTCCGGCAAGGTCCTCTCCGGGGGGATCGAGTCGTCGGCGCTGATCAAGCCGAAGAAGTTCTTCGGGGCCGCTCGGAACATCGAGGAGGGGGGGTCCCTGACCATCCTGGCCACCGCCCTGATCGACACCGGGTCGAAGATGGACGGGGTGATCTTCGAGGAGTTCAAGGGGACCGGGAATATGGAGATCAACCTTGACCGGAAGCTGACCGAGAAGCGGATCTTCCCCTCGATCAACATCGAGAAGTCGGGGACCCGGAAGGAGGAGCTGCTCCTCCACCCCGACGAGCTCAACCGGATCTGGCTGCTCCGCAAGGCCCTGAGCACGATGCAGCCGGTGGAGGCGATGGAGCTCCTCCTCTCCAAGCTGAAGAAGACCAAGACCAACGCCGAGTTCCTGATGTCCCTCAACGCCTGACCGGCAAGGTCTCGATCGTTTTTTAAAGCGCTGGAGCGGCCCTGGCGGTTGACCGGGAGGAAGCCGTCCCCGAGAAAAACATTGAACTTTCCGGAAACCCGGTTAAATTGGTCTGCGACCCTGATGATCGAGACAGGTAAATAAAGCTATTTTTTCGGAGAAAAAATTATAATGAAACCGAAGATTCACCCGGAATACACCGAGACCACCATCGCCTGCGCCTGCGGGGCGACGATCCGGACCCGTTCGACCAAGCAGAACATCAAGGTCGGGGTCTGCTCCAAGTGCCATCCCTTCTTCACCGGGAAGCAGAAGTACCTCGATACCGAGGGCCGGGTCGAGCGGTTCAAGCGCAAGTACGGGATGGAATAAATCTCTCTCCTCCCGGCGCGGCCGCTGAAGAGCCTCCGCCCTCCTCCCGCCGGCGGCCCGCCGCCGGGGAGATCGCTTATGCCCGCCGAACCAGTTTCTTCTTCCTTTGACGATCGCCGCTTCCGGGAGCGTTTCGGCGAACTGCTCCAGCATTCGGCCGTCGAGCTGGAGAAGACCGAGCGCCTTCTGTCCGACCCCGAGACCGCGAGGAACCCCTCTCGCTTCCGCCGGCTGGGGCAGGAGTACGCCCGTCTGGAGAAGCTGGTCACCATTCACCGGCGTTGCGAGACGCTCCGGGGACAGATCGCGGAAAACCGCCAGCTCGCCGAGGCCGAGGGGGACGACCCGGAACTTCGGGAGCTGGCCCGCTCGGAGATCGATACCCTGGAGCCGGAACTGGCCCGGCTGGGCAAGGAATGCGAAACCCTGCTCCTCCCCCCCGACGAGCGCGACCAGCGGGGCGCCATCGTCGAGATCCGCTCCGGGACGGGGGGGGAGGAGGCCGCGCTCTTCGCCCTCGACCTCTTCCGGATGTACACCCGCTACGCCGAGGCCCAGGGCCTGGCCGTGGAGAGCCTCGACACCCACCCCGCGGCCCAGGGGGGGCTGAAGGAGGTCGTCTTCACCGTCTCCGGGGAGAACGCCTACCGGCTCTTCAAGCACGAGAGCGGCGTCCACCGGGTTCAGCGGGTCCCCCAGACCGAGGCCCAGGGGCGGATCCACACCTCCGCCGCCACCGTCGCCGTCTTCCCGGAGGCCGAGGAGGTCGAGGTCGAGATCGACCCTAACGATCTCCGGATCGATCGCTTCTGCTCCTCCGGCCCCGGGGGCCAGTCGGTCAACACCACCTACTCGGCGGTCCGGGTCACGCATCTGCCGACCGGCCTGGTGGTCTCCTGCCAGGACGAGAAGTCACAGCACAAGAACAAGGCCGCCGCCCTCAAGGTTCTCCGCGCCCGGCTCTACCGGAAGATGGAGGAGGAGCGGGAGGCGGAACTCTCCCGGCAGCGGAAGGCCCAGATCAAGAGCGGCGACCGCTCCGACAAGATCCGGACCTACAACTTCCCCCAGAGCCGGGTCACCGATCACCGGATCGGCTTCACCCTCCACCGCCTGGAAGCGATCCTCGCCGGCGACCTCGACGAGCTGGTGGCTAAACTCCAGGAATGGGAGCGGGAGCAGAGGCTGGAGGAGAGTTCAAAGTTCGAAGTTCAAAGTTAAAAGTTCGAAGTTCAAAGTTCGAAGTTCAAAGTGACTAAAGTTGCAGTCCCATCCCTGGGGTAATCGCTATCGCTATCGGTATCGCTATCGGGATCGAAGCCCCCACCGGGGCGATACAAATTTTAGAGTTTAAATGCCGCAAACTTTGGCAGAAATATCCCCTTTTCGTTCCACGTCCACGGTCGGGAACGTTCTCCGCCGGGCGGAGGAACTGCTGGCCGCGGCCGGGGTGGAGAATCCCCGCCGGGACGCCGAAGCTCTCCTCGCCCACTGTCTCAAGGTGGAACCCTGGCGGTTGCTCCTGGAACGGGAGAAAGTTCTCACCCCCGGGGAAGAGGCGGAATTCCAAACGCTCCTGGAGGCCCGCCGGGCCCGCCGTCCGCTGGCCTATATCCGGGGCTGGACGGGCTTTCACGACCTGATCTTGGCCTGCGACCCGAGGGCTCTCGTCCCCCGCCCGGAGACCGAGATCCTGGTCGAGGAGGCTTTCCGGTTCCTGGCCGGGAAGGGGGCGCCGGAGGTGATCGAGATCGGCTGCGGCACCGGGGCGATCGCCCTGGCCCTGGCCCGCCAGCTTCCCGGAGCCGTGCTCGGGGCTTCCGATATCTCCCCCGCCGCCCTGGAGCTGGCCCGGGATAACGCCGCCCGGCTGGGACTGCTGGAGAAGGTCGATCTCCGGCTCGGCGATCTCTTCGCCCCCTGGACCGACCGGCGGGGTGGGGGAGTGGACCTGGTCGTCGCCAACCCCCCCTACCTGAGCCGCCAGGAGCTCGCCGCCGCCCCGCCCGAGGTCCGGGAGTTCGAGCCCCGCTTGGCCCTTGACGGGGGGGAGGACGGACTGGAAGTGATCCGGCGTTTGATCGAGGAAGTGGCCGGCTATCTTCAGCCCTCCGGCCGGCTCATCTTCGAGATCGGGGCCGGGCAGGGCGCGGCGGTCCGGAGATTGGCCGGGGAGACCGAGGGTTGGGATTTTCTCGAACTGGCCCGGGATTACTGCGGGAGGGATCGGGTGGCGGTATTCGGGAGGCGGGATGGATAGTATCGAGATCATCGGAGGATCGAAGCTCGGCGGCGAGGTCGAGATCAGCGGGGCCAAGAACGCCGCCCTGCCGATAATGGCGGCGGCGCTCCTGGCTCCGGGGCGGTCGGTGATCGGGCGGGTCCCCCGGCTGCGGGATATCGAGACGATGCTGCAGATCTTCCGCCACCTCGGAGTCCGCTGCGGCTGGACCGGTCCCCACACCCTGGAGATCGACGCGGCCGACCTTCAAGACTGCGCCGCTCCCTACGAGCTGGTCCGGAAGATGCGGGCCTCGGTCCTGGTCCTGGGTGCCCTCCTCGGCCGCCTGGGGAAGGCGCGGGTCTCCGTCCCCGGCGGGTGCGTGATCGGGCCCCGTCCGATCGACCTCCACCTCAAGGGGCTGGAGGGGCTCTCCGCCCGGGTTGGGATCGAGCACGGTTACGTCGACGCCCGGGCCGATCGCCTGCGGGGCGGGGAGATCTACCTCGGGGGCCGGTTCGGCTCCAGCGTGGGGGCGACCTGCAACGTCCTGCTGGCGGCGGTCCTCGCCTCCGGGAAGACGACCATCATCGGGGCCGCCTGCGAGCCGGAGGTGGTCGACCTGGCCGGTTTCCTCAACCGGATGGGGGCCCGGATCTCCGGTGCCGGATCCCCCCGGGTCACGGTCGAGGGGGTGAAGGAACTCCGTCCCGCCGAGTACGAGGTGATTCCGGACCGGATCGAGGCCGGGACCTACCTGATCGCCGCCGCGCTGGCCGGGGGGGAGGTCGTGCTCCGCGGCGGGCGGGCCGACCACCTCGACGCCCCCATCGAACGGCTGGAGATGATGGGGGTGGAAGTCGCCCGCCGGGGAGAACTGATCTCCGTCCGCCGGGAAGGACAACTCTCCCCGGTGGATATCACCACCCTGCCTTACCCGGGTTTCCCCACCGATCTCCAGGCCCAGATGATGGCCCTGCTCTCCACCGCGGCGGGGATCAGCGTGATCATCGAGAAGGTCTACCCCGAGCGGTTTATGCACATCGCCGAGCTCAACCGCCTGGGGGCCGGGATCGCCCTGGAAGGAGCGGCGGCGATAGTCCGGGGCGGCCGGCGGCTCTCCGGGGCCGAGGTGATGGCCTCCGACCTGCGGGCCTCCGCCGCCCTGATCCTGGCCGGCCTGGTCGCCGAGGGGAAGACGGTGGTCCGTCGTATCTATCACCTCGACCGCGGCTACGAGCGGATGGACGAGAAGCTCACCGCCCTGGGGGCGAAGATCAAGAGGGTGGAAGAGGAGCCATAGGGCGAACAGCATCACGACGCCTGGACGAGATAAATCACTATCGATATCGCTATCGGTATCGCTATCGAATCTACTCTGTCTGAATTGTCCGAAGCGTCCGGCACTCTCAGCCAATTCACCGCCCAAGCAGGTCAGTCAAGATGTTCGAGCGAATCTCGGAAAAGTTCCAGCAGGTCTTCAAGCAGGTCCGGGGCGAAGCGGTCCTGAACGAGAAGAACATCGCCCGGGCGCTCCGCGAGATCAAGCTGGCGCTCCTCGACGCCGACGTCCATTACCGGGTGGTCAAGGACCTGGTGGAGCGGATCGGCCGGGACGCCCGGGGTGAGGAGGTTCTCAGGAGCCTCCGCCCCGGCCAGCAGTTCATCAAGATCTTCCACGACCGGCTGGTGGAGTTTATGACCGCCCCCGATTCGGGCCTGAACCTCACCGGTTCCCCCGCGGTGATCCTCCTGGCGGGCTTGCAGGGCGCGGGCAAGACCACCGCCGCCGCCAAGCTGGCCCATTACCTGCGGCGGGAGCGGCAGCTCTCCTCCCTCCTGGTGGCGGCGGATCTGCGCCGGCCGGCGGCCGCCGAGCAGCTCAAAGTCCTGGGCGAAAAGATCGGGGTCGAGACCTTCGCGGGCCGGGCAAATTCCCCTTTGAAAATTATCGGCGATGCGGTAGAGTATGCCCGCTCCCGGAACTCCGCGGTGATCGTCGATACCGCCGGCCGGCTCCACGTCGACGGGGAGATGATGGCCGAGATCGCCCGGATCCGGGAAAAGTTTTCGCCCGGCGAAACCCTCCTGGTCCTGGACGCGATGACCGGGCAGGACGCGGTCAATACCGCGGTGGAGTTCAACCGTCAGGCGGCGATCACCGGGTCGATCCTGACCAAGCTGGACGGGGACGCCCGGGGCGGGGCGGCGATCTCCCTGCGGGCGGTCACCGGCCGGCCGATCAAGCTGGCCGGGGTCGGCGAGAAACCGGAGGATCTGGTTCCCTTCGATCCCGCCCGCATCGTCTCCCGGATCCTGGGGATGGGCGATATCGTCAGCCTGGCCGAAAAGGCCCAGGCCGCCCTCGACCTCGATGAGGCCGGAAAGCAGGAGAAGAAGTGGAAGAAGGCCGCGATCGATCTGGAGGATTTCCGCCGGCAGCTGCGGAACCTGAAGAAGATCGGTTCCTGGGAAGCGATCGCCGGGATGCTCCCGGCCGGGCTGTCCGGCCCGGAAGACGGATCCGTCCGGATCAGGAGGATGGAAGCCATCCTCGATTCGATGACCCCCGGCGAGCGGGCCCGGCCGGAGATTATTGACGGCCGCCGGCGGGATCGGATCGCCCGGGGCAGCGGGACCAGCGTCCCGGAGATAAACCAGTTGTTGAAACAATTCAAGTTATTGAAGAGAATGATGGCGAAGGCGGGAGGTATGAAGCCGAAGAAGCTATCGATAGGAGGTGTCAATTGGCCGTTGTGATCAGGTTGAGAAGGGAAGGCGGGAAGAAACAGCCCCACTACCGGATCGTGGTGACCGATTCGCGCAGTCCGCGCGACGGGCGTTTCATCGAAAAGATCGGGCATTACGACCCCAAGCGGGGCCAGGAAACCGCCGTGGTTGACGGCGAGCGCGCCCGCTACTGGCTGGGCCAGGGAGCCCGTCCCTCGGATACGGTGGGGGATATTTTCCAACGACTGAATATCTGAACCGCCGGCCTCCGGCCCGCCCGCTTGTTCCGGGGAGGAGATAATCCGCGCCGGCTATCGGCAGGAGGTACGAGTTATGAAGCATCTGATTGAAGTGATCGTGAAGTCGGTGGTCGATTTCCCGGAGAGCGTCAGCGTCACCCAGATCGACGGCGAGAGCACCATCGTCTTCGAGCTGAGGGTCCGGAAGGAAGACTTCGGCAAGGTGATCGGGAAGAAGGGCCGGACCATCAACGCCATCCGGACCCTGGTCAACGCCACCGCCGCCAAGACCAATATGCGGGCGATGCTGGAGCTGGTCGAGGACGACAAGGAATCCGAAGCTGCCGCCCCCGCGGGCGAAACTCCGGATTACGGACCGGCCGGGGAATATTGATTTAAGGCCGGCGGATTCATCCCCGGCGCCCGGCAAATACCCCCTTCCAACTCGGGGTCGGGGGAGGGGGCAATCAAGTGCGGATAGATATCATAACCCTCTTCCCCCGGATCTGCGGGGAATACGTCGGGGAGAGCATCCTCAAGCGGGCGGGAGAGCAGGGACTGGCGGAGATCCGGGTGGTCAACTTAAGGGATTACACCCACGACCGCCACCGGACCGCCGACGACCGGCCATACGGGGGGGGCGCGGGGATGGTCCTGAAGCCCGAACCTCTCTTCGAGGCGGTCGAGGACCTCCAGACCCCGTCGTCCCGGGTGGTCCTCCTCTCCCCGCGGGGGAAGCTGTTCGACCAGGCCGCGGCGTTTCGGTTGAGCCGGGAGGGGCACCTGATCCTGATCGCCGGCCGCTACGAGGGGGTGGACGAACGGGTCAGCGAATTCCTGGCCGACGAGGAGATCTCGATCGGTGATTACATCCTGACCGGCGGGGAACTGGCGGCCCTGGCGGTGGCCGACAGCGTGGTCCGGCTGGTTCCCGGGGTCCTCGGCGACCCGGGTTCGGCGGTTGACGAATCTTTCGCCCGCGGCCGGCTGGAGTATCCGCAGTACACCCGGCCCGAGGAGTACCGGGGGCTGGCGGTCCCGGAGATCCTCCTCTCCGGCGATCACGAGGCGGTGGCCCGCTGGCGGGCCCGGCAGGCCCTGCTGCTCACCCGCCGCCGCCGCCCCGATCTGCTGGCGGAATACCCGCCCGATGACCGGGAAAAACAGTGGCTGGAAGAAACTAACCAGAAGGACTGATTATGAACGCGATCGAAAAGTTGGAAAAGGAACAGCTGAAGACCGATCTCCCGCAGTTCCGGATCGGGGATACGATCAGCATCCACGCCCGGATCATCGAGGACGAGCGGGAACGGATCCAGGTCTTCAGCGGGGTCTGCATCGCCCGGAAGGGATCGGGTATCCGGGAATCGATCACCGTCCGGCGGATGGCCGCCGGGATGGCGGTGGAGAAGGTGTTTCTCCTCCACTCGCCCCGGGTCGCCCGGATCGAGGTCGTTCGTCCCGGCCGGGTCCGCCGGGCCAAGCTTTACTACCTGCGGGAGAAGAAGGGGAAGAAGGCCCGGGTCAAGGAGCGGAAGTGGACCGAGGGGACCGAGTCGGCTGAGCCGTCTGAATCGTCCGAGCCGTCTGAATCGTCCGAGTGAAAACGGGCCGGCCTTTACGGCCGGGCGTTCCCGTCGGGATCGCGCGGTCCCCGAACGGAGCGAGTTGAAAAAGGAATCTGCCGGAACGGCTCTCCCCGCCCCCCCGTCATTTCCCGTCCCGCCGGAGATGCTTCGCTGGGAGGAATACCACGCCTCGCGGGGCGAGGTCCCGGTCGCCGGCCTGGACGAGGCCGGCCGGGGCCCCCTGGCCGGCCCGGTGGTGGCCGCCGCCGTCATCCTCCCCCCCGAGGACTGCTACCCCGTGGCCCTGCGCGACTCCAAGCAACTCACCCCCGCCCGCCGGGAGGCGGCCTTTGAATTTCTCCGGGGCCTGCCCGGGTCCGCGATCGGGGTCGGGATCGTCGAGGCGGAAGAGATCGACCGGATCAATATCCTGGAGGCGACCCGGAAGGCGATGCTGTCCGCCCTCGCCGCCCTCCCGGTCGCCCCGGCCGCCATCCTGATCGACGCCCTCTTCCTTCCCGGCACCGCCATCCCCCAGCGCGGCCTGGTGAGAGGGGAGGCGGCCTCGGTCTCGATCGCCGCCGCCTCGATCGTCGCCAAGGTCACCCGCGACCGGCTGATGGTCGAGGCCGACCGCCATTACCCCGCCTACGGCTTCGCCCGCCACAAGGGATACGGCACCGCTGAACACATCTCCGCCCTGGCCGAACACGGCCCCTCCCCCCTCCACCGCCGCACCTTTCGTCCCGTCCGGGAATGCTCGCGGTAGCCGCGTAGCACAGACATTCCTGTCTGTGCCCGGGGGGAGCACAGTCAAGAATTCCTGTGCCGCCATCAGCCGAGCAGTTTCCCCGGCGTCCTCCGTTCGGGGACATATCGGTCGGCCATCGTCTCCGGGTCCCAGTCCGGCGAGACGTAGAGGGCGCAGTAGCAGCTGCCGTACTCGGCCAGGTCGGGGTCTCGGTAGACGCAGGGGCAGACGATGTCCCGGTCCCGTTCCCGCTCTCCGGAGGCCAGTCGGCAGGGGCAGGACATATAGCCGTAGCGGTCCTTGTTCTTCAGGAGCCCCTCGAGGAGGGAGAGGGTCAGCTCCCGGTTGGGATTGAGGCGGTAGCCCTTCTTTTCCTGGGACTGGAGCAGGATTCCGTAAAGTTCTTCCGCGGTCATTTCTCCTCCAGGGCCTTCCGGATCAGGGTCTCCCGGTTGCCGACGATTACCTTCTCCCCGATGACGATGGTGGGGAAGGAGAGGGCGGGGTTGATCTTCCTCACCTCGGAGATGGCCATCGCGCGGTCCTCCCCCCTCAGGAGGTCGACTTCGACCGCCGTGTACCGGGCTCCCAGTTCGTCCAGCAGCTGTCGGGCGAGCCGGCAGTGGCCGCAGGTGCTCAGAGCGTAAACCTTGATCATTTTTTCTCCTTTGCTGGGCTATTTTCCCGGATGGGATTAATCGTGGGCTACGAGCGGGTGATATTCTTGCCCAGGTCCAGAAGCGCGTCCTCGAGCGTCTCCTCATAGGTCGGGTGGTAGAAGGGGAGGGCGAGGGCGTCCCGGACCGTCAGCCCGGCCAGGATCAGGGCCGCCAGCAGGTGGGCGAGGTGCTCGCCGGCCGGGGCGGCCATCTCCGAGCCGATGATCCGGCCGCTCCCCGGGTCCCCGTAAACCCGGATCATCCCGTCGGCGATCCGGTCGGTCACCCCCCGGCCGCTTCCGGCGAAATCGCCCCGGCCGATCGCGGTATCATCCGGCAGGTCGGCGAAACGTTTCCCCACCGAGCAGACGGTCGGCCGGGTGAAGGTGATCGCCAGCGGCACCCGCTGCGGGAGGGTCTGAAGTCTCCCGGGTTCGGCCGCGTTCCCGCCGGCCAGCTTTCCCTGGACGGCGGCTTCGTGGACAAAGGGACGGAGCCCCGAGCAGTCGCCGGCCAGGAAGACGTCCCGGTCCCGGCAGCGCAGCGTGGCCGGGTCGAACTCGGGGAAACCCCGCCGGTCGAGGACGAGTCCGCTGTTATCGAGTCTCAGTCTCTCGAAATTCGGCTTCCGGCCCGCGGCCACGACCGCCAGGTCGTAAACCCCGCCCGCCCGCTTCCCGCCTTCGTCCACCAGGGTGACCCTGACCCCGGTATCGTCCACCCCCTCCAGCAGGGCCCTGGTCCGGAGCCGGAGATCGACTGTTTTCGCCAGCGCCGCCAGAAAGGACTGCTCCACCTCGGGATCGGAGATCCCGGCCGCCGAGCCGGTCATCTCCACCATCGTCACCTGCTTCCCCATCCGGGCCAGGGCCTGGCCGATCTCGACCCCGACGGAACCGGCTCCCAATGCCAGGATCCTCTCCGGGATGTCGTCCAGCTCGAAGAACTCGTCGGTGGTGACGACCCTCCCCGCCTCCTTTCGCCAGCCGGGGGGGAGGACGGGCGCGGTCCCGCAGGCCAAAACGATCGCCCGGCAGCGGTAGATCTTCCCGTCCCCCTCCAGGACCATCGGTTCCCGGAAGGCGGCCCAGTCGCGGACCAGGAATTCCCTGAAGAGCCCCTCGTTCCGCCTGACCACCCCTCCCGCCAGGCGGTCCCGGCGCTCGCGCAGCGACTGCATCATCCGAACCCCGTCGAGGCGGATGTTATCCCCGGCCACGTCCAACTCCCGGGCCCCGGCCAGGTTGTCGGCGCTGTGGATCAGCATCTTCGAGGGCATGCAGCCGACCCGGGCGCAGGTCGTTCCCAGCGCCCCGCCGTCGAAGACCACCACCTTCCCGGTCTTCCGCCGGGTCTGGTTGATGGCGTAAAGCCCGGCCGTTCCCGCCCCCACCACCGCCACATCGACTCCCAGTTCTTTCATATCGAAATTCCTTCCCTGGTCCTGTGCCCGAAACATTTACCGCAAAGACGCCAAGAGTATTATCAAGCTTTTTTCCGAATCGGAATAAGATCCGGCGGCCTGGTGAGTATCGAACCGCCCTGATCCCCACGAAGATTCACCGCGGAGGCGCGGAGAACGCGGAGGAAGATTAAAGTATATTCCCGGGGGAATCTCCGGATTCAAAGAATCAACAAAATGCCCAGCAATGTTGTTCGAATCAATTAAACCAAACTCTTCTCCGCGTTCTCCGCGCCTCCGCGGTGGATTAATTGTTTTCAGTCCAGCAGCGCCTTCTCGTAAGCTTCGAAGATGTTCCGGTAGGTAACCACGCCGATGACCCTCCGGTCATCCGGCCCCCGGATCACCGGAGCGATGCCGATGAAACCTCCCTTCATCCTTTTGAAGACGGCATCGACGGTTTCATCGGGGAAGGCGGTTACCGGTTCGGTCCTCATCAGGTCGGCGGCCGTGCCCGTGCCGCCGGGCCCGTCCACCACGCCCCGGTGGATTTCCCGGTAGGTAATGATCCCGACCAAATTCTGTGCCGCGTCGACGACCGGCAGGCTGGTGTGCAGGGTCCTGCCGACCTCGCGGGTCAGGGTCTCCATCGGCATCGTCGCCGGGATGGTCTGGACCGGGCGGATCATCACGTCCCTGACCAGCATCGACTTGAGGAGGTTGGTCTTCTCCCTCCGGTCGATGGCGATGCCCTTCTGCCGGAGTTTCTCGGTATAGATGCTCTCCGGCCGGATCCAGTGCGAGACCAGCGCGGAGACCACCACCGTGGCCATAATCGGCAGGATGATCTGGTAGCTGTCGCTCATCTCGAAGAGGATGAAGATGGCCGTGATCGGGGCGTGAGCCGCCCCGGCGAAGCACCCCCCCATCCCCACCAGGGCGTAAACCACCGGGGAGGAGGTATGCCCGGGGAAGACCTGGCGGATGAGAAGCCCGTACATCCCCCCGGCCATCGCCCCGATGAAGAGGGAAGGGGCGAAGATGCCGCCGGAGCCGCCGGAACCGAGCGTGATGCTGGTGCCCGCGATCTTGAGGGCGGCCAGGAGGGCGAAAGCCAGGATCAGGGGGCCGATTCCCCTGCCGGTCCAGGAAACGTAATTCTCCGGGTTCAGGACCTGGCGGATGGTGTTGTAACCGACGCTCATTACGGCTAAGGGGTTATTCAACCCCGTCGCCGGGACCGCGCGGGATGCGAAGTAGGCCAGCAGCCCCACGGCCAGTCCTCCCGTGGCCGGTTTGAGGTAATCGGGGAGCCGGATCCGGTTGTAGGCCCGTTCGCAGCTTTCCAGCGTCACCGCAAAGCCCTTGCCGACGAAGGCGACGAAGACGCCGAGGCCGAGAAAGGCCGCAATCTCCACGGGGGAACCCAGATAGAGGATGGCCTTCATCTCCTTGATGGCGAAGACCGTGTGGTCGCCGCTGAGCGCGCGGGCGACCAGGGCGGAGACGACCGAGGCGACGGCGACGTAGATGAAGGAGAGACCCCGGAATTCTCCCAGGATGACTTCCAGGGAGAACATAATCCCCCCGAAAGGGGCGTTGAAGATGGCCGAGATCCCGCCGGCCGCGCCGCAGGCGACGAAGGTTGTGAGCCGCCGCGGGGGCATCCGGAAGATCTGGCCGATGGTGGAACCGAAGGCCGCCCCGATCTGGACGATCGGGCCTTCGCTTCCGGCCGAGCCGCCGGTGCCGATAGTGATGGCGGAGGCGATGGTCTTGACGATGGCCACCGCCGGCCGGATCCGCCCGCCCCGCTTCAGGACCGCCGCCATCACCTCCGGGACCCCGTGGCCCTTCGCCTCCCGGGCGAAGAGGTAGATGATCGGGCCGACCAGCAACCCCCCGGCGGCCGGGATGAGGATTAACCAGGGGCCCAGGGTCTGGCAGCTGGTCACGCTGCCCAGGCGGCAGAACCCTTCCACCAGGAGGAGCAGGCGGCGG
Source organism: PVC group bacterium (assembly GCA_040773245.1). Lineage (GTDB taxonomy): Bacteria > Auribacterota > Erginobacteria > Erginobacterales > Erginobacteraceae > Erginobacter. The sequence continues at coordinate 53,175 of JAXGWO010000010.1, forward strand.
AAAACGTAGGCTCCGAGTGAGGAGACCACGCCGATGACGGCGGCGAAGGCGAAGGTGGTCTGGACGGGGGAGAGCCGGAGGCGGGAGAGGAACGCGAGGCCCGGCCGCCGAAGACGGTCGACCCGGATCGGGGTTTGATCTGGCAGTCCGAGTTGTCTCATCATCTGACCAGGGGAGGCGATTGGACTGGAAAAAAGTATAGGGACCGAAGTATATTCCGACAAGGGAATTGGCGGCGAAGAACGGATTCGTTTTATGACCAGGGAACGATTGAACTTGGGAAAATGGGGTGAAGAGGCCGCGGGCCGTTTCCTGGAGAAGAAGGGATTGACGATCGTGGAGAGGAATTACACCTGCCCGCGGGGCGAGATCGACATTGTCGCCCGGGATGGCGACCGGCTGCTCTTTGTCGAGGTAAAGACCAAAACCTCCGGCGAGCAGATCCCCCCCCGGTATTCCGTCAACCGCCGCAAGCAGGGGCAGATCATCCGGGCCGCCCGCTGGTACCTGAAGGAGAAGAAAGCCTCCCGGGTCCGCTGCCGCTTCGACGTGGTGGAGGTGGTCGGTCCGGGTTCCGGCCGGCCGGAGAAGTTGATCCATCTCCCGGGGGCCTTCCGGGACCGGAGTTGAACGAAGTTCGAAGTTCGAAGTTCAAAGTGACTAAAGTTGCACCCCGCCCGCAGAGTAATCGCTACCCATCGGTATCGCTATCGAAATCGTTCTCCGCTCCCTCCCCGGTCGGCACTCACTCCAACGAACCGGTTCTCCGGGATCCGGGATCAGTTCCAGCCGGTTCCGTAAAGGATGATCCCGGCGGCGACAGCGGCGTTGAGGCTCTCCCCGGGTCCGGCCATCGGGATGGTGATCAGCTGGTCGGCCTTCCGGATGATCTCCTCCGGGAGCCCCCCTCCCTCCCCCCCGATACAGATCGCCGCCGGCGGCGAGTAGTCGGCCAACCGGTAGGGAACGGCGCCGGCCGCCCTCGTGGCCGCCAGGAGCCGGACCGAATATTCCCGGGCGGCCTGGAGAAAGTCGGCCATCCGGCCCGCGGCGCAGGGCAGCCGGAAGGCGGACCCCATCGCCCCCCGCAGCAGCCGGGGGTGGCCGGGGTCGATCCCGTCCAGGAACAGGCAGCCGGTCGTCCCGGCCGCCTCGGCCGCCCGGACGATCGCCCCGGCGTTGCCGGGGTCCTGGAGCCCGGCGGTTACGACCAGCCGGCAGTCCGATGCCAGTAGTTCGGCCAAAGACACCTGGCGGATCTTGACCACCACTGCGGCTCCTTCCGGGTTTTCCAGCCGGGAGATCTTCTCGTAGCAGGAATCGGAGACCCTAAGAACCTCCACCCCGCGCTTCCGGGCCAGGCCGGCCAGTTCGTCGCCGGCGGACGTCCCCGGAAGTCTCTCGGAGATCACCAGGGCCTGCGCCTCGGCGTAGAGCAGGGCCTCCCGGGACACCCGGACCCCCTCGGCCAAACTGAGCCCGGTCTCCCGCCGCCTTCGCCCCTGGTGAAGCTCCGCCAGTTCCCGAATCCTCGGGTTTTGGCGGCTGGAAATTATCGAAGTTTTGCCGTCTGATTTCATCTTGTCTAACTATTCCCTATTCCCCATTCCCTATTCCCCACTCCGTCAGGAGATCAGAGATAACCGAGAATGATCTCCGCGGCGGCTTCGGCCCCGTTGACGGGGAGGGGGGCGAAGTCGGCCGGGGCCGCGAGCAGGCGGGTGAGTTCCTCCCGGATCTCACCGCTGAGCAGTTTCTCCTGGGGGATGAAGGCGGAAGGAAGGTAGTGCCTGATCCCCTCGACCAGGACCGGATACTCCCGGAACTCCCCCCGCGAGGTATAGAGCATCTTCGTCCGGTTGGCGATGCACTCGGAGATGATCCCGTACCCCGGCTTGGTGATCACCGCCTCGGCGGCGGCGACCAGGTCGGGGTAGCCGAGACCGATTTCGGCCAGCTCCTCCCTCCGGACGTTTCGCAGCCCCGGCCGGGCGAAGCCGATCCGTTCGCTGGCCAGCCAGAGACAGTCCTTGATCTCCAGCAGCTTGCGGTAGTACTCCTCGCCGAGGCTGAAGCCGCCGAAGGAGAGGATGACCAGGGGGCGGTTATCCTGGATGCCAAGTCGTTTCCTGACGTCGCCGGCTCCGATTTGCGCCCTCCGGGCGATCAGGGGAATGTCCCGGACTACCGGGAAGGCGTCCATCTCCCCGGCGAGGGGAAGCCGGAGCAGGAGGGAGGCCTTCCGATAGCCCTCCCGGATTGCCGAGAGCAGGTAACCATACTCCGGCTGCCGTTCGACGTAAGGTTCGTAGATCCAGTCCCAGCTGAAGTTGGCCACCGCCAGCGAGGGGACCCCGGCCCGCTCGGCGGTCTCGAAGGCCAGGGGAGGGATATCGCCGACGATCAGCCGGCAGTTATTCCGGCCGGCGAATCCGGCCTCCCGGCCGGCCGTTGTCTCCATCTTTTCCAGGAACCGGGCGTAGCCTTCCAGGCTGGCCTTCGGGTCGAGGTTGAGGCTGTCGGCCTGGACCACCCCGGTGTCGCACTCCAGGGGATAAAATTCAAAGTTCCCCCCGATCTGTTCCCGGAAGAACCACTCCGGGGCCGAGGTCTTGACGATCACCCGGACCCCCGGCCGGACCTGCAGCAGCCGGTCGATGACCGTCGCCGTCCGGGCGGAGTGCCCGAACCCGTGGCCGGAGACGTAAAAGATCACGCTCTCTTGCATCAACTGGGCTCTCCCCGCGCCTGCTTCAAGGCGGCCAGGCCCTCGTCCACCCCCCGACCGCGGAAGCCGGTGTCCCGGAAGAAGCGGCCGCTGTTCAGCGAGGCGTCGGGCGGGGTGGGGGGGTAGTGCGGCTGGTCGGCCATCCGGACCGGGTTGATCACCGCCGGGTCGTAGCCGAAGATCTCCGCCATCCGATAGCCGAACTGAGCCCGGTTGATCCGCTCGCTTCCGCCCAGGTGGTAGGTCCCCTCCATCTCCGGCCGGTGGAGGATCATCTCGATCCCCCGTCCGGCGTCTTCGACGTAGAGCGGGGTCCGGAACTGGTCGACAAAGAGGTTGAGGCGGCGGCGGTGGAGGAAACCCTCGCGCATAAACTCGATGAAGGAGCCGGAGCAGGGAGAGGGGGGACCGTACATCAGGGGCAAACGGAGGACCAGGTGGCGGGGGACGATCCGGCGGACCAGTCTCTCCCCGGCCAGCTTGGACTTTCCGTAAGGGCCCAGAGGGTTGGGGGGGTCGTCTTCCCGGTAATCCCCCTTCCGGCCGTCAAAGACCCGGTCGGTGGATATGTAGATCAGCCGGGCCCCCGTCTCCCGGGCCGCCCGGGCGATCCGCTCCGTCCCTTCCGTGTTGACCTCCCGGGCCGTTCCCGGGTCGGCCAGGCAGGCCGCCGGCGAGGTGACGGCGGCGCAGTGGATGATGACGCCGGGGCCGGTCTCCCGGCCGATCTTCCCCGCCGCTTCCGGATCCCGGAGATCGAGCGGATAAGCCGTCCCCGCCGGCAGTCCGGGCCGGTGGCGGCCGTAAGTGCCGATGACCGGGAAACGACCGGAGAGGTAGTGAAAGAGGTTCCAGCCGAGGAAGCCCGAGACCCCCGTGATCAGGATGTTGTCCGTCATCTGGAAATCTTCCGGGAACAGTTGAAAAGGTATGGAGTATATTCTGCCGCCGCGATAAAGTATATCAATGCCGATGAATCCGTCAGGGAAAAAGTTTCCGCTCCTGCTCTTCCTCCTGGTCCTCTTCTTCTATGCGTATTTTCTCCAGTTCATCGGGAGGGAGTCGTGGAACGCGGCCAGCCGGCTCAACCTGACCTACGCCCTGGCCGAGTACGGCACCTTCCGGATCGACGCCTACCACCAGAACACCGGGGACAAGGTGTTCTACCGGGGTCATTACTACACCGACAAGGCGCCCGGGCTCTCTCTCCTGGCGGTCCCCGGCTATCTCTTCTTCAAGCGGGCCGGGGTGGATTCCGAGCGGTATATGCGCTACTGGCTGACCCTGTTCGCGGTCGGCCTCCCCTCCGCCCTCGGCGCGCTCGTCTTCTGGGGCCTGACCGGGATCTTCGGCGACCTCTCCCGGCGGACCCGTCTCGGGATCACCCTGGCCTACTCCCTGGGAACGCTGGCCTTCCCCTTCTCCACCGTCTTTTACGGCCACCAGCTCGCCGCCGCCACCGGGCTGGCCGCCTTCTATATTTTGGTCCGAAAATCCGGCGCCCGCGGCCCGAATTCGCCTTCTCTCCTGTTCCTGAGCGGGTTTCTGGCCGGTTACGCCTTCCTCTCCGACTTTCCGGCCGGGATCATCCTAGTCCTGCTGGCGGTTTACGCGGGGACTAACCTCCGTCCTCGGACCGGCTTGGCCTTCTGGTTGGCCGGCGCCGCCCTTCCGGTGGGATTTCTCCTCTACTACAACGGCGCCTGTTTCGGGTCCCCCTTCACCAGTTCCTACACCCTCCACCAGACCTACAGCCACGCCTCGGGGTTCCTCGGCATCACCCTCCCCCGGCCGGATGTCCTCTGGGGGATCACCTTCAGTCCCTACCGCGGGCTGTTTTACCAGTCTCCCGTCCTCCTCCTGGCTTTCCCCGGTTTTTATCTTTTCTTCCGCCGCCGCGAAAACCGGACGGAGTGCCTGTTCTCACTGCTGGCGGTTCTCGGTTTTCTCTTCTTCAACTCCGGCTACGATTACTGGGACGGAGTGGGCTCGACCGGCGCCCGGTTTATGGTCCCCGCCCTGCCCTTTCTCGCCCTCGCCCTGGCCCGCCCGGCGAAAAGGTGGCCGCTCCAGTTCTCCGTTCTGCTTGTCATCTCCCTGGCCTTTATGCTGGTCGTTGCGGCCACCGACCCGCGGGCGGAGTGGCGGGTGAGGAGTCCCCTGTTCTTCTTTAATTTCTTTCTCTTCCTCCGCGGCTTGCTCTCCGACAACCTGGGCGGCTTTCTCGGACTGAGCGGCCGGGTCAGTCTCCTGCCGCTCCTGGCGGGCGCGGGTTTTCTCCTGGTACTCCTCCGGCGGATATCCGCCCGGGACGAAAGCGGTCCGGCGGACCGGAGCAGTGTCCTCCCGGCGGCCGCCCTGGGAGCGATGGTGATCCTCTGGGTGGTGATCGCCGGTTGGCAGGAACCGTATCTGCGGGAGCTGGACAAGGCGGAGAGCCTCTTCCGCCACTACCGGGGCCGGGGCGAGGTGAACTGGAACGAGGTGGAGGAGCACTACCGGCGGGCGATCGAATATGAGCCCCGCCTGACCGAACCCTACCTCCGGCTGGCCGAGATCGCCCGTCTGCGCGGCTGGCCCCGGGTGGCCCTGGCCTATTACCGGGAATTGGCCGTCCTCCACCCCGAGTCAACCGAGGTCCTGCTGGAGATGGCCCTGGTCCACGATCTGCTCGGGGAGGGGGGCGCGGCGGAAAAATGTCTCCGGCAGGCGGTGGAGATGCAGCCCGCAGATCCTCTTCTCCGGGAACAGCTGGGGGCCTTCTACCTCTACCTCGGCCGGCCGAAGGAGGCGATACCCCACCTGGAAGCCGCCCTCGAATTGGAGCCCGGGGAAGGCAGGATCCTGGCCCGGCTGGAGGAGGCTCGGCAGGCCCTCGGCTCCGGGACGGATTAACCCGGCCCGGTCCCGATGACCTCGATCAGAACCAGGGCGAGGCCGGCGGCGATCAGCGGGGTGATAAGCCAGCCGAGGAAGATCCGGATCATCGTTTTTCGGTTGATGGTCCGGGAACCGTGGTAGAGGCCGATCCCGATCACCGCTCCCACCACCGCCTGGGAGGAGGAGACGGGGACCCTGAGCCAGGTGAAGACGTGGAGGGCCAGGGCGTGGGTGATGACCACGATCAGGGCGGAGAAGGGGGAGAGGGGAGTGATCTTCTTCCCGATCGTCTCCATTACCCGCTTGCTGTAAGTCAGGGCTCCGATGGCGATGCTGATGCCGCCCACCGTGGCCGCCCAGCGGGCGGCCGCCGGTGTCCCCGGAGCGCCGAACATCCCGGCGTGATAATAGGGGGCGGTGGTGACGACAACGTTGTTGGCTCCCAGGGTGTAGGCGCCGTAGCAGCCGAAGACGATCAGTCCGATGGTGATGATCCGGTTCCGGGTTACCTGGTTCCCGACCAGATTACGGAGGAGGAATCCTATGACCTGCAGCAGGACGATGCAGAGCACGACGCAGGCGATCGGGTTGATGACCCAGCAGAAAAGCATCGACAAGAACCTGCCCCATTTCACCGCCCCGAAACCTGAGATCCCGATGGCGATCCCCATAAATGCACCCACCGCCGCCTGGGAAGTAGAGGTTGGAATCGCCAGGTAGGTGATGATGGTGACCGTGATCGCCGCCGCCAGGGTGGCGGCCAGGGCCATATTATTCCCGTCCGCTTTCGCGGTTTCTTCGGAGAAGACCATCCGGTCGAAAAGTGACGGGCCCTCGATCACCGATCCGAAGATCACGAAGATCGCGATCAGGATCACCGCGGTCCGGAAACGGATGACGTTGGTGGCTACCGCGGTGCCGAAGATGTTGGCCGAGTCGTTGGCCCCGATCCCCCAGCCGAGATAAAGTCCGCCCAGGACCTTGTAGCCGGCCTTGCCGATCAGAAAATGTCCGATCACGTCGATCTCTCTTCTTACAGAGGCCGCTTGACGATCATAATCCCCAGTCTTTCCGCGGCGTCTTCGGCGAGATCGGAGATGTAGGCGATGTCCTGGACCAGCTCCCTTAAGTGAAGCTTCCGGGCCAGGTCGAGTTTGGACTTGAAGAGTTTCTTGATCGTCTCCCACTCCAGCCGGTCGGCTTCGGTCTCGAAGGTGACGACCCGGGAGATCGATTCCTTGACCGCCTCGATATCCTGGTTCACGTTCTCCAGGGCGCCCTTGAAGCCGTCGAAGGAGAAGATGGACTTGTCCAGGAGGAGCAGCAGATCGTTGTTCAGGAAATCCGGGATCTCGGGCCGGGTGAGGACGATCAGGTTGGCGGTGGTCTCGGCCTGGTTGGCGATCCGGTCGATGAACTCGGCCAGCATAATGTAATCGCCGCGGTTGATGGGAAGGAACGCCCCCCCGTAAAGTTTGGATTCGATCTCCTGCTTGACCGCGTCCGCCGCATGCTCGCTCTGGTGGACCCGCATCGAGGCTTCCTTGAACTCGCGGTCGTCGGCGAGATACGCGGTCAGCAGTTCCTTGAGGCTGGCCAGCGCCTCCGCCACCCGGGAGTAGTGCTCCAGAAATAGTTTCTCGACTTCCTTCTCCTTCTTGCTGAAGAACATGGCCTTCTCCTTGTGAAGGTTTCCTGGACTGGATACCGTATTGAAGATTGAAAACGGCAAAAATCTTACCAAAACGAATTCCGGGGAGACAACACTTATCGTCCCCCACTGAATCTTCCCGCCGGGTAGCGCGGACATTCCTGCCTGTGTCGGTCCATCAGCCCGTCCGGCCGTTATTCTCTCTTGTCGGGAAAAGTATGATGATCTATTATTCCCAGCGGCAAATCCCGTAACCCTCTAGCCTGTTTATCAGCGCCTGTAGCTCAGCTGGATAGAGCATCCCGACTTTTTAATGTCGGGAGGGGAGCAGGTTACGTATGTTTCTTTCGAGCGCCTGTAGCTCAGTTGGATAGAGCATCGGATTTCTAATCCGAGGGTCGCAGGTTCGAATCCTGCCAGGCGTGTTCAAGGTTGAGGTAATGGGTATGGAGCAAAGGTGCGGATCGACTTGCCCGTTGCTTTTTGCCTGTTCGCGGAGGATAATCCAGGAAGTAATGGGATATATCACTTCAATTTTCCGGCAGGAAAATTGAAACACGGTGAGCGTAGCTCAGCTGGTTAGAGCACCTGGTTGTGGCCCAGGTGGCCGGGGGTTCGAATCCCCTCGCTCACCCTGCGAGTTAATCCATTCGTCCGGTCGACGACTGTCGGGCGATTGCGGCTCCAGATGAAGCGCGACCTCCATCCGGTCTTAATCTGCCTGGCGTTGATCCTGGCCGTTGCCTGCGGCCCGTCGAAGGAAGACCGGGCGGTCGATGACCTGGTCCGGGAAGCCACCGAACTGGCGAAACTGGCGGACCGGGAGCGGGGGAGGAAGGTCACCGAGGCGGAATATCTGGAACGGGAGGCCCTGGCCCGCCTCGAGCGGGCGGTGACCGCTTATCCCAAGTCCCAGTCCCTGGCCCGGTTGTTGTCCGGCGAGACCAGGATCGGGCCTTACACCTACAGCGAGTTCAAGGAGAAGGTTACCGCTCAGGAGGAGGCGCGGGCCCAAATGGGTTCCGGGGAGGGGAGCGACGCGGTCGACAATGCCCTGGCCCTGGCCGGGGACCTGGCCTCCCGTCCCGGCCCCCTCTATTATCAGTCCGGTCTCCTTTCCCGGATCGCCGCCGCCTTCTCCCGGCGGGGCCAGGACCCCATTGCCGAGGAATTCTTCGCCCGGGCGCTGATCTCCGCCCAGTCGGTGGAAGCCCCCTACTATAAAATTCTCGCTTTCTGTGAGCTGGCCGGACGGTACGTCCTGGCCGGCCGGCAAGAAGAGGCGGGAAGGCTGCTGCTTGAGGCCGGGGAACTGGCCGGGGAGATCGGTTATCCGTTCTTCCGTTCCGGCGCCGCGGCCGTGGTCGCCGATTGCTATCTGGAGATCGGATGGGACGAAGAAGCTCTGGAGATAATCGAGACGATCGAGGAACCCTATTACCGGGCCCGGATCCAGATCAAGAACGCGGCCAACCGGATCGAGACGGGAAAGCCGGAGGAAGCCCGGGAATGGCTGGCCCGGGTCCGGGAGGAAGCCGCCCGGATCGAGGATCCGGTCTTTCGGGTGGAGATCATCACCGATTCGGCCGGCTATTGGGCCCGGCTGGAGGATCCGGCGGCGCCGGAGCTTTTCAATGTTGCGCTGGCCCTGGCTTCAGATCTTGATGATGCCGCCGCCCGGGCCGGGGCCCTGACCCGGATCGCCGCCTGGTTCGGTCGGCTCGATCGCCGCCGGGAGGCGGTCGATATCCTGGAACGATCGTCCGCCGACGCCGCCACGATCGAGGACAACCTCTTCAAGGATTTGGTATTGCTGGAGATAGCGGAAGCCCTGGCCGGGATGGAAGAGTATGACCGGGTGGAGGAGATCATCGGCCGGATGGAGTCCCCCCGGTTTAAATTTCTCGGCCGGGTGGCCGTCGCCGAAAGTTGTCTGGCCGCCGGTCAGGAGGAGAGGGCGTTTGAACTGGCGGGGCAGGTTTGGGCCGACTCGGAGATGGTGGATACCCCCTACTTCCGGTCCGATATTTTGATCCGGGTCGCCGAATGTCTCTCCCGCCGGTATCCCGCCCCGCCCCTTCTGGAAGAACCGACTCCCCCATCCGGCGAAGAGTTGCCTCCCCCGTCCGGCGAAGAGTTGCCTCCCCCGTCCGGCGAAGAGCCGGTTGCCGCGACTGCTGCGGAATAGCCCATTGACGTTTTCCGGTGGATTTTTCAGGAGATTCTCTGCATAATTCCAATGGTTGCCGGCCATCCGGTCGGTGCCGGCGGGGTGAATCAGCTGATTTCCGGTAGTCAATGTTGCTAACCCGGTGGAATGCCGGGAGGAGCGAGGTGCACTCCGGGCATTCCCCAGAACCAAGGAGGCGATGATGCCGGCGGAGAAGCTCAAGGAGTTTCTGGACAGCAACCAGGTCAAGTACAAGACCATCGGCCACTCCATCGCCTACACCGCCCAGGAGATCGCGGCGGCGGCGGCCGTCCCGGGCCAGGAACTGGCCAAGACCATCATCGTCAGGATGGACGGCGAGCTGGCGATGGCCGTCCTCCCCGCTTCCTACCGGGTGGATACCAAAAAGCTGGCGAAAGCGGCCCGGGCCAAGAAGGTCGAGATTGCCGGGGAGGAGGAGTTCGCCGATCTCTTCCCGGGTTGCGAGCTGGGGGCGATGTCTCCCTTCGGCAACCTCTACGGTATGAAGGTCTTCGTCGCCGAGAAGCTGGCCGCCGACCGGGAGATCGCCTTCAACGCCGGGACGCACCGCGAGCTGGTCCGCCTCGGCTACGCCGACTTCGAGCGGCTGGTCAAACCGACCGTGGCCGCTTTCGCGGCGGACTGATCCGGATCCGGGAAACCACCGCGACCCGGGGTACGCTGCGTCCGGCCGGCCCGACCGGGAAGGGCCAACTTCGCGGCTGGCCGCGAAGCCGGCGGCTGCTCCGCTATGGTAGTGTATGCTTCGGGCGGCTGAATTCCTTCTGGCGGGGGCGAGATGCTTATCCATCGCTCTCCGGACCTGCCGCCTCCGGGCCCGGTCGGAGGCCGGGCTCTTCTCCTTCAATCTTGCTTTATCCTTGGCCCTTCCGGTCCGGGGTGCCGGGAAACGGGTATGAGCGCTGAAACTTCAATCAGGGGTATGGGATCGATCCCGCACGCGCGGGGAGTCTTCTTCCGCGTGTGGGCGCCCAATGCCCGGCGGGTATCCGTCATCGGATCGTTTAACGACTGGGACGGCGCCCGGCATCCTCTGCGGGCCGAGGAGAACGGCAACTGGTCCGCCGACGTGGCCGAAGCCCGGGCCGGAGACGAGTACCGGTTCCTCCTCTCCACGCCATCGGGCGAGTTTTCGCGCGTCGACCCCTATGCCCGCGAGGTGACCGGCTCGGCCGGAAACGCCGTCGTTCACGATCCGGCCTTCGACTGGCAGGGGGACGACTTTAAGATCGCGCCGTGGAACGAGCTCGTCATCTACGAGCTTCATATCGGCACGTTCAACGACCGGGAGGCCGTCGGCCGGCCGGGCACGTTTGCCTCGGTATCGGCGCGCCTCGGACATCTGAAGAAGCTCGGCGTCAACGCGATCCAGGTTATGCCGGTGGGGGTCTTCGGGGGCGGCCGGTCGCTGGGGTACAACCCCGCCCATATCTTCTCGGTGGAGACCACCTACGGGGGATCGCGGGCGTTCAAGGAGTTCGTCCGGCGCGCCCACCGGAAAGGCATCGCCGTGATCCTGGATGTCGTTTATAACCACCTGGGCCCCGACGACAATGATCTCTGGCAGTTCGACGGCTGGTCCGAGAACAACCGCGGCGGGATCTACTTCTACAACGACGATCGGGCCGTCACGCCGTGGGGGGAGACCCGGCCCGATTACGGCCGCGGCGAGGTCCGTCAATACATCCTCGATAACGTTATGATGTGGCTCGGGGACTACCATATCGACGGCCTCCGCTTCGACAGCACCCACTACATCCGTACCGTCCACGGTTCCGAGGACAGGGAGCTGCCGGATGGCTGGAGCCTGCTCCAGTGGATCAACAACCGGGTCGCGCACAAGTTCCCCGGCCGGATTATGATCGCCGAGGATTTCCAAAACAACCGGCTGCTGACCAGGGACGTCGCCGCCGGCGGCGCCGGGTTCGGCTCGCAGTGGGACGGTATGTTCGTCCACCCCGTCCGCCGGGCGGTGACCGCCCTGCAGGATCGGCACCGCTCGCTCGCCTCCGTCCGCGACGCCGTCTGCTACCGGTACAACGACAACGCCTTCGAACGGGTCATCTTCAGCGAGTCCCACGACGAGGTGGCCAACGGCCGTTCGCGCGTGCCGCAGGAGATCAGCCCGGGCGACCCCGGAGGCTGGTACGCGCGGAAACGTTCCACGCTGGCCGGGGCGATGGTCTTCACCGCCCCGGGCATCCCGATGCTTTTCCAGGGTCAGGAATTCCTCGAAGGCGGATGGTTCCGCGCCACGGTCCCCGTCGATTGGGACCGGCGGGACGAGTTTCACGGTATCCTCCGGATGTACCGCGACCTCATCCATCTGCGTCTTAACCGCGACGGATTCACGCGCGGCCTCTGCGGGCAGTACACCAGCGTCTACCATCTGAATGAAGAAAGCAAGGTCATCGCCTTCCACCGCCGGGACCGGGGCGGACCGGGGGACGACGTCGTGGTCGTCGCCAACTTCTTCCGTGACGCGCGGGACGGTTACCTCGTCGGCTTCCCGGCCGCGGGGACCTGGAAGCTCCGTTTCAACAGCGACTGGCAGGGCTACAGTGATGACTTCCGGAACCATCCGAGCTCCGGAGTCGTCGCCTCGCCCGTCGCCCGCGACGGGCTGCCCGGGCAGGCGGCGGTTTCCATCGGCCCCTACAGCGTGCTGATCTTTTCGCAGGATCACGCCCGGCCCGCCGAATCGCGACAGCAGGCGTGAATATCAGTAAATATTCCTTGACTTTCCGGGACCGCGTGTTAGGATGACTGGCAATAGTGAGCCTTGTTCAAATTCAGGGATTACAACCTGAACGGTCGTGAGTGTCTTGCTGGCATTCGCGGCCGTTTTTTTGCATCGGGCCCGGGAGCGGATTATGTAACTTACGGGAGAAGGTCTCCCGGCAGATTCCTCCAGTTAATTCATACAGGAGTTGACCGTAATGGCTAAAGGAACAGTCAAATGGTTCAACGACAGCAAGGGCTATGGGTTCATAGCCCTGGAGAACGGTGAGGACGTCTTCGTCCATCACAAAGAGATCCAGGGCGACGGGTTCAAGACCTTGAACGAGGGCGAGAGCGTGGAATTCGAAGTCGCCCCCGGTCGGAAGGGCCAACAAGCCGTCAACGTGACCCGGCAGGCATAGGGGAGCGTTGAAAGGGAAAAGCCCCCCTCCTTTTACAGGAGGGGGGCTTTTTTCACGGCTCGCTTCGCCCTTGATCTCTCCGCGTTCTCCATCCATATTTCAGTCCTGCCTGAAAAAGGCGGCGCGCCACAAAAGCGCGAAAACCGATTTCTCATCAATATCCGCAACCAGATAAGGATTAGCAGATTATGAGAAGACTTTGCAGCCTGTCCGTGCTTTTGCCGTTGATTCTTGCCGGATGCGCGGGCCAAACGATTTGGAAGGCCGAGGAATCAGCCGAGTTGACCATCCTGACGGAAGAGTATGCTCCGTTGAGCTTCACCGCCGCCGGCGAAATCACCGGCCAGGCAACGGAAGTGGTCAGGGAACTGGTGAAAAGAACCGGTATTGCCGCGGAAATCCGGATGGGCGTCTGGGAAGATGTCTATCAGAAGGTTCTGGATAATCCGCGGACCGCGCTTTTCTCCACGGTGATGACCGCCGAACGGAAGGATCTCCTGCAGTGGGCGGGTCCCATTACGATTTTGAATACCAACCTCTATGCTTTGAAGGGTTCCGGAATTGCCGTCAGAACCCTGGAAGAGGCCAGGAAAGCCGGAAAGATCGCCGCCGTGGCGGAATATTACTCCACGCAATCTCTGAAAAGCGAAGGGTTCACTGAACTGGTGATCTACGCCGATGAAGAATCCGCTCTTCGCGGCCTGCTGAACGGGGAAGCGCGATTATTGGTCAGCAACAATACCGTGCTGCCGGCCCTCCTGAAAAAAGTCGGCGCGGCCGCGAATGACGTCGAGATAGTCTTCACTGTTTCCACGGATATGACCTACATCGCTTTTTCCCCGGACACGCCGCGGGAGATGGTTGACCGCTGGCAGGACCGGCTGGATGAAATGAAGCGTGACGGGACCTTCCAGAAGATTTACGCCAGATGGCTCCCGGATGAAACTCCGCCCGGCCTGCTCCAGCTGCTGACCGAGGAATATCCGCCCGTCACCTTTGCCGGGGATGGCAGGATATCCGGTTTTGTCACGGATATGGTCAGGGAAATCTGTGAACGCCTGGGTATTCCGGACAATATCCGGTTAACCTCCTGGAAAAATGCCTACACTATGGCCCTGGTGCATCCCAACGTGGTCCTCTTCAGCGCCGACCGCACGGAGGCGCGGGAGGACCTGTTTCAATGGGTGGGACCGGTGGGGCAAAACAGCGCCATCCTGTTCGCCAGGAAAGGTTCCGGCATCACCGTCGACAGTATGGAAGATGCCAGGAACGTAGCCTCCATCGCCACCACCACGCAATGGTGGACCGAGCAGTACTTGCAGGCCGCCGGCTTTACCAACCTGGTCAGTTCCCAGGATCCGGCCGATAACGTCAGGCAGCTGATGAGGGGCGAAGTGAAGCTCGCAATATTTACGGATATCACGATTCCGGAAATTGCCCGAAACGCCGGATACGGTATGGAAGACCTGGAACCCGTCTTTACCGTTAAAGATAATTATTTCTACATTGCCATCTCCCGGGGGACTCCCCGGGAGACAGTCGATAAATGGCAGTCCGTTCTTAACGAGATGAAAGAGGATGGAACCTTCGCGGCTATCTACGGGAAATACCTGCCGCGCGCGGAAATAGGCAATCTGGTGTCGCAGCGGTGATATCACAGTCCCCCCCACCGGGCCGCCGGCCATCAGCCCGGGGCGAAAGCCTGCTGGCGGAGAAAATATAAAAACCATCGCCGCCTTCCCTTTTCAGGGGCAGGCGACGATGGCGAGAAGAGACCTCCCTCCGGCGAATTTTATTCCGACGCCTCCAGCAGCAGTTCCGCCAGCCGTTCCGGCATCGTGGCCATCGGCACGTGCGTGGTCGGCAGTTCGCGGCAGGTCCAGCCCTCCCCGGCGGCCGCGATCTTTTCCCTGGCCAGACGGGTCACGAACGCGAACTGGCTCTCGGTGCAGGAAATGTAGGTCTTGGGCAGCGCGGCGATCCGGCGGGGATCGAACCGCAGCTTTTCCATATACGGCGCGACCGGCTCCAGCCCGGCGACCGTCGCGGGGTCGAGGCCGCCCAGGGCGAGCAGATCGTATAAAGACTGGCCGGGATCGGGCAGCGCGGCATCGAGGTAAACCAGTCGCCCGATCCGGCCGCGATCCGCGGCCGCCGCGCCGGTTATCACCATCCCCCCGTAACTGTGCCCGACCAGCACCACCCCCCTTAAATCCTTGCCGTCGATGACCGCCCGCGCCTGCTCGACGTGCCGGACCAGGTGACTGTCGTGCTCGTCCTCCAGCGTGGGTGCGAAGACGCGGTGGCCGCGCGCCGTCAGCGGGGGAATCACGGTGTCCCATACTCTTCCCCCCAGCCGGCCGCCGGGCGGGTAATCCTCCCTCCCGACCAGGCTGTTCCAGGTGTCGGTGCTTACGCTGCCGCCGTGAATGAGGAGATAGTCGGCCATAGTCGGGCATCCAGCATAATTAATTTCGCGGACGGGGCGGCCAGCCTCCCGGCGGGAATCCCGTTCTATCTTCCGGGCCGGAAACCCCGGAAGACCTCGGATTCCGCCCGGGCGTCCAGGGAGGCGATCTCCTCGGCGAAGGCAGTCACGATCGAGGCGGTTTTCGGAACCTTCGGGGTTGTTCAGGTTCCCGGACCGTTAAACGCGCCGGCCCTGGAAAACACGGATCAGGATCAGCACGATCGCGATGACCAGGAGGACGTGGATAACTCCGCCCATAGTGGTCGCGGTAAACATACCCAGAAGCCAGAGAGCCAGAATAACGATGGCGATAGTCCAGAGCATTATTTCTCCTCCTTTGCCATAATCGGCGAATCGTCAATCCGGCGGCTCGCGGCCGCCGGGGTTAATCCCAATGATATCCGCAGCGGCCGCCGGCCAGCCTGATGTCTTCCAGGTCCCGGTCATCGATCGGGAAAAGCTTGCAGACCAGCCAGCGTCTCCCGCCGTAGATGCGGCATAATCCCCGGCGGGTCAGCATTGCGCAGGGGAAAGCCAACTTGCAGCAGCCGCCGCATTGGCTGCACTCGCCCTTCCGCGCCCGGAGCCGGGATTGCACGTACCGCATATTGAAATGGACCAGGAGAAATCTCCGCAGTTTGCCCCAACCCAGCCGCACCCACCGCTCGAGCCGCCGCGGCCGGCCGTGCGGAATTGAAACGCCTCGGATATTCGTACCATTTTTATTGCCGGTGTTTTCCATATTCTATCGGTCCGCGGCCCGGCCGCGGACCGGGATTTCTCGAAACCGCTCAGGTTCTTCGGCCGGACCGGTGGTCTATTTCACCGTGATGATCGGGTCGATAACGCCGAAGACCCCCAGCAGCCAGACGACGAGCACGACCACCACGACAATATTGAGGAGGGTCTTGATCGACCCGGCCATCGGGATAAAGGCATTGATCAACCAGAGTACTACGCCGACGACAATCAGCACGATTATGATAGTAAGCAGCGGCATATCCCCTCCTTTCGATTTGGGTTTCCTGACCTTATTCTAAACTGAAGATACAATACGCGCCGGGATCATTTCCGGCTATGGGGTGTAACCCTACCGAAGGAAATCTTAGCGATTGACCGGAAAAAGAATTCTTCTTCTTTATCGCGCGAAAGGAGTGTCGCCGGATAAACGAGAAAAGCGATTTCTTATCAATTCCCGGGATTAAGGTTCCTCAAGCAAAAAGTCCGCCAGGTTCCGGCGGAGGATGCCGTCGATATCCTCGCCGAAGGCGGTGTCCATACTGACGACACATTTCGGATAGTTATCGGGGATGTTGCGCAGCGCTCCGAACTCGCGCTCGACCACCCGGGGGCTGGCCAGGAGGTAGGCCACCTGGATGTAGCGCCGTTCTTTCGCCCGCGTCGCGATGAAGTCAATTTCCCGGTCTCCCAGCTTCCCGACCTCGACCCGGTATCCCCGCCGGAGGAGTTCGAGAAAGACCACGTTCTCGATGACGTTGCCGATATCTCCCTCGCGGTAACCCAGCAGGGCGTGCCTCAGTCCGACGTCCCCGAGATAGTACTTCTCCAGGATCTCGAGCAGGCGCTTTCCCTTGAGATCGTAGCGCTGGACCCGGTGGGCAACCAGGGATTCCCGAAAATAACTCAGGTAGTTCTGCACGGTTTCGACGCCGACCCGGAGACGCTGGGACTTCACGTAATCGGCAATGCTTTTAGCGGACATCACGTTGCCGATATTGTCGAAAAGGTATCGCGCCATCTTCTCCAGAAGTTCGATGTTGCGCACGCCGTGTCTTTTTACGATGTCTTTCAGCAGGATCGTATTGTAGACGGAGCTGATGTACTGATAAACCATCTCCTCTTCGAGGCCGAAATGGTGGATGGCGGGGAGGCCGCCGAACCGGAGATATCCGAGCAGTTCGTTCTGGATGTCTTCCTTCCCGGCGCCCCTGAACTGGAGGTACTCGCCCAGGCCAAGCGCATAGACCGGGAACTCGACATACCGGCCGGAGAGGCGGGTGGCCAACTCGGAGGAGAAGTGATGGGCATTGGAACCCGTGATCAGGATATCGACGTCGCCCCGGCCCGCCAGCGAGGCCACCGCCCGTTCCCAGTCCGCTATCTCCTGAATCTCGTCGACCAGGAGAAACTTCATCCCCCTTTTTTGCAGGAGTAATCGCTCCGCTTCGCGGTGCAGATCGCGGTAGGTGCGGATGTGGTCGAAATCGAGCGACTCCATATCCAGGTAAAGGATATTTCCTTCCGCCACACCGTCCTCCCGGAGCAGTTCGATGATCTGCCGCAGCAGGTAACTCTTCCCCACCCGCCGCATCCCGGTGATAATCTTGACCACTGGCTTGCCGAGAAAGGGCCTGATCCGGCCTAGATAAATCTTTCTTATATACATAAAACTTACAGTCCTTTCTGTGATACTTTTCTACACGTAGAAATATATCACCAGGCGGAACCGATGGCAAGGCTGGTATGGATCACGGTAGGATCAGCTGGATCCCGCTGATACCCGAGTCGCCGTATTCCCTGTCGGCGCGTACGGCCGGGCCCCGGCGCATCAGTGATTCGACGCCGACCGTCGGGACGGCGCAACTGGGATCCATTGCGGCCGGTTGATCCGTGGTGGCTAAACGATGGTCAGCTGGACGCTGCTTTCGACGACGCCCTCCGCGATGGCGTAGCGGGTGAGACTCGCCGTATCGTGGATGTCGAGCTTGCACATCAGGCTGTTCCGGTGTTTCTCGACCGTCTTGACGCTGATGCCGAGCTCCCCGGCGACCTGCTTGTTGGCCGCGCCTTCCGCCACCAGCTGCAGCACCTCCTTCTCCCGGGGGGTCAGGCGGGCCTTCCCGGCCCGGGATCGGCCTTGACGACCCGGCGCCTCCCCCCCCAGCCGTCCGCGCCGCCGGGCGACGGCCGGGCTGAAATAGGTCTTTCCCTTCCGGACCTTCCGCACCGCCTCGGCCAGGCAGCGGGCGGAGGTCTGCTTGATCAGGTATCCGGCCGCGCCCAATTCCATCACCTTCTCGACGTAGGCGTCGTCGCTGTGGGCGGAAAGGACCAGCACCCGGGCGGCGGGATCGGTCTCCAGGATCCGGCGGGTGGCTTCCAGTCCGTTGAGCCGGGGCATCGCGATGTCCATAACCACCACGGCGGGCCGGAGCCGGGCGGTCATCTCCACCGCCTGGCGCCCGGTGGCGGCTTCCCCGACCACCTCGATATCGCTCTCGGACTCCAGGAGCTTGCGCAGGCCTTCCCGGACAATCCGGTGATCGTCGGCCAGGAGCACGGTGATCGGCCGGGCGGGATTCATCGGCGGGCCCCCGCCAGGCCGCCGTTGCGCAAGGGGATCCGGACCTCGATGGTCGTGCCGGATGCCGGAGAAGAATCGACGGTGAACCTCCCGCCGATCATCTCCACCCGCTCCCGCATCCCGATCAGTCCGATCCGCCTGGCCTTTCCGGCGCGCAAAGTTTCTTCCACGTCGAAGGATTTTCCGTTGTCACGGATCCGCATCAGCACGGCCCGGGGCTGGAGCTGGATGCTCGCTTCTACCCGGGTGGCCTGGGCGTGGCGGGCGACATTGGAGAGGGCTTCCTGGGCGACGCGGTAGAGCACCGTGCGCCGCGCGGCGCTCAATTTCTCCACCTCCGCGGCGGCCGTCAGGATCACCCAAATCCCGGTCTCCCGCGTGAAATTTTTCATAAACGAATGGAGAGCGGGGATCAGTCCCAGGTCGTCGAGCAGCGCCGGCCGCAACTCGAGCGCGAACCGGTGCACGACTTCCACCGACTTTTCCACCAGCCTCTGGGTGCGGGAGATTTTCCCGGCCAGGCCGCGGGTACTGGCCGCGGCCTCCTTTTTCAGGCCGGCCAGCCGCACATTGATCCCCGTCAGCATCTGGGCGACCACGTCGTGGAGTTCGCGGCTGATCCTTTTGCGCTCATCCTCCTGTGCCGAGAGAATCCGGCGGGAGAGGAGCTGGAGTTCTTTCTGGAAGCCCCGCGCCCGCTTCAGCAAATCGCGGGAATTCCGCTCGCTTTTGCGGAGTGTCTTCTCCACGACCAGCCGCCGGGCGATCTCCCGCTCCAGCCTGGAGTTGGCGGCGGCCAGGTCCCGGGTCCGCTGTTTCAGTTCCCGGTTCAAGCCGTTCAGGCGGCCGTTGGTCTCCAGAGCCGCCCGGTGGGTTTTCTCCAGGGGGAGGATGGCCTCGGCGAAGAAGATCCCCGCCCGCTTGACCCAGCGATTGCGCTCGGCGGCGGCCCGGTCCGGGAGCGCCTGGGCCAGGAGGGCGCTCTCGTGAACGAAGGCCAGGTCCAGCGTCTCCAGCCCCAGGGCCACCGCCCGTCGGCCGACTTTCGCCGCCGCCGCCAGGTCCCCGGACTTCCCGCTCTCCAGGTAACGGCGCAGGGCCGTTTCGTATTGCCGGGCGAAGCCGTCCCGCTTACTTCTCCGGTCGGAGACCGATTTCATAAGCCACCTGCCTGATCTTCCTGGCCGATTCTCCCACCAGGCGCTGGGTCAGGGCAACCTCTTTTTCCAGTCTGGCCGTGCCGGTTCTGGTCATCTCCTCCAGGGCCGCCAGCCGGACATTGATGGCCGCCAGGGTCTGGGCGATCTCATCGTGAAGCCGGCGGCTGGTCTTCTTCCGGTCGTCTTCCCGGGCCTTCAGCATCTCGCTCATCTGCCGCCGGAGGAGATCACGCAGGCGGCGCGAATCCCGCAGCAGTTGGTCGCGCCGCCGGCCGCTTGCCTTCAGCTCTTCCTCGGCCGCCCGGCGCCGGGTGACGTTCAGGTCCAGGCGCTGCTGCGCGGCGGACGATTGCTCGTTGCGGAGCTTTAACTGTTCGGTCAGCTCCCTGACGCGGATGTCGGCCTGCCGGGCTGCCGGGTGGGTTTTTTCGATCGGGAAGATGGTCTCGACGAAGAAGGCTTCGGCCCGCGCGATCGTTTCGGCTTCGGCCTTCGGCCGACCTTGCGGGAGGTTCAGGTCCACCAGGGCCTGACGGTGGATCCGGGCCACGTCCAGCGTCTCCAGCCCGAGGGCCGCCGCCTGGCCGCCGAGCCGCCGGGCGGAACGAGGGCTCGCCGCCGGGCCAAGCTCGAGGTATCTGCCCAGCGCCTTCCCGTAGCGCCGCGCCCAGCCGGATGTTTCCGCGTTCATCGGCATTTCGTTCCTCATATTCTATCGGTCCTGCGGGTAGTCGCGGGGCGGTATCACGTGCGATTTACAGACCTTGCGGAAATGATAGCCGTAGATGGCCAGGATGACGGCTTCGGGGATGAGCCGGGGGCAGCGGAACTGGGCCCAGATCAGGAGCTTCCAGTACTGGAACCGCTCCCGCCCGACGATGCCGAGCCGGTAGAACGAGCGCAGCAGCGCCAGCACGTGGGAGAACTCCAGGTGGCCCCGGACGGCCGGCGGGCGGTACTCCCGGAGAAACGTCCGGATCCGGCGGTAGAAATTCTCCGGGGAGTAGATGTGATCGAGGATTCGCCGGTATCCGTCCCGCAGTGTCTCCGGGTTCATCGCCGGGATGATGTTGCTGGTCCCGTCCACGTTGTCGCCCGAGAATTCCTGGCAGAGCCGTCCTTCCTTCTCCATCCGATCATA
>JAXGWO010000011.1:0-73609 GCA_040773245.1 PVC group bacterium
CGCGTAAAGGCTGGAACCGTCCCAGGCCAGCGTCCAGCCCTGGCCAGTCCTCCCCGCTGAGCGGGCCGACCTTTCGTCCCCGTCCCAGCGGGCGATATAGTTCACGGTTACTCCCCCCGCCTCGGTGAAGTAACCCCCCGCGTAGAGGTTGGAGCCGTCCCAGGCCAGCGCCCGGACGAAGTTGTTCACCCCCGAGGTCAGGGCCGTCCATTCGCTCCCGTCCCACCTGGCGACCCGGTTCGCGGGCACGCCCCCCGCCTCGGTGAAATATCCCGCGGCGTAAAGGTTGGAGCCGTCCCAGGCCAGCGCGTAGACCCAATGGTTCGCCCCCGAGGTGAGCGTTGACCAGGAACTCCCGTCCCACTTGACAACCCGGTTTGCCATCAGGTCACCCGCCGCCGTGAAGGTGCCCCCGAAATAAAAGTTGCCGGCCCCGTCGCCGGCTATGGCGTAGACGTCATTATTGATCCCCGGAACGGGCCCCATCCCGACCCAGTTCTCGTCCTGGGGAATCGCCCGGTCCGCCAGGAAGAAAGCGCCGATGAACAACCACCCCGCCGCCGAACAGAGCAAACGGTTCAGCTTCATTAAATACCTCCGTTCCGGATGTTTTCCCGATGAATTCCCGGTTGAAGTTAAAAGGGCGCCTCTTGCGGGCGCCCTGAAGAATCATCCCCCGCCGGGGAGGCGAGAAGACGGATGAGCTGGAATGATCCCGCTGTCTTCATCCGGCACCCAGGTCCCCGGTTATCGGTTGACAAACATACAACAACAAGATGAATATAGCAGGCAGAGCAGCGGTGATCCAGCAAAATCCCCTGGAAGAGGTCCGGCTATTGTCCTGGCTGTCAATGTTATTTGCCCCCCGTCGGCAAAAGTGGTACATTATAAAAAACCTGCGGACCGTAATCATCCCCGGTCCCTGACTGCAACCCCGCGAGGCGCCGTGAAAAATCTGTTCGGAAAAACCCTGCCGGCTCTGGTGGCCGGTCTTCTCCTCACCGGTTCGTTTGCTTCCTTCCTGCCGGGGGAAGTGATCAAGATTATGGCCGCCAACACCACCAGCGGCACCGACCAGGCCTACGAGGAACCGGGGGTCCGGATCTTCCAGGCTCTGAGGCCGGACATCGTCCTCATCCAGGAGTTCAACTACGAGAGCGGCACCCTCCGCCAGCTGGTCGACCGGGCCTTCGGTCCCGAGTACTACTATTCGGTGGAAGGGGGCAGCTCCATCCCCAACGGGATCGTCAGCCGCTGGCCCATCCTCGCTTCCGGCGAATGGTATGACTCCGTTGCCTCCAACCGGGACTTCGCCTGGGCGGTGATCGACATCCCGGGGGAGAAGAACCTGCAGGTGGTCTCCGTCCACCTGCTGACCTCGAGTTCCGGCGATCGGAACGCCGAGGCGACCGCCCTGAAAGGTTACATCCAGGCCAACTTCGACGACAACCACTTCATCGTGGTCGGGGGGGACCTGAACACCGGCAGCCGCGGGGAAGCGGCAATCACCACCTTTGAGACCTTCCTCGATGCCGACGATCATACCCCGGTGGACCGCCTCGGCAATGACAACACCAACGAGGGCCGGACCAAGCCCTACGACTGGGTGATGCCCAACGCGGAGCTGGACCAGCACCACACCACCCTCTACGTCGGCTCGAACAGCCGGGCCTACCCCCAGGGGATCGTCTTCGACAGCCACATCTACCCCGACCTGGACGAAGTTTACCCGGTCCAGTACCCCGACTCCCACGTCTCCGGGATGCAGCATATGGCGGTGATGAAGGCCTACGACATCCCCGTCGCCTCCCCGACCCCGACCATCACCCCCGTCCCCTCGCCCACCCCGCACTATATGATCGACGAGGGGTTCGACAACTTCCACCTGGGAACGCGGCCGGCCGGCTGGACCTTCGTCAACTGCGACCAGAACGAGGATACCTACACCACCCCCGGTTATTTCGGGGATGCCCTCCCCTCGCTCAAGCTCGACGCCACCGGGGACGCCGTCGCCACCCGTTCCTTCCAGCTCGAGGACACCGAGTTCCTCCGGTTCTGGGTCAAGGGGGCGGCGGTGGATGTCACCAGCGGTTCGCTGCTGGTGGAGGAGTTCTACGGTTCGGCCTGGAACGAGATCACCACGGTCGGTCTCCACTTCACCGAGCGCACCCTGGGGCCTTTCGCCGTCAACCCGTCAACCTCCATGATCCAGTTCTCCTATACCAGGCAGGATAACGCCTGCGCCCTGGACGACGTCCGGATCACCGGCCCCCTGACCCCCACCCCCACCTCCACCCCGCCGGGCTTCAAGAGCCCCACCCCGGCCAAGACGCCGTCTCCCACTCCGGTCGGTTACCGTACACCGGTCCCGACTTCGACGCCGGCGCCCACGCTGACCCCACCGGCTGCCAGCCCGGTTCCCCCCCATCCCTGGAACGGGGACTACAGCGGGGACGGGACCAGCGACCTGGCGATCTTCCGCGAAACCACCGGGCTGTGGGCGGTGCGGGGGGTGACCCGGGCCTACTTCGGGTCTTCCGGGGACTGGCCGGTCTTCGGGGACTACTCCGGCGACGGCCCGGCCCGGCCGGCGGTCTTCCGGGAGAGTTCGGGGTTGTGGGCGGTGCGGGGGCTGACCAGGACCTATTTCGGGGGGAACGGGGATATCCCGGTGCGGGGGGATTACGACGGATCCGGGTCCTGCCGCCCGGCCATCTTCCGCCCGTCCTCGGGCCTGTGGGCGGTGAAAGGCGTGACCCGTCTGTATTTCGGGGGGTCGGAGGATCTTCCGGTTCCCGGATACTACAACCCCGAAAACCAGGCGCAGGTCGCCGTCTTCCGCCCCTCCACGGGGCTGTGGGCGGTGCGGGGTGTGACCCGGGTTTACTTCGGTTCCGGGACCGACACCCCGGTCCCCGGTGATTACGACTGGTCCGGGCGGTGGTCCGCGGCGGTCTTCCGGCCGTCGTCGGGCCTCTGGGCCCTCAAGGGGACCAGCCGGTTGTACTTCGGGGGTACCGCCGACATCCCGGTCCCCGGCGGCTACGCCGGCGACGGCCGGGATTGGGTGGGGATCTTCCGGGAGAATACGGGTTTGTGGGCGGTCCGGGAATGGACCAGGGCCTACTTCGGCGGTTTGGGCGATCTCCCGGTGACCAGGTAGAGGAGGATCGGCCGGGGGGTCATCTTCCCGCCGGCCGGCGGTTGTCTCGCTACCGCTCCCACTCCTGACGGCCGATCTCCTCGCCGTTGCGGAACTCGACCTCTCGCCATTTCCTTCCGTCCTCGTACCACCAGGTCTCGGTTCCGTGCGGCTTGCCGTCCCGGACCTCGCCCTCCGCCCGCTTCGTCCCGTCCGGCCAGTAATCAACCGCCGTGCCCGTGAACGGCACCGCCGCCTTTCTCTCATACAGCAGGCCATCCTGTCTTTGAGAGAGCTGGTAGACTTCCACCACCCTTCGCTCCGGGACCTGCCCTTGCCTCCGCCCCGCCCCCTGTTCCGCTTTCCGCTCTACCCTCTGCTCTCCGCACCCGTTGAATACGGAGACCGCCAACACCACCAGCATTGATAGGATGAATGCTATCACACCCACTTCTCCCGTCTCATTGGAGGATTTTACCGGATACGCTTGCCGTCTTCGTTCCAGTACTTCAGGCTGTCCGGTACCTCGAGATCGTCCCGAAAAGTTCGCTCCTGTTTCTTCTGCCCGTTCTCGTACCACTCGGTCCACTTCCCGTTCAGCTTGCCGTCCTCGAACACGGCCGTCGCCTTCTTCTGGCCGTTCTCGAACCACGAGGTCACCTTCCCCTGTACCTTCCCGTCCCTGATCTTGCTTTCGCCCCTCTGCTGCCCGTTGGACCAGTATTCAACCACCACCCCCGTGAAGGGCAGTTCCGAGTCTTTCTCGTACCACAAACCGCCCTCCACGATGACCTTGTCGCGCCCGACCACCGTCTGCTCCCCGCATCCCGCCGCCGCCAGTGCCGCCGCCATTGCTATGATTAAACTCAACGTTTTCACGCTATTCCCCGTCTCCCGGCAATCCCTGTACCGCCGAATGAGCAGTTCTTATCCAGATGGCTTGAGTATGTTACAGAATAACCCCGATGATCGACAAGGGAAACCAGCCAATTATGCTTTTCCGGGCTCTGACCGGGAAGGCCCGGCGTTCCCTCCGGCCGGCAAGACGGAAAAGGGCGCCCAACCGTTCGGCGGATGGGCGCCCTCTCCGGTTCGAGTTCAGCGGATTACCGGCAGGTGCACGGGTCGCACTTGCAGCATTCGCATTTCCTGGGGCAGGTGCACGGCGCGCATTGGCAGCACTTGCACAGCGCGGCCTCCGGCCCGGCCGGCGTCTTGACAGCCGAGCAGCCGGATTGGGACCTGGCCGGACAGGTACAGGCCTCCCCGGCGAAGCCGGCGCCGGACAGCAGCAGCACGCTGAATCCGCAAGCTAAAACCCCGAGATAAACTTTTGTGATCATCCTGTTTTTCTCCTTTGAACAGATTAAGGAATTCAATATTCATCGGCGGTTGCCGGTTATCGCATTTCCGTCAGCCGGCCGCGGTTCGGGGGGGAGGATGATCGACATCCGGACACGGGCCCGGATCAATTGAAAGTTGGCGCACCGGGTATGCCGTACCGCGGTCCCGGTCCGGGAATTCTTCCGCCGGAACCGGGACCGGTCGGACATTCGCGCGATTGCATACGCAGCCGGTACATCCGGCGCCGCAATTATCCAGGCCAGTCCCCGGAGCGCGATCCCGGGAACAGCAGCTTTCCCCGGATTCGCTCCGGTTTCCTCCGGCCGGGCCGCAGTTCCTGACACTCGACGGCCCGGGATGCCTCTCGCAGCACCCCGCCGGAGAGGCAGTTGCGACGAATGCCGGAAGAATAACCGCGGCCAGGACCAGCAGCCATATAATGGGCCGGCGAAGCTGTAATCCGTTTCTATCTGTCATCGTGATTGTGAGCTGACCTATCAACAGCCTTTATATATATCACATATTTTTGACTGGGCAAGGCGGAAAATGTTCGATGGATCGGAGATCCGGCTTCAGACGGGCAGCCCCGGAATGGGCGCAGATGCGGCGGGCCGAGGCGCGGAAGGGGGAGCGCGTTACCCGGAGAGATCTGCCGGACTGCCCTCGGCGCGGAGAATCCCGGCTATGGCTTCGGCGGCGCGGCCGTCGCCGTAGGGGTTGCTTTTTTCCGACATCGCCCGGTAGGCCCGCGGGTCGAAGAGGAGTTCCTCCAGGGAGGAGATGATCCTCTCCTTCCGGGAGCCGACCAGCCGGCAGGTGCCGGCGGCGACGGCTTCCGGGCGCTCGGTCTTCTCCCGCAAAACCAGGACCGGCTTACCCAGCGTGGGAGCCTCTTCCTGGACGCCGCCGGAGTCGGAGAGAAGGAGCTCGCAGCCGTTCATCGCGTGGACGAAGCGGAGGTAGTCGAGCGGATCGGTCAGGAGGATGTTTCCGATCCCCCCGAGGATCTCCCCGGCGGGGCCGCGGACGTTGGGGTTGGGGTGGACCGGGTACCAGACCGAGATTTCGGGGTGGGCGAGGGCGAACCCCCGGACCGCGGCGAAGATCTCCCGGATCGGCTCCCCGAAGTTCTCCCGGCGGTGGCAGGTCATCAGGACGTACCTCCGCCCGGCCGGGATCGGGCCGGCGGGGGGTTCGGTGGTCTTCAGGATGTAAAAGAGGGCGTCGATCACGGTGTTGCCGGTGACGTGGACCCGCGCGGGGTCGATCCCCTCGCGGAGCAGGTTGCCGGCCGCCCACCGGGTGGGGGCGAAGTGCCAGGCGGCGGTGAGGTCGGCCACCCGGCGGTTGAACTCCTCGGGGTAGGGGGCGTCGAGATCTCCGGTCCGCAGCCCGGCCTCGATGTGGCCGAAGGGGACCTTGGCGTAGAAGCAGGCCGTCGCCGCCGCCATCACGGTGGTGGTGTCGCCCTGGGCGAGGACGGCGTCGGGCCGCCGGCTGCGGAAATACGCCTCCATCTCCTCCAGGACCCGGCAGGTGGTCCGGGTCACGGTCTGGCCGGGGACCATAATGTCGAGGTCGAGGTCGGGGACGATCCGGAAGAGGCCGAGGACCTGGTCGAGCATCTCCCGGTGCTGGCCGGTGGCCATCACGGTCAGCTCGAACCGCTCCGGTTGCCTCTCCAGGGCCTTGATCACCGGGGCCATCTTCACCGCCTCCGGCCGGGTCCCGACAATGGCCAGGATTTTTTTCTTCATCGCCTGAATCCTCCGATGCGGTAGGTCGGAGCGGACCGACGACCGGGGGTTCCCGGGTTGCGCTGTCAACCGCGCCGGGAGCCGGAATTTTCCCACCCGGCGTCCGCGAAGATATTTGCCTATTAGACGGGGTTGGTCAATGGAGATTGTTCGGGCCGCCGGATTCCGCCTTCGGCCGGGTGTGACCAGTCCGGAGGCGGGGACGAGGGCCGTTCCTTCAACCCCGCCGGGCCCGGCTCCGGCTGTCGCGGCAAAAGTGAAGGGACGGCCCCCGGAGGGGCCGCCCCCTGGACTTCCCGCCCGGCCGGCGGAGCAGGGAATATATCCTGCTCGCGCGCTACCTGGTCACCGGCACCTCGCTCCCGGAACCGAAATAGACGCGGGTCACCCCCTTGATCGCCCAGAGGCCGGAATCGGGGCGGAAGATCGCCGGTTCGAGCGCGGCGTCCCCGGTCGGGTCCATCGGCACCGGGATATCCCCGGGCCGGCCGAAATGGAACCGGCTCCAGCCCCGGACCGCCCAGATGCCGGCGGCGGGGCGGTAGATCGCGGCCAGGTCCGTCCCGTCGCCTTGGTAATCCCCCGGCACCGGGACGTCGGCCGGATTCCCGAAATACAGGCGGGTAATCGCCCGGACCGACCAGAGGCCGGTCGCGGGTCGGAAGACCGCGATATCGGTGCGGCCATCGCCGTCGTAATCCCCGGGGACCGGGCGGTCTTCGGGACCTCCGAAGTAAGCCCGGGTCAACCCCAGGATCGCCCAGATTCCGCGGTCCGGCCGGAAGATCGACGGGACGTCCCGGCCGTCGCCGGCATAATCCGCGGGGACTGGGATGTCGCCCTTCCGGCCGAAGTAACGGCGGGAGCCGTCCCTGGTCTCCCAGAGTCCGGTTCCGGGCCGGAAGACCGCGATATTGGCGATGCCGTCGCCGTCGTAATCACCGGGGACCGGAATGTCGCCCTGTCTCCCGAAGTACACCCGGGTCACCCCCCGGACCGACCAGAGGCCGCTGTCGCACCGGCACCGGAAGACCGCGATGTCGGAGAGGCCGTCGCCGTCGTAATCGAGGTAGTTGGTGATCACACCCAGGGGGCAGAGGCAGGCCGGCGACGGGGCCGGGGCGGGTAACGGGGTTGCGGTCGGGGCCTCCGCCGCGGGCGGGGTGGCGGCCTGGGCCGGGGTCGTCCAGCGTGCCGCCGGGGTGGGGGTGGCCGCGGGGGCGGGAGGCGAAACGTTCTCGACCACCGCCGCGTAATCGGCGGGGTCGTAGGCGAACTCTTGCCCGTTCTGCCCCGCCCGGGCCTCGACCGGCCCGTGGAATGCATTCTTCCCGCCGGTGCTGACGGCTTTCAGGCGGTAGTAATAGGTGACCCCGTCGGCCACCGCGCGGTCGATGAACAGGTACCGCGCCCCGCCGGGGTTCGAATCCAGCGTCGGGATGAATTCGCTCACCGGCTGGAACGGGCCCCCGCGGCTGCCCGAACGGTAAACGAGAAAGCCCAGGTTGTCGGTCTCCGCCCCCGTCCGCCACTCCACCGCTACCGCCCCGGCGTAGCCGGCGGCGGAGAACTCCTCCAGCCTGACCGAGGTCGGCCCGAACTGCAGCAGGCCGGCGTCCACCTTGAGTTCGGTATCCCCCGGCCAGAGGGTGAAGGGGGCGGTCCGGTCGGTCGACGGGTCGGCGTCGGAGTTTCTCACTCCGGCGATCCCCTCCGCGTCGGCGTCCTGCTCGGTGAACCCGTGGAAATTCTCCGGAAGCTCGAACTCGATTTGATACTGCCCCGGGATCAAATCGCTGAACAGGTAATTGCCTTCGGCGTCGGTGACCGCGGTGATCGGGTTTCCCTCGCCGTCCAGCACCGGCTGGCCCTGGGCGTCGAGGAGTCTGACCGTCGCCCCGGAGACCCCGGGCTCGCCCTCGTCCTGGAGGCCGTTGCGGTTGTGGTCGGACCAGACCCGGTCGCCCACCGAAGCGAGCCAGATGTAGTCCTCCACCTCGCCGGACTCCGCCCGGCCCGTGGGGCTCGCCCCGCCTTCCCCGGCCGCGGTGGTGATCCGGAAGCGGGAGGCCATCATCCCGATAGCGTTTCCGGGGACGGCGACAGTGACCTGGTAGATCCCGGCGGCGCTGAAGCGGGTGTCGAGGAGGGACCCGGGGGCCACTGCGGCCGGGCCGGAGGGCGAGACCACCGTCACCGCCGCGTCGTTAAGGGAGCCGGTGGCGAACCAGTCGATGAAGGCGCTCAGGTAGCCGGGGCTGCCGACGGTGATCTCAAATATGGCTTCGCTCCCCGCGACCAGCGGGGTCAGCAGGACCACGCCGTCCTCGTCGTCCACGGTGCCCAGGTCGTCCCCCCGCGCCTGGAAATGCGGCTGGCCGTCCGGCTCGGAGTCGACCTGCGCTCCCAGGTAGGCTCCGGTGGGATCGATCACGTGGCGGGCACCGGTATCCTCCCGCCAGGTGGGGTAGGGGCCGGGGAGGTCGCCGTAATCGAAGAGCGGCTCCGGATCTCCCTGGTTCAGTTCCAGGAAGGGGTCGTTCTCCCGGTCGGGCGGGTAGACCTCGTTCTTGATCGGCGAGTGGTGGGAGTCCCCGGTGAGGACGAAGAGCGGGACCTCTTCGAACTGGGAGAGGTCCACCGACCACTCGTAAACCATCGACCATTCCCACTGGTAGGTCGGGCTGTAGGTGATGGGGGCGGCGTCGATCGGGGGGTTGCCGGAGGGTCCGGGATGGCCCTCGGCGGCGTTGATCACGCTGGCGGGGTTGGAGGGGTTGGTGATCGGGGAGGTCCACTGGTTGGGACCCGTCGCCGGACCCATATTCCAGCCGGGGTCGATGCCGTTGTTCACCCGGTAGGCGTAGTTGTTCATATTCCAGGCCATCGAGCTGGCCGAGACCAGGCCGGGGGGAGGGGTGCTGCCGCCGCCGGAGACGGTGGTGCCGGAGATCCAGGTCTCGTTGGTGTTGCTGGTCGCGCCGCTGGCGACCCCGGCGTAGCCCTGCTGCCAGGTCCAGGTCTGGGCGTCCGCCCCGGTCCCGATGGTCAGGCTGAACTCGGCGAACTCGCTGTCGATGAGCCGGTTGCCCGGGCGGGGGGAACTCCAGCCGGCGCTGTTGGTATAGTCCCGGTTCGGGCTGAAGACGTTGTCGTTGATGTAGCGGTTGAGGACCAGGACCGCGTAGAGGGTCTGGTTGACCACGGTGACGTAGAGCCGGCTTCGGCCGATCGAGTAGGCGTAGGGCTGGGAGGGGTAGCGGAGGTTGTCCCCGTCCCCGTAGAAGAGGCCGTTGACCGTCGGCGCGGACGAAGCCGGGGCCGGATCCGCGAGGGCGAACGCCAGCGCCAGGCTGGATGAAACAGCCATAATTAAAATTTTCCTGAACCTGTCCATAATTTTATCCCTGGTTAGTTTCATTTATCCGACCGTATCGCCAACTGTATTATTTGTCCCCTGGTTCTTGTCGTCTTCGCAGTTCTCGTCCTCGCCGGCGAGCCTGAGGCAATTCCGCAGCGCCTCCAGGACCGGGTCGAGGTCTTCCAGGAGGTTCTCCTTGGTCAGGTAGGGGCAGCTCATCTCTCCGGCCGTCTTCCGGAAGGACTGGTTCCCGGTGAAGGAGATGAAGACCACATCAATACCCGGGTAACGGTCCCGAACCTTCCGGGCGAACTCGAATCCGTTCCGCCCCGGGAGGTGGATGTCCACCGTGAGGAGATCGGGGAGGAGGCGCGGGATCGCCGCCCAGGCTTCCTCGGCGCTTCGCGCCTCCCCCACCACCTCGATGAAAGGATAGTGGGCGAGGCATCTGTGGAGAAAACGCCGGAAGCCGGCGTGATCGTCGATCAGCATTGCCCGGTATGTTTTCATACAGGGCAAGTAGAACCCGCTCCGCCGAATTGCTCAATACCCCGGAGTGGGTATTTGACGGAGAAGCCGGGAAATGGGTTCCCGGCCCGGGCTTCGGGCTGGCGGCTTCCTGACTCCCGCTCCGGCCGGACAGACCGGACGGGGGAATGCTTACAGCCGGGGGTTCAGCTGGTGGTCGAGGGCGAGCTTCACCAGCGCGGCGAGGTTGTGGACCCCCAGCTTCCCCATCAGGTTCCTGCGGTGGGTCTTCACGGTCTCCGGGCTGAGGTGGAGCCTGTCCCCGATCTCGTTGTTGGTGAGGCCCTCCGCCAGCAGGCCGAGGATCTCCCGCTCGCGGTCCGAGAGTTCCCCGATGGCGCCGCCCGGCGCCGGTTCCCGGGAACCGGGCGGCCCGGGAGGGAGAAGACCGCGGAGCGGCGGGCTGAGATAGATTTTCCTCTTCCGGACCGCGCCGATCGCCTCCGTCAGCTCTTCCACCACGCACTCCTTGAGGAGGTAGGCCGAGGCGCCGTATTGGAGGGCGCTGTTCACGAAGGCCTTTTCCCGGTGGATGGAGAGGATGATGACCCAGGTCCCCTGGTCGAGGCCGACGATCTGCCGGACGGCTTCCAGGCCGTTCAGCCCCGGCATACTGATGTCGAGAACGGCGATCTCCGGTTTCAGGCGGCGGGCCAGGTCCACCGCCTTCAGCCCGTCGGCGGCTTCGATGATTACGCAGCCGGGAACGTCTTTCTCCAGGATCGCCCGGAGGCCCTTCCTGACCACGTCGTGATCGTCGGCGAGGAGAATTTTCATGACTATGATTGTTTATGGTTCACGGATTGAATGGTATCCCGATTGTCTGTTTCTCCTGGTCGCAGGGGAAGGTTGACGAAGAGGGTGGTTCCCTTCCCCGGACTGGATTCGATTTGCAGGGTTCCGCCCTCGGCGGACGCCCGTTCCCGCATCCCCAGCAGGCCGAGTCCCTCGGTCTTCGAGGTCCGGTCCGGGAGGAACCCCCGGCCGTCGTCCCGGATCGTCACCGCGATACCGGATTCTCCCCGGCGGATGGTGATCCGGGCGTTTCGGGCCCCGGCGTGCTTGATGACATTGGTAAGGGCTTCCTGGACGATCCGGTAGACGGCGATATCCAGGGCCGGGGAGAGGCGTTCCTCCAGCCCGGCGGCATCCAGGGCGATCGCCACCCCGCTCCGGGAAGAGAGGTTCCGGGTCTCCTCCTCGAGCACGGGCCGGAGGCCGATCTTGTCGATGCTCTCCGGACGGAGGCCCGAGGATATGCGGCGGACGTCGGCGATGAGCTTGTCCGTCGTCCGGATCGCCTCGTCGATCTCCCCGGCCAGCCCGGGGTCCAGGTTCGGGTGGTCCTTTTTGGCCAGCGCCAGGCCGATCTTGATCGTCGCCAGGTCCTGGCCGAGGTGGTCGTGGAGTTCCCGGGCGAGGTGTTTGCGCTCCTCCTCCTGGAACCTGATCAGCGCCTTGGAAAGCCTTCTCAGATGTTCGGCCTCCGCCGCCTGTTTCTGTCCGGTAAGGTTGGCGAGGATAAGGTACAGGCGTTCCCCGCCCGATGAACGATGGAGAACGGCGCTGACCTGCAGCGGGAACGCGGTCCCGTTCTTCTTCCTGCCCGTGGATTCGAAGATCTGCGGCCCATTCTCCTCTATCTTCTTCACCAGGTTATCCAGGTCCGCCCGGCCGATCTCCGGTACAATATTCCGGAGCCGGGGCATATCCTCCGCCGAATACCCGAAGATGGCGGAACCGGCGGGGTTGATTGATTCGATTGTCCCGTCCCGGCCGAGCAGGCAGATCCCCACCGGGGAGATCTCGAAGATGCTCCGGTGCCGCTCTTCGCTGGAGCGCAGGGCCTCCTCCGCCTGCTGGCCGGCGACAAAACGGCCCAGGCGCGCGGCAACGGTCTGGAGCAGGCTCTTTTCCTGGTCCAGGAACGGGTCCTCGCCGGCTCCGTCCGGCGCCTCGAGATAACCGACTTCCACCTCGCCGATTCTCGTTTCCCTGACCGCCACTTCGGCCGTGATTTTCCGCTCCGTCTCCCGCCAGTTGCCGGTCGCGGCCTCGTTTGCGCCGATCCTGACTTTCGCGCCGGCGAGCCCGGGGTAACGGAGCGCCGGCGGCAGGACGTTGACGATCCTCTCCAGCCTCTCGCCCAGCGAGAGCCCCGGGATTTCCTTGATCGACGAGATCGAGTACAGGCAGTCCAGCTCCTTGACCCTCTCGTTAAGGATTTCCGCCAGCTTCTCCTTCTCCCGCTCGATCCGCTTGCGCTCGGAAATATCGTGGACGATCGACAGGACGCATTCCTCGTCCCGGATGTTGATGATCTCTCCCGAATACAGGACCCGCCGGATGGCCCCCGTCTTGGTCCGAACGTCGAATTCATAATCACGGACCCGGGAATCGGCCCGCAGGTCCGCTATCACCTTCTCCCGTTCCCGGGGATCGACCCACAGGCCCAGGTCGATGGCGGTCCTGGAAAGGGCCTCCCCGCGGGGATATCCCGTCAGGCGGGTGAAACTATCGTTGACTTCGATGAACCGCCCGTCCCCCAGGCGGGAGAGCAGCACGGCGTCCGGGCCCGCCCGGAAGGCCTTGCAGAACTTCTCCTCGCTCAGCCGTAGATCCTCCTCTGTCCGCTGCCGAGCGGCTATATCATTCTCCAGATCTGCGGATAAGCGTTGATTAACCATCAGGTTCAGGGAAAAAGTCAGCACGATAAAGAACATCTGATAGCTGAGAAGGAAGAGTTTTTCATAGATATTGGTGCTGAACAGGTCCTCGCCCGAAGGAACCGCCACCTCGATCAGGATACGGGCGACGCTGATCAGGAGAACGGCCGCCAAGACATACCCCACGCCCTTCGTGATGCGGAGCATTTCCGGGGGGCTTCGCCGGAGCATCAGCCAGGCGCCCTGGAGACAGACCAGCAATAGGGCCGAGGAGATGAGGATATTGCGCGCCGTCAGATCCGGGGAGACAACGGCGAAATACCCGTGGGCGGCGGCGAAGACCGCCAGCAGGATCCAGTTGTGGAACTGAGGGGTGCGCCGGGCCGTGAACCGCTCCAGGCCGGCGTAAAGCAGGATGGTGCCGCCGACGGCCATCGTATTGCTGACCGTCATCGAAAGAACATCCGGCACTGCCCCTCGGAGCGTGATCAGCATCAGGGCTGTGAACTGCAGGATAAAGTCGGCCGCCCAGAAACCCAAACCGGCGAAACGGGCGCGGTTCCGTCTCCAGAGCAGCGTTATGACGACCATACAGATGAAATTGCTGATCGCGTAACTGAAGACTATGGTTCGCATATCCAGCAGGTTCATAACGCCTCTTCTTCTATAAACTTGCGATGACCGAGATCATCAGCAGGTACCCCTCGACCCGGTTGACGGCCTCGCATTTGATCGTCTTCACCTGATTCCCGGATCGCCCTCACGCTGTCTGTCCGGAGTTTGTACGGCTGTGGCTATGAACAAAAGATGATTGGCCCTTTCAACCGGGCAAGTCAACAGGATTCGCCGGCGGGAAGTTCCCGCGCTGATCCGGGGCTGAAGCCCCGGACCGATGCGGAAGGAATCCTCCCGCCCCCGGGAGGCCCGCGGGCGCTCGGACCGTCCTGACCTTGACTTTTGCCGGGGCATCGGTTATAATTAGCTACCTTATTGGATCTCGACCGACAATTCACAACCAGAGGTTGACACTGGATGAAGGGGGGGTGAAATGAGCAAGTTCGCCGTAACGGTGTCAGCCGCTGTCATTCTCGCGGGTTCGGTTCCCGGGTCCGGAACCCCCGCCCCCCGCTGGGTCGGACTCACCCGGCAGTCAAAAAACGACCGGCCGATCAGCCGGGTCCTCCCGGCGGAATCGTCCCCTGACTCCGTTCTCCTCCGGATTGTGCTCCCCGGCTTTTTCCTGGACGAGCAGGAGATGGCCGACGGCCGGACCTATGCCGTGATCAATGTCCCCGGCGCCGGTTCCCACCGGGTCGGGTACCCCGATCTCCCGGTCTTCGGGGAAACCATCCTGGTGCCGAACGGCACCGTTCCGGTCATCGAGGTCGAGCCCGGGGAAGCCCTGGTTTACGAGGGGATGGACATTTCCCCCCTTCAGCCGCCCCCGACCGACGGCGGCCGGCCGCCTTTCACGAAAGACCCGGACGTCTACGCCCGGGACGATGATTTCCCGGCCGGGTTCGCCTCCCTGGAGCCGGTTGCCAGGATCCGGGGCCGGGAGACCGCCATCCTCTGGATTTACCCTTACCGGTATAACCCGGCCCGGGGGCTCCTCTCCGTTTACCCGGATCTCCGGGTGACCGTCCGGTTCGCGGGGTCGCGCCGGCCGTCCCCCGCCCGTCTGAATAGCCATTCCTTCGACCGGTTGCTCGGCCGGGTGGCCGTCAACGCGGACGCGGTCCTGGCCGCTGCCGCGGAGGAAGATACCGCCCGGCCTTCCGCCCGGGGAAAATCCGCCGCCCGCGGCAGCGGATCGGCGGGGTCCTGCGATTACCTGATCGTCACCCATTCCGATTTCTCGGAAGCCGCGGCAGTCCTGGCCGCCTGGAAGCGGAAGGCCGGTTTCCCGACCCACGTGGCGACGACCGCCGAGACCGGGGGCACCGCCGCGGAGATCATCGCCTACCTGCAGGACGCCTACGATACCTGGGATCCCGCTCCCGCCTACGTTCTCTTCATCGGGGACGCGGAATTCCTGCCCACCAATTACCGGACGACCCATCCCTACAGCGGCGCCACGATCGGGACTGATCTCTACTACGCCACCCTCGACGGGAGCGACTACTTCCCCGACATCATCACCGGGCGGATCTCGGTGGACACGGCGGAGCAGGCGATGAAGCGGGTGAACGACATCATCGGGTATGAGACCGACCCGGTGACCGAGGAATCCTTCTACGCCACCGCCGCCATCTGCACCCTGTTCCAGCACTACGCCGACGGTTACGCCGAGCGGCGCTTCGCCCAGACCTCCGAGGACCTGGCCGTCTACCTCTCCGACCCGGATTACCTGGGCGAGTACTCGGTGGAGCGCTTTTACTACACCGGGGCGGACGTCACTCCGCTCTACTGGTCCGTCTTCTATTTCAGCGGCGGCCCGGCCGGGGCCGCCGGCGACCCGATCCCCGCCTACCTCAAGAAGCCGGGTTTCCCCTGGGACGCCAGCGCCGCCGACATCTCGGCCGCCGTCAACGCCGGCCGTTTCCTGGTCACCCACCGGGACCACGGCTCGGCCACCTCCTGGGGTTCGCCCTACTACTCCACCGCGCACGTCTCCGCCCTGGCCAACGGGGAGAAGCTCCCCGTGGTCTGGTCCGTCAACTGCAGCACCGGTTTCTTCGACAAGGAGACCTGCGACTCCCCCAGCTCCACCGTCTCCTTCAGTGAGACCTGGGAACGAAACCCCCTCGGCGGCGCGGCGGGCATTATCGCCGCCACCCGGGTCAGTTACAGCGGCCACAACGACCGCCTCTTCTGGGGCTGGATCGACGCTGTCTGGCCCGAGTTCGTCGCCGGTTTTTCCGGACCGGAAACCTCCTATCTCCGGATGGGCGACGTCCTCAATTACGGCAAGTTCTATTACGCCACCACGTATGCCGAATCCATTTACCGGAAGGTGGAGTTCGAGATCTTCCACTGGTTCGGGGACCCGGCGATGATGATCCGGACCCGGGTCCCGGAGACGCTGTCGGTCTTCCATCCGGCCCTGGTCTTCCAGGGGGTCCCGGTGGACTTCGAGGTCGCGGTGGAATGCGGCGGGAGTCCGCTGGAAGGGGCGACCGTCACCCTGTACCGGGAGGACGTCCCCGGTGATTACCGGACGTCGACGACCGACGGAACGGGAACGGCGATCTTCGCTGGCCTGGCCGCGAGCGAGACCGGGGAGTACGAACTGGTGGTGACCGCGCCCGAGACCGTCCCCTACCAGGGCACGTTCAGCTCGCTGGACGCGCCCACCCCGTCCCCCGCTCCCTCCCCCTCGCCGACGGCCGTCACCTGGCCCGGCTCCGGGGACAGCGAGGTCGGGTACGGCCTGCCCGCCGGATTCGAACCCAGCGGGGTCGTCTGGCACGAGCGGCTCGGGGTGCTCTTCGTCGTCGGCGACGGCGGGCACGTCGCCCGGATGGACGAGTACGGCGCGGGGGTAACCATCTGGAGCCCCGGCGGAGACCTCGAGGGGATCGCCGTCGTCGACCCCGCCACCGATTACCTCTACCTGGGGGTCGAAGACCCCGATTCGATCCGGGAGTTCGATTTCGCCGCCGGGGCGCTGACCGGCCGTTCCTGGGCGCTCACCGACTGGATGACCGGCGCCGCCAACTCCGGCCTGGAAGCGCTCACCTTCGTCCCCGACGGCCATCACCCCTATTCCGCCTCTTCCTCGGGAGGCCTCTTCTACGCCGGCCTCCAGGCCGACGGCAAGATCTACGTCTTCGACGTCGACCTCTCCCCCGGCGGGGGCGTGGCCCACGTCGACACGATCGTGCCGGTCTCCGGCCGGTCCGACCTCTCCGGGCTGCACTACCATCGGGAGAACCGGACCCTTTACGCCGTCTTCGACGGTTCCAACCGCCTTCGGGAGATGGAGGCGGACGGGACCCTGATCGCCGAGTACCCTCTCCCCGGCAACGACCAGGAAGGAGTCACCCTCAAACCCTCCTGCCCCTCTCCGGTCACTTCCCTCTTCATCGCCGAGGACGTGGGGCCCGAGGTCTGGAGATACGACGGTTATCCGGTCAACTGCGTTGCCGCCACCCCGGTCCCGACCACCACGCCGCCGCCCCAGCCGGTGGTGTGGGCGAGCTGGGAGGGACTGGTGGGGCGGTGGAGCTTCGACGAGGGGAGCGGGCTGACGGCGCGGGACGCGGCGGGGGAGAACGACGGGACCTTCCTGGGTATGGGGGAGGAGGCCTGGGACGCGGAGGGGAGGTTCGGGGGCTGCGTCTCCTTCTCGGGCGTCTCCGGGGAGCGGGTGGACTGCGGGAGCGCGGCCGCGCTCGACCTGCAGGCGGAGGGGACGGTGGTGGCCTGGGTATACAACCGCACCCTGACCGCCTACCGGGGCTACCTGGGTCGCTACCCGGACTGGCTGACGGGGGGCTGGTACCTGACGCCGGTGAACGGGGGGAAGCTGAAGCTGGTGGCCTGGGACGCGGAGGGGGATTACAACACCTGCGAGTCGTCGGTCCTGGAGACGGGGAGGTGGCAGTTCGTGGCCTGGCGGTGGGAGGATGGGGTGGCCACCGTCTTCATCGACGGGACCTCCTTCAGCGCCCCGGCGGCCGGGGCCGCGATCCGGAGCTGCCCGGGTGGGAGCCTGGAGATCGGGCGGCACACCTCGGGAGGGATCTCCTTCGACGGGAAGATCGACGAGGTGGGCGTCTTCAACCGGGCGCTGTCGGACTCCGAGATCGCCCAGATCCGCGACAACGCCACCCCCGTTCCGACTCCTTAGGCTTGGTCGGAATCGCCCGGGGCCGGGTGCGAATAAACACCGCCGGGGATATCGCGGTAACCGGATTATTTGAACCGATTAAAATAAGCTCCTTGTACCGCAAGCTCATCCATCTTACCGCCCTGGCGGTTCTGCTGCTGTCTCAGCGCTCCGGAATCGCCGCCGACTCCGCGCCCGGTCTCTCTCCCTTCGCGGCCTTCGCGGAAGGC
Organism: PVC group bacterium; assembly: GCA_040773245.1. GTDB lineage: Bacteria > Auribacterota > Erginobacteria > Erginobacterales > Erginobacteraceae > Erginobacter. The sequence goes on from JAXGWO010000011.1 coordinate 17,803, forward strand.
TCTTTCCGGGCGAAGTTCCGGAGCTACTACATCAACCGGGAATACGACCGGGTGGGCGGGGCGCCCGAGCGGCGGATCCAGGAGAGCCTGGCGGCCGGCGGTTGGCTGGGATACGAGACCGCGGACTATTATGGCCTCGGGCTCGGCGCGGTGGTCTACGCCTCGCAGGGGCTGCTGGTCAACAACCCCAACTTCGGCGGGGGCGGGATCCTGGGGCCGGAGAACGAGAGCTACTCCGCCCTCGGGCAGGCCTACCTCCAGTACCGCCGCGCCGGCGCCACCCTCCGCCTCTACCGCCAGGGGCTCGACACCCCCTTCATCAACGACTTCGACACCAAGATGACCCCCCGCACCTGGGAGGCCTACACCCTCCGTCACGACGGCATCCCCGGGCTCGCCCTGACCGCCTCCTTCGTCCGCCAGATCAAGGGCTGGTATGATACCGACTTCCAGTATATGGGCGAGTTCGTCAACAACGACGGCACCTACCGGGTGAACAAGTCCAACCTCCCGGTCTCCCTGGCGGGGGCGGTCTGGGCGCCGGCGGAGGGGTGCAAATTCCAACTCTGGGACTACTTCGCCTGGGATTATTTCAACGGCGTCTATCTCCAGGGAAACGCTTCCTGGCCGCTCGCCGCCGACGGGCTCACCCTGGGGCTGGCCCTCCAGGGCTGGGCGCAGCGCTCGGTCGGCGAAGAGGCGGGGGGGTATTTCAACACCTGTTTCGGCGGCGGCCAGGCCGACCTCGGCTGGAAGGGGTGGACGCTCCACCTGGTCTACACCGTCACCGACCGCGGTTACCGGGTCGTCAACCCCTGGGGGAACTCCTTCAGCTTCGCCTCCATCTTCGAGGAGGATTACGACTACGCCGGCGAGCAGGCCTACGTGGCCGGCCTGGAGTACGACTTCTCTCAGACGCTGCTCGAGGGGTTGACCGCGGCCGTCTATGCCTGTTGGGGCGACGCCCCCCGGTCCGGGCCCGGGGCTTCGGCGGACCAGAGGGAGTACGATTTCTTCATCAAGTACCGCCCGGACCCCGCGCTCGACGGCCTGCACCTGAAGATCGAGGGCGCCCTCGTCGACAGCGAGCAGGCCTTCCCCGGCGCCGAGGACTATCACGACATCCGGTTCATCCTCAACTACGACTTCGGCTTCGGCATCGGGCCGAAGACGTAACCAGGGGTGCTATTTGCCCGGGCCGGCCGGCTTGGCGTAGCTGACGGGCCCCTGCTCGTAGCCGACCTGCTTCAGCCACCAGGCGGGGTAGAAGACCTCCTGGGCCAGGCCTTCCCGGGTGTTCAGGTAGCCGTCGTTGTACTTGTAGTAGAGCTTGTTGGCCAGTTCCCACCACGCCTCCAGGACGGCGGCGGCGTTCTCTTCGCCGTACCTGGTCAAAAACTCGCGCGCCCCGGCCTGGTCGCCGCCCTTCCACATCTCCAGAGCCCGGCCTTCCCGATCGGCCTGGGAGCCGAAGGCGGCGGCCTCGAAGCGGTCGCGGACCTGGCGGATGTCCTTGATCATATAGGAGTACTTGAGCATCGCGTAGTTGGCGACGAAGTTGAAGGCGGTCCACATACTCCCGCGGCTGAACTTGAAGATGTCGGCGGTCTGGACGGAGTCGGGCAGGGAGGTGGCCCCGGCGTAGAGCGGCATCAGCACGGCGGTGGCCGGGCGGTCGGGACCATACCAGGTCAGGCCGCCGATGGGGGCGGGAAGCCAGGACCGGGACTGGTTGACGTAGGCGTAAACGCAGCGGTAGATGTTGAGCGGGCGCTCGAAGGCCCCCTCGAGCGGTGAGACCTTGCCCTCCTGGTCGGCCACCGCCTCGGCCTGCCCCTCGAAGCGGTTGGGACAGCCGAAGGGCCCGGCGGCCAGCCCCACCGTCAGGTCGAACTCGGTGCCCTCGTAGTTGTCGCGGTGAATGGCGAAGATGTCGGCGGGGGTCAGTTTCTGGTCCGGCTTGATGCTGAACGGGTAGGTCCGGGTGTAGGGGCCCTCGACCCAGGCGGGGAGGTTGAGGGAGGGGGCGACCAGCGACTGCGCCCGCCAGACCCGCCGCAGCGAGTAGTAGGGATGGTGAAACTCGCCGTTGCCGTACACCGAGGTCCAGTCCAGGGGGCCGTCCTGGGGCTTCCACCAGCCCTTCTCCTCGGCGACCCGGAAGATGTTCTCCGAGTACATCATATCGGCGGCGTTCTCGCGGACCTCGCGGATGCGGAACTGGTTGGCAGCGGCGAAGAACCCGTCGTCGGGGACGCGCTGGGCCGCCCAGACGCCGTCGGTGCCGTCCAGGTCATACCCGCACATCTCCATCACCCACCCCTCCTCGGGGTCGGCCACCAGCAGGGTCTCGCCGGTCCCGTAATAACCGTACCTGGCGATCAGGTCCCCCATCAGCCGGATGGCCTCGCGGGCGGTCCGGCACCGCTCCAGGGCCACCCGGGAGAGTTCGGCGGAGTAGAAGATCCGTTTGCCCGGCGCCGGTTCCGGGTGAACCTTGGCCAGGTCGGTGCACTCGCCGATCGAGAGCTGGTGCTCGTTGATGATGCCGTAGTTGGCGTCGAAGTAAGCGTAGGTGTGCTCGACCTGGGGGATGGAGCCCAGCGGTATGCTGGGGGGATCACCCGCGGTATCGTAGCCGGGGGCGAGGTTCTTGGTCACCAGGCGGTGGCCCTCGGTGGCGCCCCACTCCGGCTTGAAGCCCAGGGCGCAGTGCGAATAGAAGACCGGCCTCAGGCTCCCGGGTTTGTGATCTGCGGCCGGGACGTAGATGATCCGGCCGTCGCCCAACCCGTCATCGGAGTGCGAGACCATCACCGACCCGTCGGCGGACGCCTCCTTGCCGACCAGAGTGGTGGTGCAGGCCGGCAGGTTAACCGCCCAACCGGCGAATACCAACAGCAGCCCCATTAACGCGCATAATTTTTTCATCTTCCCCTCCATATGTTTTGCGATTGAAGTTGTGCTTGATATTCCCCCTGCGACTTCCCGAGCAATATCTACGCCATATCCCGTTTTCCCGCAAGGGACTTTTGATTCGGAGTAAGTCTCGGCGAGCGCCAGCAAATTTGTAGATCGACGGTCGATCTCGGCAGAGATGCCGCGAGCTACCTTTTCCGCTTGGGCGTGAAATTCGCTCTCCGCGGCAGTTTTCAGGAATACCTTGAACAGGAGAAAGGCGGCAAGGATAGGTATGACCACAATCAAAAAGAAAGGGCGGCCCCCCGAAACCGGGTGGCCGCCCTTTCACTGCCCGAAGAAGCTGGATGTTCAGAAGAGCAGTCGATGCCGAATCCGAACCCGACATTATTCTTGATCCCGCCGGGTTACTCCAGCTTCACGATGATATCCAGCAACAGATCGGCCGCCTGATTGAGGTGGTTTGATGAACGGGTCAGGTGCCGGAAGATCTCCCTCATTTTGAAAATATGGCCGGCCGGAACGTCGGAAGCATTGAAAAGCTTGACCGTGGCTTCTAAATAAACGTGGTGCATATGGTTTTCGGTCCGCTTGGCATTGATGGCGTGTTCGCGGGCAACCCCGGGATACTTATGCAGATTCTGAAAGGCCTCGCAGAGTTCCAGCGTACCCCGTTTCATAATTTCCGACACCACCACCAGATCGGGGGTCGGATCGACCTGGAAGGCGATCATCTCCTCGATGGTTTTCTTGGCGTCGTCGAGGACGTTGTCTATCTCCCGGGATAGGCAGTAAATGTCCTCCCGGTCCAGGGGGGTGATCAGGGTGCGGTTCAGCTGATCGATCAGGATCCGGCGCTGATCGTCGCCCACCCGTTCAAGCCGCAGGATCTCGTCGGCCAGATCGTTGCGGTCTCCCTGCCCCTTCATAAACCGGGTGAGGATCTGGTAAACGTCGTAAACCAGGGACGAGTGCTTGGCGAGGTTGTCGAAGAAGTCGATGCGTGAACGCTTGAAGATGGAACGCAGAAATTTCATCAGTTTTTCCTCCCGGTATTAAACAACAGATTTTAGTCCCCAGAATATTGCCAGGCTTATCAAGCCGGCCAGGGGTATGGTTAGAAGCCAGCTCCAGAAAATAATCCGTGCGATGTTCCACCGCACCCCCTTGGCCCGGATCCCGGCACCGACACCCATCACGCTGGAGCTGATGATCTGGGTGGTGCTGACCGGCGCCCCGATCAGATTGCAGACGAGGAGAAGGCTGGTAGAGCTGAGCTGAGATTCCAGGGAGTGCAATGGGCGAACCCTGAAGATGCCGTACCCCACCGTTTTGATGATCTTTTTTCCTCCCATCACCACCCCGCCGGCCATGGCCAGAATGCTGACGCTCTTGACCCAGAAAGGTATGTCCATCTCGGGGTTGCGTCCCGCCACGAAAAGAAGCAACGCGATTATCCCCATTGCCTTCTGGCTGTCGTTGGTTCCGTGGTTCATGCCCAGGAAAACCAGGGTGGCCAGGTGCGCTTTCCTGATGGAGCGATTGGCTCGGCGGGTGGCTCCCGATAGGATTACGCGGGTGATAAGACAGATCAAGTAGCCGGCCGCCAGGCCGGCCAGGGGGGAAAGGAACATCACCAGGACGACCTTGAGCAAAAATATGTTCCAGGGCACAACGGAAAGGCCGTAGCGATAGAGGGCCGGGCCGATCAGGCCGCCTACCAGGGTCAGAGACGAGCTGGTCGGAAGTTTGAGCTGCCAGGCCAGGACGTTCCAGACCAGTGCTCCCAGGATTCCGCTGGTCAGAAGGAGGATGGTCTCCTCCCCTCCCCGGAGAATCTCCGGATTGAGGATATTCCGCGAAACCGTGGCGGCGACCTTGGTTCCGAAAAGATAAGGACCGATCAACTCGGCAGCGGCAACGATCAGGAGGGTCCACCCTCGGGATAGCGAACCCGAGGCCACGGATGTGGCGCCGACGTTGGCCCCGTCCTTCATCCCGTTGGTGACGGCGAAGATAAGGACCGAGGCAATCCCCAATATCAGCAGGTGCGACATATTTTATTCCGGACGATGGGTTTGTTGGCTCAGCGCATAAGGCTGGCTACGGCCCACGCGCTGCCGGCGGCTACCACTGGGGTGGCTATCCAGCCGGTCACAATCATAACCAGAGCTTTTCGGTTGAGCGTTTTGGTGCCGTGGATCAGCCCGACCCCCATTACCGCGCCTACCACCGCGTGGGTGGAAGAGACCGGGATATTGACCTGGGTGAATAAATGGAGGGTGATGGAGTGGACCAGGACCACCACCAGGGCCGAGAAAGCGCTCAAGGGGGTGATTTTCTTGCCGATAGTGGTCATAACCTTGCCCCCATAGGTGAGCGCGCCCAGGGCGATACTTGCTCCCCCGACGGCGGCCGCCCAGAAAGCCGCAGTCTTGCTTCCGATCAGGCCGAACATACCGGCGTCGTAATAGGCCACCGTTGTCACCACAACATTGTTCGCTCCCAGGGTGTAGGCGCCGTAGGAGCCGAAGACTATGAAAGCGATCTTGTAAATTCGCACACGTACAAGGTTGTTGGTCACCAGCCGATCCATCAGATATCCCAGTACTTTGAACAGCACGAGGCAGAGGAGAAGTCCGACCACGGGACTGACTACCCAGCCGATCATCATCCGGAAAAATTTCGCCCACTCCACCGCCTGGACTCCGGCGGTGGCGATCGCCACTCCCATATAGGCTCCGATTGCCGCCTGGGTGGTCGAGGTCGGGAGGGAGAGATAAGTGACGATGTTGATGGTTATAGCGGCTGCCAGCACGGCGATCAGCGCCAGGGTGGGATCGCACTTCGCCGAGAACGTGGCGCTTCCGGAGAGGAATATTTTCGGCCCTTCGACCAATGATCCGACGACGACGAAGACGGCGATCAGGATCACCGCCAGCCGATAGCGAACGGCACTCGTCGCCACCGCCGTGCCGAAAATGTTGGCGGCGTTGTTAGCGCCGATCCCCCAACCCAGATAGAGACCGCCGGCAATCTTGTAGCCGCCTCCCGCGAATAGGCTTCGAAAAATCATCCGAATATCTCCTCTCGCGGGATGGTTAGATCTTGGCAACGGCGATCAGCTTCTTCAGGGCCAGGTCGATCTCGAACAGGCGATCGCTGAGAATTTCCCAGGCTGAGCAGAGACCGGTTACCTCCATCGAGGGCCGGGCCAAAAACGAAAGTTGGGCAACGCTCTGCCGTAGTGAAACGATCAGCGGGAGCGAGGGGATCGCCTCGTGACAGGCTTTGTCCGAATTGTCCAGGAAACGATTCCAGGTGAGATTAAGGGACGATAACGCCGTTTCGGTATTGCGGAGACAATCACGGACCGATTCCAGGTGATCGGCGGGGAGATTGTTCAAATGCCTGTGCAATCGTTTCAGTTCCGCAACGAAGGAAAATATCCGCCCCGATATCTCAAGGTAGTTTGAACGGAAGAATGGCAGTCCTTCCCCCCCGGCGAAGAGGCTAAAGACCTTCTGGTAGAGTCCTGTGCTTTCTTCCTGCCAATCTTCTTGATTTTCCGGATCCGGATTTGGCTGAAAGGACCGGATTACCCGGGTGGCGATTTCAAACTGCTTTGACATCAGGGTAAAAACAACAGTATTGAACGATGGCATAGCGGCTCCTTTTTATGATTGCCCACTTGATCTTGAAAATAGCAGGATAATTAAGGAGCAAATCCTATGCCAGAATCTGAACGTAATCAGGGATATGCGGTAAAAGGCGGGGGAAATAATACATAGATCTGCTTCAGAATTACTTGAAGCAGAAAGGATTAGGGGGACAAGGGCCGAAAGCGCCTCGTCGGGAGAAAAACAGGAGAAGGAATATTGAGTCGAAGGGCTTATCCGCGCCAGAGGCCAGCAGATGCAATAAACTGCGCCCTCAAGTGCAAATAATTGCGCCCAACAGGCTTGTGGGTGGGGGGGTGATGCCGGTAGGGAGATTTACTACGATATTTTGAAATCTTTCAAGCGGTATTGAAGCGTTCGCAGGCTGATCCCGAGCCGTTTGGCAGCCTGAACACGGTTTCCCCCTTCCTGGCGGAGCACGCCTTCAATCAGGGAACGCTCAAATTCTTTAACTTTATGCTGCAGAGAATCGAACCCGAGCACCAACGGAACCGGGTTACTCTTCCAACTGATCAATCGCGGAGGGAGCAGGTCGGCAGTGATCTCTTGGCCCTCAATCAGGGCCATAGCCCTTTCGATAACATTTTCCAGCTCCCGGATATTTCCCGGCCAGGGATAGGATTGCAGGATATTCAGGACAGGCTTCCCGATGGCCGGAACGGGCCTTTCCAGTTTCTCCGCCACCTTTTTTACAAAGTGCCGGGCGAGAAACGCGATATCCCCCCCCCGTTCTCTCAGCGGGGGGAGGGCGATCTCCACTACGTTCAGCCGCCAGAAGAGGTCTTCCCGGAATTCGCCTTCCTTGACCATTTCTTTTAAATCCCGGTTGGTGGAAGCGATGATCCGCACGTCAACTTTGACCGGCCGGTTGGATCCGACTCGCTCGAAGGTCTGCTCCTGAAGCACTCGCAGCAGTTTGACCTGGAGATCGGAGGGGAGGTCTCCAACTTCATCAAGAAAAATTGTACCCCCGTCAGCGCTCTCAAAGCGGCCGGGATGGTCGCGCACCGCCCCGGTAAAGGCCCCCTTTACGTGTCCGAAAAGCTCGCTTTCCAGGAGGGCCGCGGGGATGGTGGCACAGTGAAGGGTGACGAAAGGTTTATCCCGGCGGAGCCCGGAGTAATGGAGGGTCCTGGCCACCTGGTTTTTGCCCGTCCCTGATTCCCCGGTCAGCAGAACTGCGGCATCGGAGTCGCAGAGCTTGCGGATCAGAGAAAATACCGGAGCCATCGCCGGGCTATCCCCGATCAGGTTGTCGAATTGAGAGAGGGAGGAGACGTAGCTCTTCAAGGTCCGGTTTTCCGTCTGGAGAGAACGGTGTTCCCGTTCGCGGTTAAGGACCAGGAGGAGTTCATCCAGATTCACAGGTTTGATCAGGTAATGGTCCGCACCCGACTTCAAGGCGGCAACAGCGTCCTCAACCGTCCCGTAGGCGGTTAGGATAATGATGGTCGAATCGGGATGAGATGCTCGCAGCCTCGGGATGAGCTCAAGACCATTGCCGTCAGGGAGGCGGACATCGACCAGGTAAATATCGTGGGCCATCCCGGCGGCGATCCCGTTCGCCTCGGCCAGAGTATAGGCGCATTCGGTTTCATAGTTTTTCCCCTCGAGGAATTGGGCCAGGCTCTCCGCGGCGATGCGCTCATCTTCGATGATCAACAACCTGTTCATTTGTTCTCTCCGTTTCTCTATAGGGAAAAGAGATCCTCACTTCGGTGCCGATCCCGGGCTCAGAATCGAGGTCGAACTCTCCGTGATGTGCCTGCACCACTCTGAGTACATAAGCCAGTCCGCAGCCGGTTCCATCGGGCTTGGTGGTGAAAGGAAAATCAAAGATCCGTTGCTTCTCCTCCGGGGAGATGCCTCCGCCGGTATCCCTGATGATCACCGTTTGTTTGTCCGCGGTCTCTTCATTGCTGACGCTGAGAATACCGCCCGGTTTCATCGACTGGCAGGCATTAAGGATGATGTTGAGGATAACCTGGTGGAAGCGATTGGGGTCCACCTCGACCGGGGAAAGGTCGCGGAGGTTGGTTTGTAGCCGGATTCCCAGGAGTTCGATCTGCGGTTTGGCCAGATCCAAAATCGCCCGGAGCTCGCTGGCGAGATCGAGCGGTTTTCTGCTCAGGGTAATTTGTCCTCCCGCCTGGACGAAGTCCGTTACCGTTTGCTTCAGCCGGCTGACCTCGGAGCAGAGGCGTGCGATCTTTTGTCCCGCCGGTTTGCCGGCGGCCTGGAGATCGTCGGTAAGCAGGCGGAGGTTGATCTCGATAGAATTGAGCGGATTGCGGATTTCGTGGGCCAGTTCGGCGGTGAACTTTCCCAGAACGGCCATCTTGCCGGCGAACAGAAGCTGTTGCTGAGTTCGGGCCACCTTCTCCCGATACTTCCGGAGTTTCCCCAGCATATTCCGGAAATGACCGGCCAGTTCTTGGAACTCAACCCAGGAGAAATCTGGGATCCTCACCCGGAGATCTCCTCCGGATACCTGGTCCATCACCGGCAGCATCTGTTTAAGGGGAGAGGAAAAATTCCGGCTCAGGAACAGGGCGAGCAGCACCGCCAACAACAGCGAGATCACGAAAGTCACCGTCAGGGTCAGCCGGTTCAACTGGAGCGACCGCATAATCGCCCTGGTACCCTGCCAGACGAGCAGACCGCCGAAAGACTGTCCGGTGGAGTGAAAGATCGGGATGTAAGAACCCCAGGATTCGTCCCCTGCGTCCAAAAAGGAAACGCTGTTTTCCCCCACGTCCCCGGTCACCGGGAAGGCAAGCCTCCCCGGCGACCAGCCGGGAGGTTCCCGGCTGGTGGTGGCAATCAGGGATTCCCCTCCGAAGAGGGCTATGTCAAAACCGGTGATGGTCTTATAGGTTTCAAAGAAGGTATTATCCAGCAGGACCCCGGTCATTATTGTCCCGATAATGTTCTTTCGGGCGGAGGTGACGGGCGAAACAGCCCGCAGGGCGATTCCGGACGCCCCCTGCTCTATATCCGCTCCCGGCAAACCGCGAAGGGCATTTTGAATAATCACTTGCCCTGATTTGTCCTCACCCCATTCACCCGGCCGATGAGCGCGGGAAAGCACGATCCCTTGCCGGTTGCCACCCTCCAACAGGTCGAGCTCTGAATATGGCAGGAGATCGGCCAACCGGTCTTCCAAAAGCTCCCGGTTCCCTTCTTCCAGCGCGGAAATAATTTGGGGGTTGCGAGCGTAAGTCCCGGCGAGCGCCAGCAAATTTGTAGATCGCCGGTCGATCTCAGCGGAGATGCCGCGGGCGACCTTTTCCGCTTGAGCGTGAAATTCGCTCTCCGCGGTAGTTTTCAGGAAGACCTTGAACAGAAGAAAAGCGGCAAGGATAGGTATGACCACGATCAAAAGGAAACTGAGGTATAAACTGTGCTGATAACGCAAGCGCATACCAGACTATCTCACGCAAGACTTAGGGTTTTGAAGACAGCTCCCACGGACAATTAATTCCGGAACGATAGTCGGGCCTTTGCCCACATACCTATCACGGTCATTTGGTCCATCTTAAATGTTAGTATGCTCCTTCCGTAGCTTGATGGCAAAACGTTTGTTAATTGCCTCTGGGAGTTCAACAACCGATAGGAAAAAATCCCGCATAACCCCGAATGAAATCAATTCGGGCTATGCGGGACGTTGGAAAACTCTCCGAACTACACTTCCAGACGAAAATTTCTTCCTGGTGGAATTGACCTTCACCCATTTGCCCCTATTCTTTGGGCCACTTTTGAGATTAGTGTCAGGAGAGAGATTAACTTCGCCCTACCGCCTACAATAACGACTACAATCGGCTTGCTTCCGAAAGGGAAATCGGTATAGTTGGAGGTGAATTTTGGCTGCTATTTGGTTACCGTACCAAACGAAGCCGCCAAAGGGGTGCGCAGCGATATTCCAATTATTTGCAGTGTAATATCTTATAGATTGGAGAGGTGGCAGAGCTGGCTGAATGCGGCGGATTGCTAATCCGTTGTACTGGTGTATGCCGGTACCGAGGGTTCGAATCCCTCCCTCTCCGTTATTTTTTGCTGCGCAAAAAATAGTGATTGGGGTACCGGATCGGCGAACTGATTCAGCTTCCGGGAACAAGGATCTTGAGGAGTGGATGGGTGTTCCGTTTTCTATGACCGGGGGTTTTGCTTTTGGCCAAGAACAAGCGCCAGAATAACCTCTATCCGCTCTTCTTAGTCCTGGTTTTCGTCTTCTTCTCCGTCCTCTACGCCCTCTCCGTTCCTCTCTGGGAGGCGCCGGACGAGCCGGCGCATTACATCCGGGTTCGAAGGATAGCCGAGCCCAAGTTCTCTCCCCCCTCGTATCCGGGGCCGCTGAAGACGGTCTGGAGCGAGCGTTACCTCTACTCATCCTACCAGGACGCCCAGCCGCCGCTCTATTACCTGGGGGCGGCGGCGGTGCTGAAGGCCGTCAATCGCGTCACCGCCCTGCCCGACCCCGCGTTTCTCTTCCCCCCCGTCCAGCCCGGCTTCCAGGCCGGGATGTCTCTGTTTCTCCACCCCCCGCTCAGTCTCCGGGTCCGGCTCTCCGCCCTGGCCTCGGTTTACTCCCTCCGTCTCTTCTCCGTCCTCCTGGGCGCCCTGGCCGTCTTCCTGATCTACCGTCTCGGGCGGGCGGCCTGGCCCGAAGAACCGGCGGTCGCCCTGGGGGCGGGGGGATTTGCGGCGACGCTGCCCCAGTTCAACTTCATCTCCGGGGCGGTCGGAAACGATCCGGCGGCTGCGCTGCTAGGGGCGGGGACCTTGCTCTACCTGGTCGGCCGGCTGGGCAGGGATCGCCCGGCCGGGGCCCGGTATTACCTTGGGCTCGGGGTGCTGCTGGCTCTGGGGTTGCTGACCAAGTTCAACCTGGTCTTTCTTTTCCCGACGGCGGTGGTATTTATTGTACTGAAAAACCGCCCCCTCCCCCTGCCCCCACCCCCCCCGGGGGGGGTACGGGGAGCCGGGCAGGCAAGCGGCTGGGGGAAGGCGGTGTCGGCCCTGGCCCTGACCGCGACACCCCTGATCCTGGCGGGGGCGGCCTCGGCCATACTCTTCCCGGCGGAGTTTGCCGGAAAGGTCCGGGTTCTCGGGTTCCGGTTCTTCCGGGTCACCCCGGAGCTGCTGACCGGTGTTCAGTTCCGGTATATGATCTCCACGATTTACCGCTCCTTCTTCGCCCTCTTCGGCTGGATGTCGGTCCCGGCCACCGGAATCCTCTACCGGGCCTGGGGCCTGGTCTTCGCCGCGTCGGTGATCGGCTGGATCCGGCGCCCGGCGGGAGAAAGCTGTTGGCTCCGGGCCCCCCGCCGCCGCCCCGCGGGGTTGCTGGCGGCGGCGGCGGCGTTCCTGCTGCTGGGGGTGATCAAGAACAACCTGCTGGTCCCCCAGTCCCAGGGCCGCTTTCTCTTCCCGGCCCTGGGGGCGATCGCGGTGCTATTTTCCGCCGGTTTCGTCCGGTTCTTCCCGGGCCGGCACCGGGTTCGGGCGGCCTGGGCGCTGCTGGTTTTATTGGGGGCCTTGAACCTGATCGCCTGGCTGGAAATGATCGGGCGGATCTCCTGACGGCTGTCCTGCCGGATGGGTCGGACAGAGGCAATTCCGGCGGCTTTCCCGGTTGCCCTGGCGGAGGGGGAAATCCTGTAATATATTGAAGGCGATGGTTACCTCCCGTTTGACAATAGCGCTATTCGTTCTCCTGGTGGTTTCGGGGCTCAACCCGGAATCGGCGGCGTCGGCTCCGGAGAAAGAGGTCGAGATGCAGAAGGTGCTGGTGGAGGGGGTGGCGTCGAGCGGGCAGGCTTCCCCGGTCTCGGTGCTGAGGGAGATCGGCGAACGGATTCGCGGCCGTTCCTTCTCGGTGATGTACGGCAAATATGTCGCCTTCCTGAACGATCCGGTTCCCCCCTCGCTGGTCACCGACCGGACCCGGCTGATCGGCATCAAGCAGCTCCCGACCGGTCTCTTCAAGGCGACGATGGAGGTTGAGATCGCCGCCGACCTGGAAGAGCGGCTGGACCTGCTCCGGGAGAGAACCCAGCCGGGGAGAGGGGACCCGGTGACGGCGGGGAGCTTGATCCTGGCCCGGGAGGAAGCCCGGGAAGACGCGCTGGAGAGGGGGATCCTGGCGGCGGTGGCCGAGCAGTACCCGGGCGCCTCCGCCCCGTCCCGCCTGGCCGGCCGGATTTACTTCCTGGGGACGATCCGGGAAGAGATCGAGGAGGGGGATTACGTCATCCTGGCCCGGCTCAAGGTCCGGCTCTTCCGGCCCTGATTCAGAAATGTACCGCCAGCCAGATCGTGTCCCGGCCGGGGGCGGTCCGCTCCACCCGGTGCCGGCAGCGGGGCGGGATGGTCAGGTAATCCCCCGCCTCCAGGCGGACGGGTTCGTCCTCCCCGGCGAAAAGGATCTCCGCCTTCCCCTCCAGGAGAAGGACGAATTCGCTGAGCTCCTGGTCGTACCAGAAGCCGGGGGGAGAACGGTGGCCCCGGGAGACGATCCGCTCGATGCGGGTCTTGCGCTTTCCGGCCAGCACTTCCACCAGTTCCCCGGGGAGCCGGTCGGAGATCCCGGAGCGGAGATTATTTTTCGCTGGCATTTTCATCCGGTCGGGTTTAAATTGTCGGGCGACAAGGAGGTGAATGCGATGTCCAAACCCAGAGATACCAAAAAAGAGCAGAAGAAAAAACCGAAAATGACGCTCAAGGAGAAGAGGCAGGCCAAGCGCGAGAAGAAACAGCAGGCCTCCTCCTTCGGTTCAGAGCGGTAATTCTCCGCCTGCCGCCCTCCGTTCCCAACTCCCGATCCGGCCATCCGCCGGGCGGAAACACCGGGGGTTCCCCGCGCCGGCCCCCGCGGCCAGGCTGATTTTTATGCCGGATCGACCACGGGTGCTGTAGTATTCCCCTGCCGCCGGAAAACGGCCTGGCCCACCCGGCGGCCGGATTTAATCAGCAACCTCAAACAAGGGAATCCGTTATGACAACTCAATTCTTGGGAAGAAGTCTGCTCACCCTGCGGGATTACTCCGCCGATGAGATCGAGGCCCTGCTCGATTTTTCGATCGGGCTGAAAGCCGAGAAGGCTTCCGGGAAACGGCCCCGGCGGCTGGAGGGGAAGAACATCGCCCTGATCTTCGAGAAACCATCCACCCGGACCCGTTGCGCCTTCGTGGTCGCCGCGGTCGACGAGGGGGCCCACCCGGAGTACCTGGGCAAGGGCGACATCCAGCTGGGGAAGAAGGAAACGGTGAAGGATACCGCCCGGGTCCTCGGCAGGATGTTCGAGGGGATCCAGTTCCGAGGCTTCCGGCACCGGACCGCCGAGGAGCTGGCGAGCTTCGCCGGGGTCCCGGTCTGGAACGGCCTCACCGACCGGTTCCATCCCACCCAGGCCCTGGCCGACCTGATGACCGTCCGGGAACGGAAGGGGAAACTGGAGGGAATCGCGCTGGCCTACGTCGGCGACGGGCGGAACAACGTCGCCAACTCCCTGATGCTGGCCGGGGCGAAGATGGGGATGGATATCCGGATCGTCGCCCCGGAGGAGCTCGTCCCGGGCCGAGAGCTGGTGGTCGAAGCCGGCCGCTCGGCGCAAGACCGGGGAGGGAAGGTGACCGTCACCGCCGATGTCGCCGCCGGCGTGGCCGGGGCCGAGGTCGTCTACACCGATGTCTGGGCCTCGATGGGGGAGGAGGAATCGATCCGGGAGCGGATCCGGCTCCTCACCCCCTACCGGGTGGACGGGTCCCTGATGGAGAAGACCGGCCGGGCGGACTGTGTCTTCCTCCACTGTTTACCGTGTTTCCACAACGCCGATACCGACCTCTCCCGGGAGCACCCGGATATCTGCGAGGCCTCGGAGGAGGTCTTCGAGAGCGGGAACTCGGCGGTCTTCGACCAGGCCGAGAACCGGATGCACACGATCAAGGCGGTGATGATCGCCACCCTGACCGGGACCTGCGGCCTGTAACTCTAATTTGACGGGATAACAGGATCGACAGGAAAGGGAAGGGGAGAAAGCAATCCAGGAGAGGATGGATGATGAAAAGAGCAGGCGCAGGGATTTCCGTACCCGATCTTTCCGGGAAGCGGGCGCTGGTCACCGGGGGGAACCGGGGGATCGGAAAGGCGATCGCCCTGGCCCTGGCGAGGGCGGGGGCCCGGGTCGCCATCTGCGGGCGGAACGAGGAGACCCTGGCCGGGACCGCCGCGCTCCTGGACGGGCTGACCCCGGGCGCCTTCTGGAAGGCGGTCGACGTCCGGCGCGAAGACCGGCAGCTGGCCCTCTTCCAGGAGGTCCGGGAGCGGTTCGGCGGCCTCGATATCTGCGTCCCCAACGCCGGCGAAGCTACCCTGGCCACCGCCCTGGACACCGGACTGGGAGACTGGAACCGGGACATCGAGACCAACCTGACCGGGGTTTTCATCACCTGCCGGGAGGCTCTGCGGATGATGAAGGAGCAGGGTTCCGGATGGATCATCCCCATCGTCAGCCAGGCCGGGAAGAAGCCCTTCCTCCTCCGGGCGGCTTATTGCGCCTCGAAGTGGGGGGCGCTGGGCTTCACCAAGTGCCTGGCCCTGGAAGCCGCGCAGTACAACGTCCGGGTGACCGCGGTCTGCCCGGCCAGCGTGGCCACCGACTTCCAGAAGGGCAACCCCCGGGGGACGGACTGGATGATGGAAGCCTCCGACGTGGCCGCCTGCGTCCTCTACCTCCTGGGGCTCTCGGAGAAGGTCGAGATCGAGGAGATCGTCCTCAAGACCCGCAAGAAATCGGCCGGCTGATTCCCGGGAGAGACGGCAAGAGGCAGAGGAGACTGCTTATGGTTCCCGCCTTGCTCCTGGCCGGCCGCCCCCCGAAGGATCGCTTGATGACCCTCCGTTATGCGGGAGCAGACCTTGGTCCGCTTCCGCCGGTTGCTCTTCGTTCCTGAAGACCTTTGCTCCGGACATTCCCCCCCCAGGTCCTTGACTCTCCAGAAAAAATTTCATTTTTTCCCTTGACTAATAGGTCATAACCGACTATATGGTCATAATAGACGATATGGTTGATTATGACCATATCGTCATAACAGACCGGATGGTTGGTTTTAGCTCAGCAAGTGATGAATCAACAATTAGAGATAGCGGGGATAGTTCCCCAACCCCGGGCCAAGGCCCGGAAAGCGGGCCGTCACAACCGGCGGGCACTGAAGACCAGGGGCAAGCTATTGGAAGCCGCCCGGACCCTCTTCACCGAGCAGGGTATCGAGCTGACCTCGGTCGACGATATCACCCGCCGGGCCGATGTCGGCAAGGGGACCTTCTACTACCACTTCACCGACCGCGAAGAGATCATTCGGGAACTGATCGACTGGGTGATCGAACAGCTGCTGGCGGTGATCGACGAGACCTGCCGGGAGTCGACCGACCTGAAGACGACCCTGGAAGGACTGATCAAGGCCCACGTCAGCTTCTTCTCCAACCGCTGGCAGGATTTCGTCCTTTTCTTCCAGGGAAGGAGCGAACTGACCATCGAGCAGAGTTACGAGGGGATCGAGACCCCGTTTCTGAAGTACCTGGAGCGGGTGGAGGAACTTTTGGAGCGGTTCATCTCCGCCAAGCTTCCCCCGCCGGTGATGCGGAGGATCGCTTGCGCGGTGGTGGGGTTGGTTTCCGGGTACTACTCGTTCGCGGCGATCGAGTCGCTCGACGACTCGGTGGACCTGACCTTCGCTTCCCTGAGGGAGGCGATGGTGGCCAGTTTGATGCGGTTCATCCAGGAAGCAAGCATCCAGCCCGGGCCGGAAACGCTTCCGGCCGCCACGGGCTGATCGGATATGCGGTAACGCGGCCGGCCCGGGCAATTGCGCCCGGGTTCCGCGATAACCAAAGAGGAGTATAAGATAGAGTGAAAACCACCTGCGCGGGAGAAAAGATCGCGGGAGGAAAGATCGAGTCGGCGGTATCGGTAGCCCAGCGGTGGCGATCCGGGGGCGCCGAAACAAAACAACTGGCGGGGACGATGATCAAGCCCGCCCGGGGCCGCGCCCTGAAAGCCCAGGCCGAGAAGAAATCCGCCTGGGGGATCGCGGCCAGCATCGACATCTACAACTGCAACCCCGACACCATCCGGGACGCCGAAGCCATCCGGCGGTTCGTCGCCGAGCTCTGCGACCTGATCGAGATGAAGCGGTTCGGCGAAACCCAGGTGGTCCACTTCGGCGAGGACGAACGGGTGGCCGGGTATTCGATGATCCAGCTGATCGAGACCTCGCTGATCTCGGCTCACTTCGCCAACCAGTCCAACGCCGTCTACCTCGACGTCTTCAGCTGCAAGCCCTACGACCCCTTCCTGGCGGAGAAGTTCGCCCTCAAGTTCTTCGGGGGGAGCCACTGCATCACCAAGGTCAACTTGAGGATGTAGCCGTTGTCTCAGTTCGAGATCATCACTGACCTCGAGCCGGGCCGGAAAATCTGGGAGCGGGTGATACCGCGGGATTCGCTGACCGATCTCTGGGAGGTCAGGGAGTGCTTCCAGCGGTGTTTCGGGAGGCCGTCCGCCTTTGTCGTCGGCCGGGAGGGGGACGCCATCACCGGTTTTCTTCCCCTGAGCTGGATCGAGGAAACCGGGCTCTGGGGCTACTTCCCCGGCGAGACCTGGCAGGGGAAGACCTGGCTGGAGGGGAACCGGATCCCCTCCTGTGACCCCGAAGTTCTCGCGGGGCTGCTCCGCCGACTTCCCGGGCCCGGCAAAATCCGTTATCTCCTTCCCTACCCCGGCGCGGAGGAGATCGACGAGACCGGCTACCTCTTCTTCCCCCCCGCCTATGATTACCGGTTCGACAACTACCTCGGCGAATTCTCCTCCAAGTCCCGCCGCCGGTTGCGCAAGGAGCTCGACGCCTTCGAGGCAAGGGGGCTGGAGTTCCGCTACGACCGGCCGGAAGACTTCGAGCTGATCGTGGAGATGAACATCTCCCGTTTCGGGGAGAGTTCGTACTTCGCCGACCCCCGTTTCACGGAGAGCTTCCGCCTTCTCGCCGGGTTGCTCCGGGAACGGTCCTGGGCGAGGCTGACCACGGTCCTGGTCGAGGGGAGACCGGCGGCCTGCGACCTGGGCGCGGTTTACAACGGGGTTTACACCCTGCTCGCCGGGGGGACGGCGGGGGAGTACCCGGGGGTGGCCAAGGTGATCAACCTCCACCACATCGAGCGGGCCTGCCGGGAGAAGCTGAAAATGGTGGATTTCCTCTGCGGCGACTTCTCCTGGAAGACCCTCTTCCACCTTTCCCCCCGACCGCTCTACCTCCTGTCCGCCTCGCCCCCCGATGAGAACTGACCCCGTCCTGGTCGTGGGGACCACGGCCGACTATATCGACCTGATCGAAAGGAAATTCCCCGGCCGGGCTCTCTTCCTGACCGACCCGTCCGAGCGGAGAAGGATCGCGGAATACCCCGATCCGGGCCCGGAAGCCGAGGTGCTCTCGGACCTCTCTTTCGGCGAGGCGCGGATCGCTCTCTCCCGCTGGATGGAAGGGACCGGCCGGCGCCCGTCCGGGGCAGCCTGTTTCGATTGCGAGTCCCTCCTCCTGGCGGCCGAACTGGCCCGTTATCTCGCTCTCCCCTTCGCCTCCCCGGAAGCGGTCCTCGCCGCCCGCGACAAGCATCGCTCGAAGCTGCTCTGGAGGGAGGCCGGTCTGCCCTGCCCGGCGTCCCGCCTGGTCCGGGAACCGGAAGAGGCGGTCGAGTTCATTCGGGGCGGCGCGCGACCCGCGGTGATCAAGCCCCTGACCGGGTCGGGGAGCGAGCTGATCTTCACCTGCCGGCAGGAGAGCGATTGCCGCCGGACCTTCGCCCTCCTCAAGGAGAAGCTGGCCGTTCATCCCAACCGGAGGATGTACGCGGAGCGCCAGGAGACCGACCCCCGCACCGTCTTCGCCGTCGAGGAACTGGTCGAGGGGGAGGAGTGGAGCTGCGACTTCGCCCTCGACCGGAAGGAGGCGAGGATCATCCGGCTGACCCGGAAGATCTTCGCCCGGGATCAATCCTTCGGGACGGTCCTCGCCTACCGGCTCTCCCGGGAACTCCCGGCCGGTCTCGACCCCGAGGGTTTCTTGAGCCAGCTGGAGCGCGCGGGCCGGGCCCTGGGGATCGAGCGGAGTATCTGTATGCTTGACTTCATTGTCGCCGGCGGCCGGGCGAAGATGATCGAACTCACCCCCCGGCCGGGCGGCGACTGCCTGGTCTCCTTGGCGCGCCTGGGCGGAGGTTTCGAGATGCTCGGCTACGCGCTGGACTTCGCCGCCGGACGGGAGCAGGATCCGCCGCCGTTCCGGGACTGGGAGGAGCTGGCCGGTCTCCACCTCCTCGCCCCCCGGGGGGGGACGATCCGCCGGGTCGACGCCTCCCGGATCCTGTCCGATCCCCGGGTCCGGGAATGCCGTCTCTCCGCCCGCCCGGGGGACCGGGTGGTGCCGCCCCCCGACGACTACGACTCCCGGCGGCTGGGACACGTGATCTTCCTGCCCCGATCCGGAGACCTGGAGGGGGAATGTCTCGAGCTGTCCGGGAAACTGGAACTGGAGTTCGAGTGATGACGATGAAAGACGCCCCCGCCATACGCCTGTCTCCGGAGATCCTCCGGAGCTACGTCAAAGGTTTTCTCGCCCGGAAGGAGATTTACCTCCGGGCCGCCGAAGAACACGGGACCCCCCTTTACCTCTTCGAGCCGGAGATCCTAAAGCGCCGGGCGGCGGAGTTCACCGCCGCCTTCGCCGGAGCCCTTCCCGGGGTCCGGATCTTTTACGCCGTCAAGAGCAACAACCACCCCGGTGTCGCCCGGGCCCTGGCCGGCGCGGGGCTGGGGCTCGACGTCTCCTCCGGGGAGGAACTGAAGCTGGCCCTGGAGGCGGGGGCGGAGGAGATCGTCTTCAGCGGGCCGGGGAAGACCGGGGACGAACTTGTCCTGGCCTGCGCCCACCGGGACCGGGTTACGGTCCTCCTCGACAGCCCCGGGGAACTGGACAAGCTCGACCGGATCGCCGCCGGCGGGGGGTCGGTGCGGGCCGGGATCCGCCTGACCAGCGACGAGCGGGCGCTCTGGGCCAAGTTCGGGATCCCTTTCTCCGGGCTGCCCGGCTTCTGGCGGCAGGCCGCCTCCCGAAAAAACATCCGCCTTCGCGGCTGCCAGTTCCACACCAGCTGGAACCTCGGCCCGGAAAACCACGTCGCCTGCCTGGAGAAGCTCGGCCGGGTCCTGGAGAGGATGGAGGGACGCTTCCGGGAGGAGATTGAGTTCGTCGATATCGGGGGCGGGTTCTGGGTGGAGGACGGGGAGTTCCTCCACCGGCCCGACGGGGGACAGGTCAACCCCGACAACCGGGAACGCGACCCGCTGGAACATTTTCACCGTCCCGCCCTCCCCATCAAGGAGTTCGCGGTGGCGATCGGGGCGGCCTTCCGCTCGGAGGTTCTCACCCGGACTGAAGCCCGGCTCTGCCTGGAGCCGGGGCGCTGGATCTGCCACCCCGCCGTCCAGATCCTGCTCCAGGTCGAGGACAGGAAATCGCCCGACCTGGCGATTACCGACGGGGGGACCAATGCCGTCGGCTGGGAGCGCTACGAGACCGAGTACTTCCCGGTGATCAACCTCACCCGGCCTTCGCTTGAGGAGTTCCCCTGCCGGGTCCTCGGTTCGCTCTGCACCCCCCACGACGTCTGGGGGTACTCCTGCCACGGCGAAGATATCCGGCCCGGCGACATTTTGCTGGTCCCCAACCAGGGTGCCTACACCTACAGCCTCCGCCAGCAGTTCATCAAGCCCCTCCCCTGCGCCGTCTTCCGGTAGCACGGACATTCCTGTCTGGGCGGCCCCGGAACACAGGTGGGAATGCCCGTGCTACAGCCGGGACTGCACCCGGGCGGCGAGGAAGAAGCCGTCGGCGATGTCCAGCCGGTTCTCCGTCCGGTCTTCGCTGTAACTCTTCCCCTCGAAAAAGAAGCGGTCGTAGGCGTAACCTCCGGCCAGGGACAGCTCGATCCCGGGAGAGACCTCGACGGTGATCCCCGCCTCCAGCCGTTGTTCGTACCAGAAGAGCCGGTGGTCTTTCTCTTCCCGGCCGGCCCGGTAGTAGCGGTCGTTCTCCCAGCGCCAGTCGGCGAAGACCTTCCAGCCGGATCCCAGCGAATACTCCGAGCCGAAGGAGACCGTGTGGATCGGGAAGTAGAACCCCCGCAGGCTCAGGCGGCCGGTCGGCTTCCAGTTGATGGAGAGGAGCGGGGCCCCGGCCAGGAGGCTGAAGTCCCGGGAGGGGGCGTAGAGGAAGGCGGCCCCCGGGATCGGGACGTGGGGGAGGAACTCCCGGTTGGAGGAGTAGTTGAGAAAGAAGATCCAGGCGTTCCGCTCCCCGGAAGGCACCCGGAGAAATCCGTTGAAGAGGACCGCCGTCTCGTCCCAGCCGGCGAACGGACGGTCGGAAGGGGAGGCGAGGGAGAGCTGGCCGCCGGCGATCCAACCGTTTTCCAGTCTCCGCCGGTGGACCGCCCCGAAGTTCAGGTCCCAGAGTTCGCCGGGAAAACTCTCCCCGGTCTGCGGGAGGGCCGCCCCGGTCCGGATCGAGCGGAGCCCGGCCCGGATGGTGGCCGCCCACTCCCGATCCGGTCCTGAATCGAGGGGGAGGGAGATCGAGACTTCCCCCCGGGCATCCTCGAACCCGTTTTCCTGTTCCCGGACTTCCTCCCGGGGATAGTACTCTCCCGCGGCCGCGACCGAGATTGTCCGCCCGCCGCGCAGCGGCTGAAACCAGCGGGAGAAACCATCCTGCCCGGCGGCGTTTCCGGCCGCCGCGGCCGCCAGCAGCGATCCCGGGACCAGCCAGCCGATCTTCCCGATGGTAATCATCCGGCGAATTCCGCGATCGTCTCCGCCAGGAGGTCCGGGAATTCGAACTGGGGGACGTGGCCGCCGGGTAACCGGACCCGGCGGGCCCCCGGGATCCCGTTCGCCAGACGTTCGGCCTCCTCCGGCGGGGCGAGGAGATCCTCTTCGGCGGAGACGACCAGAGCGGGGATCCCGATCCGGGAGGGCAGAATCGTCCCGTCGAACTCCTCCAGGGCCCGGTGCTGTCGTCTCAGGTCGCTCAGGGTGGAAGGATAGGGTTCCTCGAGGAAGAGTTTCTTCATCTTGTCCGCCCGGCCCGGGTCGGCCAGGAACTCCCGCCCGAAGAGCAGTTTCATCAACATTCCGATCCGGGAGTCGAGGTCCATTCCGGCCTCGGCCGAGCGGATGGTCCCCTCCAGCGCGGCCAGGGTCCGCCGGCCCCAGCGGGGGGCCGAGTTGACCAGGACCAGCCCCCGGGTCAGCCCGGGGTGGCGGGCGGCGAGAGCCAGGGCGATCGAGCCGCCCATCGAGTGGCCGGCCAGGGCGGGGCGGGAGAGGCCCAGGGCCCGGATCAGTTCCGCCGTCGAGTCGGCCATCCCCTCGATCGTCAGCTCCCCGCCGGAGTCCCGGGTTTGGCCGGCGGCGGGGTTGTCGAGGAGCAGGATCCGGAATCTCCCCGTCAGCCGGGGGGCGACCGCCCGCCAGGTCAGGTGGTCGGCGCCGAACCCGGAGATCAGGACCAGCCCCGGGCCCTCCCCGTGAAGTTCGTAGTAGTAAGATATGTCCCCGATTTGAGCTCTTCCCATAACCGGTACCCCCGGAAAATTTTCGACAGGATAACAGGATCGGCGGGATTAAGGGAAATCCATTTGCCCGGGAATATGCTTGTCCGAAAGGCGGGGTGATGGTAAAAAGAACCATAGTCTCTCCGACTCCGTTCCGCTAAACCCGCAAGGGCACGCGGCCGGAGCGACAGGGTGCGGCGGGAAACGGCCGCGCCTCCCGCAGTTGGAAAGGAGAAGACGGGGATCGCGGCAAGTATCTCCCTGTCCGGCTCCTCCCCGCGGGGAGGGGCCGGATTTCTTTGTCGGGGACGCGGGGCGGGCGGCCGCAACAACATTTTCTGAGAGGAGGCAACGGTTATGCGCAAGATTTTGCTGGCAGCCGGTGTCCTGCTGACCATCCTGGCCATCCTGCCGGCGGCGAAGGCCGGCGACGACTGGGAGTGGTGGTTCACCACGCCGGTCAGCTACAAGCTGGACCAGGATGTCAAGGTGGACGCCGAGGGGCTCTTCCGCTGGAAGAACGATATGAAGGATATCTACTACCGTTCAGGGATCGCCGGCGGTTCCTACTCGCTCTGCCCCTGGGTCTCGGTGGGGGCGCACTTCTGGTACAAGGAAGTCCGGAAGGCCAAGGGTTCCCCCTGGGTCTACACCGACACCTACGTCGGGAACCTCGACTTTCAGCACCAAGCCGCCGCTTGGCTGGTCCTCAAGGAGAACAACCGGATCGAGTACGACAACGAAATTTACAAATGGACGCTCCGGGTCAAGCCCCGGCTCGACTTCCCCCTGGCCTGGCTGGGGCTGAAGCCGGTGACGCTCTTCCTGGAAGACGAACTGTTCTTCAAGTTCGAGACCCCGGGTCAGGACACCTTCTCCGAGAACCGGGTCACGGCGGGCGCCACCGCCAAGGTCCTGGGGCCGTTCGGGGTTACGGTCGCCTACCGCAACGTCGGGAAGAAGGCCGCCTACGACCAGGAATGGTCCTACACCAACGTCCTGGTCACCTCGGCCCGGCTGTCGTTTTAGGCCGCCCCGCCGTCTCCGGCGGCCACGGACATCCCAGGCGCTAAGAAAGGAGGAGGCCTTATGAAAAGACTCACAGCTCTTGCGCTCGTCTTCTGCGCCTTGCTCGCCCTCGGCTTCACGGCCGAGGCCTCGGGGCGGCTGAAATTGGCCACCACCACCAGCACCGAGAACTCCGGGCTGCTCGGAGTGATCCTTCCCCCCTTCGAGCAGGAGACCGGGTTGAAGGTGGACGTGATCTCGGTGGGGACGGGGGCGGCGCTCAAGCTCGGCGAGAACGGCGACGCCGACCTGGTCCTGGTCCACGCCCCGGCCCTCGAGGAGGCCTTCGTCGCGGCCGGCTTCGGGGTCAACCGGCGGGACGTAATGTACAATGACTTCATCATCCTCGGCCCGAAATCCGACCCGGCGGGTGTCCGCGGGGAGAAGGACGCCGCGGCCGCCCTGGCCAAAATCGCAAAAAAGTCAGCCCCCTTCATCTCCCGGGGCGACAACTCCGGGACTCACGTCAAGGAGCAGGAGCTCTGGCGGGATTCGGGGATCCCCCTGGCCGGGGTGAAGAAGCTCCTCAAGGAGCAGGAGATCGACTACCAGTCCCCACAGGGGGAGTGGTACCTCTCGATCGGGCAGGGGATGTCGGCGACCCTGCTGATGGCCGACGAGAAGGAAGGCTACTGCCTGGCCGACCGGGGGACCTACCTGGCCTTCCGGGAGAAACTCGGCCTCGAGGTCCTGGTCGAGGGCGACCCCCGGCTCTTCAACCCCTACGGGGTGATCGCGGTCAACCCCGAGCGCTACCCGGGGGTCGACTACCGGGGGGCGATGGCCCTGATCGCCTGGCTGACCTCGGTCGAGGGGCAGAAGATGATCGCCGAGTTCAAAATCGGCGGCCAGCCGCTCTTTATCCCCACGGCGGTGAAACCCCGACAGCCTTGATCCTCGTACTTCGTACTCGTACTCGTCCGCGTACTCGATAGCCCCTGTAAGCCCGAGTACGAGGACGAGTACGATGTACGAGTACGAGTTAACGAAATGAGATGGATTTTCTGATCCAGGGGCTGGTCGGAGCCGGCAGATTGCTGATCGGGTTGAATCCCGAGCTGCTCCGGATCGTCGGGGTCTCGCTGAAAGTCTCGCTGACCGCGCTTCTCTTCGCCGCCCTGATCGGGGTCCCGCTCGGACTGTTTCTGGCCCTGGGGTCGTTTCCCGGGAAGCGGTTGGCGGTCACGGCGGTCAATACCCTGATGGGGCTCCCCACCGTGGTGGTGGGGCTGCTCGGCTATTCCTTCCTCTCCCGGCGAGGGCTGCTCGGCGACTTCCGGCTCCTCTACACCCCGGCCGCGATGATGATCGGGCAGTTCGTCCTCGCCCTTCCGATCGTCGCCGCCCTCGCCCTGGCCGCGGTCTCGGGGGTGAGCCGACAAGCCACCCGGGCCGCCCGGGCGCTCGGAGCTTCCACCTTCCAGAAGAACCGGATGATCTTGGGCGAGGCCCGGTTCGCCCTCCTGGCGGCGGTGGTCGCCGGTTTCGGGAGGATCTTCGCCGAGATCGGGGTCTCGACGATGCTGGGGGGCAATATCCAGGGCTACACCCGGAATATCCCGACGGCGATCGCCTTCGAGACCGGGAAGGGGGAGTTCGCCCTGGGGCTGGCGCTGGGCCTGGTCCTGCTGGCGATCGCCCTGGGGATCAACCTCGTCCTCCAGTTCTGGCAGGGGAGGGGGGAATGAACGAGGCGGGCCCGCTGATCTCCCTGACCGGCCTCGAACTGCGCTACCCCGCCGGTTTCGTCCTGAGGGCGGAGAGTTTCGTTCTCCGCCCCGGCGAGATCCTGGCGCTGACCGGGCCCAACGGCTCCGGGAAGACCACGCTGCTGAGCGTGCTCGGCCTTCTGCTCTTCCCCGCCCGGGGCGAGTATGGCTGGCGGGGGCGGCCGCTCGCCCGTTCCGGTTCCGGACTGACCCGTGTCCGCCGGAAGATAACGCTGGTCGAGCAGAACCCCTACTTCTTCCGGGGGACGGTCGGGGAGAATATCGCGGCCGGTCTCAGACTCCGCCGCCGCCCGCGGCGGGAGATCAATGAACTGGTGAAGCGGGCGGCCGAAGCGCTGGGGATCTCCGCCCTCCTGGACCGCGCTCCGGCCGGCCTCTCCGGCGGGGAGAGGCAGAAGGCCGCCCTGGCCCGGGGGCTGGTCCTGGAGCCCGAGGTCCTGCTCCTCGACGAGCCGACCGCCAGCGTCGACCGGCCGGCCCTGGAGGCGATCGAGGCGGTGGTGAAGGGCTTCCACCGGGAGCGGTCGGCGGCCGTGGTCTGGGCCACCCACAATCTCCAGCAGGCCTTCCGGGTCGGGGATTCGGTGATGAGCCTGGTGGACGGGAGGCTTGTGGCGGGGACGCTGGAGAACTTCTTCCCCGGCCGGGTCGAGCGGACCGGGGGAGAGACGGTGTTCCGGTTCGGTCCGGGGCTGGCGGCGGTGGTCGCCGGGTCGGCCGAGGCCGGCCCCGGGCGGCTCCTGATCCCGCCCGAGGAGATCGTCCTCTCCCGGGGGCCGCTGAAATCGAGTCTCCGCAACTCCTTCCCCGGCCGGGTCACCGGGATCGCGGAGCGGGGAGGGACGCTCGCGGTCGAGGCGGACATTGGGGTAAAGGTGACCGCGGTCATCACCCCGGTTTCTCTGCAAAAACTCGGCCTCTCCATCGGGTCTGAGGTCACGGTCAGCTTCAAGGCGGCCGGGGCCGCCATCCATTGAGCCCATCCGGGTAGGCGAATTTTTTATTGACTGAAGACCGGGAGCGGGTTACAAATACCGATTAAGCTACGGTGTTTACTGCCGCCCCATCAAGGGCAACCCCAACCGAAAGGAGGTTATCGTATGGCCAAGGATGCCGAAGGTTCCGTCCTGACCCGCCGTCTGCTGGAGCTGACCTGGAAACCGGGGAAGATCGTTCTCCAGACCGAGATGCTGATCATCGCCTACTTCGTCCTCCTGCTCGCTCTCTGGATCGCCCCGAATACCCTGGGGGCCGGCCGCACGGTGATCATCTTCCTGGGAAGGGTCGTCGCCTACTTCATAGTCCTGCTGGGGATGACCGCGGTGGCGAAGATGACCCTGGCCGAACTGAGGGGAAAGGACCCGGAGCCCGCCAAGGCGGCTTTCTCCGCCGCGCTGGGCAAGATCAAGGACGTGGTCGCCTCCCCGATCAAGATCTTCGCCCTCCTGGCCGGTCTGGCCGTCTTTCACGCCGTGATCGACCTCTTCGGGAAGATCCCCTTCGTCGGTGAACTGGCCTGGATGTTCTCGCCCTTCTTCACCTTCCCCCTGGGGATCGCGATGGTGGCCACCATCCTGGTCCTGGGCTTCGGGGCGATGCTCCTGCCCACGATCATCGTCCTGGGCAAGGAAGGCCCGGTCAGCGAGCTGATCGACTTCCTGCGGCGGAACACCATCAAGTTCGCCGGTCATTTCCTGGTCGCCCTGATGGTGGCCGTCATTACCTTCATCATCCTCCTCGGGGCGCTGCAGGCGAGCCGGGACATCTCCCAGACCATTATGGGGGACAAGTACGCCTATATCCAGAGACACCGCCCAAACTGGCTTCAATATGTGCCCGGATACGAAGTTCCGGCGGTTGTCCGGATGGCGGGCTACTCGTCGGAGATGATGAACCGGTTGTCCGCGCTGCCCCCGGCCGAGCTGTCCAGGGAGACGCTCGCGGAGATATTCCCCGGCCAGCCGGTCTGGGGGCCGAAGGCCGACCGCTGGACACTGGTCGTGGCCGGTTTTGTCTTCGGAGTCTTGATGTGGCTGATCCAGATGTCGATCTGGGGATTCATCGTGGTCAACTTCGGCGTGGCCGGGACCCTTTCCTACGTCGGCCTGACCGGGGAGAGCGGGGAGGAGGAGTCGGCCGCGCCCGCCCCGGAGGAGGAAGAGAAGAAACCGGCGCCCGCCGCGAAACCGAAGAAGGCCGCCCCGAAAAAGTCCGCCCCGGCGGAGAAGGAAGAGAAGCCGGCCGAAGAAGAAAAGAAGTAGTTCCGGCGGTTTAAACTGCCGCCCCCGGCCGGGTCAGGGCCGGGGGCGGCTTCTTTTTCGCAGGAGGTCGAGATAGGCGATCTCCCCCTGGACCACCGCCATCGCCGCCCGGACCCTCCGCTCGCTCTTGGTGGCCTGATGGTAGGCGATCCGGGGGAAGAGATCGGTCAGCCGGTGGATGATCCGGGCGGCCAGCAGGTTGCCTCCCAGCTTCCGCCGGACCCGGTGCCGGTAGGAACGCAGGGGAGCCTCCCCGGCCAGGAAGCCCGCCACCGCCTCCCCGGCCAGGCCGCCGCTGAGCAGGGCCGAGTAGATCCCCTCGCCGGTCAAGCCGTCAATCAACCCGGCGGCGTCCCCGGCCAGGCAGCACCTTCCCCGCTGGAGCCCGAAGGGCGGGATGCCGGAGGCCAGGGTTCCGCCCCGGACCTCCCCCCCCGCCGGCAGGCCTTCCCGTTCCAGGTAGGCCCGGAGACAATCCCGCAGTTTCCGGAAGCCCGGCCGACCCGTCCCCACCCCGACGTTGAGACAGTCGGCCAGGGGAAAGACCCAGCCGTAGCCGCCGGGGGCCGCCCCGAGGTCGAAGGAGAGCCGCCCCGATCTCTCCTCCAGGACCCGGTCCGGAACCCGGACCCGCGTCTCGATCGCGAAGCCGTAGCTCCGCCGCCGGTCCAGGCCCAGAAGCCTTGCGACCGCGGACCGGGCCCCGTCGGCCCCGACCAGGGTCTCTCCGGTGAAGACTCCCCGGGATGAGGAAACCCGGACCCCGCCGCCCCGGTCCTCGAAGCCGACCAGGCCGCCGCCCTCGATGACCTCGGTGCCGGCCGCCCGGGCCCGGTCGAGGAGCAGCCGGTCGAACTCCTCCCGCTTCACCACCCAGCCCTGGATCTCCTCCCCCCGGACGGTCCGGTGGTCCTCCCCCCGCCAGGAGATGGTCAGCCCCCGGATCGGGGGGCCGGCTAGCGGGGAGAGGTCGAGGCCGAGGAATTCCTGGGCCTTGCACGGGACCCCCCCGGCGCAGGCCTTCATCCGGGGCAGCGTCCGCTTCTCCAGGAGGAGAACGCTCAGCCCCGCCCGGGCCATCGTCTCGGCGGCGCTGGAGCCGGCCGGACCGCCGCCGATGACGATCGAATCATATCGTTTCGTATTCACGGGATCGGTTCAGGGCAGCAACGCCTTCCGGAGTTCGGGCCAGAGCCACTCCGCCAGCCGGCGGTGGCCCTCCGGGGAGAGATGAAGGTCGTCGAGAAACAGTCGAGCATCGTAACCCCCGTCTTCCGTCCGGAAAGCCGGCAGGAGATCCAGATACCCGGTCCCCAGCTCCCGGGCCAGATCCTCCAATCTCCGCTGGGGATGGAGAACGGTCTCCGGGTCGCCTCCCCGGTTGAGCGCTTCCAGCTGGAACCGGGCGGGGACCGGAGCCAAAACCACGATTTTCTCCTCCGCCAGGTTCCGCAGCGCCGGTCCGACATCCTCCCGGTACCGTTCCCAGGCGCCAGGCAGGTATGCGGCGAGGCAGGTGTTGTTCAGCCCGGCCAGCGGCTGGAGCCCCGGATCCCGGCCAAAACCGTCACGGAGATTGCCCAGCCTCAGGTCGGTCAGCCGGGATTGGACCAAGCCGCCCAGCCCTTGCAGCTCGGCCGACATCTGGAAGCTCTGCTCGTCCCGCCAGACCCACTCGAAGCGGAGCAGGTCGTTGAGGGAGAAGACGATTACAACGTTGTCGATCGGCAGAGCGGAAAGGTGGCGCCGGAAAAACTCCAGTTCCTGGTGGGTCGACCAGCCGGGGCAGCCGGCGTTCAGAAGCTGGTGGGAGGCGCCGGCCGCTTCTCCCATCCGGGTGATGAAGATCTCGGCGAAGGCTACGTGCGATCCGTAGGCGACCGAGTCGCCGAGAAAGAGCACCTTGCTGACCCGCGTGTCGGGGTTGAGTTCCTCCTCTCCCAGCAGACCGCGGCTGTTGGTGAGATGGAGGTCGGTGGGCGAGTCGTGGCGGATCCCCCGAAAACCGGGCTTCAAGCGGTAGGAGATGACGGGATCGTAAAGAAAGATCGAGCGGGGGTTGTAATCGAGTTTCCCGCGCAGCTCTTCCTCCCGTTCCTCGTCCAGCGGGACCCCGGAGGCCTTCCGGACCCGGTCCCGGATCAGCCGCCCGCCCAGGATAATCCCTCCCCCGATCAGGGCGACCATAAGGAACACGAGCAGCCGGTTCGGGATTTTCCGGTGTTCGTCCATCGGGGGCGGCCCGGGCTCGGGTCAGTTCGGGGTGGGTCTCCCGGCTGGTTGCCGGCGGTACTTCTTCCACAGGCTCCAGGCGAATACCGGCAGAACGATCAGCAGGGTGACGGGGAGGAAGCGGATCGAGTCCTCGGGCCAGATGAACCCCCAGGAGAACCG
Source organism: PVC group bacterium (assembly GCA_040773245.1). Classification (GTDB taxonomy): domain Bacteria; phylum Auribacterota; class Erginobacteria; order Erginobacterales; family Erginobacteraceae; genus Erginobacter. Next base: position 47,521 of record JAXGWO010000011.1, read on the forward strand.
GCGGTTGGAGAAGGGGAAGAGCCAGGGGTAGCCCCCGGCCAGGTGTTTCTGCGCCGTGTCCATCAGGAAGTGGAGGAGGCTGCCGGAGAAGAGGAGCCAGAAGACCGGCTTTCTCTGGTCCGACCGGAAGAAGAGACTGGCCAGCCAGCAAAAAAGAAAGACGGCGACCGGGGCGTGCAGGCCGAGGGTGGCGGGGAGGAGCGGGGGATAAACGATATGGAACGGCCGGGTGATCAGGTCCGGGAGCATCGCCCCCAGGTAGAAGAACGCCGCGCCCCGGGCGATCTTCATCCCCCGGCCCACCAGGAAAGCCCCCGCGATATGCGTCACCAGGTCAGGCATTGAAGGAAGTGACTTAAGTTGTAAGTGCCTAAAGTTTAAAGTCGTCCGACTTTTCCGCCGCGTCCGAAGTGTCCGGGAGCACCACCAGGAACCCTTTCTCCCGGCGGATGGTCCGCAAGAGGATGAAGCCGACCGCCAGGGTCGGAACGATGGAGAGGGCGACTTTCAGGCGTCGCAGGGGCGACCCCCGGATCGCCTTCAGCTCCAGGTATCCGGGGAGACGGAAGACCGCCACCGCCTCCAGGGAATCTCCCGGGTTCAGGTCGGCCAGCTTTCCCCCCCGGGGAAAGACGCCGTCAAAGTCTTCGGGGATGATGATCTCCAGCGGCCCGTCGGGCTGGGCGACCAGGATACGCCTCTCGTCGACCGCGATGACCCGGGGTTCGAAGGTTATGTCGATCTCCCGGCCGGCAAACCGTTCCGGTTCCCGGAGGCAGTCCGCCAGGACGGGGAACTGGTTCCGCCGGTCGGAGTACCAGGCCAGGAAGATGAGGAGGAGAACTATCCCCCCGATCTTGACGCCGCGATATCGGTCGGAGAACATAAGCCGGCCCGCCCGTCGGCGGGCGGTGTCGAGCGGTTGAGAAAGATTCCAGCTTGGCAACCCGGCCGTAATCTACTATAAGAAGTTCAATTCAGTCAACCATCGGCCCCTCCCGCCGGCCACCCCGGCCCCGGCCGCCCGGTTCCGCGCCGAAGCGGATGCGGTCCTCCCGATACCGGTCTTTCCGGCGGATTAACTGGCGAGATGGGGAAAAAAGTATTACTATCTCCACCGCCAATATCGTAAAAGGCTGTCAGATGGTCTATCCCCAAGCCGCCCGCGGGAAACCCGGCCAGGATGCTGGAGAGGGAACCACGACAGCTGGCAAAGGAAGGTCAGAGGCAGAGTCGGTGAATAATCCCGTTCCGAAGCAAGACACCCTGATCCTGGTTCCGGCCCATAACGAAGGAGCCTCGATCCGGGGACTGGTCAGGGAGATCCGGGAGCTGCACCCGGAGATCCCGGTCCTGGTGGTGGACGACGGTTCGGTCGACGATACGCCGGCGGCGGCGCGGACCGGCGGGGCGATCGTGATCCGGCACCCCTTTAACCTCGGCGACGGGGCCGCCCGGCAGACCGGGTTCCTCTACGCCCTCCGCGCCGGCTGCCGTTTCCTGGTTCATCTCGACGGCGACCGCCAGCACTCGCCGGGAGAGATCGACCGGTTTATCACCGCCCTCCGCCGGGATGAGGCCGACCTCCTGGTCGGCTCCCGTTTCCTGGGCGAGTGCACCTATCCGCTCTCCCCGGGGAGGAGGATGGGGATGAGGATATTCAGCCTGATCTGTTCGCTGGTCACCCGCCAGAAAATCACCGACCCCACCTCCGGTTTCCGGGGGCTGAACCGGCGGGCCCTGAAGGTCTTCACCCAGGGATATTACCCCCAGCACTTCCCCGATGCCGACGTCATCATCTCCGCTCACTTCCGGGGGCTGCGGATCCGGGAGATCCCGATCACCGTCTCCCCGACCCACTCGACCAGCCTGCACCGGGGGGGCACGGTCTTCTACTACATCTACAAGATGCTCCTCTCCACCTTTGTCTCCAGTCTCCGCCTGAAACGGGACCAGATCAAATTCTAAAGGGGGTTGCCGTGCCATTTAACCAGAAACTGCTGGCGGCCGCGATGGCGGCGGGCTTGCTGATCTTCATCATCGAGACGGTCCGGCGGAGGAAGCTGAGGGAGGAGTATGCCTGGCTCTGGGTCCTGATCGGGGTCATCATCCTGGTTCTCGCTCTCTGGCCGGCCCTGCTCAGGCTGATCACCAACCTGCTGGGGATCACGCTCCCGGTCAACACCGTCTTCTTCTTCGGGCTGATGTTTATGGTCTTCATCAACCTCCACTTCTCGGTCAAGATCTCCCTCCTGACCAACCAGGTCAAGCGTCTCTCCCAGGAACTGGCCCTGGCCGCGGGGGAAAAGCGGGATATCGACCAGCCGGGGAAGCCGGCGGCGGCTGAGGCGTCCGACCGGTCCGACACTTCCGGTTAGGGAGGGAATTAATTTGGAACCTGTCCGGGGCATCACCGATCCGACCGCTGGAATCCCCGTCTGGGTGACCCTTCTCTGCCTGGCCGTCCTGGTCTTCGGCATCGGGGGACGGGCGCTCTGGACCGCCGACGAGCCCCGGGAAGCGGAGATTGCCCGGGAGATGGGAGAGGTCCTCCGGGCCCGGGCCGCCGGTGAGGTTTCTCCGGGCCGGTCTGCGGCGATTCCGGTCCTGGCCGGTGAACCCTTTGTCGAGAAGCCGCCTCTCTATTACTGGATCTCGGCCCTGATGATGCTGACCGCGGGGAGATTGATCGGTCCGGCCGCCGCCGCCCGGGCCCTCTCGGCCATCTCCGGCGCGGGGACGCTGGCCGCCCTCTGGGCGGTGCTCCGCCCGCGGCTGGGGAAGGCGGGAGCCCGGGCGTCCGCCCTGATCCTGGCGGTCACGGCCGGTTTCTTTATGGCCACCCACTGGGTCCTGATCGACCCGCTCCTGATGTTCCTGGTGGCCGCCGCCGTCCTGTCGACCTTTCACGGGCTGGACCGCGGCCGCCCCGCCTGGATCCTGGCCGGCTACCTCTCCGGAGGCCTGGCCTTCCTGACCAAGGGCTTCGTCGCCTGGGGCCTCCTCCTTCCCCCCGCCTCCGCCCTCGCCTTCCTCTATTTTCACGAGATAACCCGGCGTCCCCTGGTTCACCTCGCCGGGCTGGCGCTGTTTCTTGCCCCGGGCCTGGCCTGGGCGGCGGCCTTCCAGGCCGCCGCCGGGGATGAACTCTGGCGCGAATGGCTGGTCAACAACAACCTGGGCCGGTTCTCGGGGGATACCACCAAGTCCCACCTCCGGGGGCCCTTCTATTATCTGGGGATCGCCCCGCTCCTCCTCCTTCCCTGGACCCCGCTCTTGCTCGGCGGTCTGCTCCGGATACGGAGGAGGGAAGGAAAGACCGGACCCCGGAACCTGCTGGTCCTCTCCCTGGCCTGGGGGGTCGGCGGCCTCCTGTTGCTCTCCCTGGCCGGGACCAAGCGCGATATCTACCTCTATCCTCTCCTCCCCGGTTTCGCCGTGCTGGCGGTTTTCTGTCTCCGGGATATCCCTCGCTGGGTGAGAGCGGTTTACAGTATCCTGACCGCCGCCCTCGCCGCCCCGGTGGTATTTTTCTCTTTCTTCAACATCGTCTTGAATGGAGAAACCATCAGGGTGGCGGGAAGGTTCAGCCTCCCGGTCCTGATCTGCTCCCTGGCCGCGCTATCCGCCCTCTATCTCTTCCGGCGCCGGCTCCTTCCCCGGGTTCTGGCGGTCAGCTCGGTCTTTTACCTGGCGGGGATCTTTGCCGCCTTCCCCGTGATCGACCGGGAGAAGAACTACGAACCGGCCGTCCGCCGGCTGGCGGCGGTGATGGAAGAGAAACGCGTCCGGGCGGCCGGCTGGACCCTGGACGAAACCACCCGGGCGGTCTTCTCCTACTACGCGGGGTTGACCGTTCCCAACCTCTCTGGTAAGGTTCCCACGGATTCTGACCGGGAGAGGCTGGGAATGGTCCTGGCCGGCCGGGACGGGGAGTACGACGGGATACTGGTGCTTCTGAAGCGGGGCCGGGATTTCCCTCCCGCCGGGCTGCCGGCTCTGGAATATCGGGTGTTGGCCGAGGAACGGATGGGGATCAACCGCCGCCTGTTGCTGGTGGTGGGTGGAACCGGGGCCGGTGGCGATGCCGATTCCGATCCCGATAACGATTAAACCAAAAGGACAGGGGAAATTATATTGTGAGAGAGACTTTTCTTCCCTTCTCCCGGCCGGCCATCAATCAGGACGATATCGCCGGGGTGGTCGAGGTCCTGAAGTCGGGCTGGATCACCACCGGGCCGAAGACCGCCGCCTTCGAGGCCGCCTTCCGCGGGTACCTGGGGGCGGAATTCGCCGTCTCCCTGACCTCGGCCACCGCCGGGATGCACCTGGTCCTGACCGCCCTCGACCTTCAGCCCGGGGACGAGGTCGTCACCCCGTCGATGACCTGGGGATCGACCGTCAACCTCCTCACCCTCCTGAAGCTCAAACCGGTCTTCGCCGATATCGACCCCGGGACCCTGATGGTCACCCCGGAGACGGTGGAGAAGGTGATGACGGAGCGGACCAGGGCGATCATCCCGGTCCACTTCGCCGGCGCCCCGGCCGACCTCGGCCGTTTCCGGGAACTGTCCGCCGGGCGGGGGGTGCTCCTGATCGAGGACGCCGCCCACGCACTGGGGACCCGTTACCGGGGGGAGAAGGTCGGGTCCCGGGGGACGGCGATCTTCAGTTTCCATCCGATCAAGAACATCACCACCGGCGAGGGGGGGATGGTGGTGACCGCCGATGGGGACCTGGCCGAGCGGGTCCGGATCCTCAAGTTCCACGGCCTGTCCAAGGACGCCTGGCAGCGTTACAGCCGGGAGGGTAAGGCCCAGGTCGAGATCGTCACCCCCGGCTTCAAGTACAACCTGACCGATATCCAGTCCTCGCTCGGCCTGACCCAGCTGGCCCGGGTGGAGGAGCTGAACCGGAAGCGGGGGGAGCTGGCCGCCCGCTACCGGGAACTCCTGAAAGACGTGGAAGGGATTTCCGCCCTCCAGCCTCCGGCCTATCCCCACCAGAGCAGTTACCATCTCTTCATCGTCTTCCTCGACCTCGACCGGGTCCGGGTCTCCCGGGACGAGTTCCTCGAGGAACTGAAGAAGAGGAATGTCGGGACCGGGATCCACTTCCGCCCGGTCCACACCCAGGAGTATTACCGCGAGCGGGCCGGGTTCAAGCCGGGAACGCTCCCGGCCACCGAGTGGGCCGGCGACCGGCTCTTCTCCCTCCCCCTCTTCCCGGATATGACCGACGATGACGCCGGAGATGTCGTGGAGGCGGTCCGGGACGCGCTGGAGGCGGTGCGGAGATGAGCGCCGCCCCCCGATCGGTCTCGGTGGTCGCCCCGGTCTTCAATGAGCGGGAGAACCTCCCCGAGTTCATCCGGCGGACGGAGGCTGTCCTCGATTCCCTGGACCGGCCGGCGGAACTGATCCTGGTCGATGACGGCAGCCGCGACGGCTCTCCCGGGATTATCGCCGAGGGCGCCCGGCGGAGGCCGGGATTGATCGTCGGGATCTTCTTCAACCGCAACTACGGGCAGCACATCGCGGTGATCGCCGGACTGGAAGAGAGCCGGGGCGGGACGGTGGTCACCATCGACGCCGACCTCCAGAACCCGCCGGAGGAGATCCCCCGCCTCCTCGCCGAGGCCGATAATGGCTTTGACGTGGTGGGGACCGTCCGGACCGGCCGGCAGGACACCATCTTCCGGCGGTTCTCCTCGCGGGTCATCAACCAGTTCACCGCGCGGGCGACCGGGGTGAGGATGCGGGACTACGGCTGTATGCTCCGGGCCTACCGGAGGCCGGTGGTGGAGGCCATCCTGGAATGCCGCGAGCGGAGTACCTTCATCCCGGTCCTGGCCAACACCTTCGCCGCCCGGGTGACCGAGATCGAGGTGGCCCACGCCGAGCGCCCGGCCGGCCGGTCGAAGTACGGGGTGATGAAGCTGGTCAACCTCCAGTTCGACCTCCTGACCAGTATGACCACCTTCCCCCTGCGGCTGCTCAGCATCGTCGGGCTGCTGGTCTCTCTCTTCGGATTGTTACTGGCCGTCCTGATCCTGGTCCTGAGGCTCATTATGGGTCCGGAGTGGGCGGCCGAAGGGATCTTCACCCTCTTCGCCCTGGTCTTCTTCTTTATGGGGGGGCAGTTCATCGCCCTCGGCCTGATCGGGGAATATATCGGCCGGATCTACACCGAGGCCCGGGCCCGGCCGCGCTACTTTGTCCGGGAGAGGGCGGGCCGCTCTTCCCTCCCCCGGCCGGGAGAAGAAACCACCGGAGAAGGATAAGATGAAAACCGTCGTCTTCGCCTACCATTCGATCGGCTGCGCCGGCATCGAGGCCCTCCTGAAACACGGCTGGGATATCCGGGCCGTCTTCACCCACCGCGACGCCCCGGGGGAAAATATCTGGTTCCCCTCGGTTGCCGGGCTGGCCGCCTCCCGGGGGATCCCGGTCCACGCGCCCGACACGGTCAATCACCCCCTCTGGATCGAGCGGATCCGGGAGCTCGATCCTGAGATCATCTTCTCCTTTTACTACCGGAAGCTTCTCTCCGGGAAGATCCTGGAGATCCCCCCGAAGGGAGCCCTCAACCTCCACGGCTCGCTTCTCCCGGCCTACCGCGGCCGCTGCCCGATCAACTGGGTGCTGGTCAACGGGGAGAAGGAGACCGGGGTCACCCTCCATTATATGACCCCCCGGCCGGACGACGGGGAGATCGTCGCCCGGAGGGCCTTCCCGATCGGGGAGGAGGAGACCGCGAAAGACCTCTTTGTCAAGGCCGAGGCGGCCGCCCGGGAACTCCTTGACGAGACCCTTCCCCTCCTGGAAGCGGGCACCGCCCCCCGGACCCCCCAGGACCCGGCCCGGGCCAGCTACTTCGGGGGGCGGAGTCCGGCCGACGGCAAGATCGACTGGGCCCGCCCGGCCGGGGAGATCTGCAACCTGGTCCGGGCGGTCGCCCGGCCCTTCCCGGGGGCCTTCTCCTTCGCCGGCGACCGGAAGTTCCTGGTCTGGAAGGCCCGGGTCGTCCCCGCCGGGGAGAAGAAATCCCCGGGGACCGTCATCGCCTCCGAACCCCTGACCGTGGCCGCCGGCCGGGAGGCGCTGGAACTGCTCGAGGTCCAGCCGGGGGATGATGTCCCGATGGCCGGCGGCCAGGCGGCCCGGGAACTGGGCCTGGTGGCGGGGTCCGTCCTCGGCGAGGGATCTCTTCGATCGCTCTGCCCGCCGGAACCCGTCCGGGTCCTGATCCTGGGGGTGGGCGGCTTCATCGGAAACGCCCTGGTCGAGCGGCTCCTGGAGGCGGGCGGTTACGCGGTCTACGGGATGGACCTCCACTCCGGCAATATCCGGCGTTTTCTCGGCCGCCCGGGTTTTCATTTCGTGGAGGGCGATATCTCCATCAACCGAGAGTGGATCGAATACCACGTCCGCAAGTGCGATGTCATCCTTCCCCTGGTCGCCATCGCCACCCCGATCGAGTATGTCCGCGACCCCCTGCGGGTCTTTCGCCTCGACTTCGAGGAGAACCTGCGGATCGTCCGCTACTGCGTCCGGTTCAAGAAGCGGCTGATCTTCCCCTCCACCTCCGAGGTTTACGGGATGTGCTCCGACGAGGAGTTCGACGAGCACACCAGCAACCTGGTCACCGGGCCGATCCGGATGCAGCGCTGGATCTACAGCTGCAGCAAGCAGCTCCTCGACCGGGTGATCTGGGCCTACGGGGCGAAGGAAGGGCTGCGCTTCACGCTCTTCCGGCCCTTCAACTGGCTGGGACCGAGGCTGGACAGCCTCGACTCGGCCCGGATCGGCAGCTCCCGGGCCATCACCCAGCTGATCCTCAACCTGGTCAGCGGGACCCCGATCCAGCTGGTGGACGGGGGCGGGCAGAAACGCTGTTTCACCGATGTCCGGGACGGGATCGGCTGCCTGGAACGGATCATCGAGAACCCGAAGGGCCGGGCCGACGGGGAGATCTTCAATGTCGGCAACCCGGACAACGATGCCAGCATCCGCGAGCTGGCCGAACTCCTCACCCGGCTGTACGAAGCCCACCCGTTGCGGGAATTGTTTCCCCCGCCGGCCGGGATCGTATCCGTGGAGTCGGGCCGGTACTACGGCCCCGGGGGCTACCAGGACGTGGTCCACCGCCGTCCGGCGGTCAGCAACGCCGCCCGGAAGCTCGGCTGGAAGCCGAAAATCGGGCTGGAGGAGGCCGTCAGCTCCACTCTCGACTTCTTCCTCCGCGACGCGGCGGAAAAACTCTGCCTGCTGGTGTAGCCTCCGGCCCGCTCTTAACCAGACCGATCATTTCTCGATCGTGCTCGGTAATCGTTCTCTTGCCCGTACTCGTACTTGAAAATGCCTGACTTCGGGCCGAGTACGAGGACGAGTACGAAGGAGATGACGGGCAAGGAAAAGATGAAGCGGCTGGGGCTGAGAATCGACGTCGATACCTACGACGGCGCCCGCAAGGGCGTCCCGGCCCTCCTCGATCTTCTCGCGGAACACCGCGTCCGGGGCACCTTTTTCTGCTCGGTCGGGCCGGATAATATGGGCCGCCACCTGCTGCGGCTGTTTCGGCCCCGGTTCCTCGTCAAGATGCTCCGCTCCCGGGCCCCCGGGCTCTATGGCTGGCGGATCATCTTCCGGGGCACCCTCGGCCCCGGTCCCCGGATCTCCCGGGCCCTCGCCCCCTACCTGGGACGGGCGGCCGGGGAGAAGCACGAGATCGGGCTCCACGGTCTCGACCACCATCGCTGGCAGACCCGGGGGGAGGGTTTCCGCGCCGGCCAGATCGTCGAAGAGATCAGAACGGGGAGCCGGATCATCGAGGACCTGGGCGGCAGCGTGGTCCGGTCTTTCGCCGCTCCCTCCTGGCGGGGGACCGGGGCTCTCCTCGAAGCCGAGCGGGAACTCGGATTGGCCTACGGGAGCGACTGCCGGGGGGAGTGTCTCTTCCGTCCCCTCCTCGCCGGCCGACCCTCCCCGGTTCCCCAGGTTCCGGTCACCCTGCCCACCTACGACGAGGTGATCGGCCGGGAAGGGGTCGGCGACGCCGGTTACAACCGCCATCTTTTCTCCCGCCTCCGTCCCGGCCGGCTCAATGTCCTGGCCGTCCACGCCGAGGTCGAGGGGATGAGCAAACGGCCGCTCTTCGCGGAGTTCATCGCCGCCGCCCGGCGGGAGGGGTGGGAGTTGGTCCCCCTCGCCTCCCTTCTTCCCCCCGACCTATCAGCGCTCCCGGCCGGAAGAATGGAGCGGGGGTCGGTCCCCGGGCGGGAGGGTTGGGTGGCGGTCCAGGGAGAGAGCCAGGGAGGTGTTCCGCCGTGCGCTGGCTGATCGACGGTTACAACGTCCTGATCGGAAACGACCTGGGCTGGGACGAGGCGGCGCGCGCCAGATTCGGGGCGGAAGTGGCCGGGTACTTTGCCGGGAAACAGGTCGAGGTGACCATCGTCTATGACAGCCGTTTCAGCCCGGTCATCCAGCGCCGCGCGCTCTCGCCGGCCTGCGGCGAGATCTACGCCGCCGACGCCGACAGCTACCTGGTCGAAACCGTCGAGCGGAGCGATCACCCCCGGGGGATCTTCCTGGTCACCGACGACCGGGAGATCCTCGACGCCATCCGTCCTCGCCGCCCCCGGAGAGTTTCCACCGCCGAGTTCCTCGGCCTTCTGAAACAGCCTCCGCCACCCCGCCGCGATGAGGAAAAGCCGGAGCGGGATACCCCGGCCGATATCGAGCGCTACCTGAAGATCTTCGGGGATTCCGACCGGTCTTAGCGAGGATGGCCGGGACTTTTCCCGAGGCCGCCTTCGGTCCGGGATCAGGCGCCCAATTCCTCGACTTTCTTCAGCAGGAGTCGGGGGTCGATCGGCTTTTCCAGGAACTCGGTGACCGGGAGGTAGATCTCGTCGATGTCCCGCCGGGAGAACTTGGAGGGGAAATCGCTCTCCCGGTTGACCGAGGTCAGCATCAGGATCGGGGTCCGGCCGATCTCCCCGTCGTGACGGATCTCCCGCGCCATCTTGAATCCGGCTTCCTGGTCGCCGGGGAACATCACGTCGAGGATGATCAAACCCGGGCGGAAGCGACGGATGTTTTCCAGCAGCCCGTCCCGGTCATTCTGGGACTCCACTTCGTGTCCGGCCGCCTTCAGGGTCATCTCCATAAAACCGACCATATCCACGTCGTCATCGACGATATAGACCTTCATCCTTGATTCTCCTCGCGCTGTTTCCCGTTTAATCGGCCCGCCGGGCCGGAGATTAGCGGCTTCACTTCCGGGAACGGGGCCAGGGCCCGCCGGAAGATCCCTCCGCAGTAGGCCAGGGCGATCCCGTAATTGGTGATCGGGACCCCGGCCTGTTGGCACCGCATAATCCGGAAGAGCACCTCCTTCCGGTTAAACATACAGGATCCGCAGTGAATAACCAAGCGGTAATCACCGAGGTCGCCGGGGAAATCGTGGCCGGCGACCACCCGGGTCTCCACGGGGCGGCCGAGCCTGCCGGCGAGCAGACGGGGGATCTGGACCCGCCCGATGTCGTCGCCGACCGGGTGGTGGGTGCAGGCTTCGGCGATCAGGACCCGGTCCCCGGGCTGGAGGCGGTCGATGGCGAGCGCGCCTTCGGCGAAGGTCGCCAGGTCGCCCTTGAGCCGGGCGAAGAGGATCGAGAAGGAGGTCAAGGGGATCTCCGGCGGGGTGAGGCGGGCGACGGCCCCGAAGGCCTGGGAGTCGGTGACCACCAGAGCGGGCGGAGTCTTCAGGTCGGCCAGGGCCCGGGCCAGCCCGGTCTCCTTGACCACCAGGCAGGCCGCGTCGTGGTCGAGGAGATCCCGGATGGTCTGGACCTGGGGCAGGATCAGCCTTCCCCGGGGGGCCTCGAGGTCGATCGGGACCACCAGGACCGCCGTCTCCCCGGGGCGGATCAGATCCCCGGCGATCGGCCGGGCGGCGAGGAGATCCTCCGGCAGTTTCTCGAGCAGCCGCTGCTTGAAGAGATCGATCCCCGCCCCCCGGCTGGCCTGGGCCTCCATCCAGGAGATCCCCGCGGCCTCCAGCCGGCCGGTCAATGTCCGGTCCGGGCGGGCTAGGTCGGACTTGTTGAAGACCACGATCGCCGGGACCTTCTCGGCCGCAAATCGCTGGAGCAGATTCTCCTCGGATCCGCCCCATTGATCCGCCTCGGCGACGACCACCGCCAGGTCGGCCCGCTCGATCGTTTTCAGCGACCGGGCGATCCGCTGCCCCCCCAGCGCCCCCCGGTCGTCGATCCCGGCGGTGTCGATGAAGAGCACCGGCCCGATCGGGAGCAGCTCCATCGCCTTCTCCACCGGGTCGGTGGTGGTCCCCGGGGTCTCGGAGACGATCGAGATCGGCTGGCCGGTGAGGGCGTTGAGAAAGGACGACTTCCCGACATTGCGCCGCCCGAAGATCCCGATCTGGATTCTCATCCCCTTGGAGGTCTTCATCTTATCCTCAGAAGTAAAGATCACGTTCTCCCCGTTGGGCGATCCGCTCCAGGCGGCGGCCGGTCTCCTCCCGGGTCGCCGGGTCCCCGATCCCGGCCAGCTCCCGTTCGATCAGCTTCCTCCCCGCCTCCCGGGTGGCCGGGGGGGCGTAGTCCTCCAGATACTCGGTCAGGGTGAGCAGCGCGTTGGGGGTGCAGAAGTTGCGGATGAAACCGGGGACGGCGAACTCCATAAACCTCTCCCCGGTCCTTCCCAGCCGGTAGCAGGCGGTGCAGAAACTGGGGACGAAGTCCCGGTCGATCAGGTCCCGGATGATCTCGTCCATCGGGCGGACGTCCCCGATCTCGAACTGCTCCCGCTTCAGTTCCTGGTCTCCCCGCCTGGTGTAGCCGGCCAGCTCGATCCGGGTGCCGGCGTCGATCTGGGAGACCCCGAACTCCATCACCTCCCGCCGGATCCGCGGGGTCTCCCGGGCGGTCAGGATCATCCCGGTGTAGGGAACGGCCAGTCTCAGGACCGCGACCAGCTTCTTGAAGTCCCGGTCGGAGACCAGGCAGCGGTCGTCGAGCTTCACCCCGTGGGCCGGGCGGAGGCGGGGGAAGCTGATGGTGTGGGGGCCGCAGCCGAAACGGTCGGCCAGAAACCGCGAGTGGGTGACCAGGCCGAGGACTTCGAACCGCCAGTCGTAGAGGCCGAAGAGGGCCCCGATCCCCACGTCGTCGCACCCCGCCTCCCAGGCCCGGGTCAGGCCGTCGAGCCGGTAGAGGTAGTCCCCCTTGCGGGTCCCCGGAGGATGGAACTTCCGGTAGGTCGGGTGGTGGTAGGTCTCCTGGAAGATCTGGTAGGTCCCGATCCCCGCCGCCTTGACCGTCCGGAAGCCGCCATAGTCGAGCGGGGCGGCGTTGACGTTCACGCGGCGGATCTCGCCCGGCCCCCGCCGGATCGAGTAGACTTTTCTCACCGTACGGGCGATAAACTCCGGGGAATAGTCCGGATGCTCCCCGAAGACCAGGATCAGCCGTTTGTGGCCGGCGTTCAGCAGCGCCTCCACCTGCCCCTCGATCTCGTCTTCGGTCAGGGTCTGGCGGACCGTGGTCCTCAGGCTCCGGCGGAAGGCGCAGTAGCCGCAGTCGTTTACGCAGTAGTTGCCGATATAGAGCGGGGCGAAGATCACGATCCGGTTGCCGTAAACTTCACGCTTGAGCTTCCGCGCGGCGGCGAAGATCTCCTCATTGAGGTCTTCCGAACCGGCGGCCAGGAGCGCCGCGGTCTCCCCGACCGTCAGGGGGACCTTCTCGAGGCTCTTGGCGATGACCTCCCGGACCCGGGCCGGGTCTTCCCCGGTTCCGGCCAGGATCTCTTCGATCCGTCCGTCGTCGATGAAATCGACCGCGTTCTTCGACAGTTCCTTCATCGGATCAATCCTTCCCGGCTGGCAGGCAAACGGTGAAGGTGGAACCCCGGTCGGGTTCGCTCTCCACCTCGATCCTTCCGTCATAGAGTTCCACCAGGCGCTTGAGGATCGAGAGCCCCAGACCGCTGCCCAGGACGTTTCGCGTCCGCTTGTCCTTGAGCCGGACGAACTCGCCGAAAAGCTTCTCTCTCCCCTCCGGGGAGATCCCGATCCCGGTGTCGCTGACCGAGATCGCCGTTTCCGGACCCTTCCGGGAGAGAACGATCTCCACCCGTCCGCCCTCGTGGTTGTACTTGACGGCGTTGCTGACCAGGTTGTTGAAGATCATCGCGATCTCTCCCCGGTCCGCGCGGACAACCAGGCTTTCCGGGCCGTCGATCCGGAGGGCGATCCGGCGGGAGCCGGCCTCCCAGGACGCCAGCTCGGCCGCCTCCTTCGCCGCCCCGACCAGGTCGACCTCTTCCAGGGTCCGCTCCTTCTTTCCCGACTCCAGCCGGGTCATCTCCAGCAGGTCGGAGATCAGTTTCTTCATCTGCTCGAGCCGGAGCAGGGACCGGTTCACCACTTCCCCGTAAGGCCCGATATCCTCCCCCAGGGTCCGGTCGCGGAGGATGAAGAGGGCCCCGGCCACGGCGTTCAGGGGGGCCTTCAGCTCGTGGCCGAGAACCCGGATGAACTCGAACCGGACCTGCTTCTTCTCCGCTTCCAGGGCTTTCGCCCGCCGGGCGAGGAGGATCGCCCCGGCGGCCTTGCGGACGGCGTGCTTGAGGTCGTCCGGGGTGAACGGCTTGGTCAGGAAGTCGTAGGCTCCCTGCCGGGTGGCCGCGATCGCGGTCTCGATCGAGGCGTAGGCGGTGATCATCACCGTCAGCATCTCCGGGGAAGCGTTCGCGGTCCGCCGCAGGACGTCCAGGCCGGTGATGTCCGGAAGCTTGTAGTCGAGGAGGAGGATGTCCGGGGGTCCGGCGGCGATGGCGGTGACCGCCTCCTCCCCGGTGGCCGCGGTCTCCACCCGGAAGCCGATCTCCCCTTCGATATCGGGGAGACGGACGGAAAAGTTTTCCAGCGATCGCTCGATCCCGCCCAGCATCCCCGGCTCGTCGTCGACCGCCAGTACTCTCAGCGTATTCATAGTCTTGTGGTTATTCAGGGTTGATATCTTGAGTCAAGTGATCGGTAGTCAGTGAGCAGTCAGCAGTCAGCTCCCACCGATTACTGATTACCGCTTCCTATCCTTCGGAGGCTTCAGACTGCTCACTGCTTACTATTCCCCATTCCCTATTCCCCAAGGAGCTTCTCCAGCTCGGCCACGATCTGCTCGGGCCGGACCGGCTTGTCGAGGAGCAGATCGGCCTTGATCCAGCTCCGCTCCTCCCGGGTGACGGCGGCGAACTCGATCCCGGTCTCCCCGGCCACCCCGGTGACGATGATCACCGGCAGGCCGGGGTAAAGCTTCTTCGCCCGGTAGCAGAGGACGAATCCGCCGTCATCCTCTTCCAGCATCAGGTCGGCGACCAGGGCGTCCGGCCGCTGGCGGGCCAACCGCTCTTCCGCTTCCTTCCTGGTTCCGGCCTTGAGCACCCGGTACCCGGCTGAGCGGAGGATCAGCTCCAGCTGGAGGAGGAAATCCGGGTCGTCGTCCACGATCAGGATGGTCTTAGCTTCGTTCCCGGTCATAGCGGTTGTTCTCCGGGGTCGTGCCGCGGCAGGTCGATGGTGAACTTCGTCCCGGTCGGCCCGGCGGCGGGGTCGGCGTTCGACTCCACGGCGATCTCCCCCCGGTGCATCTTGATGATCCCGTAGGTCACCGCCAACCCCAGGCCGGTGCCCTTGCCGATCTGCTTGGTGGTGAAGAAGGGTTCGAAAATCTTGGAGAGGTTCTCCGCCGGTATCCCCACCCCGGTGTCGCTGACGGCGATAATGACGGACCGGGGCTGGTCGGCGATGGCGATGGCGATCCTGCCCCCGTCCGGCATCGCGGCGAAGGAGTTGGTGAGCAGGTTGGTGAGGACCTGGAGGAGCTGCTCCCGGTCCACCTCCGCCACCGGGTTCTCCATCCGGTCCTGAACCTCGATGGCGACGTTCTCCGGCTTGACCACCATCCGGCAGCCTCTGGCCACCAGGTCCCGGATGTCGACCGGTTCGCGCAGAACCTTGTTCTGCCGGGAGAAATGGAGGAGCCCGTTGACGATCTTCTTGCAGCGGTCGGCCTGCTCGACGATCGTCCGGGCGTCGTTCTTCAGCCGGCTCTCCTCCTGGAGGTCTTCGAGCATCAGGTGGGCGTACATCAGAACCACCCCCAGCGGGTTGTTGACCTCGTGGGCGATCCCGGCGGCCAGCTGTCCCATACTGGCCAGCCACTCCGACTGCATCAGCGCCTCCTGGGTGGCGGCCAGCTCCCGGTTCGACCGGGCCAGCTCCCCCACCGTCAGGTTGAGCCGGTCGATGGTGTAGGGGAGGCACATCTCGCTCTCGGCCAGGTCCTTGAGAATGGCGACGGCGTGCTCGCGGCAGGACGGATAGCCGCAGGCGCCGCAGTTCAGTTCGTCTTCCGGCTTGAACTTGCCCATCCTCTGGAGGATGGCGGTAATATCCTCGCCGGCCGGCTGCCTCAGCCGCTGGTCGAGGTCGGCGTAGGAGCGGGAGAGGTCGAGGCCGCGGAAGGTCTCCCGGGGGTCCTCTCCGGCCGAACTCCCGGTCTCTCCGGCCCGTTGCCGGGCGTAGTCGCTGATCCGGCTCCTCCGCCGGAAGAGGGGATCGGCGGTGGACATCCCCGCCCCCATAATGCAGCCGTCGCAGGCCAGGATCTCCAGCAGCCGGGTCCGCATCCCCCCGGTCCTGAACTCCTCGATGGCGGAGGTGAACCTCCGGCCGCTGGCGGTGACCACGTCGCTGGTCAGGAGGTCCTCCTTGAGGTCGGCGGCTTGAAGCAGGCCCCCGTGGAGGGGGAAGAGCGTCCCCAGGCCGCCCCGGGGCGGGTCGAAGTCGGAGGGGGCGGCCGCTTCCGGATCCAGACCCGATTCGGCGAACATCCGCCGCAGCTCGACGAAGGTAAGCACCTCGTCGATCTCGCCTTCGATCAGGCGGTCGCGGGACTCGATCTTCTTGGCGGTGCAGGGCCCGATGAAGACCACCCGGATCTCCTCCCCCGCCCGCTCCCGGAGGGCCCGGGCGGCGGCCGCCATCGGGGAGACAATCGGGGCCAGGCGGCCGATCAACTCGGGGTGGTATTTCTCCACGTAAAAGACCACCGCCGGGCAGGAGGTCGCGATGTACGGGCCGCCGCCTTCGTCCAGGAGCCGGTGGTAGCGGTCGGCCACCAGGTCGGCGCCGAAGGCCACCTCGTTGACCCGGGCGAAACCCAGGCCGCGGATCATCCCGACCAGGATTCGGTAATCGAATTCCGGGAAGTCCGCCGGGAAGCTGGGGGCGACGATCGCCGTCACCGGGCGGGGGCCGCTCAGGAGGCCGCGGACCGCGGCGGTGGAGTCGGTGATCACCTTCGCCCCCTGGGAGCAGACCCTCACGCAGTTTCCGCAGCCGATGCAGCGATCGTGGAGGACCGTGGCCTGGCCCTCGATGATCCGGATCGCCTTGGCCGGGCACTCCCGGACGCAGGTGTAGCAGACCCGGCAGCGGTCGGGGGCGGTCCGGACGGCCTTGAAAATGGTGTAGTCCTTGGCCGCCGGGGATGGACTTTTGGTTGTCGCGGATCCGGTCAAGTCACCACCTCGCGGCGCCGATAGGCGGTGTGGAGCAGTTGGTGGCTCTTCTCCCCCAGGGGGGCGCCGAGGAATTCCCGGTAGAGGCGCCGGATCGATCGGTTGCGGTGGGAGACCCGGACCGCCTCCGTCCGGTCGAGCCGGTAGAGGGACTTCATTCTCTCCCGGAGGGCTTCGGGATCGGAGCTGATCGGCTGGCCGCCGCCGTTGATACAGCCGCCCGGGCAGGTCATCACCTCGATGAAGTGCGGCCTTCTCAGGCCGGCCCGGATGTCATCGAGGATCCGCCTGGCGTTGCCCACGCCGTTGGCCACCGCTACCCGCAGCCGGAGATCCCCGATCGGGATTTCGGCTTCCCGGATCCCCTCCTCCCCCCGCAGGGCTTCGATCCGCGGGTTCTCCATATCCCGTCCGGTGAGGAGGAAGTGGGCGTTGCGGACGGCGGCCTCCATCACCCCGCCGCTGGCCCCGAAGAGCTTGCCCGCCGTGGTCCGCTCGCCGAAGGGGGTGTCGGCGGTATCCGGCTCGATCCGGTCGAGGTCGATCCCCCGCATCCGGATCGCCCGGGCCAGTTCCCGGGTGGTGAGGACGGCGTCGATATCCGGCAGACCACCCCGGGACATCTCCGGCCGGCCGGCCTCGAACTTCTTGGCCGTGCAGGGCATAATCGCCACGGAGAAGATCTTCTCTGGGCCGATCCCCTCCCTTCCGGCGAAGTGGGTCTTGATCACCGCACCCATCATCTGCTGGGGGCTCTTGCAGGTGGAGAGGTTGGGGATGAACTCCGGGTAGAACTCCTCCACGAACTTGACCCAGCCCGGCGAGCAGCTGGTCATCATCGGCAGCACCCCGTTGTTTTTCAGCCGGTCGACCAGCTCGGCGCTCTCCTCCATTATCGTCAGGTCGGCGGAGAAGGCGGTGTCGAAGACCCGGTCGAAGCCGAGCCGGCGCAGGGCGGCGGTCAGGGCCCCGGCGATGTCCTTCCCCGGCCCGACCCCGAACTCCTCGCCCAGGGTGACCGAGATCGAGGGGGCGTGCTGGACGACCACGAACTTCTCCGGGTCGGCCAGGGCTTCGGTCACCGACTTGATCGAGCTCTGCTCCCGCAGCGCCCCGGTGGGGCAGACCCGGATGCACTGCCCGCAGTAGACGCAGCTGCTGATGTTGATCCCTTCCCCGAAGGCGGTCGAGATCCGGGTCTTGCTGCCCCGCCCGGTGAAGTCGATCGCCGCCACCCCCTGGACCTCCGCGCAGACCCTCACGCACTTCCCGCAGAGGACGCACTTGGCCGGGTCGCGCTCGATCGCCGGGCTGGAGATATCGAGATGTTCCACCGTCTTGGCCCCACCATAGCGGCGCTCCCGGACCCCCAGCTCCTCTGCCAGTTCCTGGAGCCGGCAGTCTCCGGACCGGACGCAGTAGAGGCAGTCGTCGGGGTGGTCGGCCAGGAGCAGCTCGACGATGGTCTTGCGGGCCCGGACCGCCCGGGGGGAGTGGGTCAGGACCTTCATCCCCCCGGCCGCCGGTGTGGCGCAGCTCGGAGCCAGCCCCGAATGGCCTTCGATCTCCACCACGCAGAGACGGCAGGCCCCGGTCGGGGTCATCCCCTCGATGTGGCAGAGAGTGGGGATCTTCCACCCGGCCCGCCGGATCACCCCCAGGAGCATCTCGCCCTTCTCGGCCTCGGTCGGCCGGCCGTTGATCTCGACCGTGATCTTCATTCCCGGATCACCGCCTGGAACTTGCAGACTTCGTAACAGGCCCCGCAGCCGGTGCACTTCTCCTGGAGGATGTAGTGCATCCGCTTGGCCGTCCCCTTGATCGCCCCCGCCGGGCAGTTCCGGGCGCAGATGGTGCAGCCGACGCACTTCTCGGGATCGATCCGGAAGGTCATCAGTTCCCGGCAGGCCCCGGCCGGGCAGCGGCGCTCGTAGACGTGGGCCTCGTACTCGTCCCGGAAGAAACGCAGTGTGCTTAAGACCGGGTTGGGCGCGGACTGTCCCAGGCCGCAGAGGCTGGTGTCCTTGATCGTCCCCGCCAGCCGCTCCAGGTACATCACGCTCTTGAACCTCTCCAGGGCCCCGGTTCCCGCCGTCTTCCGGCGGCTGGTGATGGATTGCAGGGTTTCCAGCATCCTCCGGGTTCCCTCCCGGCAGGGGATGCACTTGCCGCAGGACTCGCGCTGGATGAAGTCCATAAAGAACTTGGCCACGTCGACCATACAGGTATCCTCGTCCATCACCACCAGTCCCCCCGAACCCATCATCGCTCCCACGGTCTTGAGCGACTCGTAGTCGATGTCGATATCCAGATGCCCCTCGGGGATGCAGCCGCCCGACGGTCCCCCGATCTGGACCGCCTTGTACTTCTTCCCCCCGGCGATCCCGCCGCCGATCTCGAAGATGATCTTTCTCAGCGGGGTGCCCATCGCCACCTCAACCAGCCCGGTCCGGGCGATCTTGCCCGAGAGGGCGAAGACCTTGGTCCCCGGGCTTCCGGCGGTGCCGAACTGGGCGAACTCTCCCGGGCCCCGGGAGAGGATCTCCGGGAGGTTGGCCAGGGTCTCCACGTTGTTGATCACGGTCGGCCGGCCGAAGAGGCCGGAGACGGCGGGGTAGGGGGGGCGGGGCCGGGGCATTCCGCGCTTCCCCTCGATACTGTGGATCAGGGCGGTCTCCTCGCCGCAGACGAAGGCCCCGGCCCCCATCTTGATTTTGATCTCCAGCTTCATCCCGCTGTCGAGGATGTTGTAGCCGAGCAGCCCGTACTCGCGGGCCTGTTCGATCGCGGCCTTCAGCCGCTCGATCGCCAGGGGATACTCCGCCCGGATGTAGACGTAGGCCCGGGCGGCCCCGATCGCGTAGGCGGCGATGGCGATCCCCTCCAGCAGGCGGTGGGGGTCGCCCTCGATCACCGCCCGGTCCATAAAGGCCCCCGGGTCGCCCTCGTCGGCGTTGCAGATCAGGTACTTCTGGTCGGCGGTCGCCTCCAGGGCCACCCGCCACTTCTTCCCGGTCGGGAAGCCGCCGCCGCCCCGTCCCCGCAGCCCGCTCTCCTCCACCGCCCGGCAGAGTTCCTCCCGGGTGAGGTTGCGGACGGTGGCGGCGAAAGCGCGCCAGCCGCCGCGGGCGATGTACTCGTCGATCGACCCCGGGTCGATCACCCCGCAGTTGGCCAGGACCAGGCGGGTCTGGTCCCGGAAGAAGGGGTGTTCGTCGAGATAGGGGAGGTCCGGCCAGGCCTCGCGCCCCTCCTGGCGGTACTGACCGAGAACCAGGCCGGTCGGGATCTGGCCGTCGATCGCTCCCACCACCCGTTCCGCCTCCGCCCCGCTCACCCGGGCGAAGGAGAGCCGGTGCTTCCCCGGCATCTGGAGGTCGACAATCGGCTCCTCCGAGCAGAGCCCCACGCACCCGACCTCCACCACTTCGGCGTCGATCTTTCTCCGGGAAATCTCTTTCCGCAGATTTAGCAAGGTCTGGTCGGCTCCGGCCGCCCGGCCGCAGGTGCCGGCGCCGACGAAGAAGACCGGGCGGGTCATTTTTTCCCGCTTCAGGGCGGCGATGCGAACCCGGATCATCTCGGCGCAGTCCCGGCGGTCGTGGCAGAGCGGTCCCGAGGTGACGCAGGCCACCCGGTCCGGGCAGGGGGTCTCGCGGCTGTGCCGGCACTTCTCGCAGCATTTTTCCGTCAGCTTCAGGTTCACTCCTCTTCTTCCTGCGAATGGTAACGCTTTAAAATGGCGGGGATGTCGTCGCCGGAGAGGTTGGCGTGGAACTGGCCGTTGACCGAGAGCACCGGGGCCAGTCCGCAGGCTCCGATGCAGGCCACCACCTCGAGGCTGAAGAGGCCGTCCCGGGTGGTCTGGCCCGGTTTGACCTTCAGCTCCCGCTCCAGCCGTTCCAGCACCGCCGCCGACCCCTTGACGTGACAGGCGGTCCCCCGACAGACCTGGATGTGGTACTTCCCCCGGGGCTGGAACCGGAACTGGTTGTAGAAGGTGGCCACCCCGTAGATCTTGCTGGCCGGAAGGTTGAGGCGCCGGCCGACCAGCAGGACCGCCTCCCGGGAGAGGTAACCCTCTTCCTCCTGGACCCGCTGGAGGAGCGGGATCAGGGCCTCTCTCCCTGACTCCGGGTATTGGCGGATCAGGGATTCGACCGCCGCCGCCTTCTCGGGTAATCTGTTCATATTTCCCAACCGTCTACTCCGGGCGGTGGCGCCGGGCCAGGCAGGCGATCTTATCCAAGGCGATCGCCATATCCATATTCTCCACGACCACCTCTTCCGGGAGCCGGAGTGTCTCCGGAGCGAAGTTCAAAATTCCCCGCACCCCGGCGGCCGCCAGTTCCCCGGCGACTTCCTGGGCGGCGGCGGCGGGGACGGTGAGGATCGCCACCCGGATCCTTTCGCTCTCGATCACCCGCCGGAGTTCCCCCGCGGGATAAGACCGGCAGCCGTGGATCACCCTCCCGGTCTTGGCGGGGTCGGAGTCGAAGGAGGCCACGATCTTCAGCTTGGGATGATGGGAGGCGAAGAAGGGGAGGAGCGCCCGCCCCAGGTTGCCCAGGCCGACCAGGGCGACCGGCTCCCCGGCGGGGTTGTCGAGGACGTCTCCGATGAAACCGACCAGTTCCTCGATGTCGTACCCCCTCTTGGTGTTGCCGGAACAGCCGATCTCCATCAGGTCGCGGCGGACCTGGGCCGCCGTCACCCCGGCCGCGGCCGCCAGGCCGTGGGAATAGACTTTCCCCCGCCCTTCCCCGGCCAGCTTGCCCAGCAGCCGGCGGTAGACGCTCAATCTCTCGATCGTTCTCCCGGTAATATTTTTCACCTCAGCCGCTCTTCCTTGTCTGTTCAATGGTTCACATCAACAAAATATTCTATATCTCACTGTGAAATGAATCACAGAAGATACTACATAGTCCAGGGACCTGTCAAGGGCGAATCGGAAATTTTTTCAACAGAGCCCGGTTGACATCCGGATGGCGATAGTATAGATTGCCCCATCTGTAAACGGTGTTTATATGGCAGTGGACAATGACCTTGTCAGGTAAGCGGAATCGGGACGACGTCCAGCCCCTCTTCACGATCGGTGTGGTGGCCGAGATGATCGGGGTCACGCCGGCCACGCTGAGGCTGTGGGAGAAGAAGGGGTTGGTCTCCCCCTCCCGGCGGGGGAAGAACCGCTGCTATTCCTACCGTGATCTGGAACGGCTCCGGGAGATCAAACGCCTGCTCGGGGAGAAGAGGATGAACATCGCCGGGGTCCGGGCCGTTCTGGGCCGTGAGCGTTGCTGGGACCTGAAGGGGTGCGGCCCTCGCCGGGAGACCTGCCCGGTCTACCGGCAGGAAGAGGGGGTGCGGGGACGAGAATGACGAAGACGATCGCCGAGATCAACGCGAAGATCCGGTCGGGGAAGGCGGTGGTGGTCACCGCCGAGGAATTGATCGGCCGGGTGGAGGAGACCGGGGTCCGCCGGGCCGCCCGGGAAGTCGACGTGGTCACCACCGGGACGATGGGACCGATGTGCTCCTCCGGAGCTTACTTCAACCTCGGACAGGGGAAGCCGAAGATGAAGTTGGGCGGGGGTCGGGCCACTCTCAACGACGTCCCCGTCTACACCGGGCTGGCGGCCGGGGACTTCTTTCTCGGGGCGGGAGCGCTCCCGGATACCGATCCCCGGAATATGATCTACCCGGGCCGGTTTCTTTACGGGGGCGGCCACGTGATCGAGGACCTGGTCGCGGGGAAGGAACTCCCCTTCATCGCCCACGGCTACGGCACCGACTGCTACCCCCGGAAGGAGCTGGCGGTCCGGGTCAGCCTGAAGGACTTCAACCAGGCGGTCCTCTTCAACCCCCGGAACATCTACCAGAACTACAACGCGGCGGCCAACCTCTCCGACCGGGTGATCTACACCTATATGGGGGTTCTGAAGCCGGGTTTGGGGAACGTGAACTACTGCAGCGCCGGCCAGCTCTCCCCCCTGCTCAAGGATCCCTTCTTCCGGACCATCGGGATCGGGACCCGGGTCTTTCTCGGCGGCGGGGTCGGATACGTGGCCTGGTGGGGTACCCAGCACAACACCGCGGCGGAGACCGACGAGCGCGGGGTCCCGGCCGCGCCGGCGGGGACGGCCGCCCTGATCGGGGATCTGAAGGGGATGTCGCCGGAGTGGCTCAAGGGGGCCAGCTTCACCGGTTACGGGGCGACCCTGGCGGTGGGGGTGGGGGTGCCGATCCCGGTCCTGGACGAGGAGGTCTGCCGCTACGCCGCATTGCGGGACCGGGATCTCAGGACCCGGGTGGTCGATTACAGCCGGGACTACCCATTGGGACGCTCCACCGTGCTCGCCCGGGTCACCTACGAGGAGCTCAAGAGCGGGTCGATCCGGATCCGGAAGAAGGAGGTGCCGACCGCCTCCCTCTCCAGCTACCCCCGGGCCCGGGAGATCGCCGGGATATTGAAGGAATGGATCGCCGGAGGGAAGTTCCTCCTCACCGAACGGGTGGCCGAGTTCCCCGGACCCGGCTCCGGGTACGCCTACCGGCCGTTGAAGGAACGGCCGATAAGTGGGCAGTAGGCAGTGGGGAGTGGGCAGTGGGGACGGCGGGCGGTAATCGGTAAGCAGTGAGGAGTAAGCCCGGCGGCCGAGCGCATAGAGCATAGCGTCAGGCAACCGATTTGCCGAGATCCGGTTAAATTGGGCAGTGGGCAATGGGGAGTGGTATTTAATTAGAGCAATCTGTGTAATCAGGGGACTGACAAAGGGGGCGAGGTGGAGGGTACCGATAAACATTCGTGGTAATTAGTGGAATTAGTGGACTAAAAAAGGGGGAGAGGCGGGGGTTAAATTAGTGAAGATTGGCGAGGATTCGTGGTTAAACAAGGGAGGGAGGGGGCGGAAACGGTTCAAGATGATTCGTGGATAGGAAATGGTTTCGAAACGGATAGTTCTTCACTTCCCCAAGGACCTGGTCGGGGAACCGATTATGAGCCGGCTGGTCCTCAAGTACGGGCTGGAGTGCAACATACTCAAGGCCTCGATCCTCCCCCGCCAGGTAGGGATTATGGTCCTTGGACTCAAGGGCCGGAACAAGGACTACCACGAGGCGATCGAGTACCTGAAGAGCCTCCAGGTCACCGTCCAGCCGCTCAGCCAGGACGTGACCCGCAACCCCGCCCGCTGCAACCACTGCGGGGCCTGCGTCACCATCTGTCCCACCTCCGCCCTGACCCGGGACCCGGAGACGGGGGAGATCAGGTTCGACAAGAACGCCTGCATCGGTTGCGAGCTCTGCATCCCCGCCTGCCCGATGCAGGCGATGGAAGTGCATTTTTAAGTTCAAAGTTAAAAGTGCAAAGTTCGAAGTTACAGAGGGGGCGAGGACGGGGGAAAGATTGGTGAAGATTAGCGAGGATTAGCGGTTATAAAAAGGGGGAGAGGCAGGGGGAAAATTAGAGGAAAATTAGTGTAATTAGTGGATAAAAAAGAGGGTGAGGCGGGGGTAACTTGATTGGATATCAGTGGAGAAATGAGAAAGATCTATCTCGACCATAACGCCACCACGCCGCTGCGGGAGGAAGTCCTGGCGGCGATGACCGATGTTTACCGGAACGTCTCCGGCAATCCTTCCAGCATCCACTTCCTGGGGCGGGAGGCGAGGAAGAGGCTGGAGGCCGGTCGGAAGCAAGTGGCGGAGGCCGTCGGGGCGAAGCCGGAGGAGATTGTCTTCACCGGGGGCGGGACGGAGGCCGACAACCTGGCCGTCCAGGGGGTGGCTTACTCCTACCGCTCCAAGGGCAGCCATATAATCACCTCTTCGATCGAGCACCCCGCGGTCCTCTCGGCCTGCCGCTTCCTGGAGAAGGAGGGTTTCTCCGTCACCTATCTCCCGGTCAGCCGGGATGGCTTGGTCGAACTGGAGGAACTGGAGAAGGCGATCCGTCCGGAGACGATCCTGATCTCGGTGATGACCGCCAACAACGAGACCGGGACCATCCAGCCGGTGGCCGGGATCGGGGAGATCGCCCGCGCCCGGAAGATCGTCTTCCACACCGACGCCATCCAGGGGCTGGGCAAGATCCCCATCTCGGCCGGTGAGATCAGGGCCGACCTGGTCTCCCTCTCCGCCCACAAGATCTACGGGCCCCAGGGGGTCGGGGCCCTCTACATCCGCAAGGGAACCCGGGTCCGCCCGCTGACTTACGGCGGCCACCACGAGAGGGGCAAGCGGCCGGGGACCGAGAACCTGGCCGGGATCGTCGGCTTCGGCGAGGCCTGCCGGCTGGCCCTCGAGGATCTGGAGAGCGAGGCCGACCGGCTCCGCCTCCTCCGGGACCGGCTCTGCTCCGATATCTCGGAGAGAATTTCCCGGGTGAAACTGAACGGCGCCCCCGGACTGCGCCTGCCCAACACCCTGAACCTGAGCTTCGAATTCGTCGAGGGAGAGGGGATCCTCCTCGGCCTGGAAGAACAGGGGATCGCCGCCGCCACCGGCTCCGCCTGCACTTCGGGCGAACTCGCACCCTCCCACGTGCTCTCTGCGATGGGGGTGGAGGCGGCCCTGGCCCAGGGATCGATCCGTTTCTCCCTCGGCCGGGAGAACACCCTGGAAGATATCCTCCATACCGTTGAAGTCCTGGTTCCGGTGGTCCGGAGACTGCGGGAGATGTCACCCTTCTCCGAGCCGGATACCGATAAGCAAGGAGATAATTAACTGATGAGCGGCGAGAACCTTTACAGCGAAAAGGTGATGGACCATTTCCACCACCCCCGCAACGTCGGCAGGATCGAGAACCCCGACGGGGTGGGCACGGTCGGCAACCCGGTCTGCGGCGACGTGATGAAGCTCTACATCAAGGTGGCCGACGGCCGGATCGCCGACGCCCGCTTCCAGACCTTCGGCTGCGGGGCGGCGATCGCCACCAGCTCGATGGTCACCGAACTGGCGAAGGGCAAGACCCTGGACGAGGCGATCGCCATCTCCAATAAGGAAGTGGCGGCCGCCCTCGATGGCCTTCCCCCGGCCAAGATGCACTGCTCGATGCTGGGCGAGGAAGCCCTCAAGGCGGCGATCGAGGATTACCGGAAGAAACAGGGGGAAGGGAAGGGCGCCGGGTGAACGACCGGGCGTTGATCGAGCGGATCGGGGAGTTGAAACGGAAGCGCCACGCCGTCATCCTGGTCCACAACTACCAGCCCGCCGAAGTCCAGGAGATCGCCGACTTCCTCGGCGACTCCCTCGACCTGAGCCGGAAGGCGGCCGGGGTCCCGGCCGAAACCATCGTCTTCTGCGGGGTCTACTTTATGGCCGAGACCGCCGCCATCCTCTCCTCGGCCAAGACCGTTCTCCTCCCCGAGCCGGCCGCCGGCTGCCCGATGGCCGATATGATCACGGCGGAGGGGTTACGGGCCTTCAAGGAGAAGCACCCCGGGGCGATAACCGTCGCCTACGTCAACTCCTCGGCC
>JAXGWO010000012.1:0-72810 GCA_040773245.1 PVC group bacterium
CCGGCCCTTCCGGGTGCTCAAATTCCGTTCGAGGAGCGACCGGCGGGACGGGAAGGGCGACCTGCTGCCCGATTCCGGGCGGCTCACGCCTATGGGCCGGTTCCTGAGGTCGACCAGCCTCGACGAGATCCCCGAGCTGGTCAACGTCCTCAAGGGGGAGATGAGCCTGGTGGGACCGCGGCCGCTGCTGGTCGAGTACCTGGGGCTCTATACTCCGGAACAGGCCCGCCGCCACCTGGTCAAACCGGGGCTGACCGGCTGGGCCCAGGTCCGCGGACGCAACGCCCTCTCCTGGGAAGAACGGTTCCGCCTGGACGCCTGGTACGTCGACCACCGGAGTTTATGGCTGGATATCAGGATCCTGCTGCTGACCGCGGTCCAGGTCCTGACCCGGCGCGGCATCACCGCCGACGGGCACGACACGATGCCGAAGTTCACCGGGGACTAGCCCGGGAGAGCCGGGGGGAAGGATTTATTTAATGAAGTCGGCCGATTTTTGCTATGATCGTTCGCGGTCGGGCGGTCGACGTCCGCCGGGGAGGGAGTCGGAATGACGGATCGTTTCCAGGACTGGAAGTACCCCGAGATCGAGGACGGGAAACCGACGAAGTACAACTGGGTGGTCCAGAACCCGGAGGGGCTGAAGCTCGGCTTCCGGACCGATATCGGGGCGTTCACCTACATCAACGCCGCCGCCGGGGTGACCATCGGCGACGAGGTGCAGATCGGGTCGCACTGTTCTATCTATTCGGTCTCCACCATCGACGGGAAGAGAGCCCCGGTCACCCTGGGCCGGAACTGCCGGATCGGCAGCCACTCCGTGGTTCTTCCGGGGGTTAAGGTGGGGGAGAACGCCGTGGTCGGGGCGATGAGCCTGGTCAACCGGGACATCCCCGCCGGCAGCGTGGCCTACGGCATCCCGGCCCGGGTGAGGGAAAAGTAATCGGTGGTCGGTGATCAGTGAGGACGAGGGGGGGGACCAGGCAAAAGTTATGAGTCTCAGGAAGAGAGAGAAGCCGTTCCCGGCCTGGCCGTTCTTCGAGGAGGACGAGATCGAGGCGGTCCGGAAAGTCCTGGCGAGCGGGAAGGTCAATTACTGGACCGGGGAGGAGGGGAAGAACTTCGAGAAGGAGTTCGCGGAATACATCGGCACCGGGTACGCGGTGGCCCTGGCCAACGGGACGGTATCGCTGGAGCTGGCCCTGCGGGCGGCCGGGGTGGGCCCGGGAGACGAAGTGGTCGTCTCTCCCCGGACGTTTGTCGCCACCGCCTCCGCCGTGGTCCTCCGTGGCGCCCGCCCGGTCTTTGCCGACGTGGACCGGGAGAGCGGCAATATCACCGCGGAGACCATCCTCCCGCTCCTGAACGGGAAGACCCGGGCGATCATCCCGGTCCACCTGGGGGGATGGCCCTGCGAGATGGATCCGATTATGGGACTGGCCCGGGAGCGCGGCCTGGTCGTGATCGAGGACTGCGCCCAGGCTCATGGCGCCGAGTGCCGAGGACGGAGGGTCGGAAGTATCGGGGATATGGGATCCTTCTCCTTCTGCCAGGACAAGATCATCACCACCGGGGGAGAGGGGGGGATGATCACGACGGGGAGCCGGCGATATTGGGAACTGGTCTGGTCGTACAAGGATCACGGCAAGAGCTACGAGGCCGTGTACAACCGGAAACACCCTCCCGGTTTCCGCTGGCTTCACGAGACGTTCGGAACCAACGCCCGAATGACGGAGATGCAGGCGGCCCTTGGCCGGGCGGCCCTGAAGAAGCTGGAAAGCCGGCTGGATATCCGATTCCAAAACGCCCGGATCTATCACCGGCGCCTGGCCGGGTTGCCCGCCCTGCGTATCCCGGAACCGCCCCCTGAAGTCAGGCACGCCTACTACCGGCATTACTGCTATGTTGTCCCGGATCGTCTCCGGCCGGACTGGAACCGCGACCGGATAATGGGAGAATTGAACACGCTCGGGTTCCCCGTCCAGAGCGGCACCTGCTGCGAGATCTACCTCGAAAAGGCTTTTGTCTCCGCCGGCCTCTCCCCGGAGAAGAGGTGTCCCCACGCCCGGTTCCTGGCCGAGAACTCGCTGATGCTTCCGGTCCATCCGGGGCTGAGCCGGGAGGACGTCGAGGACATCTCCGGGGCGATCGCCGGGGTTCTCAAGAAGGCTGCGGCGTGAAGGGGAAATCATTCACATCCTTCTGGACTGGCCCATCCCTGCTCAGGATGGCCGCCGACTCCATTATGCTGGCGGCGGTCTACGGGGTTACAATGTTCCTCCGGTACGTCCTGGCCCTCCGGTCGGGGATCGACGACCCGGATCTCCTGGAAAAGTTCGCGACCTACTACGGGTACGGGCTGATGATCCTCCTGCCCTGTTGCCTGGTCTCCTTCATCTTCGCGGGTTTCTACGGCCGGGGCCGTTATTACCGGAGCAAGTTCAAGATCCTGGTGGTCTTCCAGGGGATTGCCATCGGCTACCTGGCCACCGGATTCTTCGCGCTCCTCTTCTCGGATTTCCTGGGGACCTTTTCCCGGGGTGCCCTGCTCTTCAGCTATCTCGGGTCCAACGTCGCCCTGATCGGCGCCCGCATCTGGTCCACGGTCTGGAAGTCTTTTAACCAGGAGGATAGAGGTACTCTCCGGGAGTCCGCGACCGTTCCCGGGCCGGGCGATGCCGTCCTCGTGATCGGCGGGGCCGGCTACATCGGGTCGGCCCTCATCCCCAAACTGCTGGAATCCGGCTACCGGGTCCGCCTGATGGATATTATGGTTTACGGGGAGGAACCGATCGCCGGCTTCCGTTCCCACCCCCGCCTGGAGATCTTCCCTCACGATTTCCGGCAGGTCAACGCGGTGGTCGAGGCGATGCAGGGAATCAGCACGGTCGTCCACCTGGGGGCGATCGTGGGCGATCCGGCCTGCGCCCTCGATGAGAAGCTGACCCGGGAGATCAACCTGATGGCGACCCGGATGATCGGCGAGGTGGCCAAGGGACTGCGGGTCGACAAGTTCATCTTCGCCAGTACCTGTTCGGTTTACGGGGCCAACCCGGACATCATCGACGAGAAGTCCATATTGAAACCGGTCTCCCTATACGCCCGGACCAAGATCGCCTGCGAACAGGCCCTCTTCCGGCTGAGCGGGGCCCATTTCCGTCCGACCATACTCCGGTTCGGGACCATCTACGGCCTCTCGGGACGTCCCCGGTTCGACCTGGTGGTGAATTTCCTCACCGCCAAGGCGGTGGTCGAGGGGGTGATCCCGGTCTCCGGCCCTGGCCAGTGGCGCCCGTTCCTCCACGTTGACGACGCCGCCCAGGCGGTTTATACTATGGTCAGGGCCCCGCTGGAACAGGCGGGAAATGAAACATTCAACGTCGGATTCAACGCCCAGAACTACACGATCGAGGAGGCCGCCCGCGTCATCGCCCGGGAGGTTCCGACCGCCGTTATTCAGGAGATCCCGTTTGAAGGTGACCCCCGGAATTACCGGGTTGATTTCAGCAAGATCGCCAACCGCTTCAATCTCCAACCCGGTTGGACGCTGGAGGACGGGGTGCGCCAGATCGTCCGGGCCATCCGTGACGGCACGATCGGTGATTACCGGCACCCCCGCTACAGTAACTTCAAGTTCCTCACCGAGGCCAACGGCCGGGATGCGCTGCGGCCCGGCGGGGATTACACGGAGAGTCTCTATCTCCTGGGCCCGGACCTGGAATAGGACGGCAGACCCCGTTCGCCTGACCCCTGGAAATACGGCATCCTCTGATGAACTGGCTCCCTGATTATCTCCGGAATCCCATCTTCCTGGTAACCGTCTTCCTCTTCGGCGCGGCGGTGACCGCCCTGGCGGTTCCGGCGGTTATGCGTCTGGCCCGGAAGGCGGGGGCCACTGAACGCGGAGGGCACCGGAGGCTCGGGGAAGGGGGGATACCGCTTCTGGGCGGGTTGGCGATCGCCTTCCCGGTCATACTTTCCCTGCTCTTCTTCGGTTCGATCGGGGCGCAGTTCATTCGGCACTGGATGGCTCCCTCGCGCCCGGATTCCACCTGGCTGAGCACGATGCTTGATTACGCTGCCGTCGGGAAAGGTTTCGGCCGGGATTTCATCGTGCTGGCGATCGGGGGAATCGCCATCATCCTGCTCGGGGTTTTCGACGATCTCCGGGGGGCGGGGGTGCGGGTGAAGCTGCTGGTCCAGTTCGCGGTGGCGGTCTTCATCTGCCTCTCCGGATATGTCCTGGAAGGGTTCTATCTCCCCCTGGCCGGCCTGATCCGGCTGAATCCCGACTTCGGGGTGATCATCAGCATCCTCTGGATAGTCGGATTGATCAACTCCTTCAACCTGATCGACGGGCTGGACGGGCTGGCGGCCGGGGTCGCCCTGATCGCTTCCCTGGTCCTGGCCGCGCTCGGCTTTTTCGCCGGCAACGGGCTGCTCGTCTTCACCTGCCTGGCCCTGGCGGGCAGCCTGGCGGCCTTTCTCCTCTTCAACTTCCCCCCCGCCCGGATCTACCTCGGGGATACCGGGAGTATGTTCATCGGCTACCTGCTGGCGGCGGTAACCCTGATGGGCACCTTCAAGGGGAACGCCGCCGTCATCATCTTCGGCCCGTTGCTGGCCCTCAGTTTCCCGATCTTCGAGACCCTGGTCTCGATGGTCCGACGTCTGATCCGCGGGGTGCCGGTCTTCACCGGGGACCGCTACCACACCCATCACCGCCTCCTGGCCAAGGGCTTCTCCAAGCGCCGGGCGGTTTTGACCCTCTACGGAGTGACCCTGCTTCTCGGTGTCGCCGCGTATCTGAGCCACGTGATTCCGTTCGTCTCCGGCTGGTCCTGGCTGCCGGATTTCATCCTCGGGGCTACCCTGCTAGGGGTCGCCTGGTGGGCGGGCTACCTGAAAGAGGCGACGCTCCAGAGGGTCTTTCACCGCCGGAAGAGGAACACCATCCTCTCGGCCTTCTCCCGCTATGCGATCCAGAGTCTTTCTTCCCGCCTGGCCACCGTCCGCCCCTACGAGATCCTGGAACTCTGCCGTCGGGAGATGCGGCTCTCTTTTCTCGAAGCCTGGTTCGAGGACGGCCGGCTTTTGATCGGTTCCAGCGGGGTGCCGCCCCGGGAACAGATCGAGAGGCAGCTGGCCGCCCCGGAGGAACTGCGCTTGCAGACGGGCGGGGGGATGCGGATCGTGCTCCGCTACTGCTTTGACCATCAGCCCTACGAGCACGAGGTGCGGGATATCGCCGACTGCCTGGCGCAGATCTTCGAGCAGGGCGGTACGCCGGTACTCCTGGCCAAGGTGATCCGGGAGAACCAGCTGTCCGGGAGCCGCCGGGAAAGAGTTCCGTCCCCGCCGGTCGCCGGTGAATAGGTTTTCAGCGACCAAAAGACAGCCCCGGACCGTACGTTATTACCTTCACGTAACGCATTCAGTATCAATAGATATTATTTTCCCGTAAGGAACATATTATCTCCCTATTTTTTCCGCAGGAAAAAATATAATGAAGGTAATCAACATCGTCGGGGCCCGGCCCAACTTTATCAAGATCGCCCCCCTGATGGATGCCTACCGGTCCCGGCCGGAGATCACGCCGCTCCTGGTTCACACCGGCCAGCACTACGACGAGGGGATGAGCGACCTCTTCTTCCGACAGCTGGGGATCCCCCGGCCGGATCTCAACCTCGAGGTCGGCTCCTCCTCCCACGGGCGCCAGACGGCCGAAATAATGAAGCGGTTCGAGCCGGTGGTTCTGGAGGAGAAGCCGGACCTGGTGGTGGTGGTCGGGGACGTCAACAGCACCATCGCCTGCGGGCTGGTGGCGGTGAAGCTGGGGGTGAGGCTGGCCCACGTCGAGGCGGGGTTGCGGAGCTTCGACCGGACGATGCCCGAGGAGATCAACCGGGTCCTGACCGACGCCATCGGCGACTTGCTCTTCTGCACCGAACAGAGCGGGGTGAACAACCTCCGGAACGAGGGGGTGGCGGAGGAGAAGATCTTCCTGGTCGGGAACGTGATGATCGACACCCTCCTGAAGCACCGCCGGCGGGCCGAGCAGTCCACTGTGCTGGAGGACCTCTCCCTCTCCCCGGGCGGATACGCCGTTCTCACCCTTCACCGGCCGGCCAACGTCGATGACCCGGAAGCCTTCTCGGGGATCATCGACGCCCTGGAAGTCATCCAGCGGGATCTCCCGGTGCTCTTCCCCGTCCACCCCCGGACCCGTTCCCGGCTGGAGGAGGTTCTCGGCCCGGGGAGGATCGCGGCCCTGCCCCACCTCCGGACGGTTGAGCCGGTCGGCTATCTCGACTTCCTCAAGCTGATGGTCGAATCCCGGCTGGTCCTCACCGACTCCGGGGGGATCCAGGAGGAGACCACCATCCTGAAAGTTCCCTGCCTGACCATCCGCGAGAACACCGAGCGGCCGGTCACCTGCGAGATCGGGACCAACCGCCTGGCCGGGGTGAAGACGGAGACGATCCTCGCCGCCTATCGGGAGATAACCTCCGGGGAGGGCGGGGGAGGGGAGATCCCCCCGCTCTGGGACGGCCGGGCGGCCCAGCGGATCGTCGAGATCCTGCTCGGGTAGCACAGGCATTCCTGTCTGTGCTACAGGGCGAGGAAGGCGTCGAAGAAGCCGGGGAAGGTCTTGGCCACGCAGCCCGGGTCCTTTATCTTGATCCCGGGGATCCGCAATCCCGCCAGGGCGAAGGCCATCGCGATCCGGTGGTCGTTGTAGGTCTCGATCTCCGCCCCGTGGAGTTGCCCCCCCTCGATGACCAGGCCGTCGGGGAGTTCCTCGACCCGGGCTCCGATCTTTTTCAGCTCGACCGCCATCGCCGCCAGCCGGTCGGACTCCTTGTAGCGGAGGTTGGCGACGTTGGCGATCACCGTCCGGCCGGGGGCGAAGAGGGCGGCCACCGCCAGGGTGGGGACCATATCCGGCATCCCGTTGAGGTCGATCTTGATCCCCCGTTTCAATGACCCCGAGATCTCGGTCCAGTCCGGGCCGTACCGGACTTTCGCCCCCATCCGCTCCAGGAGCCGGGCGAAACCGGCGTCGCCCTGGATCGAGTCCTCCCCGACGTTGAGGACCTTCAGCCTCCCGCCGGTCACGGCGGCCGCGGCCAGGAAGTAGGAGGCGGAGGAGGCGTCACCCTCGACGGCGTAATCCCGGGCCCGGTAGGTCTGGCGGGGGGGGATGGTGAAGACGGCCTGCTCTTTC
The DNA here is from genome assembly GCA_040773245.1 of PVC group bacterium. Taxonomy (GTDB): domain Bacteria; phylum Auribacterota; class Erginobacteria; order Erginobacterales; family Erginobacteraceae; genus Erginobacter. The sequence goes on from JAXGWO010000012.1 coordinate 7,229, forward strand.
TCCTCGACCTGGACCCCGAACCCCGCCATCATCCGGCAGGTCATATCGACGTAGGGGCGGGAGACCAGTTCGCCCCTGATTTTGATGGTCACCGCTTTCCCGGCGTAAGGGGCGGCCATCAGGAGGGCGGAGAGGAACTGGCTGCTGATCTCGCCCGACAGCTCGCAGGTCCCTCCCTTCAGGCCCCGCGCCCGGATGGTGACCGGGGGGCAGCCGTTATCCTGGTCCGAACCGCCGTCCGCCCCGAGCGCCCGCAGAGCTTCCAGGAGGTCCTCGATCGGACGCTGCCGCATCCGGGGACTGCCGTCCAGGGTGTACTCCCCTCGGCCCAGGGCGGCCAGGGCGGTGAGGAAGCGCATCGTCGTCCCCGAGTTGGCCGCCCGGAGTTCGGCCCGTTCCCGGGGGATGACCCCGCCCCGCCCGGCGATCCTCAGCCCGTCATCGGTCGCGGTTACGGCGAAGCCGAGCTTCCCCAGGCCGTCGATCATCACTGTGGTATCCTCGCAGGCCAGCCAGTTGGTCAGGCGGGTCTCCCCCCCCGCCAGGGCCCCGATCACCAGGGCCCGGTTGGTGATGCTCTTCGAGCCGGGGAGGGAAACCTCAGCCTCGATTTTTTTTCCGTGGGGTATCTCCAGCATATTATAAGCCCGGGATGTCGGTTGTCCGGTATCATATATGCAAACGGCGGCGGATGGACAACGGAAAATTCCTTTTTCCGCTTGCCCTCTTCACGCGGTTGGGAAACAATCAATCCGCCGGGAGTTGTCCCCCCGGCTCCTGATGGCCGTGATGCGTGGCATAGCCGGTAAAATCCTGCTGCTGGTTTTCTGCCTGGCGGGCCTGGAGCTTGCCCTTCGCCTGTACGTGCATTTCCCCTCCCTGCCCGGCTCCCCGGCCGTGGCTTCGGCCACCCGTTGGGAGAGGTTGCCCGAGGTCACCAGGTGGAAGCTCCAGTTCCTCGACCTCTACGAGGAACGGGGGCGGAAGGCCATCCCGATCAGCCAGAACGAGTATCGTCCCCACCCGGTTCTCGGCTGGGTGCCGAACCCCGGCCACAGCTTCACCAATTCGGAGGGGCAGCGGTATACCACCAACCGCCAGGGGTTCCGCAGCCCGCGCGACTACGCCCTCGACGGCAGGTTCACCGTTCTGGTGGTCGGCGACTCGTTCACCTACGGCTCCGGGGCGGACGACTCCGAGGTCTGGCCCACCATCCTCCAGGAGATGCGCCCCGACCTCAACGTCATCAATCTCGGCGTCGGCGCCTATGGGACCGACCAGATGCTCCTGATGCTCGAGGATCGCCTGCCGGAGTACCGGCCGGACCTGGTCATCGTCGCCTTTATCTCCGATGACCTGCACAGGACTCTGCTGCCGTTTCGGGATTACTGGAAGCCGTATTTTCGGATCGAGGACAGCTCCCTGGTCCTCCGGGGGACGCCGGTCCCGGAACTGTCCGAAGGGGTGAGGCGGATCCACCGCCAGGTGAGGTTATACAAGTTCCTCCGCCTGCTCGGCCGCTCCCGCGTTTTCGGTATCGTGCTCAATTTTCTGAACGAGGTATTACCGGACACCTCAATTCTTCCCCCGGGGGACAAATACCGTTTGAACGAGCTGATCTTCGAGCGGATGCTTTCCTCGGCCCATTCGGCAGGATCGGAGGCGCTGTTGCTGTATCTGCCCGTCGATCGCGAACTGGTAGACCCGGACCTGGAGAGCCCGGGGGAGGATTTTCTCGCCCGGTTCACGGCCGGCCGCGATGTCCGCGTGCTCAACCCTCGTTCCCGTTTCCTGGAGAGCAAGCGGGAGTATAGCCGGGAGCATTACCGTCGCCCAGCTGCCGCCGTGGTCGCCGAGACAGTTTCCGCCGCCCTGGAATCGAATTCCGGTCCGGAACCGCCCGGACCTTGATGCCGGTGGCGGTGGGAGAAAGATGGTCGTCGATGCTTGCCGCTCTGCCGGTATGATCAGATGAATACGAAACATCTGCGCGGATCGGCCGCCGGGCTGGGCCGGTATTTCTACCCGGCGGTATTTCTCGCCTCGTGTATCTACGTTCTGATCCTGATCGGGAACTACGACATCAACTGGGTCCATCCGGAGGTGGTGAAGATCCAGCTTCCGGGGGTGGTGAGGAACGGGGTGGAGATCGTTCCCTGGGATCTGCTGCGCGGTTTCGACGTGCAAAGCTTCGAATACGGGGGGCGTTCCCGCTTCGTCTCCTACTTCTTTCAGACTTTCAATATAAAACTCCGGCTGCTGCTCCTCCGGTTCATCCCCCCTCACCCCAGTTTCTCCCTCACCTGGGTATTTACCCTGCTGCTCGGCCCCATCCTGATCTTCCGGCTCATCCGGGAGCTGTCCGGCGAGCGCGAGGCGGCCTGGACCGGGGCGGCGCTGTTTCTCCTCTCCACGGGCACACTCTCCGGGGTGACGATGCTCTTCCACCCGGCCAAGCCGCTGGCCCTGTTCCTGGCGCTGCTCTGCTATTACCTGGCCGTCCGGATGGCGCGGACCTCCCAAAGCGACGGGTATTTCTCTCCGGCTTACAACCGGCGGCTAATCGTCCTGCTGGTTCTTCTCTTGGCGGCCTGTTTCACCGACGAAGCGGCCTGGTTCATCTTTGTCTGCCTGGCGGTGGGGGTTCCCGGGCTTTACCGGGAGAGGCGGAAAGGCCTGATCACCGTCGGTCTTTACGCCGGCGTCTTTGCCGGTTTCCTGATCTTTGTCACCTGGGCGGCGCCGGTTATTACCAGGAACCTCTTCGGCCAGAAAAACTTCGACTTCTGGCGGATGGCCCTGACCCGGGGAGACCATTCCGTGCTGGTGGATTACTCTGTTCTTCACACCATCCGCATCGTCCGGGACGTGATAATGAACCAGCTTGCTCCCGTGTCGCGTCTCGGCCGCCTCCTGACCCCGACGCGGATAATCGTCTTATCCATATTAACGCCATACCTGGTCTGGTCCTTCATCCGGCAGTCCCCCGCCCGCCGGAGGCTGACCCTGCGGCTGGCGGCGGTTCTGCTGCTGTATCTTGCATATCAGTCCATCATCATCGAGAAGCGGGGCCGGGCGACGATCACGACATCCTACTATTACGGCAACCTGACGGCGATCTTCTCCACGCTCTCGCTGGCCCTGATTCTTTCCGCTCCCCGGGAACCGGACCGGACCCTGGGGAAGTGGGCCCTGGTCCTGCTGCTCGTCATCTACGCCTGTAACTTTAGGATGGTCAATCGTCACTGGCTTGACAGTCACGAGGCCAGGGCCAGGTCGATCTCCGCGAAATACTTTCCCCGGCAGGCGCTGAGGATGCGGGGGAAGAGTTTGACCCGGGAGATGGTCAGGGAGGCCTGGTGGTATCGCCGGGAGCCGGAGGTCATCCAACAGCTGCAGCCGGGGTTCCCGCTCAAGGCCCTGTGGCTGTTCGCGGAATTGGAACGGGTATACCCGCCTGAGGGTGATCGGGGGTATAATGCAGCCGGGGAGTTGAGACGATGAGAAGAAGGCAGTTTCTTTCCCGGCTGTTTCAGCTGGCGCTGGGCTGGCTGGTGGGGGGGAGGGCGCTCCAGGCCTTCGCGGCCTTCACCGAGCGGGGGGTCTTCGACCTCGGGCCGGCCTCCGGCTTCCCCCCGGGGACGATCCGGCACCTGCTCTACCTGGAGGCCTTCATCGTCTCCGACGCCGAGGGGATTTACGCCCTCAACGCCCGCTGCACCCACCGGGGCGGGCCGCTCTTCAAGACCGAGAAGAACGACGCCCTGGTCTGCCGGAGGCACAACTCCCGCTTCGACCTCGCGGGGAAGGCCGTCCGGGGACCGGCCCACGAGCCCCTGGAGTGGGTCCGCCTGGAGAAGGACGAGAAGGGACGGCTGATCCTCTACGCCCGCTACCGGGGGGAGAGGGGCGTGAAAATTCCCCACAGCTGACGCCATACGGTAGGTCAGGCATTCCTGCCTGACCTGCCTTTAGTTCACCTGGAAGGTGGTGTCGCCGGTTTCGAAGAAGGCGACAATCTGTTTCGCGGCGGCCACCCCGGCGTTGAGGTTGGCCTCGGCGGTCTGGGCCCCCATCTTCTTCGGGGTGAAGAAGCAGCGGTTCCCGTCGCAGACCAGGATCTTGTCCTTGTTCCCGGGGGCGACGTCGGCGACGTACTTGAAGCCGGGACGCTCCTGGTAGATCTTCAGTAGGCTCTCCTCGTCGATGATCTCCGCCCGGGCGGTGTTGACCAGGACCGCGTCTTCCTTCATCAGCTTCATCAGGTCGTAGTTGACCGAACCCTTGGTCTCGGCGGTGGCCGGGATGTGGAGGGAGAGGACGTCGCTCTCCCGGTAGAGTTCCTCCAGGGAGTCGGCCGGGGTCACTCCGGCCTTCTTCATCACCTCGGCCGGGATGAAGGGGTCGAAGGCGATCACCTCCATCCCGAAGCCGCCGATGGCGATCTCGGCCACCCGCCTCGCGACGTGTCCGAAGGCCTGCAGGCCGAGGGTCTTCCCCTTCAGCTCGTGCCCCGACTTGCCGTCGTACTTCCCCCGGGCGGCCATAATCATCATCCCGATCGCCAGCTCGGCCACCGCGTTGGCGTTCTGCCCCGGGGTGTTCTCGACCACGATCCCCCGTTTCTTGGCGGCGGTGCAGTCGACGTTGTCGTAGCCGGCGCCGGCCCGGACCACCAGCTTCAGGTTCGGGGCGGCGGCCATCACCCCGTCGGTGACCTTGTCGCTGCGGACGATCAGGGCGTCGGCGTCCCCGACCGCCCCGATCAAGGCGGCCTGGTCGGAGTAGGATTCCAGCAGCTTCACCTCGTAGCCGGCCTCCATCAGGACGGCGGAGGTCCGGTCCCGGGCGTCGGCGGCGAAGGGTTTCTGGGTGGCGATCAGCACCTTGGGCATAACTGATACTCCTCTCTTTTTAACCACGAATTGAATTTTTTTAATAACCGCTCATCCCAAGTAAAGATCCGAATAAATAATCGCTATCGGGATCGCTGTCGGGATCGCTATCGAAGGTTTGTCGTCCCTCGCCTGGCCCCCTTTTTAGTCCACGAATTACACTAATTTCCTCGAATTATCCCCCCGCCTCGCCCCCTTATTTGTCCACTGATTACTCAGATTGCTCTGATTGGGTACCACTCCCCACTGCCTACTGCCCACTGCCCAATCAAACCGCAAATCTCCGCGAATCGCTCTGCTTACTGCTCACTGGCTATTCCCCATTCCCTATTCCCTATTCCCTGTTACTCTTCTCGAACTTCTTCATAAACCCGACCAGGGCCTTTACTCCCTCCTCGGGGAAGGCGTTGTAGATCGAAGCCCGGCAGCCGCCGACCGAGCGGTGGCCCTTCAGCCCGATGAAGCCGGCCTTCTTGGCTTCGGCGATGAACTTGGCTTCCAGTTCCTCGGTCGGGAGGCGGAAGGTGACGTTCATAATCGAGCGGTCGGTTCGGTCGGCGGTCCCCCGGTAGAAGTCGCCGGCGTCGATCTGGTCGTAGAGCCGGCCCGCCTTCCGCTCGTTCAGTTCCTCCATCGCCGCGATCCCGCCGTTGTTCTTCAGCCACTTCAGGACCAGTCCCACGATGTAGACCGCGAAGACCGGGGGGGTGTTGTAGTTGGAGTCATTCTCAGCGTGGGTCCGGTAGTCGAGCATCGTGGTCAGCCCGTCCGGGCACTTCTCGAGCATCCGCGGGGAGATGATCACGATCGTCACCCCGGCCGGGCCGAGGTTCTTCTGGGCCCCGGCGTAGATCAGGTCGAACTTCGAGACGTCGATCCGCCGGCTGCAGATCTCCGAGGACATATCGGCGACCAGGGGGACGTCCCCGGTCTCGGGGAAGCGGGCCCAGCGGATGCCCCCGATCGTCTCGTTGGAGCAGAGATGGACGTACCTGGCGTCGGGGGAGAGCTTCAGGTCCTCCAGGGCCGGGATGTAGCAGAAGTTGCGGTCCTCGGAACTGCCGGCGACGTTGACCTGCCCGAAGAGCTTGGCTTCCTTGATCGCCTTCTTGGCCCAGGCCCCGGTGTTGACGTAATCGGCCGTCCCTCCGGCCAGGAAGTTCATCGGGATCATCCCGAACTGGAGGCTGGCTCCGCCCCCCAGGAAGAGGATGGAGTAGTCCTCCGGGATGGAGAGCAGCTCCCGGAGGTCGTCGCGGGCCGCGTCGTTGATCCCGGCGTAGCCGGGGGACCGGTGGCTCGACTCCAGGATCGAGAGCCCGGTGCCGGCGAAGTTCAGCAGTTCCTTCTGGGCCTGCTCCATCACCTCCAGGGGAAGGATGGCCGGCCCGGCGTACAGGTTGTATGGTCTGTCGGTCATTGCTGGCTCCTTTGCTTAAAACGGTTTTGGGAGAAAGTCAATACCAGATCGGCCGGTAAGTTTTGATCCAGCCGATCAGCGCGCGGACAGCATCGCGATTTCCATCGTTGATCCCGGCTCCGGGGTGATCCGCTCACGGCGGGCAAGAAGAACTTTCGGGGGAAGAACGGTAGCCCGAAGTTCACCGGGCTTGGGTGTCACTTGACCAGCTTGCGGTGCGACTCCAGGATATAGGGGGTGATGAAGATAAGAACACCCCGTCCCTCGCGGATGTCTTCGAAGACGGCGGTCTCCCCGCTTTCCACCACGCCCATCGTGTTGAGGCGGAAGAGACGCCAGAGCTTGGCCACCTGCATCCCGCCCCGTTCCAGCACCGGCAGGCCGGGGTTTACCGCCGGATCGACGTAAAAGGCGGTGGCCGCCTCGGAGTTGAGGGAAAAAACGATCCGGTTGTTTTCGATCACTTCCGGGCGGAAGGTGATCCGGGAACCTTCCCAGGAACCGGTCCAGGAACCTTCCCAGTACGATTGGATCAGATTGGGGGGCGCCGAGGCGCCGACGAGTTCCGGATGGGTGGAGACCATAGACTGCTGCCCGTTCTCGGAGACCCACTTCCGGCTGAAGATGACTTTAGCTTCCCCCAGGGTGCGCAGGTAGTCCATCACGGTCTTGAATTTGGATATCCGCAATGAGCCGAAGAGGACGTCATCCTCGGTCTTGCCGGGAGACCGGGTGTCCTCCCAGATCGGCCCGAAGTCGAACTGGTTGACCCGGGTCTGTTCCACGTACTCAAAATCGGCGTTCCTGGCGGCGGCCGGGGGAACGCTCTTTCTCATCTCTTTGAAGTCCAGGCGGTGCCGGGCCCGGTCGGAGCGGGGGAAGAAGCCGGTGGTCGTCTCCTGGCCTTCCTGGAAGAGCTTGAAAAGTTCCCAGTCGATCCCGTCCTGGTTTTCCGGGGAAAGAACGATCTGGACGATTTTCTGGTCGATAAGGATCGGGATTCTCTCCTCCGCCTGCTGTCCCCGGACGGAAGGCAGGACCGCCAGACCGAGTGCTGCCAGACCGGCCAGGATTGGGGTAACAGTGGTGCCTTTCATCGTTCCTCCTTTCTGGTGGAGGGCCACCAAACCGATTGACAAAAAGATTTTGAAAGCTACGCTGAATCAGGGAAAATATAGTAGCGGGCGCGGGGTACCGGGGCAAGTATTTTTTCTCCGAGTCACTTCCCCGTTTATTCCCGGGCGGCCCGATCACCAACGGCCCGATTTACAAGCAAATCGGGCCAAGGTATTATGTGCATATGAGGAGAAAACGAATCCCGGCAGGTTATTGTCTGGCGGCCGGTCTGGTTATCCTTCTGGGCGGGGGAGGATGCTCCTCCCCTCCGACCTTCCGGGGTTTTTTCCAGGAGCACCGGACCGAATTTCCGGCCACCGACCAGGGACTGCTCCTGGAGACGCTCCGGGTGATCGCCCTGCTGGAAGATTACTGTAACGCCCTGGAAGAGCGGGATATGGAGCGGCTGCTGGCCTGCTACTCCCCCCGGTATTCCCATTATGAGCACGGGCTGGAGTGGAGAAAGGCCCGGATCGAGGAGAGTTACTTCAGACCCTTCGGGAGCCGGGCCGCCCGGTTCGGTCCGGTCACGATCGAGTTCGTCCGGAAGGACTCCGGCTACTGGCTGCGCCAGGAGGACTTTGACTGGCTCCAGTCCCCCCGGGGGGAGGGCAGCCCCGGCAGGTTCTACCGGATAACTCTACCGGCCGGAAAAGGTCCGGTCGAGCTACTCCTGGGTGAGCCGCCGCCGGCCGTTGAAGGTTCCGATCGGGAATCTTCTCCCGCCCGCCTCCCCGCGGCGAAGCGGGAGGCGGAGAACGGAGACGGCCCGCTCCCGGTTACGGTCAGTTCCCTGGTCGATCCCGGGGTGGAGAGGCCCCTGGGGGAGGTCGCCTTTTCCCTCACCATCCGGGGCCGGTTGCGGGTCGAGGGGGATTCGGGGGATTTCGTCTCCACCCTCCGGGAACGGGTGGTCTTCCTGCTGGAGAAAGAGGACGGGGAGTGGAAGATCATCTCTCAGTTCTAAATTTATTCCCGCAATGATTCAGGGGAACGGACAACGGTTTCAGGTGAGATGAGCGGAAAAAATATTGCTTCCGGTTCCGGGGTTCTTTAGTATCCGCCCGTACCTGGAGATGACTTGATGCGCTTGTCGGAACTGAAGAGGGTGTCCTACCCGGAGACGGTCGCGGAAGCGGTCCGGATCCTGGCCGGGGGAGGGGAGCGGGCGATGCCGCTCTCCGGCGGCGTCTCCTTCGTCTTCGCCCCCCTGCAGGCGGTGGAGGAACTCGTCTCGCTCTCCCGTCTCCCGCTTAATTATGTTAAGGCCGACAAGGGCGGTCTCCGGGTCGGGGCCGTCACCCCGGTCGCCGACCTGGCCGCCTCCCCCGAGGCCCGGAAGTTCGCCGACGGGATCCTCGCCGCGGCCGCCATCCGGATCGGCTCGACCCTGAACCGGAACCTGATCACGGTCGGGGGCAACCTGGTCCAGCCCTTCATCTGGTCCGACCTGCCGGCCGTCGCCCTCGCCCTGGCCGCCTCGTTCGTCATCCAGGGGCCGGGGGGGAAGCGGACCGTGAAGGCGGAGAAGTTCTTCTCCCGGATGCCCAAAGAGCTCCTGCCGGCGGGGGAGCTGCTCACCGAGGTCGTCTTCCCGCCGCCGCCGAAAAACTCCCGGACCGCCTACGAGAAATTCACCCTGACCGAGGTCGACTTCGCCTACCTGAAGACCGCGATCCAGCTCTCCCGGACCGGGAAGAAGTGCCTCGACCTGACCATCGCCATCGGCTCGGCCACCGTCCTTCCCCAGCGGGCGCTCTCCGCCGAGAAGATCCTCCGGGGGAAGACCGCCAACCAGATCCTGGTCAACGAGGCGTCCGAGGTCGCCGCCGAGGAGATCAAGGTCACCAAGGACATCCGCTGTACCGAGGAGTACAAGCGCGACCTGGCCCGGGCCCAGGTCCGGGGGATCCTGGAGAGAATACTGCTCGACCAGAAGGTGCCGGAATGGAAATTGTTCTGACCGTCAACGGAACCGAGAGACGGGTGGATGTGCGCCCCGCCGAGACCCTGCTCGACCTTCTCCGTCGGATCGGCTGCACCTCGGTCAAGTACGGTTGCGGGGAGGGGGCTTGCGGGTCCTGCACCGTGATTATGGACGGCCGCCCGGTCAACTCCTGCCTGGTCCTGGCGGTGACCGCCGACCGGCGCGATATTATGACCGTGGACGGGCTGGGGACCCGGCTCCGTCCCCATCCCCTCCAGGCCGCCTTCGTCGAGGCGGGCGCGGTCCAGTGCGGGTACTGCACCCCGGGGATGATCCTCTCCTCCTGGGCGCTGCTGGAAAGGAACCCCGACCCCTCCGAGGGGGAGATCCGGCTGGCGATCGACGGCAACCTCTGCCGCTGCACCGGCTACGTCCAGATCGTCGAGGCGGTGAAACTGGCCGCGGGGAGGATGAAGAAGAAAAGGAAGAAGCCGCCGGCGAAGAAGAAGACCGCCGCCGGAAATCAGGGGAAGGAATCCTGACCGTGAAGCAAGAGAAATTCAACCAGGTCAGCACCCCGGTCGAGAAGGTTGACGGCCTCGGCCTGGCCCTGGGGCAGGCCCGCTTCACCGACGACATCTCCTTCCCGAATATGCTCCACGGCAAGCTCCTGCGCAGCCCCCACGCCCACGCCCGGATCAGGTCGATCGACACCTCAAAGGCGGAGAGGCTCCCCGGTGTGGCGGCGGTCTTCACCCACCGCGACGTCCCCCGGATCCCGATCACCACCGCCGGTCAGGGCTACCCCGAGCCCTCCCCCTACGACGAGTTCATCCTCGACCGCAAGGTCCGCTTCGTCGGGGACAAGGTGGCCCTGGTGGCGGCCGAGTCGGCCGAGATCGCTGAGGAGGCCCTGAAACTGATCGAGGTCGAGTACGAGGTTCTTCCCGCGGTCCTCGACCCCCGAAAATCGATGCGGGCTTCGGCCCCGGTGATCCACGACGAGAAGGAATGCACCATCGCCATCCCCGTCCCTTACGAGCCGAAGATGAACCGGGTGGCCCGGGTGGAGGCGACCGTGGGGGATATCAAGCGGGGTGTAGCCGAGGCCGAGATGACGGTGGAGGACGAGTTCGAGAACCAGACCGCCAGCCACTCGGCGATGGAGCCCCACTGCTCGATCAGCCGCCTGGACGAGAACGGGCGTTTGGAGATCATCTCCACCACCCAGGTTCCCTTTCACTGCCGGCGGATCGTCTGCCGGGCGCTCCAGCTCTCCCCCCGGCAGGTTCGGGTGATCAAGCCCCGGTTGGGCGGCGGTTTCGGCGGCAAGCAGGAGGTCCTCCTCGAGCCCTACGTCGCCCTGATCACCCTGAAGACCGGCCGCCCGGCCAAGATGCGGCTGACCCGCCGGGAGGTCTTCGCCTCCGCCCGGGTGCGGCACAATATGATCACCAAGGTCCAGGTGGCGGCGAAGAAGGACGGTGAGCTGACCGCGATCGACCTCTACGCCCTCTCCAACACCGGCCCCTACGGGACCCACGGCCTGACCGTGGCCTCCAACGTCGGGACCCGGACCCTGACGATGTTTCGCTGCCCCAACCTCCGCTTCTCCTCCGACGTGGTCTACACCAACCTGGCCGTCTCCGGGGCCTACCGCGGCTACGGGGGGACCCAGGGGATTTTAGCCACCGCGATCGCGATGGACGACCTGGCCGAGCGGTTGGGGATGGACCCGATGGACTTCTACCTGAAGAACGTCATCTCCGGCGGGACCGAGGTCCCGATCCTCAAGGAGCTGGGGGAGGGGCCCGTCCTCGGCCAGCCCCACATCGGCTCCTGCGAGCTGGCCGCCTGCATCCGGGCCGGGGCGGAGGCGATCGGCTGGAGGGAGAACCGGGGCCGCCCCGGCGGGGGCCGCTTCCGGCGGGGGATGGGGATGGCGGTGATGATGCAGGGCTCCTCGATCCCCTACATCGATATGGCCTCGGCCTTCATCAAGATGAACGAGGACGGCTCCTTCAACCTCCTGATGGGGGCGACCGAGATCGGCCAGGGCTCGGATACCGTCCTCTCCCAGATCGCCGCCGAGGTCCTCACCGTCCCCACCTCCGCGATCATCCCCTACTCCTCGGACACCGACCTCACCCCCTTCGACGTCGGAGCCTACGCCTCCTCCACCACGTACCTCTCGGGGATGGCGGTCAAGGAGACGGCCCAGAAGGTGAAGGAGCAGATCCTCGAGGTGGGGGCGAAGATGCTCGGGGTGAATAAGGAGCAGGTCGCGCTCGTCAACGGCCGGGTGCAGGGGCCGAAGAAGTCGGTGACCCTGGCCGAGATCGGCAGCCGGACCCTCTACCAGGAGGAGCAGTTCCAGATCGCGGCTTGCGCCTCCCGGATCTCTCACGAGTCCCCGCCCCCCTTCGCCGCCCACTTCGTCGAGGTCGAGGTCGACCGGGCGACCGGGAAGGTCAGGGTGCTCCGCTACGTCCAGGCGGTCGACTGCGGGACCCCGATCAACCCGGTCCTGGCCCGGGGCCAGGCGATCGGGGCGTTGATCAACGGGATCAGCTACGCCCTGACCGAGCGCTACATCTACAGCAAGAAAGGGGCGATGCTCAACCCCAACTACGGCTACTACAAGATCTACACCAGCCGGGACGTCCCCGAGATCACCACCATCTTCGTCCCTTCCTACGAGGAGACCGGCCCCTTCGGGGCCAAGTCGGTCGGCGAGATCTGCATCTCCGGGCCGCTCCCCGCCATCTCCAACGCCATCTACGACGCCGTCGACGTCCGCCTCCACCGCACCCCGTTTACGCCGGACAAGGTCCTCGAGGCCATCCAGCTCCGGGAGCGGGGATAGGAGGGGGAGTCAGTGAGCAGTAAGCAGTACCTTGCCTTTCAACCGCCTCGATAGCGATACCGATTCTTAGCGGGGTCTGGATCAGGGGATTAATCGCTATCGGGATCGGGATCTGTATCGAGTCCGGGAAGTCGAAGCTTGCCGGTCCGGTTGGTTCTGTAGTAGTATCCCCCCTTGAGAGTAGGCCGATTTCAATCCCTTAAGTTAGAGGTGCACTTATGCCTTCCGACCCGAGAAAGATCAACCAGAAAGAGTGCGTCGGCTGCCGGATCTGCGAGCTGGTCTGCTCGCTCCAGCACTACCGGGTGATCAACCCCCGGCGGGCGCGGATCCGGGTCTACCGGGAGGAGGAGCGGGACGTGATCGAGACCTGCCGCTTCTGCCAGGATCCCAAATGCGTGGACGCCTGCCCGACCGGGGCGATGCACCTCGAGGGGGGGAGGGCGGTCCACGACCAGGAGAAGTGCGTGGTCTGCGGGGCTTGCATCGAGGCCTGCCCGATCGCCGGGGCGCTTCACATCTTCGACGGCGAGCTGCTCAAGTGCGACCTCTGCGGCGGCGACCCCGAGTGCGTCAAGTACTGTCCCACCGATGCCCTGACCCGGCGCGGGTAATCAGGCTGACCGGAATACGGATTGACCTAGCGGTTATTGTGTCGTACGTTATTAAGTACGACACGGAGGTATGATATGACCAGCATAACAGTTACGGAAGCCAGGAAAAAGCTTTATACGCTACTCGACGAGATCGCCCAGTCGCACAGTCCCGTCCAGATTACGGGGAAGCGTCACTCCGCGGTCCTGGTATCCGAGGATGACTGGCGGGCCGTCCAGGAGACGCTCTACCTGACTTCAATACCCGGGATGCGGGAGTCGATCCGGGAAGGACTGGAAACCCCGGTGGAGGAGTGTGACCGGGAGATTGAGTGGTGAGCTGGTCGCTCATCTACACGAAACAGGCGAAGCGCGACGCCCAGAAACTTTCCCGTTCGGGCTTGAAACCCCAGGCGGAAAAGCTCCTGGCGATCCTGGAGAAGAATCCATATCAGGTTCCACCGCCGTACGAAAAACTGGTCGGGGATCTTACCGGGGCCTACTCCCGCCGGATCAGCATCCGGCACCGGCTGGTTTACCAGGTCCTGGATGAGATCAGGACGGTGAAGGTTATCCGTATGTGGACGCATTACGAATGATCATCAGGTTATCATCCGTGCGGCAGATAAGGAGATGTCAATATGACTGAGAACGACTATTTCGGGTATATGGGGAAGATTCTCCGGGTCAACCTCAGTACCGGGGAGATCTCGAAAGAGCCGCTCCCGCGGAAGCTGATGGAGGAGTATATTGGCGGCCGCGGTTTCGGGGCCCGGCTCCTCTCCGACCTGCTGCCCGATCCCGCCTCGGTCGACCCCCTGGGGCCGGAGAACGTCCTGATCTTCTCCGCCGGCCCTCTCAACGGGACGATGTCCCCCTCCTCGGGGCGCTATACCGTGACCACCAAGTCCCCCCTGACCGGGCTGATCGGCGACGCCAACTCCGGCGGGGCCTTCGGGGCCGAGATCAAGTACGCCGGCTGGGACGTGATCATCGTCGAGGGTCGGGCGGAGGAGCTGTCGTGCCTCGAGGTCAACGACGACCGGGTGGAGATCGTCCCCGCCCCCGAACTGGCGGGGAAGGGTGTAATGGATACCACCGACGCCCTGGTCGCCAAGCTGGGGCGGGAGACCAAGGTCGCCTGCATCGGACCGGCCGGGGAGAAGATGGTCTTCTGCGCCGCCATCGCCAACGACAAGTTCCACTACCTGGCCCGCTGCGGGGTGGGGGCGGTGATGGGCTCGAAGAACCTCAAGGCGATCGCCGTCAACGGCACGCAGGATCTGCGCCTTTCCGATCCCGACGGGTTTATGAAGAAGTGCGCGGAGTGCTACGACAAGATCACCGGGGACAAGACCTACGCCGACTTCTCCCACTACGGGACGGCCGTGATCACCGACATCGCCGCCCTCAGCGGGGGACTCTCCACCCGCAACGGCCAGACCGGGGTCTTCTCCCACGCCGAGAACTACGACAGCCACTACTACCGGGAGAACTTCGTCGAGCGTTCCGAGAGCTGCTTCTCCTGCATCATCCACTGCTCGAACTACGCCAAGGTCAAGGACGGGAAGTACTTCTGCCGGGGAAAGGGGCCGGAGTACGAGTCGGTGGTCGCTCTCGGCACCCGTCCCGACGTCGCCGATCTCGCCCCGGTGATCTACGCCAACTGGCTCTGCAACGACTACGGGATGGACACCATCTCGGTCGGGGGGATCATCGGCTTCCTCTTCGAGTGCTCGGAGAAGGGGCTGATCCCGGAGAAGTACGCTTGGGGCGACGCCGACACGGTGATCGACCTGGTGAAGAAGATCGCCTTCCGGGAGGGGATCGGGGACGAGGCGGCCAGGGGGATGAAGTACCTGGCCGGGAAGATCGGGCAGGGGTCGATGGACTTCGCCCTCCAGACCAAGGGGATGGAGCTGCCCGCTTACGACCCCCGGACGGGCCAGGGGTTCGGTCTCGGCCTGGCGGTCGCCTCCCGCGGGGGCGACCACCTGAGGGCTCTGCCCAACTTCGAGCTGCTCAGCTACACCCCGGAAGAAGGGGTGGAGTGGTTCGGCGACCCCCACACCGTCGACCCTTACGCCTGGCAGGGGAAGGCCGATATGGTCCTCTGGCACGAGGACTTCGCCGCCGTGGTCGACTCGGCCGAGATGTGCAAGTACTGTATGTTCGCCACCTACGCCATTATGCCGGGGGATATGGCCGACCTGCTGCGGCTGGCCACCGGGATCGAGTGGGACGAGGAGAAGGTGATGAAGGCCGGGGAGCGGATCCTCAACGTCGAGCGGCTCTTCAACGTCGCCTGCGGCCTGACCCCCGCCGACGACTCCCTGCCGAAACGGTTTTTGCAAGAGCCTCTCCCGGAAGGCCCAGCCAAGGGCCAGATCGTCGAGCTCGACAGGATGCTGCCCCGTTACTACGAGGTCCGGGGGTGGGCCGAGGATGGCCGTCCGACCCGGAAGAAGCTGGAGGAATTAGGGATAGCGGATTAACAGCTCAAACCGGGGGACTGGAGTAATGGAGTGCTGGAGTATTGGGTAGCTGTCCCCGGCCCCCAACACTCCAATACTCCACCACTCCTTTAAAATGCCACACTTGATGTGCTGGGGGGTTAGGGGCTATGTTACCCACGCGAAATGGAATAAACCCAAGGCCATGAAAATCACGGTCACCGCGGTCAGCAAGTTCCAGCGCTACTTCCCCGCCCGGACGGTCGAGGTCGACTACCCTGGCGGGACCCTGGCCGGGTTCCTCGATTGGGTCCGGGAACGGTACGGGCTGGACATCGCCGATCACCGCAACCTCAAGCTTACCCTGAATTCGTCCCTGGTCAGGGATTTCAAGGTCGAGTTAGCCGAGGGCGACCGGGTGGCCTTCATCCCCATCGTCGCCGGGGGCTGAAGATCTTATTTTACAAAGTGGTATGACCTGAATTGTAAAATATGAAAATTCGCTTAAAATTGGTTGGGCCCCTCCGGCTGCCGCCGGAAGGGCGGGAGCTGGACTGGGAGGGAAGGAAGGGGACCACGGTGGGGACGGCCCTCGCCCGGGCCCTCGGTTATACCCGGGAGGAGCTGGGCTTCGTCCAGGTCTTCTCCGGGGGCCGAATCATCCGCCTCGAAGAGCCGCTGAATGAAGACGGGGAGCTCCTGGTAATGTTCCGTCTCGGCGGAGGTTAGAAGGGAAGTTTAAAGAGCCTAAAGTTGCAGTACCTGGTTCTTCAAGGCCGTTGCTGCTTGTTGTGCAGGGGCACTTTGCGCTTCCGCATAGTTACCGGAGAGAATAGATGGCGAAGGTGAAGTTATTTGGGGTTTTGCGGGACCGGGCCGGGACCGGGGAGGCGGAGCTCGCCGGAGACCTGACTCTCCGGGAGATCTTGGAGTGCCTCGGAGAACGGTACGGCCCCGAAGTGGAGCGGCTGCTCCTGGAAGAAAGAGACGGGAGGAAGGTCAAGCGCCACCCGGTGGTGATCCTGATCGGGGGGATGCCCCAGATCGACCTCGAACGCCGGGTCGGCGCGGACGAGACAGTGACGATATTTCCCGCGGTGGCGGGAGGATAACGGAGGAGAAGGTTTAATGCACGGATACGCGGGAAAGTATTTGCGGATCAACCTGACCGACGGAACGATCAAGAAGAAGGATCTTCCCGAACGCTGGATCGAATACATCGGGGGGACCGGCTTCTGCGCCCGGATCCTCTGGGACGAGCTGAAGGCCGGGACCGAACCCCTCTCGCCCGGGAACATCCTGATCCTGGCCACCGGGCCGACCACCGGGACACTCTTCCCCCAGTCCGGCCGCTATATGATGGCCGCCCGGTCGCCCCTGACCGGCGCCTGGGCCGAGGCCCACTGCGGCGGGCACCTGGGGCCGGAACTGAAGTACGCCGGCTATGACCTGATCGTCTTCGAGGGGAGGGCGGCGAAGCCGGTCTATCTCCTGATCGACGACGATCGGGTCGAGCTTCTCGACGCCGGGGAAATCTGGGGTCTGACGGTCAACGAGACCACCGATATCCTCCGGGAGAAGCACTCCCTGGAACGGGTGGCCTGCATCGGCCCGGCCGGGGAGAAGCTGGTCCGGTTCGCCGCCGTGATGACCGACAAGCACCGGGCCTTCGGCCGCTCCGGCCTGGGGGCGGTGATGGGGTCGAAGAACCTCAAGGCCATCGCCATCCGGGGAACGAAAGACATCACCGCCGCCGCCCCGAAGAAGCTGGGTGAACTCTTCCAGGAGTCAAAGTACCGCTTCCTCGAGGGCCCCGACTCCGAGGGCTGCCTCTCCCTGCGGGAGTTCGGCTCCGCCGGCCTGGTCGAGATCGAGAACGAGATCGGCCGGCTCCCGACCCGGAACCACAAGAAGGGGGTCTTCGATCTGGTGGAAAGGGTCGGCTCGAAGCGGATCCGGGACGAGTTCCGGGTGGCCAAGAACTCCTGCTTCAACTGCAAGATCCAGTGCAAGCTGGTCACCTTCTCCAAGAAGCACAACAACATCGGCGAGGGCCCGGAGTACGAGACGGTGGTCTCCCTGGGGACCGGCTGCCTCAACTCCGACCTCGACGACCTGATCTACGCCAACCACCTCTGCAACGACCTGGGGATGGACACCATCTCCTGCGGCTCGGCGATCGGCTTCGCGATGGAGTGCTCGGAGCACGGCCTGATCGAGGACAAGCTCGACTGGGCCGACGGGGAGAAGGTGGTGGAGATGGTGAAGGCGATCGCCTACCGCGAGGGTCTGGGGGACCTCCTGGCCGAGGGGGTGAAGCGGGCGGCGAAGCGGATCGGGGGCGGGGCGGAGAAGTTCGCGATGCACGTCAAGGGGCAGGAGATCTCCGGACAGGACGGCCGGGCCCACCGCTCCGGCGGCCTGACCCACGCCACCTCGGTCCGGGGGGCCGACCACCTCCGGGGCCTCTCGGTGATCGACGAGATCGGCTACCCCGAGGTCGGCCGCCGCCGCTACGGCGAGGACAAGCTCAAGGACGCCCTCGACCGGCACTCCGAGACCTTCAAGGGGCAGATGGTCTTCGACGTCGAGCACTTCTACGCCGTGGTCGACTCCCTGATCCTCTGCAAGTACGGGACGATGTACCCGCTCTGCTACTACTACCCCGACATCCCCGACATCCTGACCAGCCTGACCGGCTTGGAGCAATTCGATAGCCAGGAAAAACTGGAGCGGATCGGGAAGCGGATCTGCGTCCTGAGACGCGCCTTCAATCAAAGGGAAGGGCTGGACCGGAAGGACGACACCCTTCCCGGCCGGTTCCTCAAGGAGCCGGAGGACGAGGGGCCGGCCCAGGGCCAGGTGGTCCACCTCGACGTGATGCTCGACGATTACTACCGGCTCTGGGGCTACGACGGGAACGGGCTGATCCGACCCGAGACGCTCGACGAGCTGGGGTTGGAGGATGTGAGACGGGAACTGTATGGAAAGTAGAATTCAGGAGACAGAATTCAGAATCCAGAATGGCAATGCCTCGGAGTTTATTCTGACTTCTGAATTCTGCCTTCTCACCCCGAGCCACTAAATAAATTTGGAGTTCTATACAATGAAACATCTTGTCCACAAGAGCGACATCTGTTCCGGCTGCCAGAGCTGCCAGATGATCTGCGCCTTCACCTACTTCAAGGTCAACAACCCGAAGAAGGCCCGGCTGGCGATCACCCGGGTTTCCGACACGGAGACCCGGATGAGTGTTTGCGTCCAGTGTGCCGGGAGGCCCTGCCTCAAGGCCTGCCCGGAAGGGGCGATCGCCGAGAAGAACGGCGCGGTCCGGATCAATTCCAAGAAATGTACCGGCTGCGGCCTCTGCGTCCCGGTCTGCCCCTATGGAGGGATCAAAATTCACCGGGATACCGGGGCGATCATCTGCCTCCAGTGCGGGATCTGCGTCGAGGCCTGCCCGGTCGGCGCCCTGGAGATGGTCGATTAAGGGATGAACCGCAAAGAACGCAAAGGGCGCCGATAAATTTAAGTTGAAGATTCTGGCGATTATGGGGAGCCCCCGGAAGGGGGGGAATACCGAGATCCTGCTGGATGCTTTCCTGGAAGGGGTGAAGGAGCGAGGCGCGAGCTGGGATAAGATATCGGTCGGCGACCTGGAGATCTCGCCCTGCCTCGAGTGCCTGGACTGCGAGACCGCCGGGGAGTGCGTGATCAAGGACGGGATGGAGGCGGTCTACCGGAAGCTGCTGGCGGCCGACCGGCTCGTGATCGCTTCCCCGATCTTCTTTTACGGCCTCCCCGCCCAGCTCAAGGCCCTGATCGACCGGGGACAGGCGCTCTGGTACCGGGAGCAGGGGGAGGGGGAGACGGCGAAGAAGGGGTTCGCCCTCCTGCTCGGGGCAACCCGGGGGAAGAACCTCTTTGCCGGTGCTCTCCTCACCATACGGTATTTTCTGAAGACCCTCCCGGCGGAGTTAGAGGGGTCGCTGGTTTACCGGGAGATCGAGGAGAAGGGGGAGATCGCCTCCCATCCCGCGGCTCTTGGCGAGGCCCGGGCGGCCGGGCGGGCCTTCGCGGCGCCCGGGGGTCCGAGTAAGAGAACGAGTACGGATACGAGTACGATTTCATTATGAAGATCGATAAGAATATGGAGCGGCTGTTGACCCGGCAGAACGTGGTGGTGGTGGGGTCGGTCAACCCGGACGGGTCCCCCAACCTCTCCCTGAAGGGACTGCTCCGGGTCGATCCAAAGGAAGGGATCATCTATTTCTGCGATCTCTACCGGAAGAAGAGCAGCCGGAACCTGAAGCGGAATCCGGCGGTCTCGATCCTGGTCTTCAGCATCGAGGAGTTCAGCGGCTACCAGTTCACCGGGACGGCGGAGCTGATCGAGTCGGGCCCGCTCTTCGAGGAGATGTCGGATGAGTGGTCCCGCAAGAAGAGCCGTCTGCTCGGCCGGAGGATCAGCAAGAACGTCCGGAAGGGGTTTTCCCACGGCCGGTCGGAACTGCATCTCCCCCCGCCCCGGTCCGTGGTCCGGGTGCGGGTGGAGCGGATTTACGATCTCTCCCCCGCCCATCTGAGGGCCAAGTGATGACCTACCAGCGGCTGCAGGATTACTTCTCCAACCTGATCCGGAGAGAGGGACT
This sequence comes from PVC group bacterium, assembly GCA_040773245.1. Classification (GTDB taxonomy): domain Bacteria; phylum Auribacterota; class Erginobacteria; order Erginobacterales; family Erginobacteraceae; genus Erginobacter. The sequence continues at coordinate 27,151 of JAXGWO010000012.1, forward strand.
GGCGGAGGAAGACGTGCTGGTCCGGGCCCGGCCCCTGTCCGCCGAGGAGGCGATCGGGACCCCGAAGGACGGCGACTATCCGCTGCTCAAGGGCCGGGAGCGGCTGATGGAGGCCAGTTTTCGGACCGCGAAGGGCCAGGCCTACGCCGATCTCTTCGGGAACTACGAGGGGTCCCTGGGCGAGATCGCCGGCCTGAAACTGACCGACAATTTCCGGCGGGCGGTCTTCGTCTCCTCGCTCAACGCCGTGATGCGCTTCCTCGGCCTGATCGAGGGGACGGTCCACTGCCGCGACCGGGAGCCGGAGGAGTGCGCCCGCGCCCTCGGGGAGTACCTCTCGGGGGAGTTCGGGGAGCCCGAGCGGGTGGCCCTGGTCGGTCACCAGCCCCGCCTCCTGGAGGCCCTGGCCGGACGTTGCCGGGTCCGGGCGGTCGATCTCGACCCGGAGAACATCGGCCGGACCCGCTCCGGGGTCACGATCGAGCCGCCCGAGGATATCGGGGAATTGATCGAGTGGGCGGAGCTCCTCCTGGTCACCGGGACCACGGTCGTCAACGGGACGATCGAGCTCTTCCTCGGCCTGGACAAGCCGGTGGTCTTTTACGGGGTGACCATCGCCGGCCCGGCGGAGATCCTCAAACTTCACCGTTTCTGCGCCCGCGGGCATTAGTAGCACGGACATTCCGGCAGCGCAGAAATTCTTGTCTGTGCTCCTGTCAGAAGACGGTGATATGATCCGGTTATGAACCAGGACCTTTATGACGTGATCATCGTCGGCGGCGGCCCGGCCGGCCTGACCGCCGGGATCTATACCGGCCGGGAGCAGCTGACCACCCTGCTCCTGGAAAAGGGACTCTGCGGGGGCTGGCCCAACCTCACCGGGACGATCGAGAACTACCCCGGCTTCCCGGAAGGGATCGGCGGGATGGACCTGGCCGCCCGGTTCAAGGCCCAGGCCGAGAGGTTCGGGGTCGAGATCCGGGAGTTCGAGGAGGTCCTCAGGATTGTTCCGGCCGGGGAGGTTATCCGGGTGGAGACCGGGAAGGGCCAGTACCGTTCCCGATCCCTGATCGCCGCCCCCGGCAGTCGCACCCGTCCCCTGGGCGTCCCGGGGGAGAAGGAGCTGCTGGGCAAAGGGGTCTCCTACTGCGCGACCTGCGACGGGCCTCTCTACCGGGATAAGGAGGTGGCGGTGGTGGGGGGCGGGAACGCCGCCCTCGAGGAGGCGCTCTTCCTGACCCGTTTCGCCTCCCGGGTCCACCTGGTCCACCGCCGGGACCGGTTCCGGGGGGAGAAGTACGTGGTCGGGGAACTGGAGAAGACCGGGAAGGTCAGCTTCGTGATGGAATCGATCCCGGTCTCGATCGACGGGCGGGAGGCGGTGGAGTCGCTGACGGTGAAGAACCGGAATGACGGGAGGGAGGAGAAGCTCCCGGTCGAGGGGGTCTTCATCTTCGTCGGGGTGGAACCGAACACCGCCTGGCTGAAAGGGGCGGTGGAACTGGATGAGCAGGGTTTCATCCTTACCGACCAGGCGATGAGAACCTCTCTCCCTGCCGTCTTCGCTGCCGGCGACGCCCGCTCGGGCAACGTCCGCCAGGTCTCCGCCGCCTGCGGCGAGGGGACGGCGGCCGCCCTGGGGGTCCGCGGGTTCCTGGTCGAATACTGAAAGGGAGGGGATGGGCGATGCCGATCTACAGCTACCGTTGCCGCGGCTGCGGGGAGGTCTTCGACCTCCTCGAAGGGGTCTCCGCGGAGAAAACCCGGAGGATCTGTCCGCGCTGCTCCTCCCGCTCCCTGGAGAAGATCCACGCCGCCTTCAATGTCGGACCGGCCGCGAAGAACCGGCACCCCGAAACGTCCTGTCCGACCTGCCCGGCCGGGCCGGCCGGCTGCTCCGGGGGGGTCTGCCCTTATTGAGTGAAAACCGGCCGCTGGCGCAAGATTTGCTGCCGGGAGGACAACTTGGTTATTGGATATTCCTTGTCGGCTGTTGGATATTGAACAAACAAACTCTAAGTTTTAAAGAACCAGAACCCGGAGAGCAAAAAATGGAAATCATCGTTACCGATGCCAACTTTGAAACCGAGGTCATTCAATCCGACCTCCCGGTCCTGGTCGATTTCTGGGCCCCCTGGTGCGGCCCCTGCCGGATGATCGCCCCGGCGGTCGCCGCCCTGGCCGAGGAGTACGCGGGGAAGCTCAAGGTCTGCAAGGTCAATGTCGATGATACCCCCGGGGCCGCCGCCCGCTACAACATCCGGGGGATCCCGACCCTGATGGTCTTCAAGGGAGGGAAGGCGGTGGACCAGGTGGTCGGGGTGGTGCCGAAGGAAGCCCTGGAGGGGAAGATCTCCCCGCACCTGGGAGGATAAGACAATGGCGATGCTGGAGATCAGCGTGGTCCCGGTCGGGACCTCTTCCCCCTCGGTGAGCCGTTTCGTGGCCGGGGCGCTCCAGGCCCTGAAGAGCGTCCGGGGGGTCAGGTACGAGCTGACCCCGATGGGGACGGTGATCGAGGGCGAACTCGACGCCCTCCTCGACTGCGCGAAGAAGATGCACCTCTCCGCCTTCGGCCCGGGGGTGCAGCGGGTGGTGACCACGATCAAGCTCGACGACCGCACCGACAAACCCCTGACGATGGCGGGGAAGATCAGCTCGGTCCGGCGGAAGCTATGAAGAGGATATTCGGCCCGGTTCCTTCCCGCCGGCTCGGGTTCTCCCTCGGCGTGGACCTGGTCCCCTTCAAGACCTGCACCCTGGACTGCGTTTACTGCCAGCTGGGCTCGACCGGGAAGACCACGCTCCGGAGGGGGGAGTACGCCCCGCTGGACGAAGTCCTGGCGGAACTGGCGGAGAAGCTGGGGGAGGGGGGAAGGATCGACTGGATCACCCTCTCCGGCTCGGGCGAGCCGACCCTGCACAGCGGGATCGGCCGCCTGATCCCGGAGATCAGGAAGCTCTCCCCGATCCCGGTGGCGGTCCTGACCAACGGGACCCTCCTCGGCCTGGCGGAGGTGAGGGAAGCCCTGGCCGCCGCCGACCTGGTCGTTCCCAGTCTCGATGCTGGGACCGAGGAAGTATTCCGGAAGATCAACCGTCCCCACCGGGAGCTCGTCCTCGACGGCCTGACCGAAGGCCTCGCCGCCTTCACCGCCGGGTTCCCCGGGCGGGTCTGGCTGGAGGTGATGCTCCTCCCCGGGGTCAACGACTCCGACTCCGAACTGGAAGCGATCGCCGGACGGATCAGGTTGATCCGGTCGGAGAAGGTCCAGCTCAACACCGCGGTCCGGCCGGGGGCCGAGGCGGGGGTGGAAGCGCTTTCTCCCGAGGGACTGGAGAGGGTCCGGGACTTCCTGGCTTCCCTGGTTTCCCCGATCCCGGTCGAGGTGGTGGCCGGTTTCTCCGGCCACCGCGCCGCGGCGGCCGACCGTGACCTCCTTACTGCCATCCACGATTACCTCCAGCGCCGCCCGGCCACCGTGGAGGACCTGGCCGCCGTCTTCGGCGTCCACCGCCACCAGGCCATCAAGTATCTCGGCCACCTGAAGGACGCGGGGAAGATCCACGAGGTCTCTTCCGGCGGCAAGAGGTTCTTCGCCGCTGCGGTAACTACTGATTGAGCGAAAAGGAGGCAGATTGATGAAACTGTCAGCAGTTGTTTCGGTCGTGGGGGCGGTGTTGTTGCTTCTCGGGTGCGCTTCCGGCAAGGGGCCCGAACCGGCGGCGGCCGCTCCGCCCCCGGGAGGGGATTTCCGGGGGGCGGTCTGGGGGATGGGGATGGAGGAGGTCGAGGGGACCCTGGAGGATGCCGGAGCCGTCATCTCGCGTGCGCCCGATGAGCTGGTCTGCCGGGATACCCTGCTCAAGAAGTTCCCGGCCGAGGCGGTCTACTACTTCACCGACGGGAAGCTGAGAAGAGGCGCCTACCGGGTCGGCGGCCCGGAAAGCATCATCGAATACACGATCTTCCGGCTGGTCCTGGCCCGGAAGTACGGCCCGGTCCACAGCGAGGCCGCGGCCCCGGAGGTCATCGAGGCGGTCTGGTTGACCCCGAGGACCGAGATCGACCTCGCCGGTTCCGGTTCCGGCCTCGAGGGCTACGCCTTCCTTTACCCGGAGCGGGGCCGCTCGGGCCGGCTGGCGAAGATCGAGGTCAACTACTACGACCGGGGGTGGTTCGCCCGCGACCGAAAGCGGACCGCGAAGGAGGAGGTCTCGGCCCGCGAGAGCGAGGACCTCTACCGGAAGCTGATCGGGGACTGGGTCCGGGTCTACCCCTCCTACCGGGACTATATGGAGGGGGCGATGATGTTCCAGCCGGGCGAGACCTACGTCTACGACCCGGAGTATTACGACGACTTCTGAGCGGCCCGTCCGGATATATGAAGAAGGAGATCGCCGGTTTCGGGCTGATCATCGTCGGCAGCGAGATCCTCGACGGGCGGGTCCGTGACCGGCACCTCGAGAACGCCCGCGCCGCCCTTGACCGGCGGCGCCTTCCTCTTGGCTATGTTCTGGTCCTCCCCGACGACCCGGTTATGCTCCGGGAGCAGCTGAAGTGGGCGATGGCCCGGGGGGAGCCGTTCTTCTGCTGCGGCGGGATCGGCGCCACCCCGGACGACCACACCCGCCGCTGCGCCGCTCAAGCCGCCGGGGTCGGCCTGGAGCCGCACCCGGAAGCGACGGCGATCCTCTCGGCCCGCTTTGGGCCCCGCGCCACCCCCCACCGGCTGAAGATGGCTGAGTTCCCGGCCGGCTCTCGGATGGTCCCCAACCCCTACAACCAGGTCCCCGGTTTCGCGATCGCCAACGGCTACTTCCTCCCCGGCTTCCCCGAGATGGCGGGGCCGATGATGGAGTGGGTCCTCGACCGGCATTACCTCCCCGGTCCCGAGCGGACAGCCCGCTCCCTGGTGATCCCCGAAGGGCGGGAGGCCGACCTGGCCGGCCTGATGGAGGAGTTCATTGCCGTCTTCCCCGGTCTTGCTTTTTCCAGCCTCCCCCGGATCGTCGAGGGGGGCTGGGACGTCGTCCTCGGGGTCTCCGGCCCGCCGGGGGCGGTGGAGGAGGGGGTGGGGTGGTGGCGGGAAAGGCTGCGCGCGGCCGGATGGAAGTTCGCGGAACAGTAAGCAGTGAGCAGATTGCAGGGCTGCTGACTGCTCACCGGCTACTGACCTCCGGTCAGTAGCCCTCCGGGTTCCCGGACTGCCAGCGCCAGGCGTCGAGGCACATCTCGTCGATCCCCCGGGTTGCCTTCCAGCCCAGCTCCCGTTCCGCCCGCGAGGGGTCGGCCCAGCACTCGGCGATGTCCCCCGGCCGCCTCTCGACGATCCGGTAGGGGATTCCCTTCCCCGCGGCCCGCTCAAAGGCGGCCACCATCTCCAGGACGCTGTTCCCGCGACCGGTGCCGAGGTTGTAAACCGCCACCCCGGGCGTGCTCTTCTCCAGGGCCGCCAGATGGCCGAGGGCCAGGTCGACCACGTGGATGTAGTCCCGCACCCCCGTCCCATCCCGGGTCGGCCAGTCGCCGCCGAAGACGTTGAGCCGTTCGCGCCGACCGACGGCGACCTGGCTGATGAAGGGCAGGAGGTTGTTGGGGATCCCGTGCGGGTCCTCCCCGATCCGGCCCGAGGGGTGGGCGCCGACCGGGTTGAAGTAGCGCAGCAGGGTGATCTCCCAGTCCGGCTTTGCGGCCCCCAGGTCCTTCAGGATCTCCTCGATCATCAGCTTGGTCCGCCCGTAGGGGTTGGTCGGGCCGAGAGGGAAGTCCTCCCGGATCGGGACCGAGTCCGGGTCGCCGTAGACGGTGGCCGAAGAACTGAAGACGATCCTCTTCACCCCGGTCTCCTCCATCGCCTGCAGGAGGCTGATCGTCCCGGTGACGTTGTTGCGGTAGTAGTCGAGCGGCCGGGCGACCGACTCGCCGACGGCTTTGAGGCCGGCGAAGTGGATCACCGCCTCGATCTCCCCCTCGGCCAGGACCTTCTTCAGTTCCGGGCAGTCGAGGAGATCGATCCGCTGGAACCCGGGGTACCTCCCGCTCAGTTCCGACACCCGGTGGAGGGCCTCCTCCTTGCTGTTGGAGAGGTTGTCAACCACCGTTACCGTGTGCCCGGCCCGGAGCAGTTCCAGGACGGTGTGGCTCCCGATGTATCCGGCCCCCCCGGTGACCAGTATATTCATATCCGAGATCCTCCTAACGGCCGAAGTGCCGGGTCATCCCGGCCAGCCGGTCGGCCAGTTCTCCGGTCAGCACCCCCGGAAGGCAGCGCCACTCCCACTGCCCGGCCGACTGTCCGGGGGCGTTCATCCTCGCCTCGCCCCCCAGCCCCAGGATGTCCTGGAGGGGGATGATGGTGAGGTCGGCGGCCGAGGCCAGCGCCCGCTTGATGAACTGCCAGTTGATCTCTTCCTGTCCGTCCTGGAAATAGTCGTGGACGGATTTCTTCTCCTCCGGGTCGAGAGAAGAGAACCAGCCGACGGTGGTGTCGGTGTCGTGGGTCCCGGTGTAGGCCACCGAGTTGTAGGGGTAGAACTCGGGCCGGTGGGGGGAACCTTTCTTCCCCCGGAAGGCGAATTGGAGGACCCGGGTGGAGGAGAACTCCAGCAGCTCGAGGATCGCCTTGGCCTCCTCGAAGTGGACCGGCTCCAGGGCCTCGGCGATGATCGGCAGCGTCCCCAGCTTCTTCTCCAGCAGGCCGAAGAGCGAAGCCCCGGGGCCGTAAAACCACTGCCCCTCGGCCGAGCTGGCGGCATCGGTGGGGATGTGCCAGGCGACCACGAACCCGGAGAAGTGATCGACCCGGATCACGTCCACCATCTCGAGCACGGTCTTAAACCGTCTCGTCCACCAGCCGAACCCGTCCTCCGACATCGCCACCCAGTCGTAGATGGGGTTGCCCCAGATCTGGCTGACCCCGGAGTGTCCGGTCATCGGGACCCCGCCCAGGGCCCGCCGCTTGCCCTTCTCGTCGAGGAGAAAGAGTCGGCGGTTGGCCCAGACATCGGCGCTGTCGTAGCTGACCGGGAAGGGGATGTCCCCGATGATCTTCACCCCCCGCTCGTTGCAGTATCCGCGCAGCTTCTTCCACTGGCGGAAGAAGAGGAACTCGGCGAACTTGGTCTCCTCGATCCGGTCCGCCAGTTTCTTCGCCCATTTTTTTACCGCCGGCTCCCGGCGGAAGGCGATCTCCTTCGGCCACTCGTACCAGGGGGCGCCCCGGAAGTGGTCCTTGACCGCCTTGTAGAGGGCGTAATTCTCCAACCACGGGTTGTGCTCGACCTGAAAATCGGCGAAATTCTTCCTCCGGCGCTCCGAGGCTTCCTCCCGGAAGCGGCGCCAGGCCTTCTCCACCGCCTCCCGCTTCAGCCGGATCGCCTCGGGATAGGCCGCCCGGTCGGGGGGAAAACCCTCCCCGGGGGGGACTTCCTCCGGGGAGAGGAACCCCTCTTCGGCCAGCCGCTCGAGGCTGATCAGGGAGGGGGCGCCGGCGAAGGCCGAGGGGCTGGAGTAGGGGGAGTTGCCGTAGCCGATCGGGGTGATCGGCAGGACCTCCCAGAACCGTTGGCCGGCGTCCACCAGCCAGTCGACGAACTCGAACGCCTCCCGCCCCAGGGACCCGATCCCGTGGGGTCCGGGCAGGGAAGTGATGTGGAGGAGGACCCCCGATCCGCGTCTGAATTTCATATCATCCTATTCCTGGCCGCCGGATAAAGGCCGGCCCGATTTCGGCTTGCCACCCGAAGATACTACTCGAAACGGACGAAAATCAATATGCTTTTGCTCGGGTCAAGCACTTACATTAAAAAATCTTCCCCTCGGGAGAGGGGAAGATTTTTTAATGGCGAGGGTCAGAATCGAACTGACGACACGCGGATTTTCAGTCCGCTGCTCTACCAACTGAGCTACCTCGCCTTGATCCGATTTCCCTGCGCAAATCGAAGATGGTCGTCCGGGAAGTTACGGTCGCACTACTATACTGATTCCGATCTCCGTGGCAAGCGAATTGTGCGCCGGGACGGCGAAACCCTGAGGGACTTCCTCGAGGTCACCGGCTTTAAGAAGCTCAACGACGTCACCCCCCGCGGGGTCGAGAAGTTCAAGCACGACCGGCTGAAGAAGGCCAGCAAGCGGACCGTCAACCTCGAGGTCACGATGGCCAAGGCGATGTTCAACAAGCTGGTCGAGCTGGGGGTCATCCCCGAGAACCCGATCAAGGCCGTCAAGAAGATCCGGGACCCGGAGTCAATATGCCACGGAGGAACGATGTTTTTTGGAATTATTTCCCCGTTCCGATCACGTCCGCCCCCCCCGGCGGCGATGTGTAAATAACTCAGGGTTGGCTCCTCCCCCGCGCTTTTCCTACTATTCTCCGCCTGCTTGGTGTTATTCTGTTTCCGTATGAAGAATATCCTGATCTTTAACTGCGGGAGTTCATCTTTGACCTGCAAGGCGTTCTCCACGGACGGATCGGGGAGGATCGAACCGATTTTAGCCGCAAAAGCCCACCGGGTCGGAGTGCAGGGCAGCGATCCTTCTTTCATCGAGTATCGGTTCTCGGGCAAGCTGACAGTGGATCGCCAGCCGGTCAATACTCACTCCGAAGCCGCCGGCCGTGTCGCGGGTTTTATCCGGGAAAATAACATCACAATCGATTGTCTGGGACATCGGTTCGCCCACGGAGGAAGCTTATTCCGGAATTCGGTCTGGCTTGATCCTGAAGTCAGGGAGGGACTCCGCCGCTGTCTCCACCTGGCGCCGATTCACAACCCGTTTTCCCTGAGCGTGATCACCACCAGCGACCATTCTTTCCCCGGGTTGCCCCAGTATGTTTCCTTCGATACGGCTTTCCACGCCGATCTGCCCGGGCCCGCCTACACCTATGCCCTGCCCCGAGCGCTGCTCGCTCAATTCGGATTTCGCAAATATGGTTTCCACGGACTCTCGTATCAGCACGTGGTCGAAGAGACGTTTCGTTTGAGAGCAACCGGAGACAAAGAGACGAAAATCATCGCCTGCCACCTCGGTACCGGCGGCGCCAGCGTGGCGGCCATCCGGGACGGCTGTTCCGTCGACACCTCGATGGGCTACTCTCCCCTGCCGGGGTTGATTATGAGCACCCGCTGCGGGGATATCGATCCGATGCTAACGGTTTATTTAATGACCGTATATGGTTACGGACTGGATCAGCTGGAGCAAATAATGAACAAACGGAGCGGGTTGCTGGGGGTGAGCAACTTCTCCAGCGATATCCGGGACCTGATCAGCCGGTTCGGCGGATCGGAAGGGCCGGCGGCCCGGCTCGCCTTCGAGATGTACATCGATCGTCTGAAAAAATACATCGGGAGCTACGCGGTGGTGCTGGGAGGAACGGATGTCCTGGTGTTTACGGATGATATCGGGGTGCGCAACCCCCTGGTGCGGGAGAAAGTATGCGCGGGGATGGAATGGCTGGGGATAAAACTCGACCCGGAACGAAACCGGGCGGCTGACCCCGCGGCGGCATTTCACTGCGGCGCCGAAGATTCCCGGGTGGATATTCTCGTCATCCCTCCGGAAGAGGAATTGATCATCTGCCGGGAAGGACTGAAATTAATGGGAGGCGGCAATGATCGCGTTGTTTGATCCCGCTCCTCCCGCTCTGAGATGGTGCCGGATAACGGGGGGAGAGCGCATTGAGGGATCCTGTCCTTTCGGATCGAACTGGTCTCGAGAAATGGATCAACAGTTTCCCGATCTGAACCGGGCGGAGGTGATCGGCTACAAGCTCTACCACGGGGGCGGGGAGTTCAGGGATACGGTTTCCCGGATTGACCGCCGCACTCCCTCTCGATTGTCCCGTTGCCTCGGCTGGTTGCCGGAATATAATGACATTACCGCAAAAGTCGTCCGTTATGGGATGGGATGGTCCCCGGCGCCGCAGGTATTGTTTTGCGACACCGCCTTTTTCGCCGAACTTCCGGAACACGTCAGCGCCTATGCCTTGCCTCTGGAGTTGCGGAAAAACGGGATCCGCAAATACGGGGGGCACGGCGTGGGACATTCCTGGTCCTGGCGGGAAACGCAGCGTTTCTTCCCGGGGGAAGCGGAGCGGGTGATCAGCGTCTATCTGGGAAATAATACCAGCGCGGCGGCTATCCTGAACGGCCGGGCGGTGGAGACCAGCATCGGTTTCACCCCGGCGGAAGGAATGCCGACGGCCACCGGCTGCGGCAGCATTGATCCGACCATTATCTTTCAACTCCGGTCGGCGGGATTCTCCTTCGAAGAAATCAACCGGCTGCTCACCCGGGAAAGCGGCTTTACCGGGCTGCGGGGAAGTCATTGCTCGCTCTCCGATCTGCTGGCGGGCCTGTCCGATCCGGAACTCGCGCCGATTTATGCCCTATACCGCTATCGGCTGATGAAGTATATCGGAGCGTTCATTTCACCCCTGGGCGGCGTTGACGCGATTGTTTTTTTCAGCGAGATGATGGAGACTGCTCGTGATCTGGTCATTGATATCTGCCGGGACCTGGTTTTTCTCGGCGTCTCGCCCGCCGCCGCGCCCGGGACAAAAAACGGAGAGATGCTTTTTACCGGGGAGGATTCCCGGGTCCGGGTATTGGGTCTGTCCTACAACGGATGGTCGGTAATGGCCCGGGAGGCGGCCCGGATCGGCCGGGGATGATTTCGCGGGAGTGATAAATATTTCAGCCAAGGAGGAAATAATGACCGAGGAAAAAAGTTTTTTGATGGATGTCGGGTTGAGTTCCCTGCCGTTCCCGATTCGGGTTCCTTCCCGAAACAATCCCGATGGACAATACACCATCGCCGAGATCTCGATTCAGGCCCGGATTATGCAGGAATTCGAGGCCCGGTGGATCGATAAATTCATTCAGATCATCCACCGTCACCGGGATCGAATCGGCGCCGATACGATTCGAACCAACATCGTGGATTATCTGGCCGAATTGAAGGCGTCTATGGTCCGGACCGAATTTCAGTATCCCTTCTTCGTGGAAAAGTTGACCCCGATCTCCCGGGAGAAATGCCTGGTTAAATACCAGTGCTCTTATTCCGCCAAGACCACCGCTTCGGACCACAAGGCGATGATCGCCTTTCGGATAGACATCCCGATCATTACCACCTATCCCGGCTCGGTTATTCAGGAACTGGGAGGCTTATTCGGTCAGCTCAGCGTGGTCAGCCTGGAGATTCATTCCCGGGAAGATATGTTTCCCGAAGATCTGGTTGAAATGGTTGACCGCCACGCCCTGGCTCCGGTTTATTCCTTTCTGACTCCGGATGATCAGGCCGGTGTCATCAAGACAATTCATTCCAGCTCAAAATCCTCGGTCACCGTCACCGACGGAATAAAAGACGAACTCGCCAGCAACCCGAGTATCGACTGGTACGCCGTGCGGTGCGTTAATCACGGGATGCTCCATCCATATACCACGGTCATCGGGACCGAAAAAAGTATGTGGGTTCCCTTTAGCGGCTATGAAGCCGGAGAGATTTAATTGATAAGAAATTGCTTTCCGCTGGTTTCCTCGGTTTCCCCGGTCAAGAGGTGGAACGAGGTTGCGGCTGTGATTATCGCGGTAAGCCGCCCCAAGAATCCGTAACGGAAACCTGCAGGGAAGAGGACGGAGCTCCGCCCCGGGCTTTCTTCCCTGGCGTATCTTTTCCTTGCCGGAAGATTTTTGCCGGTTTGTCACAAATCGGTGCTTCCGGTCGGGGAGAACTCCCATCTGAAAATTGCCGATTCGAGGTCCGAGGGGAGGGGAATGATGAAAATATCGGGAGGAAACATCTGGACGGCCGTGGAGAAAATCCGCCGCTCCGCGCCGCTGGTCCACAACATCACCAACTACGTGGTGATGAACACCACGGCCAACGCCCTGCTCGCCCTGGGCGCCTCCCCGGTGATGGCCCACGCCGAAGAAGAGGTGCGCGATATGGTCGGACTGGCCGGGGCCCTGGTCGTCAACCTGGGGACGATCAGCGCTCCCTGGGTCCGTTCGGCGGAGCTGGCGATGGAAGAAGCGGCCGCGCGCCGGGTCCCCGTGGTCTTCGACCCGGTCGGCGCCGGCGCCACCCCTTACCGGACCGACACCTTCCGCCGGCTGGTCTCCGCCCGCCCGCCGGCCGTCATCCGGGGCAACCCCTCGGAGATTATGGCGCTGGCCGGCGGTCCGGCCGGGACCAAGGGGGTGGACAGCACCGAGCGGGCCCCGAGCGCCCTGTCCGCGGCCGCCGGCCTGGCCCGGGAACTGGGCGTCGCGGTCTGCGTCAGCGGCGAGATTGATTACATCGTCGGGGGCGGGAGAACCCTGCGGATCGGAAACGGCCATCCCCTGATGACCCGGGTGACCGGCCTGGGCTGCACGGCCTCGGCTCTCTGCGGGGCTTTCGCCGCGGTGGAACCCGATCCAATCTTCGCCGCCGCCGCCGCGATGGCCGTCCTCGGCATCGCCGCCGAAACGGCGGCGGAAGGGGCGGCCGGCCCCGGATCCCTCCAGTACCGCCTGCTCGACGCGCTTTACCGGCTCGACGGGGAGACGATCCGCCGCCGGCTGAAGGCCGGGGAGGGGGAGTGAAAGGTTTATACCTGGTTGCCGACCCCGCCGCCTGCGCCGGGCGGCCGCTCGATCGGGTCGTCCGGGAAGCGGCCGCGGGCGGCGCCTCCTGGGTCCAGCTGAGAGAAAAGCGGGCCTCGACGCGGGCCTTCGTCGAGGCGGCGCGCGTCCTCCAAGAGATCCTGGATCCTCTCGGGGTGCCCCTGATCATCAACGACCGGGTTGACGTGGCCCTCGCCGTCGGCGCCGCCGGCGTCCACCTGGGCCAGGCCGATCTGCCCTCCCGGATTGCCCGGGAGCTGCTGGGCACGGAGGCCCTGGTCGGGCTCTCGGTGGAGACCTGGGAGGACGCGGAAGCGGCCCAGGAACTGGAGGTGGATTACCTGGGGGTCAGCCCGATCTTCCCCACCCCGACCAAGACCGACACCCGTGGTGCCTGGGGTCTCGAGGGTCTGGCCCGGCTGCGCGCTTTCTCCCGCCACCGGTTGGTCGCCATCGGCGGGCTCAACGCCGCCAACGCGGCGGCGGCGATCCGGGCGGGCGCCGACGCGGTCGCCGTTGTCTCCGCGGTCTGTTCGGCGCCGGACCCCGGCCGGGCCGCCCGGGAACTGAGCGGGATCATCGCGGCCGCCGGTCGGGGGAGATGAATGCCTTTGAACTGATCGAGGAGGCGGAGCGGGGAACCGTTCTCGACCGGGGGGAGATCGCGGCCCTTCTGAGCGCCCGGGAGGCCGGGGTGCGGGAGGCACTCTTGGCCGCGGCCTACCGGGTCAAGACGGCCGAGGTCGGTCCCCGGGTCTTCCTCCGGGGGATCATCGAGTTCTCCAATGTCTGTTCCCGGGATTGTTATTATTGCGGGATCCGGCGTTCCAACCCCGCCCCGGAGCGTTTCCGGATGGCGGCCGAGGAGATCCTGGCCGCGGCCCGCCGGGCCGACGGGAACGGCTACGGGTCGATCGTCCTCCAGTCCGGGGAAGTCCGCAGCGGGGAGTTCACGGAGTTCGTCGAGAAGCTGCTGCTCCGGATCAAGGAGGTTTCCGGCGGGCGGCTGGGAATCACCCTCTCCCTGGGGGAGCAGGACGCCGGGACCTGCCGCCGGTGGTTCGCCGCCGGGGCCCACCGCTACCTGCTCCGGATCGAGACCTCGGACCCGGAGCTCTACCGGACCCTCCATCCGCCGGATCACCGTTTCGAGAACCGGGTCGAGTGCCTGAAGCTCCTTCGCCGGGGGGGGTGGCAGGTCGGGACCGGGGTGATGATCGGACTGCCGGGGCAGACCCCGGAGAGTTTGGCCGCCGACCTCCTCTTCTTCCGGGACCTGGATATCGATATGCTGGGGATGGGGCCCTACATCCCCCATTCCGCGACCCCGCTGGCCGCGGAGTTCGGGGAGTGGAACAGTGCGGCCCGGCGCCGCCAACTGGAACTCGGTTTGCGGATGATCGCGCTGGCCCGGCTGGTCCTGCGGGACGTGAACATCGCCGCCACCACCGCGCTCCAGACCCTCGACCCCCGGGGCCGGGAGCTGGGGCTGTCCGCCGGGGCCAATGTCATTATGCCCAACATCACCCCGACCCGCTATCGGACCGCCTACCAGCTTTACGACGGCAAGCCCTGCCTGGACGAGACCGGCGCCGCCGGCTGGAGCGGTCTGGAAGAACGGGTGAAGAGCCTGGGGGAAACCATCGGCTTCGGCCAGTGGGGCGACTCCCCCCATTTCCGTCGCCGGACGGCGCCGCCAGCGCCCCGGGGAGGGGAGGTCAGCTGATCGCGCCCTCGATGTAGCTCCGGGTCAGGTCCCGGCGGGGGGAGGAGAAGAACTCCGCCGCCGGGGCGGCCTCGATCAGCTCCCCCAGGTAGAGGAAGACCACGTAATCGGCCAGCCGCCGGGCCTGGCGGAGGATGTGGGTGACGATCACGATCGTGTAGTCCTGCTTCAGCTCGAGGAACCTCTCCTCGATCGCCCGGCTGGAGGCGGGGTCGAGCGCCGAGGTCGGCTCGTCGCCGAGGATGATCTCCGGCTCCACCGCCAGCCCCCGGGCCAGGCAGAGCCGCTGCCGCTGGCCGACCGAGAGCCGGGAGGCCGGGGCGTGGAGCTTCCCCTTCACCTCCTCCCAGAGCTGGGCTTCCCTCAGCCGCCGCTCGACGATCTCCTTCAGGCGGCGCCGGTCCCGGACCCCGTGGATCCGGGGGCCGTAGGCGACGTTCTCGAAGATCGACATCGGCAGGACGAAGGGGGTCTGGGAGAGCAGGCCCATCTTCTTCCGGATCGCCGTCACCTCGACCCCCGGCCGGTGGATATCCTCCCCGTCCACCTCGATCTTCCCCGAGACGGCGGTTCCCTCGACCAGTTCCAGCATCCGGTTGAAGGTCTTCAGCAGTGTCGACTTCCCGCAGCCGGAGGGCCCGATGATGGCGGTGATCTTCCGGGCCGGGATGGCAAGGTTGATATCCTTCAGGGCCTGTTCCCGGCCGTAAAAGACGTTGAGGTTCTTGACCTGGATATGGGTTTCGCTCGGCATCGGTCTCACCTTATTTGACGATGTTTTTCGTGAACTTTCGGGTCAGCCGGCGGGAGAGGAGGCTGACCAGGAGGATGACGACGGTCAGGATCAGGGCCGAGGCGTAGGCCCGGCCCTGGACCTCGGGGAAGGGGGTGCCGAGCTGGAAGAAGATCGCCAGGGGCAGCGTAGCCGCGGGGCGGAGCAGGGATCCCGGGATGGAGTCGGAGAAGCCGGCGGTGAAGATGACCGAGGCGGCATCCCCGATCCCCCGCCCGAAGGCGATCAGGACGGCGGTCAGCAGCCCCGGCAGGGACTGGCGGAGAACCACCCGCAGCGCCGTCTCCAGCCGGGTGGCGCCGAGGGCGAAGGAGGCGGTGAAGAGACCTTCCGGGATCATCCGGACCGCCTCGTCCATCGCCCGGCTCATCACCGGGAAGATCAGCAGCGCCACCGCGATAATCCCCCCGAGCAGGGAGGCCCGCAGGCCGAGGGCGAGCATCAGGGTGAAGCCGAAGGCCCCGTAGACGATCGAGGGCACCCCCCAGAGGACGTCGAGGGAGAACCGGACCGCCGAGGCCCGGCGGGAGCCGCGGCGGAGATAGACATTGAGACAGATCACCACCGGGAGGCTGATCAGCAGGGCGATGACCGTGGCCCCGGCGGTCAGGTAGAGGGAGCCGACGATGGCGTTGAGCACCCCGCCCTCCTTGCCCAGGTAATACCCGCCGGCCGGGGTCCGGGTCACCATCTCCAGGCTGAGGTGGGGGAATCCCTTGACCGCCACCGTGACCAGGATCAGCAGGAGGCACCCGAGGATGACCGCGGTGGAGGAGACCATCAGGGCAAGGGCGATCCGTTCCCGGATCTTCCGCCGGTTCATCTCACTCGATCCTCCTCTCCACCCGGGCCAGGACGACCCGGGAGACGACGTTGAAGAAGACGACCACCAGCAGCAGGACCAGGGCGGAGAAGAGGAGCGCGGAGTCGTAGAGGGGGATGGAGAGCATCTCCCCGTAATTGTTGGCGATCAGGGCGGGGAGGGGGTAGGCCGGGTCGAAGAGCGAGGAGGGGACCCGGGCCACGTTCCCGGCCACCATCAGCACGGCCATTGTCTCCCCGAAGGCCCGGGAGAGGCCGAGAGCCACGGCGGCGATCACCCCGGGGAAGGCCTTGCGTCCGGTGACGCGGCGGACCGTCTCCCAGCGGGTCGCCCCCAGGGCCAGCGAGGCTTCCCGCAACCCCGCCGGGACCGTGGCGAAGACCTCCAGGCAGACGTGGATGATCACGGGGAAGATCATAATCGCCAGCACCACCCCCCCGGCCAGGACCGAGTAACCGGAGGAGGAGACGCCGAAGAAGG
This sequence comes from PVC group bacterium, assembly GCA_040773245.1. Classification (GTDB taxonomy): domain Bacteria; phylum Auribacterota; class Erginobacteria; order Erginobacterales; family Erginobacteraceae; genus Erginobacter. The sequence continues at coordinate 43,582 of JAXGWO010000012.1, forward strand.
GGGCCAGCCATCCCTGGATCAGGGGCACCACCACCAGCACCCCCCAGATCCCGAAGATCACCGAGGGGATGCCGGCCAGGAGGTCGATCAGGGGTTTGACTCCCTCCCGCAGCCGCGGGGGGCTGTACTCGGCCAGCCAGACGGCGGCCAGGACGCAGAGGGGGACGGCGATCGCCACCGCCGTCGCGGTCACCCAGAGGGTGCCGGCGATGAAGGGGAAGAAGCCGAACTCGCCCCTGAGGGGACGCCAGGAGGAAGAGAGGAGGAGAGCGGAGAGGGATCGGCCGGACAGGACCGGCCGGGAGCGGAGGTAGAGTCCGGCCGCGATCACCAGCACCAGCAGGGAGCCGCCGGCGGTGATCAGGGCCAGGATCCGGGCCGCCCGGCGGTCCCGGGCCGCTCTCCGGCCGGTCCGGCTCACCGGGTTCCGCCACCCTCCGGCGCGGCGGCCGGTTCCAGCCGGAGCCGAGCCTCGCCGATCTTCTCGGGGGCCAGACGGACGTAACCCGCCTCCACGACCAGGTCCTGGCCATCGGAGAGGACCCAGTGGAGGAAGGCCCGCACCGTTTCGCCCTCCGGCCGGCCCCGGGAGGTGAAGTGGAGGTCGCGGGCCGGGGGGGAGGGGTAGCGGCCGTCGGCGATGGCGGCCCCGATCCCGCCCAGGCTGCCGTAGAAATCCTCCTCCGGTTCCACCCGCCCGCTGCCGTCGAGGTCGATCGGGATCACCATCAATCCGGGGACCTGTCCTCCCGACTTCAGGTCGTAGGCGTAGTTGATGTTGTTGAAGCCGATCCCGCCGAAGTCCCGCCGGACCGCCTGGGCCAGGCCGGGGTCGCCGTAGACCCCGACCCCGTGCAGGTCCTCCTGCTCCCCGCCCAGGTACCGGGCCCAGACCTCGGCCGCGCCGCAGGCGTCGGAACGGGTGTAGACGGCCATATCCGGCACCCGGCCGGCCCGGGGAGAGGGGGGCCAGCCGGTCGTCTCGCCCCGCAGCCAGACGGCGGCGAACTCCTCCCGGGTCATCCCCCGTTCCCGGACGGCCGCGGCGGCCGGGTTCTCCCGGTTCATCACCGGGACCACGGCGTCCTTGGCCACCGCCACCCACCAGGCGCCCGCCGCGATCTCGGCCGGGTTGATCTCCCGGGAGACCATCCCCAGGTCAACCACCCCGCCCAGGGAGTCGGCCATCCCTTTCCCCGCCCCCCCGGCCGAGATGTCGATCCGGACGCCGGGGTGGATCTTCTTGAACTCCTCGGCCCAGCGGACCGCCAGGGGGTAGAGGGCCCAGGCCCCGGAGATGGTGATCGTCCCCTGTAACTCCCCGGGGGCGGACCGCCGGCGGCAGCCGGACCCGGCGGCGAGAATTATTGCGGCCGTCAAAACCAGGATCCATATTCTTTTCATGGTCGTTCTCCGTATTGGCGTTTGCCCGGTCAGAATGAGAGCCGGACTGAGGTGAACAGGACATTGGTGAAATCCCAGCTGCCGGTGGAGGCCGATTTCTTCCCGACATTCCGGTAGGCGGCGGTGACCCCGAAGGGTCCCAGCACCTGGAGATTCGCCCCAATCGTGGCCCGGTTCTCCGAGAAGGTGTCCCGCCCGTCTTCAAAATCGAAATTGAAAAAGAACTCGTTCTCCGTATAGAAAATGAGCGGTTTCAAGCCCAACCTGGCCAGGGGGAAATCCAATCGCGGCCGGACCCGGAGCGTCCACTTGTAGCGGGTGTTGTCGTATTCGATCCGGTTGTTCTCCCGCAGGACCAGCCAGTCGGCCGCCTGGTACTGGAAATCCAGGTTCCCGACGTAGGTGTCGGTATAGACCCAGGGTGAATCCTTGTCCTTCCGGACTTCCTTGTACCAGAAGTGGCCGCCCACCGCGATCCCGGGGAGAAGAGAGTAGGTGCCGCCGGTTATTGCCGACCGGTAGTAGATATCCTTCAGATCGTTCTTCCAGCGGAAGAGCCCCTCGACGTTGAGGCGGATTTCCGGGGTCGGGCGGTAGCTGACCGGGGTGGTAAACCACCACTCCCAGTCATCCTTCGCCGCGGCCGGCCCCGATCCGGCCAGACAATACGCGGCCACCAGTGCACCGGCGAGCAAGATGGATTGTTTCATCGTTCTAACCCCCTTTTCGGTTTGGCCCCGGCGGGCCCGGTTTATCTTATATTATCTATAGAGATAGTAGAATATCAAGGCAAAAAAAATCAGGGCCGGGGGGCGAGATCCCCCAGGCTTTTCTTCTCCAGGATCCCGGCCAGCGCCTCCCGGACCTCGGCCATCACCCCGTGGAGGCCGCAGATCTTCTCCCGGGGGCAGCGGAGATGGGCGGTCTTGGAGACGCAGCGCAGCGGAGCCAGGGGGCCGTCGATCATCCGGATCACCCGGGCCAGGGAGACGGTGCGGGGGTCCTTGAGCAGGCGGTAGCCCCCGGCCGGCCCGCGCACGCTCTCGATCAACCCGGCTTTCCGCAGTTCGAGGAGGATCGCCTCGAGAAATTTCTTCGGGATCTGCTCCTCCCGGGCGATCTCCCGGATCGGGACCGGCCCTTCGCCCCGCCGCCGGACCAGGCAGCTCAGGGCTCGCAGGGCGTACTCGCCTTTCTTGGAAATCTTCACGATGGGCCACTCTATCGGACCGGGTCCGGGAGGTCAAGAAAAAAATATTATCTCTATGGGAATTATATACTATCGAGGAAATAACCGCGGCGGGAAGCGGTCAACCCGGGAATCCCATCGGCTCGCCCGGTCAGGCGATGGGCGCTGCTGGATTTGAACCAGCGGCATCTACCTTGTAAGGGTAGCGCTCTCCCGCTGAGCTAAGCGCCCGGATTGTCCCCCCGTCCGGGGGGTACATTGATAGACTACCGCTCCCGGAACCGGCCGTCAACCCCGGAGCCGGAAAACTCTCTTGTGAACCGGCCCGGTTTGCGCTATCTTTAAGCAGGACAAACCTGATCCAGGCATAACTTCGAGACAATGTATCCCGAACAGCCGACAGAAGCCTTTGAGGACGAGTTCAGTTTCCTGCGGCGGAAGCTCTCCCTGCTCAAGAAAGACTCGAAGAAGCGCAAGGAACTGATCCGCCGCCTGCGGGAGAAGTACCTCCAGTGCGCGGAGATCGTCGATCACCTCAAGGACGGCATCTTCATCGAGACCGCCCGGGGGGAGATCCTCGACGTCAACGCCGCCGTCTGCCGGATGCTTGGCTACAGCCGCGAGGAACTGCTGAAGATGACGGTCGGCGACCTGGTCCCCCCCGAGATCCGGGCCGCCCTCCCGGAGACGATCCAGGACCTGACCGTCCGGCACGGGGTCTACATCGAGACGGTCAACATCCGCAAGGACGGCACCCTCCTCCCGGTGGAGGTCTCGAACAGCCTGGTGGAGATCGGGGGCAAGAAACGGGTGATCGCGGTCATCCACGACATCACCGAGCGGATCGAGAACCGGAAGAAGCTCCTCGCCTCCCACGAGGAGCTGGAGGCGAAGGTCCGGAGACGGACCGAGGAGATCCACCGGATCAACCAGGAACTGCGGGACGAGCACCGCCTCTTCGTCGCCGGTCCGACCGTGGTCCTGAAGTGGCGGGCCGTCCCCGGCTGGCCGGTGGAGTACGTCTCCCCCAACATCGAGAGCCAGTTCGGCTACCGGCCGGAGGAGTTCGGCGGGGGGGATTTCTTCTACGAGTCGATCATCCACCCGGAGGACCGGGACCGGGTCGGCGAGGAGATCAAGGACCACGTGGCCGCCGGCCGGAACTCCTACGAGCAGGTTTACCGGATCGCCAGCCGCTCCGGCGAGTGGCGCTGGGTGAGCGACTACACCGTGGTGGTCCGCTCCGCCGCCGGCGAGATCACCCATTACCACGGCTACGTCCTCGACATCACCGAGCGGCGAGCGGCCGAGGAGGAGCTGCGGCGCCACCGGGAACACCTGGAGGAGCTGGTCGAGAAGCGGACCGCCGAACTGACCGGGATGATCGACGCGATGGCCCGCCGGGTGGTCCGGACCGCCGACCTCGAGCTGGCCGTGGAGCGCCTGAAGAGGCAGCTCGAGGCGGCCGGCCTCGACCCCGCCGCCGGCGAAAGTCCGCGCCCGCCCTCCGGATGAAGTCCGGTTTTTCTGCCCGGCGCCCTTTCCCGTCCCCCGTGAAGGATCCGCAGGTATGAATACAGATCAACCGTCGCCTCCCGCGGCCGGCCCCGGCGGGTTCACCGCGTCCCCCTTCCAGCTCTACCGGAGGATCCGGAACCGCTTCGGGCTGCGTCCCCTGCCGCGGAAACCGGGGGAAGCCTTCGACTTCGCCCAGGCGATGGCCGCCTCGATCAACCGCTCCCGGGATGCCGCCGCCCACCCGGAGCGGGCGGTCCGGGCGGGAGAGGTCTCCGCCATCTGCCTGATCGACGCCATCTGCCACTACCTGGCCGGGGTTTACCACCTCCGGGAGAACCCCGGGGTCCTCCCCCGGGGGGTGGCGTCGGCGCGGAGGAAGTTCGGTTCCGGGCCGCTGGAGGGGACCCTGGTCCGGATGATCGAGACCCTGCCCGGGCTCAACCATCCCCCGCCGGAGGTGGCCCCGGCCGACTGGCTGGAGGGGGGGGAGGGGACCCCGCCGCCCCGGCAGGAGGTCTGGAGCGAGCTGCTCCTGCTCGACCTGGCGGCCGGCAACCCGGCCTTCGGCCCCCTCCACGACTTCTTCCCCGCCCGGGAGCTCTCCCGGCAGACCCCCTACCCGGAGGTGGTCGCCCACCAGGAAACCTACTACCGCCGCCATCCGGTCTTCGGGCCGGAGAAACTCCCCCTCCCGCGGTTTCTCCGCCGCCCGGCCGAGGTATCTCCGAACTCCCTTCCCGGCCAGCTGGACTACATCCGCCAGAACTGGGCGGCCCTCCTCCCCCCCGAACTGCTCGAGGCCCTGGCCCTGACCCGGGACATCATCCGGGAGGAGGAGAAGCTGCGGCTGGCCGGCCCGGGACCGGCCGCCGTCCCGGCCGGCCCGGGGGCCGGTTTCGGCCCCGGCGGCCCGGCCGGGTCCGGGCGCGAGCTTTACGAACGGTTCAGCCCCGACCTCGACTGGATGCCCCGGGTGGTTCTGATGGTGAAGAACGCCTCGGTCTGGCTGAGCCAGCTCTCCCGCCGTTACGGGCGGACCATCACCCGCCTCGACGGGATCCCGGATCAGGAACTCGACACCCTGGCCGCCTGGGGTTTCACCAGCCTGTGGCTGATCGGGATCTGGGAGCGGTCGACGGCCTCGAAGAAGATCAAGCGGCTCTGCGGCAACCCGGAGGCCGACGCCTCCGCCTATTCCCTGCGCGACTACTCCGTCTCCGGCGACCTCGGCGGCTGGCCGGCCCTCGACGACCTCAAGCGGAGGGCCTGGGAGCGGGGGATCCGGATCGCCTGCGATATGGTCCCCAACCATATGGGGATCGACTCCCGCTGGGTGGTCGAGCACCCGGGCTGGTTCATCCAGGCCGACCGGCCCCCCTTCCCCAACTACCGCTTCACCGGTCCCGACCTCTCCTCCGACCCCCGGGTGGCGATCCGCCTCGAGGACGGTTACTGGGAACGGTCCGACGCCGCCGTCGTCTTCCAGCGGGTCGACCGGGTGACCGGCGAGACCCGCTATGTCTACCACGGCAACGACGGCACCAGTATGCCCTGGAACGACACCGCCCAGCTCAACTTCCTGCTGGCCGAGGTCCGCGAGGCGGTGATCCGGACCATCCTCCACGTCGCGCGCTCCTTCTCGGTGATCCGCTTCGACGCCGCGATGGTCCTGGCCAAGCAGCACTTCCAGCGGCTCTGGTACCCGCCGCCGGGGGAGGGGGGGGCGATCCCCTCCCGCTCCGGGCGGGGGGTCGCCCGGAGCGAGTTCGAGAAGCTCTTCCCGGTCGAGTTCTGGCGGGAGGTGGTCGACCGGGTGGCCCAGGAGGTGCCCCAGACCCTGCTCCTGGCCGAGGCCTTCTGGATGCTCGAGGGCTACTTCGTCCGGAGCCTGGGGATGCACCGGGTCTACAACAGCGCGTTTATGAATATGCTGAAGATGGAGATGAACGACGGGTACCGGCAGGTGGTGAAGGAGATGCTGGAGTTCGATCCCCAGATCCTGAAGCGGTTCGCCAACTTTATGTCCAACCCCGACGAGGCGACCGCGATCGCCCAGTTCGGCAAGGGCGACAAGTACTTCGGGGTCTGCACGCTGCTGGCCACGATGCCGGGGATGCCGCTCTTCGGCCACGGCCAGGTCGAGGGCCTGACCGAGAAGTACGGGATGGAGTATCGCCGGGCCTACTGGGACGAGCCGGTCGACGGCTTCCTGGTCCGGCGCCACGAGACCGAGATCTTCCCCCTGCTCAAGAAGCGCCATCTCTTCTCCGACGTGGCCAACTTCTACCTCTACGACTTCTACCGCGACGACGGCTCGGTCAGCGAGGACGTCTTCGCCTACTCCAACCGCTACGAGAACGAGCGCTCCCTGGTCGTCTACAACAACCGCTACCTCAACACCGCCGGCTGGATCCGGGTCTCCGCCGCCCGGCTGGAGAAGGGGAAGAGCGGGAAGGGGAAACTGGTCCGGGTCGACCTCGCGCAGGGCCTGGGCCTGCGGGCCGGCGACGACGACTACACCATCTTCCACGACGTCCGGACCGGCCTGGAGTACGTCCGGCCCAGCCGGGAGCTGCGGGAGAAGGGGATGTCGCTGAAGCTGCGGGCCTACCAGACCCACGTCTTCCTCGACATCCGCGAGGTCCGCGACGACGAGCAGGGCTTCCTGGCCAAGCTCTGCCTCTCCCTGCAGGGGAGAGGGGTGGAGAATATCAGCGACGCCCTGAAGAAGATCCACTTTGCCCCGATCTACGCCGCCTTCCGGGCGGCCGCCGGCGCGGAGATCTACGGCGACCTCTTCCGCCTGGCCGCCGCCAGCGATTCCTTTGCCGCCCTGGCCGCCGCCGCGGCCCAGCGGGCGGCCGGACCCCTGGAGGCCCTCTTCCGCGAGGTGATCACCCGCCGGGCGGTGGCGGGCGACCCGGCGGTCGAGGCGGTCCGGGAGCTCGACTTCATCCGGGCTGTCCTGGTGATGGTCCCGTCGGCCAAGTTCCCCGGCTGGGCCTCCAGCCGGTACAGCCGTCCCGCCCTGAAGCGCCTCCTGGCCGCCGCCCCGCCCGAACCCGGCCCGCAGGCGGGCTTCTTCCGGATCATCCTCACCTGGCACCTGCTCTCCTCGGTGGGGAGGATCCTGTCCGGAAAGCGGAAGGGCACCCAGTACCTCTGGCTGCGGGACTGGTTCCTCGGCGAGCAGATCGTCCGCGGCTTCCAGGAGATGGGCTGCGACTGGGACTCCGCCCGCCGGGAACTGGACCTGATCACCATTCTCCTGCGCCACCTCCCCCGGATGCTGAAGGTCCGGACCAAGAACGACCTCCACCGGCTGGATCCGCTCTTCAAGGACACCGAGGTCCGCCGCTTCCTCCTCTACAACTGGGACCGCGACATCCTCTGGTTCAGCCGGGAGCGGCTCGACGACCTGCTCTTCTGGCTGACCGCCGCCGCCGCGGTCCTCCGGGCGGCCGACGGCTGGGACGGGAAGACCCCGCCCCGGGTCCGGGGGCTGGTCCACCTGCGGGCCGCCGACACCCTGAGGCAGCTGGCCGCCGAGTCCGGCTACCGGGTAAAGGAGTTCCGCGAACTCCTCGCCGCCCGCCCCCGGAAGCGCCAGAGCTCCCCCCGGAAGAAGAAGCCGGTCGCGAAAGCGGGAGAAGAAGCGAAACCCGATCAACAGGAGGAAGAGAAATGACCGAGATGAAATACGACCGGGAACTGGCGTCGATCATCGACCACACCCTGCTCGACCCCCAGGCGACCAAGGGGGACTTCGATAAGCTGGTGGAGGAGGCGAAGCAGTACCACTTCCGCTCGGTCTGTGTCCACTCCAGCAACGTCGAGTACGTGGCCGGGCTGCTCCGGGGCTCGGACGTGATCCCGATCGCCGTGGTCGGCTTCCCCCACGGGCAGATGACGGCGGTGGCCAAGGCCTTCGAGGCCCACGACGCCATCACCAACCGGGGGGCTAGGGAGATCGATATGGTCATCAACATCTCCGCCCTGAAGAGCAAGCACTACCGGATGGTCTTCGACGACATCCGCCAGGTGGTCCGGGCCTGCGAGGACCATCCGGTCAAGGTGATCCTGGAGACCGCCTCCCTGACCGAGTCCGAGAAGATCTGCGGCTGCTGCCTGGCCAAGACGGCCGGGGCCCGGTTCGTCAAGACCTCGACCGGGACGGTGGAGGGCGGGGCGACCATCGAGGACGTCCGGCTGATCCGGGAGGTGGTCGGCGACGAGGTCCTGATCAAGGCCAGCGGGGGGATCAAGACCAGCCGGTTCGCCCACCAGCTGATGGAGGCGGGGGCCAGCCGGATCGGGACCAGCCACTCGGTCGAGCTGGTCACCGGGCAGGCGGCGGGGGAGGGCTATTGAAGCGGACGGCCTTCTACCTGCTCCTGATCCTGGTCCTGGCCGGTGCGCTCCGGTTCGTCGGGCTGAACTTCGGCTTCCCCCTCCTCCTCCACCCGGACGAGCCGACCGCGGTCCGGCGGGCCCTGCTCTTCTTCCGCGACGGGCTCAACCCCCGCTGGTTCTCGATGCCCTCCTTTTATCTCTACCTCCTTCACTTCTCCTACCGGCTGTACTGGGCCGTCTCCACCCTCTTCGAGTCCCCGGCCCTCCTGCCCCACCTCCGGCCCGACCGGCTGCCCTTCTACCTGATCGGGCGGGCCTGGGCCGCCCTGGCGGGCACGGCCACGGTCTGGGTCGTCTACCGGGCCGGGAAGCAGCTCTACTCCCGGCGGGCCGGCCTCTGGGCCGCCTTTCTCCTGGCGGTGGTTCCCCTCCACCTGATCCACTCCCACTACGCCACCGTCGACGTCCCGGTCACCTTCCTGGTCACCCTCTCCTTCCTCTTCTCGGCCTCGATCATCTCCCGCCGGCGGCTGGCCGACTACCTGGCGGCCGGCGCGGCGGCCGGCCTGGCCGCCGCCGCCAAGTACAACGGCAGCTTCGCCCTCTTCCCCCTTCTGGCCGCCCATTTCCTCCGGCCGCGGGCGGTCGCTCCCGGCCCGCGCCGTCCGCTTGACCCCTTCCTCCCGGCGGCCCTGGCCGCGGCTCTCCTGGTCTTCTTCCTGGCCACCCCCTACGCCGTGATCGAGACCAAACAGCTTTACTCCGATCTTCGGGCCCAGTCGAACTACCTGGTCCGTACCGGCCACGGTCCCATCTTCATCGACACCGAACCCGGAGCCCTTTACAACCTTCTCTACGTTCTCTATTATGCCGGCGGACCGGTTTTCTGGATGCTTTCGGCCGTCGGGTTCGCCGCCGCGCTGGTCGGCCGCCGGCGGGCCGACTGGCTCATCCTCTCCTTCGCCGCTCCCTACTTCATCCTGATCTCGATCCCCAACGTCAAGTTCTCCCGTTTCTTCATCCCGCTCCTCCCCTTTCTCTGCCTCTGGGCCGGCCGGCTCTTCGATCTCCGCCTCTACCGGCGGACCGGGGCGCTCGCCCTGCGGACGGCCGCGGTCCTCTGCTGCCTCTGGCTGGGGGTCCAGGCGATCGCCTACACCGCGGTCCTGGCCCGGACCGACATCCGGGTCGAGGCCCGGGACTGGCTGGAGGAGAACCTCCGGCGCCCCTCCCGGATCGGGCTGATCAAGACCGAGACCGGGCTGATCTTCCTCGACGACCCGCCGCTCGACCGGGCCTCCTCCGAGCTGGCCGTCGAGCACTACCCCCGGCTCTACCACGCCCTGGAGGGCCGGCCGGACTACATCGTCGCCACCGACTTCGACTACCGGCAGATTATCCGCCTGAAGGAGAAGTACGACATCATCCGCTACGACAAGTGGATGGAGTTCTTCGCCGGTGAGCGCGGCTACCGCCAGCTCCGGGTCTTCGAGCGCCGCCCCCGCCTGCTCGGGATCGACTTCGAGGGTTCCTTCCCCCCCCACGATATGATCTACAACTGCCCCCGGATCTCGGTCTGGGAGAGAAAAGAATGAATATCCAATATCCAACAAGGAACAACCAGTGAAGAAGGAAAAACAGCTGAGTCTCTCATCCCGCGACCGGGAACTGGTCGACTTCACGCGGGAGCTGATCGCCATCCCCTCGCCGGTCGGCGGGGAGGGGGAGGCGCAGCAAAGGATCGCCGCCGAGATGGAGCGGTTGGGCTGGGAGGAGATCCGGCTCGACGGGATCGGCAACCTCCACGGCCGGATCGGCTCCGGGGAGAAGCTTCTGGTCATCGACGGCCACTCCGACACCGTCGCCCCCGGCGAGACCGGAGACTGGTCCTGCGACCCCTACCGGGGGAAGGAGGAGGACGGCTGGGTCTGGGGGAGGGGGGCGGTGGACCAGAAGGGGGGGGTGGCGGCGGCTGTCCACGCCGGCAGGACCTTCCAGGAAAGCGGCGTTCCGAAAGGGCTCACGCTCCGGCTGGTGGTCTCGGTCCAGGAGGAGGACTGCGAGGGGCTGGCCTGGGATTACCTGATCGGGAAGGGAAATTTCCGCCCCGCCGCGGTCGTCCTGACCGAGCCGACGAATCTCCGGATCACCCGGGGGCAGCTCGGCCACTGCGAGTTCGAGATCGCCGTCCGGGGGAAGTCGGCCCACGCGTTCTGCCCCGAGAAGGGGGAGAACGCGATCGTCCGGGCGGCCGGGCTGGTCGGAGAGATCGAACGGCTCGCCCCCCGGCTGGCCTCCCACCCGGCCTTCGGGCGGGGGCGGATCACGGTCACCAAAATCTCCTCCCGCGGGCCCAGCGACAACTCCGTCCCCGACCTCTGCCGGCTCCTGGTCGACCGCCGTTTCTGCCCCGGCGAGGACGAGCGCTCTTTGCTCGGGGAGATTGAGAAGTTGTCAGCGGGGCTGGATTGTGATATCACCATCCCGGTCTACCGGAAGAAGTCCTTCACCGGGCTGGTCCTGGAGGGAAGGAAATTCTTCCCCGGCTGGCTCCTCGGCGAGCCCGACCCGCTGCTGCGGGCCGCCCGGGCCGCCCGGGAGACGCTGGATCTTTCCCCGGCCCCGATCGGCACCTGGGGTTTCAGCACCAACGGGACCTCGACAATGGGCCGGCACGGAATCCCCACCATCGGTTTCGGACCGGGGGAGGAAGCCCGGGCCCACGTGGCCGACGAGCGGGTCCCAATCCAGCACCTGCTGGCGGCGCGGGATTTTTACTCCGCCCTGGCCCGGGAGTACGGGCGAGAAGTTCAAAGTTAAAAGTTCGAAGTTCAAAGTTCGAAGTTCAAAGTTCGAAGTTGCCGGAGAGTCGCATTATCAATGAACGATAAGGACAATCTCATCTTCGACGCCGCGGAGGCGGACTTCGAACAGTCGGTGATCGCCCGCTCGGGGGAGATCCCGGTGATCGTCGATTTCTGGGCTTCCTGGTGCGCCCCCTGCCGGGCGCTGGGCCCGGTCCTGGAGAAAGCGGTCCGGGAAGCCGGCGGAAAGCTTGCCCTGGCCCGGGTCGACGTGGACTCCGAACCCTCCCTGGCGGCGCGGTTCGCCATCCGCTCGATCCCGGCGGTGAAGATCTTCTCGGGGGGGAAGGTGGTCCGGGAGTTCGTCGGCGCCCTCCCGGAGAAGGATATCCGCCGGCTGCTCGAGGAGATCCTCCCGGATCCGTCCGGGGGGCGGCTGGAGGAGGCCCACCGGCATCTCTCCGCCGGCCGCTGGGAAAAGGCCGAGCGGATCTACCAAGCCATCCGGGAAGGGGAGCCCGATCACCCGGGGGCCGCCCTCGGACTGGGGCTGATCGCCTACCACCAGGGCCGCTACCCCGAGGCCGAGGAGCTGCTGTCGAAGGTCGCCCCCGGGACCCCGGGTTACGAAGAGGCCCCGCCGCTGCTGGCCCGGCTGTATTTCCTGAAGAATCCCACCCCGGATATGTCCGCGATCACCGCCACCCTGAAGGCGGATCCGAAGGACCCTGACGCCCTCTTCTCCCTCGCCCTCGCCTACGGGCGGGGAGGGGAGTACCTCCGGGCGCTCGATACCCTGCTCGAGGTGCTCAAGGCGAAGAAGGATTACGGGGGGGGGAAGGCCCGCGAGGCCTATTTAAAGCTCCTCGAGATCATCGGCCGCCGGAGTCCCGACGGCAAGAAATACGAACGCGATTTGTCGATGATCCTCTTCTCCTGAAAATATTCCAGAAGTTCGAGTCCTCAACTTCGAACTTTGAACTTCAAACTTATGAATAAATACGTCTGCATCCACGGTCACTTTTACCAACCGCCGCGCGAAAACCCCTGGCTGGAGGAGGTCGAGGCCCAGGAGTCGGCCGCCCCCTACCACGATTGGAACGCCCGGATCACCGCCGAGTGCTACGGCCCCAACGGCGCCGCCCGGATCCTCGACGGCAAGCGGAGGATCATCGACATCGTCAACAACTACTCCCGGATCAGCTTCAACTTCGGCCCTACGCTGCTCAGCTGGATGGAGCGGACCGTCCCGGACGCCTACCGGAGGATCCTCGAGGCCGACCGGCTGAGCCAGGAGAACTTCTCCGGCCACGGCTCCGCCCTCGCCCAGGCATACAGCCATATGATTATGCCCCTGGCCAACGCCCGGGACCGGAGGACCCAGGTTCTCTGGGGGATCGCCGACTTCCAGCGCCGCTTCGACCGCTACCCGGAGGGGATGTGGCTCCCGGAGACCGCGGTCGACACCGCCACCCTGGAGACCCTGGCCGAACAGGGGATCAAGTTCACCATCCTCGCCCCCCGCCAGGCCCGGCGGGTAAGGAACCTCGACTCCGAGAACTGGGAGAACGTGGAGGGGGCGCGGGTCGATCCCAAGCTGCCCTACCTCTGCCGCCTCCCCTCGGGGAAGAGCATCGTCATCTTCTTCTACGACGGCCCCCCCTCCCAGGAGATCGCCTTCTCCAGCCTCCTCGAGAACGGCGAGGCCTTCGCCCGGCGGCTCCTCGGCACCCTGGGCGGCCCGGCGGTCCAGCTGGCCCACATCGCCACCGACGGGGAGACCTACGGCCACCACCGGGCCCACGGGGATATGGCCCTGGCCGCCTGCCTCCGGTACATCCTCTCCGCCCCCGATGTCCGGCTGACCGTCTATGGCGAGTTCCTGGAGAAGCACCCGCCGGTCCGGGAGGTGGAGATCATCGAGAACTCGTCCTGGTCCTGCGCCCACGGGGTGGAGCGCTGGCGGTCGAACTGCGGCTGCAGCTCCGGTCTCCACCCCGGCTGGACCCAGGCCTGGCGCCAGCCGCTTCGCGAGGCCCTTGACTGGCTCCGCGACCGGCTCTCCCCGGTCTTCGAGGAGGGGATGAAGAAGTTCGCCCTTGACCCTTGGCGGGCCCGCGACGAGTATATCGAGGTGATCCTCGACCGGGGGAGGAACAACCTGGAGCAGTACTTCCGCCGCCTCTCCGGCCGGGAACTCTCCCCCGGCGCGCGGGTCGGGGCCCTCAAGCTCCTGGAGATGCAGCGCCACCTGATGCTGATGTACACCAGCTGCGGGTGGTTCTTCGACGAGATCTCGGGGCTGGAGACCGCCCAGATCCTCCAGTACGCCGCCCGGGCGGTCCAGCTCGCTTCCGAGAACGGGGCCGGCGACCTGGAAGAGGAGTTCATCGAGCGCCTCTCCCGGGCCCCCGGCAACGTCCGGGAGCTCCCCAACGGGGCCCGGGTCTACCGGGACCTGGTCCTCCCCGCCCGGATTGACCTGACGACGGTCGGCGCCCAGTTCGGCGTCTCCTCCCTCTTCCAGGATTACCCGCCGGAGAGCCGGCTCTACAGCTATCACGTCCGCCAGGACGCCTACGAGCGGACCCGGGCGGGCAAGCGGGTCCTGGCGGCGGGGACGATCACCCTCCGCTCCTGCTCCACCCGGGAGGAGGAGAAGCTGGACTTCGCCGCCCTCTACCTGGGGGACAACACGGTGATGGGCGGGGTCAAGGCCGCCGCCGGGGAGGACGATCCCCGGCAATACGCCACCGAGCTCAAGGAGGCCTTCCTGAAGAGCGACCTCTCCTCGATGATCCGGCTGATGGACTCCAACTTCCCCAACCGGATCTTCGGCCTGAAGCAGCTCCTGGCGGAGGAGCGGCGGAAGATGGTCAACCGGGTCCTCGAGGTGACGACCATCGAGGTCGAGTCCGCCCTCCACAAGCTGGCCGAGTACCACTACCCGCTGATCCAGGCCCTGAAGGAGGCCGGCCTGCCGCTCCCGCCCGCCCTCTCCTGGACCGTCCAGTGCACGGTCAACACCGAGCTGCGGGAGGCGCTCAAGGCCGAGAAGCTGAACGTCACCCGGCTCAAGGAGGCGGTGGCCGAGGCCCACAAGTGGAACTTCCGTCCCGACAACGACCTCCTCCGCGGCTACGCCGAAAAGCGCCTGGAGGAGCTGGTCGAGCGGTTCAGCCACGCGCCGGAAGACCCCACCCGCCTGACCCGGCTGGAGTCCTTCCTGAAGATCGTCGAGTCCGCTCCCCTGGCGGTCTCCCCCTGGCCGGCCCAGAACGTCTTCTTCCGGATCGGCCGGGAACTGGTCCCGGAGATGATCCGGCGGAGAGAAGAGGGCGACGCGGCCGCCGGCCGCTGGCTGGGACACTTCGCCAAGCTGGGGCGGCTGCTGAGGGTCCACATCCCCGTCCACTGAGCGCCGTCCGATGCCTCCCGCCCGAGACCTGACCGAGGGCAGCGTCGTCAAGGCGATCGCCCGCCTCGGGGTCCCGATCATCGCCACCAGCATCCTCCAGAGCGCCTTCAACCTGGCGGATATGTTCTTCGTCGGCCGGCTGGGCCCGGCCGCCCTGGCCGCGGTCACCGTCAGCGGGATCGTGATCGCGCTTTTGATCACGGCGGCGATCGGGATCTCGATCGGGACCCTGGCCTTGGTCGCCCGTTACTGGGGGGCCCGCCGCTACCGCGAGGCCGCCCTGGTGGTCGGCCAGTCCTTCCACATCGCCGTCCTCCTCTCCCTCTTCTTCGGGGTCGGGGGCTGGGTTCTCGCCCGGCCGCTGCTCCACTTCCTCGGGGCGGAGGGCGAGGTCCTTGGGCTGGCGGTGACCTACTTCCGGATCATCTCCGCCGGCGCCTGGACGATCTTCATCTTCGTCACCTTCAGCTCCGCCCTGAAGGGCTCCGGCGACGCCTGGACCCCCTTCCGGGTGATGGCCCTCGGCGTGGTCCTCAACTGTCTGCTCGACCCGCTCCTGATCTTCGGCTGGGGCCCTGTTCCCGCCTTCGGCGTCCCCGGGTCGGCCCTGGCCACGGTCCTGGCCCGCCTGGTCACGGTGATCGTGATCATCCACCGGACCCGGCCGCGGCGGAGCTACCTCGACCTGTCCGGGGCCTTCGGCCGGGTCAGCCTCCCCCTGATCGGGCAGATCCTCAGGATCGGCTTCTTCAGCTCGGTCGAGATGCTGATCCGCTCGGTGGCGATGATCGCGCTGCTCCGTTTCGTCTCCGTCTACGGCACCGCCGCCCTGGCCGCCTACGGGATCGGGACCCGGGTGCGGGCGGTGATCCTGATGCCGGGGATCGGGCTCGGCTACGCCTCGGGGATCCTGGTCGGCCAGAACCTCGGCGCCGGACGGCCGAAGCGGGCCCACCGGACCGCCTGGGCGACCTGGTCCCTCTACCAGGCGGTTCTCGTCCCCCTGGTGGTCTTCTTCCTGGTCTTCGCCCGGGAGGTGGTCTCCGTCTTCAACCGCGACCCCGAGGTGCTCCGCCTGGGGACGGTCTTCATCCGCTACCTCGCCGTCTCCTTCTTCTTCCTCGCCCTGGTCCTGGTCTTCGGCAAGTCCCTCAACGGGGCCGGGGATACCGCCGGCCCGATGGCGATCACCGGCTTCTCCCTGGCGGCGATGATCGGCTTCCTGCTCTGGCCGGGGTCGGCCGGCCTGGGGATCGCCGGGATCTGGAAGGCGATCCTCGGCGGGACGGCGCTCAACGGGATCCTGATGGCCTGGTGGTTCCAGCGGAAGGGCTGGAGCCGGCCGGTCGCGGAGCCGCTCTACCCGGAGGCGGTCCTCAGTTCGCCGGAGGAGCCGGCGGTCTGAACCGCTCCTCGAGCATCCGCAGCCGCTGGGCGGCCTCCTCGCCGGCGGGGTTGGCCGCCGCCGCCGCCCGCCAGGATCTTTCCGCCGCCCCGGGATTCTCCGACCGGAAGTGGAGGTCTCCCAGGTAGAGGTGCCCGGGGTAACTCTCCGGGTCGATGCGGAGGGCCGCTTCCAGGTGCTCCCGCGCCCGGTCCCGGCCGGCGGGGTCGGCGGCGAGGAGCCGCCCCAGCTCCAGCCGCAGGGGAAGGGCGCCGGGGGCGGCCTCCACCCCTTTCTCCAGGGCGGCGATCGCTTCGGCGGTCTCGCCGCTCCTCGAGCGGGCCAGCCCCAGGTAAAGGTAGAACTCCCACCGCCCCTCGGTCTGCTCCAGTCCCCGGTTGAGGATCTCGACCGCCTCCCGGGGCTTATCTTCCACCAGGAACAGCCGGGCCAGGTTGAGGTAGGGGAGGGGACTGAAGGGGAGGTTGTGGATCACCTCCCGGTACTTCTTCTCCGCCGCCGCCGTCTCGCCCCGCCGCTCGTGAAGCAGCCCCAGGGCGAGGTGGGCCGACTCGTAATGGGGGTTGCGGCGGATCGCCTCCCGGTAGCCGGCCTCGGCCGCCTCCAGGCTGCCCTGCCGGAAGAGGATGTTGGCCAGGTTGTAGTGGGCCTCCGCCCGCTGCGGCTCCAGCTGCAGCGCCTTGGTGAACTCCTCCCTCGCCCGGTCGAGGTCGCCCTGCCCGGAGAAGTAGGTCCCCAGGTGGTTGTGCCCCGCCCCCAGGTTGAGGATGAAGCGGGGCTCGCCCACCAGCTGGGGGTTGACCCAGAGGGCCAGCCCGGCCAGGGCCGCCAGGGCGGGGGCCAGGGATTTCCACTGACGCCGCCGGACCCGTTCGAACCCCCAGGTGACGGCGAAGGCGGCGAAGATCAGCAGGAAGGGGACCAGGGGGAGCCGGTAGCGGGAGTTGACGAAGTAGATGACGGTGGAGAGGACGTAGCCGGCGACGTAGAGGTAGAGGAGCAGCAGCTTCCGCCACTGCTTCCCGGCCAGGATCAGGCCGAGCAGGCAGAAGGGGGCGGCCACCCCGAAGATGAGGAAGGGGATCTTCAGGATCGGCGTCCAGCGCTTAAGGAAGGTGGGGTGGATCACGTCGGCGATCTCCAGCTGATCCCAGAAGACGGAGAACTTTCTCCCCAGCAGCTTGAGGAAACCCCCGGGGTTCTCCCGGACGAACCTCCACCCCTGCCCGAACCAGAACGAGGAGACCTCGGAGGGCTTGAGCGCCCGGCCCAGGGCCCGCCGGGCGATCGTCTCCGCGTCCCGCTGGAGGGTGGCCCCGCCGGAACGGAGGATCGGCGGGGGCTCGAAGACCCCCCGGGCGTAGGGGTTGTTTCCGATGAAGAAGTTGATCCCCCCGTGGGCGGTCAGGAAGACCCGGTCGCCTCCCGCCTTCCAGTTCCGGTAGGTGACCAGCCCGAGCACGGCCGCCGCCCCGGCCAGGAAGACCAGCGCCCGGCCCCCGCGCCGCCCGGGGATGAAGATCCAGCCCGCCGCCGCCGGGATGAAGATCAGGCTGTGCCCGCTGGCCGTCGCCAGAAGCCCACCCAGGATCCCGGCCCCCAGCCACCCCGGCCATTTCGCCTCCCGTTCCTTCAGCCTCAGCAGGAGCAGGAGGAGGAGTCCGGCCAAGAAGGTGATCGCCACCGGGGAGAGGATCGCCGAGTCGTAGACGATCAGCCAGCCGTAGATCCCGGTCAGGAACGCCGCCAGCAGCCCGACGGCCGGGGAGAAGAGCCGCCTCCCCAGGAGGTAGACCAGCCCGCAGTTGGCGGTGCCGATCAGGATCTGGACCACCCGGGCGGCCGGGATGGAGACCCCGGCGACGGTGTAGATCAGTCCCAGCAGGTAGGGGTAGAGGGGCAGCGCGGTGAAGACCCCGTCGCCCACCCAGTCCCCGCCGGCGATCGCCGCCGCCCATTCGTGGTAGGTCCGCGAGTCCTCGATCACCATCTCCGCGATCGGGGAGCGGTTGAGCTGGAGGAAGAAGACGAACCGCAGGGCGAAGGCGAGCAGGAGGACGGCGGCCAGGACGGCCGCTTCCTTCCCGGTCACCGGCCGGGTCCCGGGCTGGCGGGGGGTCTTCTTCATCTGGGGCGTGATTTCGGGAAAAATATGGTTGCCTCGACGGGCCGCTTTGTTATTATACACCCGCGTCACGGGAGTTATACTCCAGTCCGGCCGGGGGGCAAAGCCTAATTCCCCCGCCCGGGCCAACGTCAACCGGGGAGAAACGGAATGAAAAGAATTATCGGGATCGCGGTCATCGCCGCGGTTCTCCTCCTCCCGGCCGTGGGCCGGGGCGAGTTCGGGATCGGCGGCGGGGTCTTCTACAACCGCCAGCTGGGCGATATCAAGGACCGCGACGACTGGGATTTCGACAAGAACTTCGTCTCCTATATGGTGACCCTGAAGTATCAGCTGGCCAACTTCCTCGGCCTGGAGGGGAGCGTCGATTACTACAACGGCAGCGGGACGATCGACTACACCCTGCGGCCGATGGGGACGGCGGTGGTGAGCATCCCCATCCCCGGACTCGACCTCTTCAACGGCGGCGTGGGGATCAACTCCACCTACACCAAGTACAAGGAGGTCGGCGGGGGTTCGACCGACGACTGGTCCAAGCTCGCCTACCACTTCAAGGCCGGGATCCAGATCCCGATCGCCGATCTGCTCTGGGTCTGCGGGGACTGTTACTACTTCGTCGACGATCTCAAGGACATCGAGGACTTTGACTCCGATCTCCTGACCTTCGGCGCCCGGGCGATGCTCCGGTTCTGACCGTATCGCGGAGAATAGATCAACTATAGCACAGGCCGGCATCCCGCCGGCACAACTCAACTCGGTCGGCGCCGCCGGCGCGGGCTGGAAAAGGAGGGGAAAATGGAAGGTTATTGCGTCAAGTGCAAGGCGAAGAAGGAAATCAAGAACGGCAAGGAAGTCACGATGAAGAACGGCCGCAAGGCCTTCAAGGGCGTCTGCCCGGTCTGCGGCACCGGGATGTTCCGGATCCTGGGCAAGTAACGCCTTGAACGTCCTTTTGCCGGGCGGTATCCGTTGACCCGGCTGCGGCGGGTCCCCCCGCGGGGCCCGCTCCGGGTGGTTTGTAGCCAGCAGGATAGTTCTCTATCCTGCTGGTTGCTATGGGGCAGGGTTGTCACCCCAACCAGGAGAGATCGATGGCGGTAGAATTGGCGGCAGTCTGGATCAACCCCTACACGCTGGAGAAGTCCCGGACCGGCGGGGTGATCGCCCGTCTCCTCTCCCTGACCAGCGGGAAGCTGGTGGCGGTTCGGATGTTCGCTCCCAGCCGGGAGCTGGTCGAGGAGTACGGCGAACTGATCACCCCCCGGGGCTCCCGGGAGTCGAGGGTCGTCAGGGAGCAGATCCGGCGCTACATCCGGACCCGCTGGGTCCCCCGTCCCGGCAGCCGCGAGAGGCCGCGGGTGATGATGCTCCTCTTCCAGGGGAACAACATCATCAGTTCGCTGCGCCGGAACGTGGTCGGCCCGATCTGGAAGGAGTCGGTCTCCGGGATGACCGTCCGGGACACCTACGGGGACTACGTCAAGAACGAGCGGGGCGAGATCACCTACTTCGAGCCCGCCGTCCTGGTCATCCCCGAGCGGTCCGAGGCCGAGGCCACCCTCAAGCTCTGGGCCCGCTACTCCGACCGCGACGGCGGCCTGCTCTACGGATCCTGCCACTACCCCCCCGGGGTGAAGCCGGAGAACACCTTGGTGATGATGAAGCCGGAGAACTTCCGGGGGCAGTCGAGCGTGGCCGGCAACGTGATGGACATCATCTCCCGGACGGGGCTGCGGATCATCGGGGCCAACCTGGTCCGGATGTCGATCGAGCAGGCCGAGGAGTTCTACGGACCGGTGGCCGAGGCCCTCCCGGAGCGGATGAAGGGCCGGGTGGCCGAGGTGCTCCGGTACTGCCTGAAGACCTCCTTCGACTTCCCGATCCCCGATGAGACCTACGACCGGATCGCCGACCTCCTCAAGGACCTCCGGGCCCGCCAGGAGTTCAACGCCATCATCCGGACGATGACCGGCCTCGACGCGGAAGCGGTCACCCGGGCCGGGGACCGCCGGGCCCCCGGAAAGGAGAAGTGCCTGGCCCTGATCTACCAGGGCGACCGGGCGGTCTCGAGGATCCGCGAGGTCCTGGGGGCAACCGACCCGACCAAGGCCGGCTGGGCCACCGTCCGGAGGATCTACGGCCACAGCATCAACCAGAACGTCGCCCACGCCTCCGACTCCCCCGCCAACGTGAAGCGGGAGATGAAGATCATCCGGATGGAGGAGAACCGCCTGAAAAAGATCATCACGGAGTTCTATCGCCAATGAAAGTATCACCGAAACTCTCCCAAATCAGCCCCTCCCTGACCCTGGAGGTGACCAGCAAGGCCAAGGCCTTGAAGAAGCAGGGCGTGGACGTGGTCAGCTTCGGCGCCGGCGAGCCCGACTTCGACACCCCGGAACATATCCGGGAAGCGGCCAAGACCGCCATCGACACCGGCAAGACCCGCTACACCCCGGCCCGGGGGATGGCCGAGCTGATCGAGGCGGTCCGGGAGAAGTTCCAGCGGGACAACCGCCTCGAATACTCCGCCGCCTCGATCGTCGTCTCCTGCGGGGCCAAGCACTCCCTCTACAACGCCTTCCAGGCGATCTGTTCCGAGGGCGACGAGGTGATCATCCCCGCCCCCTACTGGGTCACCTACCCCGAGCAGGTCCGGCTGGCCGGTGCGAAGCCGGTCTATCTGGAGACCGCCGAGTCCCGCGGTTACGGGATCGACCGGGAGAAGCTCGAATCCCTGGTCACCCCCCGGACGAAGGCGATGATCGTCTCCAGCCCGGCCAACCCCACCGGAGCGGCCTACGGGAGAGAGGACCTGGAGTTCATCGCCGAGCTGGCCTGCCGCCGCGGCTTCTGCCTGGTCAGCGACGAGATCTACGAGAAGCTGGTCTTCGACGGCTTCGAGGCCGTCAGCCCGGCCTCCCTCTCCCCGGAGGTGAAGGAGCGGACGATCGTCATCAACGGCCCCTCCAAGACCTACGCGATGACCGGCTGGCGGATCGGCTACCTGGCCGCGCCGGAGAACGTGGCCAAGGCGATCGCCTCCTTCCAATCCCACTCCACCTCCAACCCGGCCACCCCGGCCCAGTACGCCGCCCTGGCCGCCCTGAACGGCGACCAGTCCTGCGTCGAGGAGATGCGGAAGGCCTTCGAGCAGCGGCGGAACCTGATGGTCGAGCGGCTGAACCGGATCCCCGGGATCACCGCCACCGTGCCGAAGGGGACTTTCTACGTCTTCCCCAACATCTCCGCCCTCGGCCGGCCTTCCCTGGAGCTGGCCTCCGAACTGCTGGAGAAGGCCCGGATCGCCGTTGTCCCCGGCATCGCCTTCGGCGCCGACACCAACATTCGCCTCTCCTTCGCCGACTCGGCGGAGAACCTGACCAAAGGCCTCGACCGCCTCGAGGAATACGTCAAAAAGGGGTCAGGCATTGAATATTGACATTTTCTCGACCACACCAGGTGCCGGATCAGAAATTGCAGTATTGGAATAAATTCAGCAGGTCCGACCCCAACTTGATGCTCACCATCGCCGAAAAGATCATCCGCTCCCACCTCGTCTCCGGCGAGATGACCCCGGGGGCCGAGATCGCCATCAAGGTCGACCAGACCCTGACCCAGGACGCCACCGGGACCCTGGCTTACCTCGAGTTCGAGTCCCTGAACATCCCCCGGGTCAAGACCGAGCTCTCGGTCAGCTACGTCGATCACAACACCCTCCAGACCGGCTTCGAGAACGCCGACGACCACCTCTTCCTCCAGACCTTTGCCGCCAAGTACGGGATTTACTTCTCCCGTCCCGGCAACGGCATCTGCCACCAGGTCCACCTCGAGCGTTTCGGCCGGCCCGGCGCGGTGCTGCTGGGCTCCGACAGCCACACCCCGACCGGGGGCGGCCTGGGGATGCTGGCGATCGGGGTCGGCGGGCTGGAGATCGCCGCCGCCCTCTCCGGCCGCCCCTTCTCCCTGGTGATGCCGGAGATCTTCCTCGTCCGCCTCGAGAACCGCCTTCCCGCCTGGGTCTCGGCCAAGGACGTGATCCTGAAAGTCCTTTCCGAGATCGGGGTCAAGGGAGGCGTGGAAAAGATATTGGAGTACGGCGGGAAGGGCGTGGCGACGCTCACCGTCCCCGAGCGGGCGACGATCACCAATATGGGGGCCGAGACCGGGGCCACCACCTCGATCTTCCCCTCCGACGACCTGACCAGGGATTTCCTCGCTCGCCAGGAGAGGGGAGGGGACTGGCGGGAGCTCTCCGCCGACCCGGGCGCGAAATACGCCGGCGAGCTGGCCATCGACCTCGCCTCCCTCGAACCCCTGGCCGCCTGCCCCCACTCCCCCGACGCGGTCCGGAAGGTCGCGGAGCTGGCCGGGACCCCCGTCCGCCAGGTCTGCATCGGCTCCTGCACCAACTCCTCCCTGGCCGACCTGATGACCGCCGCCGCGATCCTGAAAGGGAAGACCGTCCACCCCGCCGTCAGCCTGGTCATCTCCCCCGGCTCCCGCCAGGTGATGGAGATGATGGCCGCCAACGGCTCGCTCGCCGACCTGATTGCCGCCGGCGGCCGGATCCTCGAGTCCGCCTGCGGCCCCTGCATCGGGATGGGCCAGGCGCCCTCCTCGGGGGCGGTGAGCCTCCGCACCTACAACCGGAACTTCAAGGGGCGCTCCGGCACCGCCGACGCTCAGGTTTACCTGGTCTCCCCTCAGACCGCCGCCGCCTCCGCCCTGAAAGGGGAGATCGCCGACCCCCGCGAGATCGGAAAGCCCCCGAAGATCGAGCTCCCCCTCCGCTTCGCCGTCGACGACTCCCTGGTCATCCCCCCCTCCGAAAACCCGGAAGAGGTCGAGGTGATCAAGGGCCCCAATATCACCGCCATCCCGACCGGCGAGCCGCTCCCGGAGGAGATGGCCGCCTCGGTCTGGCTGGAGGTGGGGGATAACGTCACCACCGACGACATTATGCCCGCCGGGGCGAAGATCCTGCCCTTGCGCTCCAACATCGCCAAGATCTCGCAGTACGTCTTCTCCGCCCTCGACCCCGGCTTCGTTCAGAGAACCGATTACGAGCGCCGTCTCGACCGCCGGGGGGTGATCGTCGGCGGGGAAAACTACGGCCAGGGTTCCTCCCGGGAGCACGCCGCGCTGGCCCCTTACTACCTCGGGGTCCGGGCGGTGATCGCCCGTTCCTTCGCCCGGATCCACCGTTCCAACCTGATCAACTTCGGGATCCTCCCCCTCACCCCGGGGGAGGAGGATCTCTCCGGCCGGCTCCAGGCCAAAGACGAGCTGATCTTCTCCCGCCTCCGGAAGGAAGTGGAGGGGGGTTCCCCGATCACGCTGAAAAACCTCACCCGCGGCCTCGAACTGAAACTCGCCCTCGATGTCTCCCCCCGCGAGCGCGAACTCCTCCTCGCCGGCGGCCTCCTCCGCTCCCTGTCGCGCTGAACCTTCCCCGCCCGGAGCGTAGTACGACCTTCCGCTCCGAACTCGTCCTTCGCCCCCGTCTCTCCCCTGTCTCTCCGCTTGTCATCTCCAGCGGAGATTGATATTCTAAAACCGAATCCACCTTATCCCGTGGAGTTAAAAGTCTCCAGCTCCCGCGCCGGTACAACACGCTAAAATTTTTCCGAAGGAAAAATTTTACAATGGACGGCTTCTGGTTCGCCCTTGCCCTCACCGCCTTCGCCGGGCTCTCCACCGGGTTCGGCTCGGCGATCGCCTTCTTCGCCAAAAGGACCAACTACCGCTTCCTCTCCGTCGCCACCGGTTTCTCCGCCGGGGTGATGCTCTATGTCTCCTTCGTCGAGATCTTCGCCAAGGGGGCCGACGCGATGGTCGAGTGCCTGGGCGGCTTCTGGGGCCACTGGGCTAACGCCGCCTCCTTCTTCGGCGGGATCCTTCTGATCGCGGTGATCGACTACCTGGTCCCGGAGGCCGAGAACCCCCACGAGACCCACTCCGAAGCCGAGCTGGCCCCGCTCCATAACCCCGATCTCTCCCCCGCCGCCGTCGCCGCGGCCGCCCGGAGCGGGCCCCACCACCACAAGCTGCTCCGGATGGGCCTCTTCACCGCCCTGGCCATCGGGATCCACAACTTCCCCGAGGGGGTGGTCACCTTCCTCGCCGCACTCCAGGACCCCACCCTGGGGATCGCCATCGCCGTCGCCATCGCCCTCCATAACATCCCGGAAGGGATCTCGGTCTCGGTCCCCATCTTCTATGCCACCGGGTCACGGAGGAAAGCCTTCTTCTATTCCCTCCTTAGCGGGCTGGCCGAGCCGGTGGGGGCGCTGATCGCCTACTTCCTGATCTTCCTCTTCGCCGGCGGTCAAGCGGGCATCCCCCCCGGGGTGATGGGCGCGCTCTTCGGGGGCGTGGCCGGGATTATGGTCTACATCAGCCTCGACGAACTCCTCCCCGCCAGCCGGGCCTACGGCCAGGGTCACGACAGCCTGATCGGGCTGCTGGCGGGGATGGTGGTGATGGCCCTCAGCCTCCTGCTGATGAAGTAGCGGAAGGGTTCGCCGCCCGATGCAAGAGTTCGCCTCAGCGCTCCAGGGATCGAAGGAGTTCGCCCTCTTCCTCTCCCTCTGGGACTCCGGGCGCGACGGGACCCTCGCCCCCGCCCCCGGCTCCTCACCGGGTTTTGTCGTCGCCCGGTCCGCCGCCCTCTCCCCCCGGCCCTACCTGGCGGTCGCCCCGTCCGAGCGGGAGGCCGAGCGCCTGAGCCGTGAGCTCGAGGGCTATACCGGCCAAACTTCGCTCCTCTTCCCCGCCTCCGCCGGCGGTGGGGACCCCCTGGTCGAGGCCGAGCGGCGCTCCATCCTCGCCCGCCTGGCGGCGGCGGGGGAGGGGATCCCACCCCTGGTCGCCTCCCCGGCCTCCCTGGCCGCCGATCTTCCCCTGCCTGAATCCTTCCTCTCCGCGCTGATCCGCCTTGCCCCCGGCGATGCCGGCGACCCCGTCCGCCTGGCCGGGAAGCTGGTCAAGCTCGGCTACGAGTACGGGGACCCGGTGCTGGAGCGGGGGAACTTCGCCCGCCGGGGCGGGATCCTCGACCTCTTCCCCTTCGAGGGGGGCTACCCCCTGAGAGTCGAGTTCGACGGGGCGGTGATCGAATCCCTCCGCCGCTTCGACCCCCTGACCCAGCGTTCGGTCGATCGGGTCGAGTCCGTCGAACTCCACCCCCTGACCGGCGCCGGCACGGCCTCGCTCCTCGACTACCTCCCCGCCGGCTGCCGGATCGTCCTCGCCGGACGCTTCCCGCCCGGTGAGGCGGGGTGGGGGAGGGGGACTTTCCCCCGCCTCTTCTTCTTCCCCGACACCCTCGATCTCCCGGCCGAGAAAGGCGCCTCCGCGCTCCGCTTCTCGCTCCACACCCTGGAGCGCTACAAGTACCGGGCCGACTCCGGACCCTACCCGCTGCTCGCCACCGTCGGCGAGCTCCTCGAGGACGGCTTCCGGGTCCTCCTCTTCGCCCACAACCCCGGCGAGGCCGAAAGGCTCAAAGAGATCCTGGCCGAGAAGAAGATCTGCCCCCACCCCCGGCTGAAGGTGGCGATCGGGGAGACGGGGGAGGGGTTCGTCTGGGAGGAGCCCCGCCTGGCCGTCCTCGGCGACAGCGAGATCTTCTCCCGCTACCGCCTTCCCCGCCCCCGTCAGAAGTACCACCAGGCCGAGGCCTCCCTCCCCCGGGCCGACTTCCAGCCCGGGGACTGGGTCGTCCACCTCGACCACGGGATCGGCCGCTTCCTCGGGGTCAAGGAGATCACCGTCGCCTCGGGGAAGAAGCGGGAGATGCTGGTCATCCGCTACGCCGACAACGCCCGCCTCTACTGCGACCTCACCCACGCCAACCTGGTCTCCCGCTACCTCGGCGCCGGGAAGGCCCGGCCGAAGCTCGACCGTCTCGGCGGGGGCCGCTGGCCCCGGGCCCGCGCCGCCGCCAAGCGGGCGGTCCGCGACCTCGCCGCCGAGCTCCTCGACCTGCAGGCCCGCCGGACCGTCGCCGGCGGCCGGAAGTTCTCCCCCGACACCCTCTGGCAGAGGGAGTTCGAGGCCGCCTTCATCTATCCCGAGACCCCCGACCAGTCCCGGGCCCTGGCCGAGATCAAGTCCGACCTCGAGGCCCCCAAGCCGATGGACCGTCTCCTCTGCGGCGACGTCGGCTACGGGAAGACCGAGGTCGCCGTCCGGGCGGCCTTCAAGGCGGCGATGGAGGGGGCCCAGACCGCCGTCCTCGTCCCCACCACCGTCCTCGCCCAGCAGCACACCCGAACCTTCCGGGAGCGGATGTCCGACTACCCGATCCGGGTCGAGACCCTCTCCCGCCTCGTCCCCCCGAAGCGGCAGAAGGAGATCGTTGCCGGCCTGGAGGCGGGGAAGGTGGACATCGTGATCGGGACCCACCGGCTCCTCCAGGGCGACGTGCGGTTCCGCGACCTCGGCCTGGTGGTGATCGACGAGGAGCAGCGGTTCGGGGTCCGGCACAAGGAGCGGCTGAAGAAGCTCCGCGAGCAGGTCGATCTCCTCACCCTCACCGCCACCCCGATCCCCCGCACCCTCTACCTCTCCCTGACCGGGGCGAGGGCCTTGAGCTCCATCAACACCCCGCCCCAGGACCGCCTGGCCGTGGAGACCCGGGTTGTCCCCTACGACCCGACGGTGGTCAAAAACGCCGTCCGCCGCGAGGTCAACCGCGGCGGCCAGGTCTTCTACCTCCACAACCGGGTCCAGGACATCGACCAGGTCCGGGCGAAGCTCGTCACCTGGTTCCCCGACCTCACCGTCGCCTCCGGCCACGGGCAGATGGGTGAGGAGGAGCTGGCCGAGGTGATGGAGCGGTTCGCCGCCGGCGAGATCGACCTCCTGGTCTGCACCACGATCATCGAGTCCGGGCTCGACATCCCCAACGCCAACACCATCATCGTCGAGAATGCCCACCGCTTCGGCCTCGCCGACCTCTACCAGCTCCGGGGGAGGGTGGGGCGGTTCAAGCACCTCGCCTACGCCTACTTCTTCTACCCCCCGGGGGCCTTCCTCGAGACCGCCGCCCGCCAGCGGCTGATGGCGATCGAGGAGTTCTCCAAACTCGGCGCCGGCTACGGCCTGGCGTTGCGCGACCTGGAGATCCGCGGCGCCGGCAACATCCTCGGGCGGGAGCAGCACGGCCACATCGCCGCCGTCGGCTTCGAACTCTACTGCCGGCTCCTGGAGGAGTCGGTCGCCCGCCTGAAAGGCAAGGAGAAAGCCCCGCCCCCTAGGACCGCCCTCGAGTTCGAGATCGCCGTCTCCCTGCCCCTCGAATACGTCGGGAACGAGACCCAGCGGATCGAGCTCTACCGCCGCTGGGCCTCCTTGGGCGGCGCGAAGGAGATCGAGGACTGGCTCGAGGAACTGAAAGACCGATTCGGCCCCCCTCCCGAAGAGGCTCAACTCCTCGCCGAGCTCGCCCTGTTGAAACTCACCGCCGCCGGAAAGGGTGTCACCGCCATCCGCCGGATCGAGGACAAGTACGTCCTGCTGAAGGAAGACCGGATCCTGGCCGCCTGGCCCGGCCCGGAGCCCGACAGCCCCGAATACCTGAGCCGTTTCCTCACCGCCGCCTCCCGCAAGCTGAAAACCCTCCCGACCCCTGCCGCTTCACGCGGCAGGTGAATAAGTTCAGCAGTTACCCCGTCGGCTTCTCTTACCTTCAGACCCCCGCGCCCTCGCGTCGCGCGTGAATGAGTTCAACCCCCCCACCCGCTCTATCCAAAGGGGATCCTGTTCAAAATCCAGAGGACCCCGAAGGGGTCCCACAGCATAGCCCGGGGCAACGCCCCGGGTTCCCAACTTCCGGCCTCCTGCCGCGGAGAGAAACCGCTTCAAATCCTTCCGAGTATCTATTGCCGCGGGACCCCAATATCATTGGCAAAACCGAGCTGTTATGGTAATATCAATTGTTCGTATAGTTGTAGCGGGACATCTACGAAAGGGAAAGCGCTATGAGAGAAATCCGGGAAAACTACGGGATGATCGGCGAAGAACGGCGGAAGTTTGATACCCGCTTCTGGCAATCCCAGGGCCCTTCCGCGATCTTTGCCGCCGCCCGGGAGATGACCTTCGATTATTATCTGCTGCGGGGGAGAGATGTTAGAGAGTGCCGACTTCAAAGAACTGTTGAGTCTTTTCGGAAAGCATAAGGTCCGCTATCTCATTATCGGCGGCTACGCGGTGATGAGATACAGCGAACCGCGATTCACGAAAGACCTGGATATCCTGATCGCGACCGACCGGGAGAACGCCGAAGCGGTTTACGCGGCCCTGAAAGAATTCGGCGCTCCCCTGGAAGACCTCTCTCCAAAAGATTTTTCCCGGGAAGGGTATTTTTACCAGATGGGCCGGGCGCCCTTGCGGGTGGATATTATGATGTCGATCCCCGGAATCGTTTTCGAGGAGGCCTGGGGAAACCGGGATGATTTCCTGCTGGAAAATCTTAAGATCCCTTTCATTTCCCGGGCCGACCTGATCCGGTCCAAGGAGGCCAGCGGCGGTCCGCAGGACCTGATCGACGCCGAAAACCTGAAAAAGTCCGGCCTCCCGTAACCCGTCTCCCCCCTATCCCTGAAAGGTCTCGCCCGGGCCCCCAGGACCCCGGACTGATAAATCTGCCCGCTGGCCGGCGGGCAGATTGACCGGCAATCACGCGAATGAAGATAAGCGATCAGCTCACCGGCTCGGATAACCCTTCCGTCGCCTACCGGGCCCGCCTCCTCCTCGGCGGGGAGAGCCCGGCTTCCCGGACGATGAAGAGCCTGCGGGAGAAGATCCGCGCCTCGGAAAACGTCCGCCGCCTCCTCTCCCACCGTTCCCCCGACGGCCGGATTCCTCTTAACCCCTACCAGAAGTGGCACGGCCCCCACTGGACCCTCCATAGCCTCGCCCTCCTCTCCTACCCCCCGGGCGACGAATCGCTCCTCCCCCTCCGCGACCAGTTCTACGACTACCTCTTCGAACCTAAACACCTCA
>JAXGWO010000013.1:0-67700 GCA_040773245.1 PVC group bacterium
GAAACTGCGGGAGGGGGGGGCCGAATACGTGCAGCGCCGCCGGCGGTACTAACTGGCGGACATCCTGGAGGTCGGCGGGGCCGGGGCCCGCACCGCCGGGCTCGAGCCCGGGGAGATCGAACGGATCCGCAAGGAGAAGGCCGGGCGGCGGGGGGGATTCGCCGGCCGGAAGATTATGGACTTCCCCCCCGCCGGCCGGGCGGAGATTTAGCGGAGATCCTCGACGACGTCGTCGGCGATCTGCTGGTCTTTCCGCTCTTCCGACTCCCGGGCCTGTTCCCGTTCGCGGATAGCCTTGACCTCGGATTCCTCTTTCTGCTCCGAGCGGACGAAGACATCGTTCAGGGCGCGGAAGTAATCAGGATTGGAGGAAGCCACCCATTCCCCGGCCGGTTTCTTGATCAGGTAAACGGTCAGGATCTTCCCCTCCGGGTCCCGGACCTTCCCGGTCAGCGGTACCGACTCCGGGTCGACCGAGATCAGTTCGTAGCCCTCGGGGAGGGCGGCCCGTAAAGTCTGGGCGGCGGGGGCGGAGAAGACATTCCCCGCCAGAAACGCCAACAACAGGACTGGAATCATCAATTTTCTCATCGCTGGTCTCCTTGACCGGATGAACATTGGAGTTGCCCCCGCCTCACCCCCGGATTAATCCACTAATTACACCAATTAGCACTAATTGCATTTTTATCATCCCCCGCCTCGCCCCCTTTGAGTCCACTGATCACACAGATTACTCAAATCAGTCCCCACTGCCTATTCTACAGCCCGGGCGCTATGCGCTCTGCTCTTTGCGCTTTGCTCTCCAGGCGCTTTGCGCTCTGCTGACTGCTCACTGCTTGCTGCTCACTGATTGCCGATTACTATCCCTCGTCCTCAAGACCGGCAAGGTACTTCCCGATGATCAGCGCCAGCCGCCGGCGGTTCTCGGGGGAGATCCTCTCCGGGGAGGTCATAATCGCGTTCTGGAGGGCGAAGGCGGCCGCGGGATCGGGGTCGGCCGGGATCTCCGGCACCACGTTCAGGATGATCTTCCGGGCCAGGGCGGAGTTCTTCGCCAGGTTGCCGACCACGGTCTCGACCGTGACATCGTCGTAACCTTCCCGATGGCGCCAGTTGTCGTAGTCGGTCACCATCGCCATCGTCTGGTAGGCGATTTCGGCTTCCCGGGCCAGTTTCGCCTCCGGCAGGCTGGTCATCCCGATGATATCCATCCCCCACTGCCGGTAAACGTTGGACTCCGCCCGGGTGGAGAAGGCCGGCCCGTCCATATTCAGGTAGGTTCCTCCCGAGTGGACCCGGGCCCCGGCCTCGGCCGCGGCCCGGTGGAGAATCTCCCGCAGGATTTTCGACATCGGGTCGCCGAAGGCGATGTGAGCGGCCACCCCGCCGCCGAAAAAGGTCATCTTCCGGGCCTGGTTGGTCCGGTCGAAGAACTGGTCGGGGAGGACGATGTCCAGCGGCCGGATCTCCTCCTTCAGGCTCCCCACCGCGCTGACCGCGATGATCCACTCCACCCCCAGCTTCTTGAACCCCCAGATATTGGCCCGGTAGTTGAGCTCGGAAGGGAGATGGCGGTGCCCCCGGCCGTGGCGGGAGAGGAAGGCCAATCCCCTGCCGCCCAGCGTCCCGAGGGTATATGCGTCGGAAGGTTCGCCGAAAGGCGTCTCGATCGTTTCCTCCCGCCGCTCCGCGAGTTCCTCCATCTCGTAGAGGCCGCTTCCTCCGATAATCCCGATTTCCGCTTCCGCCATCTCGCTACCCTCCGGACTGAAAAATCAATCCACTAATTACACCAATTACCACTAATTGTATTGTAGTCATCCCCCGCCCCCATTTGATAACCACGAATCTTCGCGAATCGTTCCCCTGGCGCTATGCGCTTTGCCGACTGCTCACTGCTTACCGCTTACTGCTCATTGTCCACTCCCCTCTGCCCACTGCCTACTGCCCAGTATGCCCGAAACCCCCGCCGTCGCGGGAGGTGGCGTCGAGCTCCTCGACCATCCGCCACTCCGCTCTCTCCACCTTCTGGATCACCATCTGGGCGATCCGCATCCCGCGGCGGATCGCGATCGGCTCCCGGCCCAGGTTGATGGCGATCACCCCGATCTCCCCCCGGTAGTCGGCGTCCACCGTGCCCGGGGAGTTGACGATGCTCAGGCCCTGGCGGAGGGCGAGGCCGGAGCGGGGGCGAAGCTGGGCCTCGAAACCGGGGGGGAGGGCGATAAAGATACCGGCGGGGATGAACCTGATCTCGCCCGGCTGCAGATCCAGGTCCTCGGCGACCGCCGCCCGCAGATCCATCCCCGCCGCCCCTTCGCTCATATACCGGGGGAGTTCGAGGTCCTCGAACCCGGGCTTGCTCCTGATCCGGATCTCCATCGTCACCCCGGCGGCCAGCCCAGCCTCCGGCCGCCGAGCAAGTGGAAGTGGAGATGATCGACCGCCTGTCCGGCGTCCGGTCCGGAATTGACCACCAGCCGGTAGCCGCCGGCTTCGACCGACTCCCGGCGGGCGATCTCGGCCGCCGACCGGCAGATCCGGCCCAGCAGTTCGAGGTCTTCCTCACCCGCCTGGGGCAGGCCGGGGATGTGTTCCTCCGGGATGATCAGGACGTGCACCGGCGCCTGGGGGGAGATATCCCGGAAGGCCAGGATCCCCTCCTCCCGGTAGATTATCTCGGCCGGGACCCCGCCGTCCCGGATCCGGCAGAAGAGGCAATCGCGCGGCTTTTCTTTCTCGGCGCTCATCTTGATGCCGGCCCGGGGGGCGGCGGAGCGGTCAGCGTTCCTCGGCCTCCGCGCTGGCCACCGGGCGCGAGAACCGGATCCGGCTCAGCTGGTCGACATCGAGGGTCACTGATTGCCCTCCGGAGATGTTCATCTGCACCTGGGTCGGCTCCAGGAACCCGGTGATCACGTCGCCGTTCTTGAGCTTGGCCACCTGTTGCAGAATCTCCGTTTCCCGGTCGACGATAATCTCGTGAATCAGGTCCCGGCCCAGGGTGAGGGTTCCGTAAGCCGTCCGCATCGTGAACTCGGAAGCCGCCAGCCGGCCGGAGACGATATCACCCTCGAAGGTGATGAAGCGGTCTTCCTCCTCCACCGGGGGGATGCGGGGAGGGACGTAACCGGCCGCCTCGCCTCCGACCGGCTTGCCGTTCTCGTCCACGAAGACCACCCCCCGGACCAGGGCGGCGTTGATCCGGAACGGTCCGTACTCCGACCAGCCCTGGAAGACGTACTCGTCGACGAAAAACTCCGTGAAGTCATCCTCCGTCCCGTCCCGGAAGCGGACCCGGGTATCGAACCGGCCGATCTGCCGGGCCGAGGCGATCTCCTCGAAGGGGATGGCGACCAGGTCCAGGCTCTCCCGCCAGCGGGCCCGGAAGGCGGTGCTCTCCAGGTTGTGGTCCTTCTCCAGGAGATGGAAGTCGCAGACGTTGATCTGCTGGTTATCCACGGTGTGGATCTGGGCGTTGTAACAGACCGGGGTGGGCGGGGTGATGCAGGAAACCAGCGTGACGCAGAACAACAGGGTAAGGACAACCACCGGGCAGGGCAGAACCCGCCAGGTTGGGCCGGCCGGGGGAACGATCCAGTTTCTCATAACTGCTCCTTGCAACTCTCCCCCGGCGGGCCGGGGAAAAAAGTAGGCATTCCGGGATATTGGGGACCGCCGACAAGCGGCCGCATCTTCTTTAATACGTTCCCTGCATAGCATTTGTTCAGCGGAAATACCAGCCCCTTTTTCATTCCGGGCGGCAGTCGTAGATCACGATCCGGCCGCGGGGTTCGTCGAAGGAGGCCGCCGGACGGCAGCGGGCGAGATGGGCGGCGACCTCGGGGGAGGTCCAGAAACGGTTCTCCGAGATGACGATGAACTTCAGCCGCTCCTCGTTCCGGAGTTCTTCCATCACCCGGTCGAGATCGAGCAGTCCGGCCCGGAAACGCATATGGTTGGTATCGACCAGGTCAAGGGCGATCTCCCTCCCGGTCAGGAGGGCCAGCAGGGGGGTCACGGTGACGTGGCCGAAGATCAGGTCTTCGGGCCGCGAGTGGGCGAGGATGAAATCGCGGCACTGCTCTTCGGTCTCGAAACCGATTATCCTCTCCCGCTCGATGTAGCGGATGATGTTGTCCGCCGTGAAACCGGCCAGGAGGACGAGGGAGAGGATCAGCGCCCCGGCCCGGCGGCGGGAGGGGGAAAACGACCGGATCACGCCGGCCAGGGAGACCGCACCGATCCAGGCGAGGAAGGGCATCGGGAGCATAAAATACTGGGTGAAGAGAGGGTTGGTCGCGGCCAGGATGGCCAGGTAGCCGAAAGCCGCCGCCAGGACGGCGGTTCTTTTCGCCGTCTTCGGTATCCAGGCGTAGAGAAAGGGCAGGAAGAAGATGAAGGGGTTGCGCCGGACCGTCCGGATATAGATGTCGGAGACCAGTTCGGGGCTTCTCGGTTTCAGCAGGTGATAAAGATAGACCGGGGTGTAGTAACCCTTGCCGAAATAGATCAGGGCGGCGGCGTTGACGGTCCCGAAGACCAGGGCAAAACCGAGCAGGAAACGGCCCAGGGAAGGCCGGCGGGAGGAGCTGACCAGGTAATACGCCCCCGGGAACACCCCCCAGGGGAGGGCGTAAAGGCCGGTGACCGCGGCCAGGCCCCAGGATACCCCGGCGGCCAGGGGACGGTCCTCGAGGAAGAAATGGAGGCTGAGGATCAGGAAGGCGGCGGCCAGGCTGACCCCGAAGGGGTGGGTGGTCACCTTGAGCAGCTCGTAACCGAAGAGGAGGATCGCCAGGAAGAAGATCCCGTCCAGCCCCCGGTCCTTTCTCCAGAACCCGAGGTAGAGAAGCGCCCCCGCCGCCAGGACCGGAAGGGAGGCGGTCAGCTTCAGCGCCGGGAGGCAGAACCCGGAAATCCGGTAGACCAGGGTCAGGACCAGGAGGTTGAGCGGGGGGTGGGCGTAAAAAAAGTCCCGGTAGAAGAGCTTGCCGGAGCTCATCAGGCGGGCCATATAGTAGTAGGTGTTCTCGTCCCCCCCGGCCGTATAGTGGAACCCGAAGGTCTTCAGCCAGAGGAACCCCGCCCCGGCCAGGATCAATACCGGCCACTTCAGGTTTTCCCGGCGAAATTTCATATCCCAGCCGCTCACTCCTGATCACCGCAAATTATTTTCCAGACATTTTGAACGGAATGCTGATCTATTCAATGATCCGCTTCTTATACCGAAGCGCACGAACAAAAAGGCCGTCCCCCGGCAGGGGGACGGCCTTTTCACCTAAATTTTCCGGCACGGAAAACTTAAAAACTGATCCGGGCCTCGAGGCGCGCCTCGAAGACGTCGTCGGGGTTGTCC
Source organism: PVC group bacterium (assembly GCA_040773245.1). Taxonomy (GTDB): domain Bacteria; phylum Auribacterota; class Erginobacteria; order Erginobacterales; family Erginobacteraceae; genus Erginobacter. Next base: position 5,360 of record JAXGWO010000013.1, read on the forward strand.
TCGTTGGCCGGGGTGTTGTAGGCGTCGCCCGGCTTGAACCAGGCGGTGACGAACTGCAGCGAGACATCCTCGGTGTAGTCGTACTCAAGGATGGCGTCGAGCTCCATCCCCAGGTTCTTGTCATCGCCGTTGGTAGTGGCGTTGACCCCGCCGTTGTCCATATCGGGGTTGCCCATAATCATCGCCAGCTCCTCGGCCTGGCTGTAGTAGTAGAAGTCGAGGATCAGGGTCCAGGCGTCGGAAGGCAGCAGGCTGAGCTGGGCGTTGAGGATCCCGATGTTGGAGAGTCTCGGCGAGTAGGCGTAGCCGTAGTAGCTGTAGTTGAACATCGGGTCGAACATCTTCTTCATCGGGTTGTCGGCGTCGCCGCCGTCATCACCGGAGCCATAGGTGTAGGAGAGGGCGATCGCCGGCTCCCAGCTCACGTCGAAGACGTAAACCGCGCCGACGTCGAAGCCGTAAGCCCGCATTGACTGCTCGTCGATATCCCGCTCGGCCATATCACGGGTCTGGTACTTGCCGAACTGGTAGGCGAACTCGCCCCAGACGTCGAATGCCTCCACCGGTGAGGCGTCGAACCGGAAGCCGACCGCAACCGGAGCTTGGGTTGTAGGATCCTCAACCAATGGTTGATCATAATCCTCGTTAAAGGCATCCCGGACGCCGAAGACGTAACCTTCCATCGTCCAGTAGTCTTCCTCGTACTTCAGGTTGAGTCCGAAGAGGTCCTCGTCGTCGCCACCCTTCTCGACGCCGCCGTCACCCCACTGGTCCGACTCCACCAGGCGGGAGTAGAAGAGGTCGATCGTCCAGGGGTAGAAGTCGAGGATGTTGCGCCAGGCGTCGAACTTATACTCCCACTCCCGGCTGGAGATCAGGAAGCCGCGGCCGTAGTTGAGGTACTGGCGGCCGAACTTGGTCGTCCAGGGCGAGTAGGCGATCTCGCTCAGCTGGATGTAAGCCTCGGCGACATTGACGTCCCAGTCGTTGGTCTCCTTCCTATAGACCGGCACATCAACAGTAATAGGATCGCCACCGTCTGGATTGGGATAGGTCCTCTCTTCGCTACCTAAAACCACTCTCTTCTCACCCCATACACCATCGGCTTCCACCGTGGCCACCACCCAGACGTTGTCGGTCAGGTCGGCCTCGGCCGAGACCCGGGTCCGCTGGCGGAAGTAGAAGTCGTCGTTATCGGTCTCCGAGTCGACGGAGTAGAGGTTCTTGGTGTAGTAGGCCCGGGTCCGGATATCCCCACCCAGGCGCACGTTCTGCACCGCCGCCAGGGCGGCGCCGGAAACGGAGGCGATCATCGCCGCCGCCAGCAGGACTGCCATCAGCTTCTTCATCGAGCAAACCTCCTTATTCCCCGGTTCGATCTTTATCTATCCCGATCACACCGCGACCCGTTCCGGAACCCCTCCGGAGCCGGGGACAACGGCGTTGGCATTGCGCGGAAAACCTATCAGGAAAACTCCCGGCCGGTCAAGAATAAAATCGCCTTCCGCCGCCGGTGGGGCCATTTTGTCATTCGGAATACCCCAGGGCGACGAATTCATCCGCAGCCAGGGCGGCGTAGAGGCTGCCCTGGTAGTTGGCCATTACCTCCCGGAAAGCCATCCGGGATTCGTCGAGCCGGCCGGCTTCTCTCAGGCAACGCCCCCGGCTGAAGACGGCCTCCGGCACCCGGACCGATTCCGGGTACTGGACGATCAGCCGGTTATAAGCCTCGATCGCCTCGTTCCAGCGCCCTTCGGCCTCCAGGGAAGCGGCCGCCCCCATCTGGGCGAAATCGGCCAGGTTGTGTTCCGGATACCTCTCCAGGAAGAGAAGGTAGAGACCGTGGGCGGCGGAGTAGTCTCCCTCGGAGAAGGATAAGGCACCCGCCTGGATCAGGGCCAGGGGAGCCGAGGGGGTTTCGGGAAAGTCGCGGCAAACCGCCTCCAGGGCCTCCCGGTTCTCCGCTTCGCTGAGCGCCCGGGCGGCCGACTCCTTTCGGCTGGAGGAGCGGTAGGAGAAGGCGGCGAAGACGACCGCCGCCGTCACCACCGCCGCGGCCGCAACGATCAGGGGCAAGCGGTGGCGCTCGAAGAACGAGGCGGTGGAAGCGACCGCGTCCACCAGCCCGTCGTGCTTCATCTCCTTGACAGTGACTTTTCCGGACATCGCGGGACCAGTAATCGGTGATCGGTAATCGGTGATCAGCAAACCGGGAACAGGGTAAGGGAAAGCCGTTGCTGGATTCAAGAACAATTATTTTTCCGGCCGGACGCCGAAGAGCAGGCTGGTCTCGTTGACGGCCGGGTCCCGCTCGAAATGGAGCAGCTGGAAATGCTCCAGCTCCCGGGTCCGGTAGAGCATCTTGAAGAGGGCGGTCTCCTTGAGCTTGTCCATCGTGTTGATCCCCAGCTGCTGGGGCTGGTAGATGATATCGGGGGAGAAGCTGTACTGGAACTCGCCGGTCTCCGGACTGTGGCGGAGGAGCATAAAGTACTTCGAGGAGATGACGATGTAGTCGATCGACCGCGAACGCAGGGCCAGGGCCGCGGCCTCTTCCGTCATCCAGTAGAGGCGGGGAAGCTGGAAATCGATGTTTTCCGGCGAGAGTTCCGACTTGACCCCGGAGACGGCCTGGGCCATATAGCCGTCGCTCCAGGGGACGAAGATCGTGCCTTCACCCTTGGAGTGCTCGCCCAGCCACCGGTAGAGACGGTATTCCCCCTCGGAGCTCTTGGCGGTCTGGTTCATCGAGGGGATGACGGCGGCAAAGAGCCAGCAGACCAGGGCCGCCCCGGCGGGGTAATTGCGGACCATCCCCGCTTCCCGCGGCCGGTAGAAGACGTAAACCAGCACCCCGAAGACCGGGGGGGCGATGAAGCGGAGATCCTTCCAGAACCCCGACGGTCCCAGGATCAGGAGGAGCAGACCGAGCAACGGGACGCCGGCCAGGGCGATGGTCCGGAGGAGGGAGAAGAACTTTTGGCGTTCCCGGCCCTCTCCCCGGGGACGGGTCGCCGCCAGCAAGACCATCAGGAGACCGGCGGCCAGGAGACAGACCTGGATCGACCAGTGCCGCTGGATCAGGGTCATCAGCTCGTTGATCCGGGAGAGGACCGAGTTGACGGCCTCCACCTGACCGGCCTGGGGCAGCCGGTCGAGCCCCTCCAGCGTCCGCAGGGAGTCGGGCTTCCCCAGCTCCTTGACCCGGAACATTGCTCCGCCCAGGATCGCGGCGATCAGCAGCCAGAGAGCGGTCAGAGCGACCACCGCCCGGATCCAGCCCGGTTTCCGGGACCGGGAGACCCAGCTATAAACCGTATAAACAATCAGTCCCGCCGTGACCGCCGCGAACAGGATAAAGAGATAGGTGAAACCGGGGGCGGTGCGCAGCAGGCCGCCCGGGACGAGGGGGACGGTGAAGATCCCCCGGCTGTCCCGGAGATAAGAACTGCCGAGGACAGCAAACCCGGCCAGGATGGCGAAGAGGCTGAAGAGGAAGACGGCCAGGGAGGTTCCCGAGCGGCGCTCCGCGGCGGGCCACTGGAGGGAGTAGTAGATGAAGAGGGCGCAGACCGGGAAGAAGACCGCGTACTCGGTCGAGTACTTCCCCCCGAACTCGCCGATGATGTAGGTCATCCAGGCGGCCAGGACCCAGCCGTAGGCCGGCCGCCAGTTGAGGAAGGCCAGGGCCCCCATCAGGGCGAAACCGAAGGAGAGCGGCCGGGTCCCCCGGTCGGCGGTCCGGGAGGCCAGGTAACCGGTCATCAGCAGCAGCAGGCCGAGCATATCCTTCTTCTTCACCGCGAGGTAAACCCCGACCGGGAGGAAGAAGAAGAGGAAGTTGAAGCGGAGCCAGTAATCGCCGAGCGAACTGGCCAGCAGGTCGCCCGACCCGGCCCGGATCTGGGCCCGGACGTCGATCCCCCGGGTCTGGACGGCGAGATCGAAGATCTTCTCCATCAGCGGCGGCATCAGGACATACTTCGCCAGGAGCAGGACACCGATGATCACCCCCAGGGAAATAAGGAAGAAAGGCCAGCCCTCCCCCCGCCGGGGTCCGGCCAGCGCCCTCGCCCCCCGCCAGAGGAGGTAGAGCAGGATCGTGCCGGCGGAGACCATAATCGTCGGGCCGACGTGGGCCCCGAGCCAGAGGGAGACCAGGGCCAGGGCCCCGAAGAGAACCCGGGCCCGGCCCTTCCTCCGGAAGAACATCAGGGTTCCGTAGAGGGCGAGGACCAGCCAGGCGTAGGCGTAGATATCGTGGGTGGTCGTGCCGGCGCTGTTGAACATCGGCAGGACCATCGTCCCGTAGATCAGCCCGGCCATCAGCCCGGTCTTCTTGTCGTGGAGCTCGGAGACGAAGAGGCAGAAGAGAGCGGCGTTGAGCGAGGACCAGACCGATGAGGTCAGGTAGGTGGCGTAGAGAAGAGCCTCCCCGCTGAAGACGGCCCCGATCAGCGAGAGGATCCACCAGGTCGGGTCCCAGATCGAGTAGAGCTGGAAGGTTCCCTCCGCCACCCCGTAGTAGAACCAGAGCTCGATCCCGCTGACGGTGTGCCACCCCCAGCGGAGGAAGAAGACCAGGGTGACGACCAGCCGGGCGGAGAGGGCGTAGAGAAAGACCCCGGCAATCAGCCGCCAGAGCGGGTATTGACTCAGCCGATCCCAGAATGTCACCCTCTCTTCCATACAATCTCTTCTTACCTCGCGGTTAAGCCGGGGATTATAAGGGCGGCGGCCCGGAAAACCAAGAAAAACCCTCGGGTTCAGACCTCCAGCCGGGCCAGGACCCCCCGGGCTTTCTCGGCCTGCTTCCCCTCCGGACGGAGTTGAAGAAAGCCCTGGAGGAATTCCCGCGCCCGGGGGATATCCCCCAGCCTGCGGCTGACCATCCCCAGGCCGTAGAGCGCGGGAGCGGAGTCCGGATCAAGAGCCCGCGCCTTCGCGAAAGCGGACAGGGCCTCCTCCGGCTGGCCCAGCCAGTTATGCACCCAGCCCTTCCGGACCAGGACGCGCACCCGCCGGCGCGGCGAAGTCTCCGCCTCCTCCAGGATCCGGTAATGCTCGAGAGCTTCCCGGTATCTCTTCCGAAAATAACAGGCATCGGCCAGCAAAGTCCGGGCCGGGAGATCTCCGGGCGAGGCAAGGAGGATCCCTTCCAGAAGGACGGCGGCGGCGGTATAGTCCCCGGCCGCCATCTTCCCCCGGGCCTCCCCCAGGGCGGAGAGTTCCCGCACCCGGATCTCCAGTCCCGGAACCCGGTCGAAGAACTCGGCCGCCGGTCTCAGGGGAACGCCGAGTTCGTCGAGGACCGAGCGGGGGCAGGAGGCGATGACCGCTCCTCCCGCGCGCCGGAGCGGCAGCCACCCCCGGAGGCGGTCGAGGGGGACCGCGATCACGGTCTCGCAGTCGGGGATGATTTTCCGCGGGACCCCCTCCAGCTTCTCCGCCGCTTCCACCACCCCGGGGTGCCGCTCCAGCCAGGCCGCCAGTTCCGGGGCGGCGCTCCGGGCCTCGTCCAGGGAGGTCCCCGGAGGGAGCGGGGCGAGAATCTTCTCCAGGTCGACGGCCTCGAGTTGCCGGGCCGCGGCGACGTCACGCAGGGCCCGCGGCCCGTCGATGACGACCGCTTTGGAGGCGAAGACCGTCTCCCCGCTCGAGACCGGAGACTCCGGACAGAAGTCAGCCGGGAGGGAAGAGGGATCGGCCCGGCAACTCCGGGCGATCTCTTCCGCAACCTGGCAGTATTCGGGGGGGAATCCGAGATCGAGCATCTCCCGCTCGTTCTTCAGGTAGTACTGGCGCGAGTCGAGGGTGAAGTCGGTCCCGTAACCGAACCGGGTCTTGATCAGGATGTCGTGATAACGCCAGTCTTCCGGACGCCGGTAGTGGCAGTCGTTGGTGACCACCGGGGCGGCCCCGAAACGACGGGAGAGCTCGATCAGCCCCTCGTTGGCCTTCTCCTCGTCGGGGATGCCGTGCCGGCCCAGCTCGGGGTGGAAGTCGCGGCCGAAGATTTCGTGGTAGCGTTGGAACTCCTTGGCGGCCTCCTCCCGGCCGGAAGTAATGTATTTCTGGGGGAGGGACCCCCAGAAACAGCCGGAGAGGGCGACCAGGCCCCGGTGATATTTCTCCAGCAGTTCCCAGTCCACCAGGCCCCGGCTCTCCCCGAAGCTGTTCTCCAGCCAGCTGTCGTTGACCAGCCGGACCAGGTTGGCCAACCCCTCGTCGTCGGCCGCCAGCAGGACCAGGTGGTTCCGGTAGGAATCGGAACGCTCGATGGCCTGGCGGGCGTTCTCGACGAAATAGATCTCGCAGCCGATCACCGGGTGGATGCCGGCGGACCGGCAGGCGCGGGAGAACGGGTGGAGGTAATCCACCACCCCGTGGTCGGTCAGGGCGACCGACTCCTGGCCCAGTTCCCGGAGATATTCCGGTTCCCGTTCCGGGTCGAGGAGGCTGTCGGAGTAGGAGCCGCGGAAGTGGCAGTGAAGGTGGGCGAACATCGTGGGCAGTGGGGAGTAGGCAGTGGGCAGTGGGCAGTGGTAACCGATCTGGGTAATCCGTGTAATCAGTGGACTTAAATAGGGGGCGAGGCAGGGGAACAGCAAAAATCGCAATTAGTGGTAATTAGTGTAATTAGTGGATAAAAAAAGGGGGTGAGGCGGGGCTTCTTTCGTGAGGATTCGCGGGGATTCGTGGTTTCATACAAGGGGGGGAGGCGGGGGAGTCAGGCGCCGAGGATCTCCCGGGTGGTCTTGAACTGAACCTTGGCCACCTTGACCAGGGCTTCCATCCCCTCCTTGGCGATGATCTCCCGGCCGGCGGCGATCACCAGGTCCTTCTTGTTCCCCAGGGGGAGCTTGACCCCGAACTCGTCGGAGAGCTTCTTCAATCTCAGGACAAACTCGCCGCGGGCCAGGATGGAGGCGGCGGCCACCGCCAGGTCGGCCTCCCCCCTCACCCGCTGCTCGACCTCGATCGACCGCCCCTTCTTCATCAGCGCCCGCAGGACCAGGTCCTTGCGGCCGAACTGGTCGAGGATGGCCTTCGGGCAGCTGGTCTTGGAGAGGATGTTCTCGATCACCCGGGCGTGCCCCCAGGCCAGGATCCGGTTGAGGTTGCCCATCGTGGTGTAAAGCTGGTTGTAGCGCTCGGGTCCGATGGCGACCACGGAATAACGGCACTCCTTCCGGATGATCCGGCGCAGTTCCTGGATCCGGCGGGCGGAGATCTTCTTGCTGTCCCGGACGTTGAGGGCCCGCAGCTTCTTCTCGATCCCGGCGTTGAGGTAGACGCCGGCCACCACCAGCGGACCGAAGTAATCGCCCTTGCCGCTCTCGTCGACCCCGATCCGGTCCCCGGCCGACTCGCTTAAAACCTCCTCGTAACCGAACCGGACCTCCTTGAGGACCTCCGGCTCGAGGAAGAACTGGACGAACTCGGGGGTCTCCTTCCCCTGGATCAGGAGCTTGCCCGACTTGTAATAGGTCAGCGAGAGCTTGCCCCGGGAGGCGCCGAAGTGGGCGTGGTCGACCTTCTTGAAGGTGAACCCCCTCTCCTCCAGGCCGGCCCGCAGCGCCCTCCCCTGCCCGTCATCCAGCTCCACGGTGTAGGATGTGACCTGTCGGGTTACAGGGTCCATAAGTAGAGGAGCCGGGGGGTGGGGGGTTTGAAGAGGTCGGAGAAATCCAGGCCGGCCGGACCGGGCCGGCCCCGGTCGAGCCGGCCGCGGAAGAGGTCGAAGAAGGAGTAAACCCGGCGGTATTCGATCACGGTCGCCTCCTCCAGCCCGGCCAGCTCCCGGGCCCGGTCGATCGCGGTGTCGCGGTAGCCGATCTCGTCCACCAGGCCGAGATCGAGAGCCTGGGTCCCGGTGAAGATGGACCCGCCGGCCACCGCCGCCAGGCGGTCTTCGTCGAACCCGCGCCCCTCGGCCACCACGTCGAGGAAGCGGTTATACATCTCGTCGATCACCCCTTCCAGCATCTCCCGCTCGGCGGGGGTGAGGTCCCGGAAGGGCGAAAGGACGTCCTTCTCCTCCCCCCGCTTGATGGTGACGTCCTTGACCCCGATCTTTTTCATCAGCGCTTCGAGGTTCAAGGTCTGGATGATCACCCCGATCGACCCGGTGACCGTGGTCGGGTGGGCGACGATCCAGTCGGAGGGGCAGGCGACGTAGTATCCGCCGGAGGCGGCCAGGTCCTCGAAGAGGGCCACCACCGCCTTCCCGGACTCCGCCAGTTCCCGGACCCCCTGGTAGATGATGTCGCTGGCGGTGATCCCCCCGCCCGGGCTGTCGATCAGGAGGACCACCGCCTTCACCGTCGGATCATCCCCGGCGGCCCGCAAACGATCCGCCACCTGCTCCCCCATACTCTCCCGCTCCCAGAACGATCCCCCCTCGCCGAAGGTGATCAGCCCCCGGACCGGGACCAGGACGATCTTCTCCTCCCCTTCCCCCTCCACGATCACCTCGGTGAACCGTTCCTGGCCGGCGGAGGCCCCCTCCCGCCCCCGGATCAGAACGGCGTTGGCGATCAGGCTGATCAGGAGGGCGGAGGAGAGGCTGGCGAAGAGTATCCAGATCACCACCTTCGGCCAGACACTCCGCTGGCGAACGATATAGACGGGGGCAGAAGGGGGGATTCTCTCTTCCATCTCAATCACCTCGCTGAACCGGCCGAAGCCGGGCACGGCTTATCCTCCGGGAAGAACGGCGCGGGCGGAGCGGCCGGCGGCCGGTTGGGCGGGCCGCCTTAATAATTGGTCCCGCCGCCGGTCGGGGCGGCGGACTTGGCCCGGATGATCTTCAGGCCCGCGCTGGCCCCGAGACGCGTCGCCCCGGCCTTGACCATCGCCTCGGCATCCTCGAAGGTCCTCACCCCGCCGGAGGCCTTGACCCCGATCTCCGGTCCCACCACTTTCCGCATCAGGGCGATGTCTTCGACGGTCGCCCCCCCGGTGGAGAACCCGGTGGAGGTCTTGACGAAGTCGGCCCCGGCCGCCACCGAGAGTTCGCAGGCCTTGACTTTCTCCTCGTCGGTAAGCAGGCAGGTCTCCAGGATCACCTTGACCAGGATGTTGGGACGGGTCGCCCGGACCACCGCCCGGATGTCCTCCCGAACCCGGGAATACTGCCGGGACTTCATCAGCCCGACGTTGATCACCATATCGATCTCGCCCGCACCCTTCCCGATCGTGTCCCGGGTCTCGTACGCCTTGGCCTCGGTGGTGGTGGCCCCGAGGGGAAACCCGATCACCGTGCAGACCTTGACCCCGGAGCGCCGCAGCTGCTTGGCGCAGAGCTCGACCCAGATCGGGTTGACGCAGACCGAGGCGAAGCAGTAGGTGGCCGCCTCCCCGCAGAGCTGCTTGATCTGCTCCTCGGTCGCCTCCGGCTTGAGCAGGGTGTGGTCGATCATCCGGGCGATCTTCGCCTCCACCGGGCCGATCCCGAGCTGGGTGCTCAGCCGGCAGACGCCGGCGGAGACCAGGCCGTCGACGAAGTCGGGCCGCTTGGTCACGCACTGCCCGCACTCCAGGCAGCTGAGGCCGTTCTCCACGCTGCAGGCCGAACCGGCCGCCGGGGCCGCCTCCCCGCCCTTGAGGGCGCTCATAACCTCCCGGGTAACCCGGTCAACCAGGGCTTGCGTATCCATTGTAAAATTTTTCTCCGAAAAAAATTTAGTGTTGGGGATTCACTTCCGGAAATCAAATTATCCGGAGACATCATCAAGTTGAAAAAATCAAAAGTCGGTTATCTTCCCCCACGCTCCAGGGCCATCACTTTATTGACCCGGGGCCAGTGGCGGCCGCCGGCGAAGTCGGTCGTCAGCCAGGTCAGGGCGATCTCGGCCGCCAGGGCGGGTTCGACCGTCTTCGTCCCCAGGGTTAGGACGTTGGCGTCGTTGTGCTCGCGGCTGGAGCGGGCGGTGGCCAGGTCGTGGCACATCGCCGCCCGGATCCCCCGGATCTTGTTGGCGGCCATCGCCGAGGCCACTCCCAGGGTGTCGATCATTATCCCCCGGTCGCAGTCGCCGGAAGCGACCGCCCGGGCGACCTTGGCGGCGAAGTCCGGGTAGTCGACGGCCTCGGTCGAGAAGGTCCCCTGGTCGGCGACCCGGTAGCCCTTCTCCTCCAGGAACCCGGCCAGGTACTCCTTGAGGGGAAACCCGCCGTGGTCGGCGCCGAGGGCGATCTTCTTCACCGTCCCTTTCTTCACCGTTACGCCGGTCATCGGAACCTCGTTGGAGGGGGCCTTGACGATATTACCCTTCCGGCTCAACACTTCCTCGACAATCTGCTCGATCCGGTTCTTGTCCATCTCGGGTCAATCCATCATTCTGGATTCTGTATTCTGACTCCCCGCTTTTTTATTGCGGTTTTCCTGTGAAAAGCACCGTGGTATTATGGGGCACACCGGGCTTTGCGGTCAATAATTTTTCTTCCCGAGAGGTATCGGATCGAATGTACCACCAGGTCGACAGGGAAATTCTCAGGAGAATCGAGGACGTCGTGGGGACGGAGAACCTCCTCTCCCGTCCGGACGAGCTGGAGGACTACGGTCACGACGAGACCCCCGGCCTGAGCGCTCCTCCGGAGGCGGCGGCCCGGCCGCGAACCGCCGCCGAAATCTCCGCCCTGGTTAAACTGGCCAACCGTTTTCGCTTCCCCCTGCTGGCCCGCGGGGGGGGCACCGGGGTCACCGGGGGGGCGGTCCCCGTCCACGGCGGCCTGGTCGTCAGTCTGGAGCGGATGGACCGGATCCTGGAGATCGACGGGAAGAATATGATGGCGGTGGCGGAACCCGGGGTGATCACCGAGAAATTCCACCGGGCGGTGGAGGCGGAGGGTCTCTTCTACCCCCCCGACCCCGCCAGTCTTGACAGCTGCACCCTGGGCGGCAACCTGGCCGAGGACGCCGGCGGTCCCCGGGCGGTCAAGTACGGGGTGACCCGGGATTACCTGACCGGCGTGGAAGCGGTCCTCCCCGGCGGGGAGATCATCGAGTACGGCGGGAAGATGGTCAAGAACGCCACCGGCTACAACCTCCTCCACCTCCTGATCGGGTCGGAGGGGACGCTGGGGATCGCCTCCCGGATGGTCGCCCGGCTCCTGGTCAAGCCGCGGATCCGGGTCGATCTTCTCATCCCCTTCCCTTCCTACGGAAAGGCGGTGGAGACGGTGGCCGCGCTCCTCCGGAAGCATCTCGACCCGACGGCGATCGAGTTTATGGACCGCCGTTGCCTGGAGATCAGCCGGCAGGTCCTCCAGAACCCGGTCCCCTTTGACGACGCCGCCGCCCACCTCCTGATCGAGGTGGACGGGGACGACCCCGCCTTGGTGGAAAAACAGTACCAGGCCATCGGCGAGGTCTGCCTGGAGGGCGGCGCGGCGGACATCCGGGTGGCCGACACCGCCCGTTACCAGGATCAGCTCTGGGAGACCCGGAGGAAACTGCGGGATTCGATCAAGACGGTCAGCCCGGTCAAGGTGAGCGAGGACGTGGTCGTCCCCCGGATGGAGATCGCCGCCCTTCTCCGGGGGATCGGGGAGATCGAGAAGACCCTCGGGGTGGAGATCGTCTGCTACGGCCACGCCGGCGACGGGAACGTCCACGTCAACTTCCTCAAACGGGACCGGGACGAGGGACCCTGGAGGGAGGCCCTGAAGCGGGCCGTCCCCGAACTCTTCGCCCTGGCCGTCCGCCTGGGCGGGACGATCTCCGGAGAACACGGGATCGGGGTGAGCAAGCGGGACTACCTCTCCCTGGCCCTCAACCCGGCCGCGATCTCCGCGATGCGAGCGCTCAAGCGGGCCCTCGACCCCGCCGGCATCCTCAACCCCGGAAAGATCTTCCCGGCCGATAAGTAAGGAAAAAATCTCTGGTTTAACCCCCCGCTTTTGATATAAATGTAAGATTCACGAAGTAAAATTCTTCTATACTATTTTTTCCGGAGGAAAAAATAAAATGCAGCTGGCGCTGGTCGTCGGGACCGTGGTGGCCTCGAAGAAGGACGAGAAGATGGTCGGGGTCCCCTTCCTGGTCCTGCGGGATCTCGACCTGGAGAACCGCCCCGCCGGCGGTTCGATCATCGCGGCCGACCCGGTCGGGGCCGACCGGGGAGAGGTGGTCATCTACTCCAAGGGAAGTTCCGCCCGCCAGACCGAGATCACCCGAGACCGCCCCAACGACGCCGTCATCTGCGGCATCGTCGACCAGTGGGAGGTCGGCGGTGTGGAGAAGTACAGTAAAGTTTGAAGTGACTAAAGTTTAAAGTTCAAAGTTCAAAGCTCAAAATTTGAAGCCGCGAAAATTGTACGGAGATAAATCGTGAATTTAGGAAGGGTGATCGGAACCGTCATCAGCACCCGGAAGGTGGAGTCCCTGGACGGGGTGAAGCTGCTGATCGTCCAGCCCCTGGACGAGAACCTGAAGGACCAGGGCGAACCGGTGGTGGCCTGCGACAGCCAGCAGGCGGGAGAGGGCCAGGTCGTCACCTTCATCGGCGGCCGGGAGGCCTCGCTGCCCCTGCCGGACCCCTTCAATCCTTCCGACGCCACCATTACGTCGATTGTTGATGAAGTCTCCCTGGGGAACAAGTAAGCAGTAAGCAGTACCGTACATCAGCGCCGAAGGCGCTGATGACACTAAAATTTTTCGCAGAAAAATTTTACGATGAAGATCGCGAGGATAATCGGAACCGTCGTCTCCACCCTGAAGCTGGAGGGGTACGCAGGGGAAAAGATGCTCCTGGCGAAGATCCTCAACCCCGACGGGACCGAGACCTCCGAGACCGTGATCGCCTTCGACCGCTGCCAGGCGGGCGAGGGCGACGTGGTGTTGATGATCGACGAGGGGAACAGCGCCCGCCAGACCCTCCAGACCGGGCCGTCCGGGGTAGTCCGGGCGGTCTGCGTCGGCTACATCGACTCGGTCAACATCCACCCCTCCCCCGCCGCTTCCTTCGGATCTTAATCTGGGAAGCGGCGACGGTCCCGGAAGAGGTTTCTCTATGCCTGCCTGGGCCGAAATTCTCCGGCGCCGGAACAACTGACAGGCCGAACGCGGACGGTTATCAAGCCCGCGCTTTTTTCTCCTCCTGCAGGCGTTCGGAAACCCAGAGCTTGATCAAGGCCTGCCGGCTGACCCCGATCAGCCTGGACTGGGCGTCGAGATTCCGGATGATCCACTCGGGGAAATCTACGTTGACCCGCCGGGGTTCCAGCCCGGGGCGCTGGACGCTGGAAGGATCGACAAAGGCGGAGATATCCTCTCCGCGATCGAATCGCTCGTCAAATTCCTTCGCGGTGATGGTAGAGTTCTTCTTCATATTGCCGCGCCCTCCTGACTGAGATAATCCTGATGCCCTCCCGACGATACGTGAAGATCGCGCACCACAGAACTTCACGATAAAACGCAATCAGCCCGTGCCGGTCTTCCTTCTCGAAGCGGGCGATAAAGGTCACCCGATCTGGATCCGTCCAGAGCTGTTGCGCCTCTTCAAAGTCTATCCCGTGCTTGATCTGATTGGCACGGCTTTTTCGCGGGTCGAAATCGAACTTCATTATGGTATAACATATATACCATTTTAATTGGTCAAATGCAATTACTCCGCCCGCGGGCCCGGCGCTTATACTCATCCCTTGCCCGGTTGAAGAATTCAATCGCGGTTGGAGTCCGGTAGTCGGGGTAGGTCCAATCCCAGGGGCGGTAGCTCCCGTCCCGGAAGTAATAGGTGGACTGGCCGTAGATCCCCTGGCCCAGATAGACCCGGTAGGTGGCGTCCTTGGTGGTGGCCAGGACCAGCTTCGAGAGGTCAAGATATCCCGGATCGAGGTTGACCGTCCGCCTCCCCTCCTCCGAGAGTTCCTCCTCCAGCCGATTGGTCTCCACCTTGATCGCCGTCAGTTCTCCGGGGTCGATCAGCCTCTCGAAAGAGAGAAACCGGCGGAGAATCCCCTCCCCCAGCTCCTTAACGTAGTAGGAGGTAAAATCGAAAGGGAAGGGATCGCCGGCAAAATCAACCGGCCCGAACCGGTCCTCCAGGACCGTCTTGCCCCTCTCCAGTCTCTCCGGGCCGGCAGCCAGCAGCCCGCAGATCAGCTTCACCGGCCTTGATTCTCGGATCTGACCCATCGAAAAATGCCTCTGTTCACTCGTCACCCGGGACTTACCTGGTGGCGGGGGTGTCGCCGAAGGCGCCATAGTAGATCCGGGGGGCATCCTTGACCGCCCACAACCCCCGGCTTTCCCGGAAGACGGCCGGCTGATCGAGGCCGTCCCCGTTGTAATCCGCCGGGACCGGACGGTCGGAGACATCCCCGAAGCATGCCCGCGTCACCCCCCGGGCGGCCCACAACCCGGAAGAGGGGCGGAAGACGGCCGGCGTCCGGAAGCCGGCGCCGCCGTAATCCCCGGGAACCGGGAAATCGCCGGGAGAGCCGAAGTAAACCCGGGTGATCCCCCGGATCTTCCAGAGACCGGAGGCGTCCCGGAAGAAAGCGATATCCGTCGCCCCGTCCCCGTCATAATCGCCGGGGACCGGGAGGTCGCCGGCGGCGCCGTGATAAACCCGGGTGAGATTCCTGACCGACCAGAGTCCGCTGGAAGGCCGGAAGATCGCGGCGGCGCAGCTTCCGGAACCGTTATAATCCCCGGGCACCGGCCGGTCGGCTCCCCCTCCGAAGTAGAAACGGGTCAACCCGCGCAGGGCCCAGAGTCCCGTCGCCGGGCGGAAGATCCCCGCCGCGGCGGTCCCGTCTCCCCGGTAGTCGGCGGGAACCGGGAGATCTCCGGCCGCCCCGAAGTAAAATCTGGTCACCCCCCTGACCGCCCAGAGGCCGCTACTCCCCCGGAAGACGGCAAGGTCGGGGGTGCCGTCGCCATTGTAGTCCCCTCCCCAGATGGGGTCGGGAAAAGCGCAGTAGGTCGCGGTCGAGGTCATCGAGTGGATCTCGACGGTCTCGTCGCCGCGGATGATGAACTCGCTCAGCCCGAACTTGTTCTCCGGATCGCCCCAGTCGTAGGTATAGCCAAGCCGGGTCCAGGGGTAACCGTTAACGGATCCCCCGTCATAGGTGGTGGCCTTCAGGTTGTTGAACCAGGTCCGGTAGTCCGTATCGATGGTGAAATAGGGTGAGTCCGGAAAATCAAGCTCCGCTTCGCGGTCGCTGATCTCCGGATCGGGGCTGGGGCGGAACATCTGTCCGGGGCGGACCCAGAACTCGATGAAGACGGAGAGGTTCCGGCCCGGGGGCATTCCGTAGAGCTGCTCCAGCCGGAGGTTCAGGTTCCCGTAAGCCGCCGGGTTCCGCCTCAGCCAGCTCTTCAGCTCCCCCGACGCCGTCACCCAGACCAGGTGGTCGGGGTGAACGGTGAAGTCGTCGCCGGGCTTATAGTTCTGGAGGTACCAGTCGCCCCCCCAGGTGACCATCAGGACCCGGCGGGCGGGGCTCTCCCGATCGCGCCAGATCAGGTCGTCGTTATAGGGGACGATCGGCGCCAGTTCCCGGTAGATGGCGGAGGGATCTCCCTCCCGCATCGCGTCGACCACGGCCGCCGTGTAATCGGCCCAGAGATCCCCCCGGGCACCTCCGGGAACTAAAATGCCGGCGATCATCGCCGGCAGCAACAACTTCCACCAGTTCAGACGCCGTCTCGTCATCGCCTTCCTCCTTCGCGATAACATTCCCAAACCCCTAATCCGTGACGGATAAAATCAGTACTACCTAACCCGAACTATTCCCGAAAAATGAAATTTTTCGGGAATAGTAAGGGCAAGGCATGCCTTGCCCTTACAGGATGCCGGGCCCCATGATTCGTTCATCCCCGGGTCAGGAAACGGCCCCAGCCGCCGTCGACCAGAATTCCGGGCCCGTCTTGATAAACGGTGCGGCCCCGGACGATGGTCCTCATCACCCGGCCGGCCAGTCTCCTCCCTTCGAAGGGGGTGATATGGCCTTTCGAAAGGAAGTCGGCCCCGACCACCTTCCAGTCCGCCTCCGGGTCGATCAGGACCAGGTCGGCGTCGGTGCCGGCCGCGATCGCCCCCTTCTTCGGATAGAGACCCCAGCGTCGGGCGGCCGCCTCCGAGGTGACCTCGACCAGCCGCTTCAGGGTGAGGCGGCCCTTCCGGTAGCCCTCGGAGAAGAGGTAGGGGAGGAGCATCCCCGTCCCCGGCATCCCGGCGTAGTCGGTCCAGATGGAGCCGGTATTCTTCCCCGCCGCCGGGCAGGGGGCGTGGTCGGAGGCGGCGTAGTCGATCATCCCCCGGCCCAGGTAATTCCAGAGCATTTCCAGGTTGCCGGCCAGCTTGACCGGGGGCGTCGTCTTCAGGGGGGAGCCGACCCGGATGAAATCGTCGAGGTCGTACTCGAGGTAATGGGGGGCGGTCTCGCAGGTGGCGGGGGAATCGGCGATCAGTTCGGCGGCGGTGGCGGTGGAGACGTGAACGATGTGGAGATCGGCGCCGGTCTCGTCCTGGAGCTCGAGGGCGGCGCGGACCGCCAGGATCTCCGCCACCTCGGGGCGGGAACGGTAGTAATGGACCGGATCCTTCCCCTCCCCGGTGAAAAAATCGGTGGCGGCGGAGACGTAACTGAAATCCTCGGCGTGGAGGAGAACGGCCGCCCCGAACTCCTGGGCCTGTTTCAGGACCGAGCAGAACTGGAAGTGGTTGAGGGAGTGGAAGAGCTCCATCACCGAGATGAAGTAGGTCTTGAAGCCGAAGACCAGCCGGGCCAGTTCCCGGAAGTTCTCCGGGTACCCCTCCCCCATCGACTGGGGACAGATCCCGCCGTAAAAGCCGAAGTCGATCACCGCCTTCTTCTCCACGGCGGCCAGCTTCTCCTCCAGGTTGGCGACCGTGGTCACCGGGGGGATCGAGGTGCAGGGCATATCGATCACGGTGGTGACCCCCCCGGAGGCGGCAAAGCGGCTCCCGGAGGCGAAGTCCTCCCGGTCGGTGAAGCCGGGGTCGTCGAAGTGGACGTGGGGGTCGATCCCCCCCGGGAGGATCAGCATCCCCCGGGCATCGACGACCTCGTCGTCGCCGGCCAGGCCCCGTCCCAGTTCGACGATCTCCTCCCCCTCGATCCGGATATCCACCGCCGCCGGCTCATCTTGTCCCGGAAGGACTACCGCTCCCTTCTTGATAATCATAGCTCCTCCAATGATCGGTAATCAGTAAGCAGTGAGCAGTGAGCAGGAAAGCCCCGGGGACTGCTTACTGCTTACTGCTCACTTTCTTCTTCCACTCCATCTGGGGAATGGCGGCGGGCTGCTTGAATAGAGAATCCCGGATCGTCTTGAAGATCCCGGGGGTGGAACACATCGAGTCGTAGGAGAAGAGAACGATGCCGTCGGCCCCGGCCTGCCGGGCGTCGGTCATCTGCTGGAGCAGAACCTCCGGCTGCTCCTTGAGCAGGTACTCGCCGAGGCCGATATAAACCTGGCGGGACCCCCGGGCGGCGACCGCGGACCAGGTCAGGTAGCGGGCCAGGCGCGCATCGACCCCGTAATTCATCGTGGCGACGAAATCCACCGTCCCCTCCTCCAGCCAGCGCCGCCAGTCCTGGAAGGCGCTGAGGTAGGAGCGGTCGGCCCAGGCGACGGCGGCCACGGAGAAGACCAGGGATGGATTCATCCTGGCGACCAGTTCCCGGGCCCCGGCGACGAAGTTGTTCACCTGGAGGCGGCGCCAGTTATCCCAGGACTGGCAGTTGGGCCGGGTGATCTCCATCTTCAGGGGGTCGATCCCGGTCTGCTCCCGGAACCGGCGGACCGACTCCTTCCCGTAGCCGAGGTCGTGGCGGTTGGCCCAGAAGGAACCGGAGTAGGGGGAGTTGTAGGGATAGCGGATGAAGTCGAGATGGACCCCGGCCAGGCCGGGGTACTTCCGGATCACCTCGGCGATGATATTCCGAAGATAAAGCGAGACATTGGAATCGCCGGGGTCGACCCAGTAGCCGCCGTCGGGGAGGTTGGCGGGGGGATAGTCGAGGAGAGAGACCCCCTTCCCGTCCCGGGTGATGATATCCGTCCCGAACCGCTTGAGGACCGGAGCGGTGCGGTCCCGGCCGATCCGGAACATATTCAGCCAGGCGTGGACCTGGATTCCGGAGCGGGTGGCCCGCTCGATCAGGTAGGCCAGGGGATCGATCTTTTCCCTGGCGGCGATCTCCCGGTAGGGCCCGGTATCGGCGTACCGGGAATCGAACCAGGCCCGGTCGTGGCGGTAGACCTGGACGAAGATCAGGTTGAATCCACCCTCCCGGGCCCGCTGGACCAGCCGGTCGATCCCCTCGCGGGTGGAGAGGGTCTGCTCCGTCCCCTCGCACTCCACCCAGAGCCCCCGGGCCTCCTTCAGCGGGGGGGGCGCCGCCCGGGCAGTCAGACCGGTTAGCCCGAGAAGCAGCGAGAGCGCCAGGAAATAGTTTTTCACGACCTTGCCCGTGGGTGGTCAAGTCGCTGAACCGGGGGGGAACCGGGTCAGTAGGGGACGCCGAAGTTGGGCTGATTCTCCCACGATTCCGGTTCCGCCCAGGGGATGGAGGATCCCCCCTCGGGACCGGCGCATCCCGTAATGAGCAAGATGGCGGTGACCAGGAGACAGCCGGCGAGAAGCCGTCTTCCGATTTTCCGCGGCAGCTGGTCAGCGATCGCTTTCATATCCGGGGGTGATACTACCGAAGCGCGGCTCCAGGGGTCAAGCGAATATGCCCGCCGGGAAGGGAACACCGAGGCCGACCGGATCTTGCCATTACCCGGGGGCGGTGCTAATATTCGATGCTTGCTGCGCCGTATCAACCTTCCGGGGGAACGAAAATGCTGACCGACAACATCCTCGACCTGATCGGGAACACTCCCCTGATCCGGCTGAAAAAAGAAAAGATCTACGCCAAGGCGGAGTTCCTC
Source organism: PVC group bacterium (assembly GCA_040773245.1). Lineage (GTDB taxonomy): Bacteria > Auribacterota > Erginobacteria > Erginobacterales > Erginobacteraceae > Erginobacter. The sequence goes on from JAXGWO010000013.1 coordinate 24,282, forward strand.
AACCCCGGCGGCTCGATCAAGGACCGGGTGGCGCGGGCGATGGTCGAGGGGGCGGAGCGAGACGGCAAGCTCAAGCCCGATTCGATCATCGTCGAGCCGTCCAGCGGCAACACCGGGATCGGCTTCGCCCTGGTCGGCCGGCTGAAGGGCTACCGGGTCCGGGTGGTGATGCCGGACGGGATGAGCGACGAGCGGAAGAAGCTGATCCGGGCGCTGGGGGCGGAACTGGTCCTCACCCCGGACCGGGACGGGATCCCCGGGGCGGTCCGGGCCGTCGAGGAGATGGCCCGGGAGGACCACCGGATCTTCGTCCCCCAGCAGTTCGAGAACCCCGACAACCCCGCCTGCCACTACCACGAGACCGGACCCGAACTCTGGCGGCAGATGAGCGGCGCGGTCGACTGCTTCGTGGCCGGCGTCGGCTCCGGGGGGACCCTCCAGGGGGTGGGCACCTTCCTCAAGGAGCACAACCCGAAGGTAATCCTGGCGGCGGTGGAACCGAAGAACGTCTCGGCCCTGCTCGGCCACGAACCGGGGCTCCACCAGATCCAGGGGATCGGCGACGGCTTCGTCCCCGCCGTCCTCGACCCCGCGATCGTGGACGAGGTAATCGAGGTCACCGATGCCGAGGCCATCAAGACCACCCGGCAGCTGGGCCGCGACTTCGGCCTCCTGGTCGGGATCTCCTCGGGGGCCAACGTCTGGGGGGCGCGGCGGATGGCGGAAAGAATCAAGGGCAATATCGCCACCGTTCTCCCCGACCGGGCGGAAAGATATTTCAGTACCTCCCTGTTATAAGACTTTCTCTTCTCAAGCCGAGAAACTTTCAAAGTTCGATCCCGATAGCGATTAAAACCCGCGCGCTGGGAATATGAGAAGATCACTCCAAACCTTTATCTTCGGGGATACTTCCCGCCCGGACCCGGATTATCCGCTCTCCCCGGTGCCGGGGTCGGCCCGGCGAGGCCTGGTCTCGATCTCGGTGGTCCTGCTCGGCTTCACCTTCTTCTACCCGACGATGTACGCCGGGGCCCGGATCGGCCACGCCTCCCGCTTCTGGCCCGACCTCTTCCTGATTCTCGGGGCCGGCTCGTTGGTCCTCGGGCTCTACGTCTCCGCCCTCTGCGCGGTCAGCGCCGAGTCCGGCCTGACCACGGTGCTCCTGGCCCGTTACGCCTTCGGGAGGAAAGGCGCGAGGTGGGCCGACCTGATCCTCGGGGGGACCCAGCTCGGCTGGTTCGGGGTGACGGTGGCCCTGATGGCCAAACCCTTCGTCGACTGGCTGGGGCTGGACTGGGCCGATCTCCCCACGATGGTCTTCTGGTGCCTGGTCTGGTCGGCGGCCTTCACCTCCACCGCCTACTTCGGCTACAAGGGGATGGAGGCCCTCTCCCTGGTCGCCGTGCCCCTGATCCTGGCCCTGGGGGCGCTGATGGCGGTCAACTCCTTCGCTCACGCCCGCGAGACGGTGGGGGGGATCTCCCGGATCGTCCCCTCCGGACGGATCGGCTTCGGGGCGGCGATGACCCTGATCGTCGGGACCTTCGCCTCCGGAGGGACCCAGGCCCCCAACTGGGCCCGCTTCGCCCGGACCCGCCGGGTCGCCTTCCTGGCCGGGCTCTTCGCCTTCCTCCTCGGCAACGGGCTGATGCTCTGGTTCGGGGCGATCGGGGGAAACGTCTACGGCGAGCCCGACTTCGCCGCCGTCCTCAAGCTCCAGGGGCTGCTCGGGCTGGGGATAGTCCTGATGGTCCTCAACGTCTGGACCACCAACGACAACACCGCCTACGCCGTCGGGGTGGCGGGGACGGCGCTCTTCAACTTCAACCGGAAGCGCCCCTTCGTCCTCTTCTGCGGAGCTTTCGGCTTCCTGGTCGCGATCAGCGGGGCCTACGATTACGTCTCCAACTGGATGGCGGCGCTGGGGATCCTCATCCCCCCGCTGGGCGGGGTGATCCTCGGCGACTACTACCTGGTCCGGAAGCGGAGACTCCCTCCCCTGGAGGAGGCGAGGGAGGTCGACTACCGGCCGGCGGCCCTGGCGGCTTACGGACTCGGGGTCCTGGCCGCCCTGCTCAGCGAGCGGTCTTCGTTCCTGATTCCGCCCCTGAACGGGATCCTGGTCGGAAGCCTGGGAACGGCCCTGCTCCAGCCTCTCTTCAAGCCCCGCCCGGGAAAACGATGACCGCCAAGAAGCCCGGCAACTCGGTTTACCTGACCGCGCCGATCAACTCCCTGGTCCTCGGCTACTACCGGCAGAACACCCCGGTAGGGGAGATCCGGCGCCACGGCGACTTCGGCCTGGGCACCTTCAACAACCTCGACGGGGAGATGGTGGTCCTCGACGGGACGATCTACCAGGTGAGGGCGGATGGGCGGGCCGCCAGGGTTCGGGATACCGAGGAGAGCCCCTTCGCCTGCGTCACCTTCTTCCACCCCGACACCACGGAAGAACTCGACGGGGCGCGGCTGGGCGGGAGCTGGGAGGAGACGCTGGCTTCCCTGATCCCCTCCGGGAATATGCTCTACGCCATCCGGATCGACGGGTCGTTCGATTACGTCAAAACCCGCTCGGTGCCCCCCCAGGAGAATTACCGCCCCCTGGTCGAGGTCGCCCGGGAGCAGCCGGTCTTCGAGTTTTCCCGGGTCGAGGGGACCCTGGGCGGTTTTTACACCCCGCAATTTATGGCCTCGCTCAACGCCCCCGGCTGCCACCTGCACTTCCTCACCCGGGACCGGAAGCGGGGCGGGCACGTCCTGGAGTGCCGGCCCGGTCGGGTGACCGTCGGGCTCCAGCATATCCCCAGGCTCGAACTCGACCTGCCGATGACCTTCGACTACCTGACGGCGGACCTGGGCCGGGAGACCGGCCAGGACCTCGCGGAAGCGGAACATTAATCAACGGGAGGAAAGAATGATCGAGAAGACGGTTAAGAAGATCGAGGAAACGGTGGCGGGGGCCCCCGCCCTCTCGGAGGAGAAACGGGAGCAGCTGCTGGAGCTGCTGGGGGAGCTGAAGAAGGAGATCGAGATCCTCTCCCGGACTCACCGCGAGAGCGCCCTGGGGATCGCCGACCGGACCCACGCCTCGGCCCGGCAGGCCACCCGGGAGGATGCCGACGGCCCGGCGCTGGAGGCGGCGTTGGGGGAACTGAAGACCGCGGTGGAGAAGTTCGAAGCCTCCCACCCCGCCCTGGTTTCCACCGTCAACGCCTTCTGCAACGCCCTCGCCGACCTGGGGATTTAGCCCCCCCGAACCGACCGTCGGCAACCCCGGCGGGAATTTGTTGACGGGGAAAAGCGGTTTGTAGTATTGGAGGGGAAGCAACGTTGAAGAAGGAGCCTGCATCATCGGGTTGATTATTTATGGCCATCGCCAGCGATCTGAGGAAAGGAAACGCCATCCGCTACCAGGATGACATCTGCCTGGTCCTGGATGTTCAGCACCGGACCCCGGGCAACCTCCGCGCTTTCGTGCAGACCACCCTGCGCAACCTGCGGACCGGCCGCTCCTCCCAGGTCCGCTTCTCCGCCACCGGTCCGGTGGAGATCGTCGCCCTGGTCAGGAGGAACCTGGAGTTCAGCTACCGGGACGGGTCGGGCTACGTCTTCGTCGATCCGGAGACCTTCGACCAGGTCACGCTCGGGGAGGAGCTGGTCGGTCCCGCGCGGGTTTACCTGGTCGAGGGCACCGGCTACGACCTGGTCTTCTGCGACGGCGATCTCCCCGTCCAGCTGGAACTCCCCCCCAGCGTGGTCCTGACCGTGAAGGAAGCGCCGGAAGGGCTGAAGGGGAACAGCGCCACCAACGTCCGCAAGCTGGTGCGGCTGGAGACCGGCCTCGAGCTGAACGTCCCCCTCTTCGTCCGGGAGGGGGAGAAGATCCGGATCGACACCCGGACCGGTGAATACCTGGGACGGGCGTGACCGGCCCCCCGCTCCTCGAGCTTCCGGCGGGGCCGAGCTGAGGCCTTCTCCCACGTTCTCGCCGGCCCGGCGATTCAGCCCCGCCTACCAGCAGACCGGAAGGCAATCCCCTCCTCCCCAGTAAAGCCGGGTCAGGCCCCGGACCGCCCATAGTCCCGCGGGGGGGCGGTAGATCGCCGGGAGGGCGGTCCCGTCGCCCCGGTAGTCGCCCGGCTGGGGGAAATCTCCGGCCGCCCCGTAAATGATCCGGGTCAGGCCCCTCACCGCCCACAAGCCCGTCCCCGGCCGGAAGACGGCGGTCAGGGAGGACCCCGCGCCGGAGTAATCCGCCGGGGCCGGATAATCGCCGTCCGCACCGAAGCGGAACCGGGTCACCCCCCGAACCGCCCAGAGGCCGGACGATGGGCGAAAGATCCCGATCCGGGCGGTCCCCTCCCCGGCCGGGTCGGCCGGGACCGGGAGGTCGCCCGCGGCCCCGAAGTAAGCCCGGGTCAGGCCCCGGACCGCCCAGAGCCCGGAAGCTTCCCGGAAGACCGCCGGATCGGTCCGGCCGTCCCCCGAGAAATCGGCCGGGACCGGGGTGTCCCCGGTCTTCCCATAGTAAAGCCGGGTCAACCCCCGGACCGCCCAGAGACCCGACGCCGGCCGGAAGACCGCCGGGTCGGCCGTCCCGTCGCCGTCGTAATCTCCGGTGGCCGGCAGGTCGCCCGGAGATCCGTAGTGAAAACTCCGGGAGGGCGAGGGCGGTCCGAAATCGATCAGCCATCTCCCGTCAGCGGCGTTCCAGACCGCCGGGTCGTCGCGGCCGTCGCCGTCATAGTCCTTTCCGTCCACCACCAGTCGGAACGGCGGCGGGACGGTCTGGGAGGAGAAGCTGACCGTCCAGAGGGCGGGCAGTTCCCAGCCGCCCAGCCTCTCCCGGACCGTCCAGTCCGCCCCGCCGTCGACGGTATGCCAGATGCTGCCCTTCCAGCTGGAGGTGACCGCCCAGGCCTGGCGGGAGTTCACGGCGCTGATCCCCATCGTGTATTCGTAGGAGTTGTGCGAACCCCAGGTCTCTCCCCCGTCGGCGGTCCAACAGATGACGGAGTCGCTGGCCGTCCAGACGGTATCGGCGTCCACGGCGTGGATCTCGTTGCCGTCGTGGGCCCCCTCGGTCCGGGTCGTCCAGGTGGCGCCCCCGTCGGCGGTGCTGAGCACGAACCAGCCCTGGCTGGCCCCGTCACCCCCGATCGCCCAGGCCGTCTCCCGGTCGATCGCGGAGATCCCCAGAATATGGTCATAGCCCGGACGGGCGACATCCCCCCCGCTCTGCCGGGTCCAGGTCGCGCCCCGGTCAACGCTCTTGAGGATGACCGGATACCCGTCCTTCGGGCCGCCGGTCACCCAGACCGTCTCCGGGTCCGGGGCGCATACCCCCTGCAGCTGGGTGCTCTCGTAGCCGGCCGGGATCAGGGAGCTCCAGGTCTGGCCGCCGTCGCCGGAATAGAGGATCGTGCTCGCGCCCACATCCCCCCCCACGACCCAGACGGTGTTGCCGTCGGGGGAGTGGACCTTGTTCAGGTCGAGATCCGGGATCTCGGCCGGAGAACCTTTCCTGGACCAGGTCTGGCCGCCGTCGGCGGTGTGATAGATAGTCCCGTAACCGTCGGAGTTTCCCACCACCCAGGCGATAGCGGGATCGACGGCGACCACTCCGGAGAGGTCCACGTCGGCGAGCTGCCCGGACCCCTGCCGGAACCAGTTCCTGCCGCCGTCGGTCGATCTCAGGATCGTGCCGCAGCCGTCCCGGGCGGCGCCGACCGTCCAGCCGGCATAATAATCCGGGCCGGCGGGGGCCGGGACAGCCGCGAACAACCATCCCAGCGTTAACATCGAGTACAGCACCAACCAGCAGCGGCTCCCCGTAGAATCATATCGTCTCCCCTTCTTCAATGGATATACCTGCCTTAGTATTGGATATTCAGCTCTTGATTCCGGTTTTCAGGAGAAACCCCGCTCCTTCCTGATCTCGGCGTAGGCTTCCTGGATCTCCTGGAACTTCTTCTTGGCGAACTCGGTGAACTCCTCCGGCAGGCCCTTGGAGACGATCTTGTCGGGGTGGAAGTCGGCGGCCAGTTTCCGGTACCGCTTCCGGATCGTCTCGTCGGAATCGGACCGGGAACAGCCGAGGACCGCGTAGAAGCGGTCGGTCCCTCCCGTGGCGGCCTGACGGAAACGGGAAGACCGGGTGTCGCTGATGCGGAAGATCCGGGCCGCGGCAGCGAGCAGCCTCTCCTCGCCGGGATGGACGGTCCCGTCGGCGGCGGCCACCTCGAGCAGGAGCTGGTACATACTGAAGATGATCTCCCGCCGATGGTGGAAGTACCCGTGGAACTGGACGGCGAAGTCCTCGAAGCGCTCGGGGGAGTCCTTGGCCCGGTTGAAGATCCGGATCGCCAGCTTCCGGGCCGCGGGGTCGAGGCGGAGCCCCTCCCGCATAAACCGCTCGATCACCGCCACCTCGGACCGGGAGACGACCCCGTCGGCCTTGGCCAGCTTGGCCAGCATCGAGAAGGCGGCGGTGAAGTAGAGGAGGTGCGCCTCTTCCCCCGAGTTCAGGCTCTCCCTCCGGGTACCGCTCCCCGAATCGTAGAGCGAGCCGATCGCCACCCCGGCGATCGCCCCCAGCGGCCCCCCGAGCATAAACCCGACCGACCCCCCGATGATCTTTCCCATCCAGCCCATCCGGACTCTCCGCGGTTGCCAATTCGCTCCGGCGATGATATAGGATATAAACAACTATGAACTTTGTGAAGCGAGTTATTCTCGCCGCCGCCGTCCTGGCGGCGGCGACCGGAGCCGGACGGCCCCAGCCGTCGGTGAAAGCTATGAACCAGACCCCGGTCTACACTGAAGCCGATCAGGCCATCGAAACCGCGGTGGGAGCGGAGTTCACGATCGCGCTCGACTCCAACCCGACCACCGGCTACTCCTGGGACTTCGCGGAGGAGTTCGATCCCGGGGTTCTCACCCTGGTCGACTCCCGTTTCCAGCCCCCGCAAACCCAGCGCAAGGGCGCCGGCGGGACGCAGTTCTGGACCTTCCGGGCGCGGCGGGCCGGCCGGACCGAAATCGCCCTCAAATACTTCCGCACCTGGGAGAAGGGGATCCCGCCGATCCGGGAAGTCCTCTTCACCGTCACCGTTGAAGAAAGCAATCGTTGATCGGTGGAGAATGGGCAGTGGGGAGTAGGCAGTGGGCAGTAGGAACTGATCTGAGTAATCCGTGTAATCAGTGGACTGAAAAGGGGGTGAGGCGGGGGGGAAGAGACAGTAAGCGGTGAGCAGTAATCAGAGAGGCGTAAGGAAGGACTAATCAATAAAATTCGCGCAAATTAGTGGAATTAGTGGACTAAAAAGGGGGCGGGGTGGGGGGAGCAACATAATTCTTTCGTGGCAATCAGTGGACTACTGTCCCGCGGCCCCGTAGATGGCATCGATGGTATAAAGCCCGTCGAGGATGACGGTCTCCACCATCGTTGAGCGGGTGACCAGGACCGGAGGCAGGAGGACGACCGGGACCTCCCGGCCCTCCGGCTCGAACCCGCCCGGAGCCCGGCCCAGCGACTCCGCGATCTCCCCCGGTTCCATCCCCCGGAACAGCCGGATCGCCGAACGGACCGCCGCCGCCGCCAGTTCCCCGGGCGGGGTGTAGAGGGTCAACAACTGCTCCCCGGCGATGATCCGACGGCAGGCCGCGAGTGACGCCCCCCGCCCCGCGATCAAGACGCGCCCGGAGAGGTTCTTCTCCCCCACCGCGGCGGCGGCGCCGGCGGCCGCTTCGTCGTCAAAAGCGATCACCGCCCCGACCGCCTTCCGACCCCGGACGGACCGATCGAGCAGATCGGACAGGGCGAGGCGGCTGTCCCCGGCGCCGGGGGAATTGAGACGAAGGTCGGCGGCCAATTCCGTCTTCTCCCCCCGGGTCTCCTCCCACTCGGCCAGGGCCCTCAGCTGCCCCTCCCGGAGGAGCGAGGCGCCGGAGTCATCCTCCGGGCCGCCGAGCAGGACCATCCCTCCTCCCGTCATCCGTTCCCGCACCGTCCGGGCCTGGAGATAACCCGCCTCTTCCGGGTCCGACGCGACCACCAGGGACAGCTCGAATCCGGGGATCGGCCCGCCGCAGGCGATCACCGGCACCGGGAGGGAAGGGAGCCGGGCGGGCGGCGAGTCGGATGATTCACCCGTCGAGGGGATCGCCACCAGCAGGCTCGCCCCGGCCTGGACCAGTTCCCGGGCCTGGCGCTCCCGGACCTCCCCCCCGCCGCCCGCCGCCGTGCGCGCCAAAACTTCGAACCCGGCGGCACCGGCCCGCTCGATCAGGGCGGCCCCCGCCATCCCCCAGTAGGTCCCGTCGGTGCTCTCCAGCAGCAGCCCCAGCACCACCCGCTCGTTCGTGGTCAGAGTCTCCCGGTAAGAGGCGCAGGCATAGAGGAGCAGGGCAGGAAGAAACAACGCAATCAACTTCCCCGGGGGCGGCTTCATAAATCTTGGATGCCATCGAGAAGCAAGGGGAAGATCCGCGCGGATTACTTCTGGGCGATGATGAAGAGCAGGCAGGTGTCGAGCACCATCCAGGCCAGGGAGAGGATCAGTACCACCTCGACGGCGATGAAGAAGTTGGTCGAGAGGAAATCCCGGGCCGAGTTATAGGACCCCTCGATCCGGTCGAGCTTGACCTCCACGGTCCGGGCCAGTTCGTCGATGTCGAACTCCCGCTCCACGTACTTGAAGATGGTTCGCAGGTGCCAGTCGGAGTCGATGCGGGGTATGCGGGCGGCGACGTTGTGCATCGCGTCCACGATCGCCAGCTTGTCGATCCCAAAGGCGATCGCGTCGGCGGAGAACCGCTGGTAACACCCCGGCATCTTCCAGAATTTGAAATAGGGGGGAAGGCGGGAGAGCAGGGACTGCGCCTGGTCCAGTTCCCGGTCGAGAAGATTGTTATAGGCCTTGAGGTCCCAGTAGATGCTGTAGGCGAGGCGGATCAGGTCGATGATGACCCCGGATTCCTTGGAAGCGATGACCGCCCCGAAACGCTTGATCAGGATAAGTTCCTCCTCGTAATAGCCGAAATTGTCCAGCTTCTCCTTCTCGACCACGAACTGGGAGAGATTATCGTAGTTGGGCTCGCCGGAAACGATACCATAAAGAGCCTTCTCGTTCCGTCCGATGAACTCCGCCGCGGCGCCAACGGCTTCCTTCTCCAGGACGAAGATCGGGAAAATCTCCACCCCATCCAGCCTCTGGTCGTAAGTATGGCTGGCGAATTTCCTGGCCTGGTGGAGCAGGCCGTGGACCAGCCTCCGGGCCCACGCCTGGATGGGATCGTCATCGATGGAGACGGTCTCGACCCGGCAGGAGAGCGAGGCGAAGAAATCCAGGCTCCCTTCCACCGAAAAGGAGATTTGGATCAGTCCGATCCCAAATTTGTAGATCCGGGAACTGAGCTGGACCTTTTCGAAGAGGCGGCCGGCGAAGGCGAGGTGGGCCACCTCTCGCTGGGTTACCTCTTGCATAATCTTTTCGGCGTCCCGGCCGCCGAAGTCCAGCTCCAGGCCCAGATCAAAGGGGATGAGCAAAAGGATATCCGCTTTCATTGCCCGATAACAATTGTTGCCGCTTCCGGACCACCTTTTCCGCCGCGGAGGTTGATCTCCCGGCATTATGCACGGAAAGACCCGGCAAGGCAAGCTCTCCAAGGTCGGAGGCGGGTTGAGCGTATCGGTGTCATCCATCCGCCGGCGGTCTAACCTCTACCCCATAAACTGGACAGGTTATATTGAGGGTCCATACTTCTCAGTCATTCAAAAATATGGAGCAGCATAATTCCTATTTAAAAAAAATGACCTCGCCCCGCGGCATATAGTCGTTGGGCCTATTTTACAGATCGTATATGGGAAATTCACCGGGCAGTTTCCGGGCGGCGCTTTCCAGCTTTCCCCGGTCGGCGATCACGCAGGACGGGGCGGCGGGGAGGTTCGGGCGAATGATCGCTTGGGCGGCCCGGCGGATCTCCGCCCCGGTCAGGGAAAGAAGCCGCAGGCGAAATTTCCGGATCCGGGCGGGGGTGGTCCCCCTCAGGTGCCTCAGCAGGGCCAGCTCCACCGCCTGGCCGGGGCGGATCGGGTGGTCAATGGTCTTGACCGCCCCGATGATCGCCTGCTCGACCCCGTCCTTCGTGAGGTCCATCTCCTTCTCGATATAATCCCCCACGCCGTCAAAGGCCCGCAGGGTCTCGACGATATTGGGGTCGCGGTAACTGGAGAAGGAGAAGACCCCCCGCGGGCCGTCGTAGGCGGCGGCGCAGCCGTAGGCCCCGCCCAGCACCCGGACCTTCTCCCAGAGATAGCCGTAGCTCAAGCCCTGGGAAAGGAGCAGGAGGGCGGGGGCGGATGGGTCGGTATAGGGCACCGCCGGGAGGGCCCGGGCGACAAAGGCGACCTCGGACGGAACGGCGATCCCGATCCGGGGAGGGACGGGGGAGAATACCGGCGGGCGGCCGGGGGTGATCTCCTCTTCCCGCGACTCCCCCAGCAGGGAGCGGTACCACTCCTGGACCGCGTCCAGTGATTGTTCCCCCCCGACCGCGGAGAGGGTGATCCGGTGGCGGGACTGGAGGAAGTCCCGGATCGAAGTCAGCCGCTCCTCGATCTCTTCCGGGGACCGGGCGAAGTCGGCCGGGAACCGCTCGAAGCGGCGGACCTGCTCCAGCCCTTTGAGCTGTTCGTTGAGTCCGCAGTTGCGGCTCAGCCCCCGGGCGGCGAAGGAGACGGCGAAGCTGTTCCCGGCCGGGATCACCCGGCTCTTCCGGGCCACCTTGCCCTGGAGGATCACGTCCCGCAGCCGCTGACGGTCGCTCAGCTCACAGGCTGTCAGCCGGTCGAAGAGCAGCGAGAGCATCTCGGGGAGTTTGGAGTCGAGGGCCCGGCAGAAGACGGTGAGGCAGGGACGGACCGCGCGGTGGTCGGAGGCGGTCCCGGAGATGGAGAGGTCGGAGTCGACGCCGCCGGAGCAGGCCGCCTCCCGGTCGGCCAGCTCGGCGAAGTCGCAGCCGGCCGCCCCCATCTCGCAGAGGGCATCGGTGAAGAGCGAGAGGCAGGGGTAATCCCGGCGGTCGAGGCCCCGCAGGTCGAAGGCCAGGGCGAGGTAGGTGATCCCGTTGCTGAAGAGGTCGGTGGCGAGGAAGGGACGGCCGGCGACGGTCTCGACGGCGGTGGGGAGCAGGCAAGGCTCGGCCGGGACGTCGGCCGGGGAGAGCCGGGGGAGGGTGGCCAGGACCCGGGGGGGGTTGGGGGCGGCCTGGGCCCGCTCCAGCTCCCGGGCGGCCCGGGCGATTCGCTCCCGCTCGGCCGGGGAGAGGGAATCCTTCAGCTTCCTCATCCGGCGCCGTTCGCTTCCCTCCTTCCGGGCGGCCAGCCCGGGGTCGGGGGGAAAGACCATCAGGACCCGGCTGGGGTTCTCCACGACCGTCCGCCGCAGGAGATCCTCGAAATGCCCGGGTTCGCTCTCCCAGCGCCGCCGCAGCTCCCGGATGTGCCGATTGAGCCGCATCCAGACCAGGGGGTCGCCGCAGGCCGCCCAGGACTCGAAGGCCCGGTCCATCAGCCGCAGGGGATAATGGCTCTTGATCTCCCGCGAGGAGAGCTCCAGGCCGTGGAAGGCGGACTCCAGCTTCTCCCGATCCAGTCCCCGGGAGGCCTGGCGGGAACAGGTTTCCAGCACCAGCTCGAGGATCTTCTCCGCCCGTTCCGGCTCGCTCCCCTTGAGACCGACGGAGAAACAGGTATCGCGCTGGGAGGAGGAGTACCCCGACTCGGTCAGCTCCTCGCCCAGGCGGGAGTCGATCAGGGCCTTGCGCAGCGGGGAGGCGGCGTTGCCCAGCAGGTAATGGGAGAGGACGTGGAGGGAGAGGGTCTCCACCGGCCGGATATTCTTTCCGGTCCGGAAGGCCGCCACCACCGCCGTCTTGGCCTGCGGGCTCTCCCCGGGCGAGATCGGATACGGCCGGCGGACGGTCCGGGGCCGGCGCCAGGCCGGCTGGGGGGCGATCGCGGTGTCGACGGGCTTCCGGGTGAAGGCCGAGAGGTACTCCCGGTCGAGAAAGGCCAGATGGCGGGCGGTGGCGATCGCGCCGTAGAGGAAAACCAGGGAATTGGAGGGATGGTAGCGGGTCCGGTGGTAGCGGCGGAACTGTTCGTAGGTCAGTTCCTGGATCGCCGCCGGGTTGCCGCCGTAGTCGCGGCCGTAGGCGTTGGCCGGGAAGAGGTTCTTCATCAGTTCCCGGTCGATGATCCCGTCGAGATCGGAGTAAACCCCCTTCATTTCGTTGTAGACCACGCCCCTGACCAGCAGCCTTCCGGCGGGGTCGGGGGGATCGGCGAAGGCCAGGTGCCAGCCCTCCTGCCGGAAGTGGTCGCGGCTGAGCCGGGGGTGGAAGACGGCGTCGCAGTAAACCCCGGCCAGGTTGAAGAAATCCTTCTCGTTCATACTGGCGCAGGGGTAGATCGTTCGGTCGGGATAGGTCATCGCGTTGAGGAAGGTGGCCAGGCTAGTCCGCAGCAGCTCGACGAAGGGGTCCTTGACCGGGTAGCGGCGCGAGCCGCAGAGCACGGTATGCTCGAGGATATGGGGCAGTCCGCTGTCGTCGGGGGGCGGGGTGCGGAACCCGACGGCGAAGAGGTTCTCCGGGTCGGCGGCGTGGAGGTGGAGGAGCCGGGCCCCGCTCCGGAGGTGCTCGGCCCCGTAGGCGACGGCCCGCATCTCCGGCAGGGGGGCGACCCGGGCGATCCGGAAACCGTGGAGGATCCGTCCGACGGCGAGGTCCGGCTGGAGCGGGGGAGAATTTATGATCGCGGACACGGCGGGGTGTTTTCCATCAACTTCCGCCGGGGAGCATCACTCCGGCAGCGGTTTCGGGGAGACCCCCCGCAGCTCCTCCGAGTTCGCCATCTCCCCGATCGCTTGCGCCAGGGCCCGGCCGACCGCCTCGCTCATCGCCGCCGCCAGTTCGCCCGGACCTGGCTGGGGAACCTCGGCCGCCGCCCGGCAACTCCAGATCGTGGAACCGGTATCGGCCCGGGCCGCCTCGATGATCACCGAGAAATCGGCCCGCAGATCATCCCCGTCGATCACCTGGTCGAAGCTCTCGATCTCGGCCAGTAAGGAGACGTCGGCCTGGGGGTTCTGCCCGATCAGTTCCACCCGGGGGAAGAGGCCCGAGGCGTTGAGGGCGTCGATCAGGGCCCGGCGGACCATCTCGGAAGGCAGCGCCGCCCAGCGGCTGTGCTCGTAAAAACCGACCTGGTAGGGTCCGCGCCGGAAGACCACCTGGTTCTGGTAGCGGACCGGGGCCCGGATATCGCCGACATCGATCCGGAGGGGGAACGGCTCCGCCTCCGGAGCCGGGACCGGTTCGACCCGGATCAGGTAGAAATCGGTCGGCAGGTAGGAACTGCAGCCGTTGAGGAAAGCGATCAGGGACAGAATGGGAAAACAATAAGTCAGTATTTTCATCGTCGACCTCCTGAAGAATTTGGATAGGGTTAAGGTTACCGGACATAGGGGTCTTTCGGTTTCTCCTTCCCCCACATCAATGAAGCGGGGTTGTCGCGGAAATACTGCATCGTGGCGGCCGACTCCAGCATCCCCCGCTGGAAACTCTGCGAGGTCTTCTTCAGTTCGTATCCGTAATCGCGGAGATCTCTCCGGACCAGGCGGACCAGTTCGGTGAGCTCGTTCATCGCTTCCCCCAGGGCCCGCGCCGAGCTGTCGGCATTCTCCAGCAGGGTTCCGATCCGGTCGGTATCCTCCCCCCCCACCGCCCGATTGATGCCGGCGAGCAGTCCCTTGATGTTCTCCAGGATGGTAGGAATATCCTTCATCAGGTTGTCCAGGACGGAGGGTTGGGAAGGGATTATCGAACCCGGGGGGAGATGCGCCGCTTTCAGATCCCCTCCGGAAAGCTCCACCACCATCCCACCCATCAGGTTGCCGAGTTCCAGCTTGGCCACCACCCCTTCCCTTAAGTGGACCGTATTGGTCTCGATCCCGATCTGGATCAGGATCACGTTATCCTCCCGGACCCGGATATTCTCGACCTTCCCCACCGGGACCCCCTGGTAGAGGACGGAGGAGTCGCGTTGGAGCCCGCCCACGCTTTCCGTGAAGGTGATATAGTAGGTATCCCGGGGCTGCCGGCCCTCGAGGGCGATGGCGATGAAGACCAGCACCGTGAGCGCGGTCCCGACCAGGACGAATATCCCGACCTTGATTTTCTGGGCTCTGGTGGCCATAACCTGACTCCCGTTTTTATCCACTAATTACACGAATTACCACTAATTGACCTTTTTCAGCCCCCGCCTCGCCCCCTTTCAGTCCACAGATTACTCAGATTACTCAGATCAGTTCCTACTGCCCACTGCCTAATCCCCACTGCCTATCTGGCGCTATGCGCTCTGCGCTCTGCTTACTATTCCCCATTCCCCATTCCCTATTCCCCATTCCCTATTCCCCATCCCCTATTCCCTATTCCCGATTCCCGATTTCCCGATCCGGCTGGCGGAGGAAGAATTGGCGGACCCGGGGGTGGCCGGAGCTCTCGGCCTCCCCGAGGGTGCCGACGAAGACGATCTTTCCCCCGTCGAGCATCAGGACCCGGTCGGCCACGGTCCGGATCGATTCCAGCTCGTGGGTGACCACCACCATTGTCAGGTTCATCAGCCGCCGCAGGTCGAGGATGATCTTATCCAGGCCGGCCCCGATGATCGGGTCGAGCCCGGCCGAGGGTTCGTCGAAGAAGACCACCTCGGGTTCGGCCGCGATCGCCCGGGCGAAGCCGACCCTCTTCTTCATCCCCCCGGAGAGCTCCTCCGGGTACCTCCAGCCCTGGTCCCCCAGGCCGACCAGGCTCAGCTTCATCCGGGCCAGGAGGCGCAGCTGTTCCCGGTCCGTCATCCCGTACTCCTCCAGGGGGAGGGCGACGTTCTCGCCCACGGTCATCGAGTTGAAGAGGGCGCCGCCCTGGAAGGAGAGGCCCACCCGCCGGAGGATCTGGGCCAGCCCGTCCTCCTCCAGTTTCGTGATGTCCTCCCCCCAGTAGGAGATCGATCCCGACCGCGGCCGGTTCAGGCCGACCAGGTGCCGCAGCAGGGTGGACTTCCCGCAGCCGGAGCCCCCGACCACCACCAGGATCTCTCCCCGGCGGACCTCGAACGTGATTCCGTCGAGGATTACCTGCTCGTCGTAGCCGGCGACCAGGTCCCGGACCTCGATGATGGGAGATTTCATAGCGATCAGGTCGTGTAGTAGAAGATGGTGGCGAAGACCATATCGGCCACGATGATCAGGAAGATGTCCATCACCACCGCCCGGGTGGTGGCCCGTCCCACCTCGCTGGCCCCGCCCCGGACCCGCAGCCCGTTGTGGCAGCCGACCAGGACGATGATCAGGGCGAAGAAGACGGACTTGATCAGCCCCTGGCTCAGGTCCCCGAGCTTGAGCGCCTGGGCGGTCTGCCACCACCAGCGGTCGAAGGTGTAGCCGAGGGAGAAGATCCCGAGAAAGAATCCCCCGGCCACCCCGGAGATGAATCCGAGAATGGTCAGGATCGGCATCGAGACCAGGATGGCGAGGATCTTCGGCGCGACCAGGAAGCGGGAGACGGAGATCCCCATCCCCTTGAGGGCGTCGATCTCCTCCGAGACCTGCATCGTCGCCAGTTCGGCGGTGACGGCCGCGCCGGTCCGGGCGGAGACGACGATCCCGGTCATCACCGCGGCCAGCTCCCGGGCGAAGCCGATCACCACCCCGCTGGCGACCAGGATCTCCATCCCGAAGAGTTTCAGCTGGGCGGCCGAGAGCATCGCGATCACCAGCCCGAGGAGGAAGTTGATCAGGCAGACGATCCCGATCGCCGAGGACCCCATCGCCTGGATCTCGTCGAAGAGCCCCTTCCAGCGCACCCCCTTGCCCTCCACCGGGGCGATGAACGACCAGTAGAGGGCGTCGACCAGGAGGGCGAAGGCCGAGCGGATCTCCTCCCGGGCATCCAGCCCCTTCTCCCCCAGCCGTTCGAGGACTCCCGGCCGGGGGGGCGGGGGAGGGAGGGGCTCGAAGTTGGGCCGCAGCAGTTCGAGCAGTTCCGCCGGCCCGCCGGAGGCCCCGGTCAGGATAACGGATCCGCCGGCTTCCTTCCCCGCCCGGACCGCCCGGATCAGCCAGGCGCAGCCGGAGCTGTCCAGGTTATCCAGGCCGGAGAGGTCGACGCGGACCTCCCGGTTCCCCCGGGAGAGCATCCGCCGGATATCATCGAGCAGGGCCCGGCCCCGCCCATCGGTCAGCGGACCGGGGACGGGGATGGTCACCGGCGTGCCGGGCGCGGGGAGTTTCCCTTCTTTCGGCACGGACTTCCTCCCGGAGGAACGCCAGATCATCCGGCCGCGGACTCCTCCTTCTCCATCCGGATCCGGCAGGCTTCGGAGCGGGTCAGCTCGAAGCGGTCGAGGACCTTTTCCTGGAGGAGCTGCATATAGAGGAAGATCCCCGGGGTGATGAAGAGGGTGACCACCTGGGCGAAGGCCAGGCCGCCGACGATCAGCAGCCCCAGGGGGCGGCGGGCGGCGGCGTCGGCGCCGAGACCGATGGCGATCGGGAGCGTTCCCATTATGGTCGAGCCGCCGGTCATCAAAATCGGCCGGAAACGGGTCAGGCAGGCGTCGTGGATGGCGTCGAAGGCGTTCTTCCCCTCCTCCATATTCTGCTTGGCGAAGTCGACCATCATAATCCCGTTCTTGGAGACGATCCCCAACAGCATAAACATCCCGATGTAGGCGTAGAGCGAGAGCTCGGAGCCGAAGATGTAGAGGGTGAGCAGGCCGCCGACCGCCGCCGGGGGAAGGGTGGTGAGAACGGTGAAGGGGTGGATGTAGCTCTCGTAGAGGATGCCGAGGATGACGTACATTATGAAGACCGAGACCAGCATCAGGACCGCCAGGCTCTGCACCGCCTCCTCGAACTCCTGGGCCTGGCCCTGCATAAACCCGCCCACCGCCGGGGGGACGATCTCGCGGGCCAGGGAATTCAGCGCCCCGGTGGCGTCGCCCAGGGCCACCCCTTCCGCCAGGTTGTAGGAGATGGTGGCGGAGTTGAGCTGGTTGTAGTGGGGGACGTTGGAGGGGGCGACCGTCTCCTCCCAGCGGGCGACCGTGGAGAGCGGGACCAGGTTGCCGGCCGCCGGGGCGCGGACGTAAAGACGGTCCAGGTCGCGGGGGTTGCGGCGGAACCGGTCATTGGCGGAGAGGATCACCCAGTACTGGTCGATGTCGGTCAGGTAGGTGGTGGCCTTCCCCTTGGCGTAGGCCAGGGCGAGCGCGTTCTCGACATCGGCCGCCGTGATCCCCAGGATCGAGGCCCGGTCGCGATAAAGCTCGACGTTGATCTGGGGGAGGTCGAGCTTGACGCTGTTCTGGATCCCGGTGAAGTAGGGCAGCGCCCGCATCCTCTTCTCCATCTCCAGCGCCGCCGCGTAAACCTGGTCCTTGTCCTCGCCGGTCAGGACGTAGGAGTAGAGGCTCCCGGAGGCGGTGGTCTCGGCCCCGGCGCTCAGCAGCAGGGAGGGCATCGGCATAATGAAAACCATCCCCAGGTCGGCGATCGAGTGCATATTCCGGTTGATCTCCGCCACCACCTCCTCGATCGGCGGCCGCTCGGACTCCGGCTTCAGGGTGGCGACGGCCATCCCGGTGGACTGGTCGGCCCCGGTCTGGAGACCGGTATAGGTGAGAAGGTTTTCGATGGCGGGATTTTTCAGGATGATCCGGTTGATCTCGTCCTGGAAATGCCGGATCTGGTCGGTCGAGGTCCCCTGGAGGGCCATAAACTGGCCGTAGAAAAGACCGCTGTCCCCGAGCGGCATAAAGGTCTTGGGGAGGGCGGAGAAGAAATACCCGATCCCGACCAGGCAGGCCACCCAGCCGAGGATGGTGAGAAATTTCCGTTTCAGGACCCAGAGGAGCAGGCCGCCGTAGAATTTGATCAGGGTGCCGATAAAGGCGTCGGCCAGCTTCTCCATCCGGGTCTTGACCGCCTTCCCCCCCTTGAGGACCCGGGCGCACATCATCGGGGAGAGGGTGAGGGCGAAGACGGTGGAGACGGAGACGGCGATGATCACGGTCAGGGCGAACTCCCGGAAGTTGCTCCCCACCACCCCGGCCATAAAGACCAGGGGGATGAAGACCACCATCAGGGCGATCGAGGTGGAGATGACCGTTCCCGTGATCTCCTCCATACTCCTGATCGCCGCCCCCAGCGGCTTCATCCCCTCCTGGATGTGCCGGACGGTGTTCTCCAGGACCACGATCGCGTCGTCGACCAGGAAGCCGATCGAGAGGGTCAGGGCCATCAGGGAGAGGTTGTCGAGACTGAAGCCGGCGAACATCATCACCAAAAAAGTCCCGAAGAGGGTGACCGGGAGGACGGTGGCCGGGACCGCGGTGTCGGAGGCCCGGCCGAGGAAGAGGAAGATGATCAGAACCACCAGGACCAGGGCGATCACGATCGTGGTCTTGACGTCGTTGATCGACTCGGCGATCTGGACCGCCTTGTCGTAGAAGATCGAGACCTTGATCGATCCGGGCAGGGTGGGCTTGATCTCCTCGAGCAGCTGCCGGATCTCGCGGGAGAGGGCGACGGTGTTGGCCCCGGAGGAGCGGGTGGCGGCGACGCAGATCGGACCGACCTGCATCCCCTCCCGGGGGTTGCCGTAGGTGACGTGGATCACGTCGCTCTCCAGGCTGGCGATCGCCTTCCCGACGTCCCGGATCCGGATCGGGGCCCCGTCCCGGTAGGCGATGATCAGGTCCTCGTATTCGGAGGGCTCGGAGAGCTGCCCCTCCGGCTCGATCGAGAAGGCCCGGAACCGGCCGTTGAGGTCGCCGCCCGGGGTGGTGACGGTGGCCTGGCTGAGGACCTGGTAAACCTGGTCCAGCCCCAGGCCGAGGGCGGCCAGCTTCTCGGGGTCGACCAGGACCCGGATCGCCCGCTTCGACCCGTAGATGGCGACCTTGGAGATCCCCTGGATCATATTGATCCGCTGCCCGATCGAACGGTGGGCGTAATCGTAGAGATCGCCGCTGGTCATCGTGTCCGACTCGACCATAATGTAGATGATCGGCTGGTCGGAGGGGTTGAACTTGTCGTAGGTCGGGGGCGAGGGGAGGTCGGGGAGGTTGGCCTGGGCCCGGGTGATCGCCGCCTGGACGTCGGGGGCGGCCAGGTCGACGTCCTTGTCGAGGTTGAAGGTGAGGGAGATGGTGGTAATCCCCGGCTGGTTGTTGGAGAAGATGGTCTGGAGGCCGGGGATCTGCATACACTCCTCCTCCAGGGGGGAGGCCACGGCCGAGGCCATCAGCTCCGGGCTGGCCCCGGGATAGACCGCGGTGACGGTGATCACCGGGTAATCGACCGAGGGGAGGTCGCTGATCGGGAGCTGGGTATAGGCGACCAGTCCGCCAAGCAGGAGCGAGACCGTCAGGAGGATGGTCATAATCGGCCGGCGGATGAATTTTTCGGAAAACGCCATTGTATTTTTTCCTTGGGAAAAAATAGTGTTGGGGTTTTATTTCACCGGCGCGGGGCGATACGAAACGATACCCGGTCGTTTCTTCTGGCTCGAGAAATTAAGTTCTTCTCCACCCGCAATTACTTCTCGTATATCCGATAAATCGCTATCGGTATCGCTTTCGGTATCGAGGGTCAGCCTGCTTGAACGGATTATTTCTTCCCGGACGATTCCGCAACCGGCTTCCCGTCCCCGTCCAGGATCTGGACCCTCACCCCGGGGGCGAGGCCGAGCTGGCCGACGGTCACCACCTTCTCCCCCGCCTTCACCCCCTTCGTGATCATCAGGTCGTCCCCCTCCCCCAGACCGACCTCGATCCCGTCCCGGAGGTCGGCGGTGTTGTCATCCTTGACCACGAAGAGATACATCCCATTCTGGCCGAGCTGGACGGCGGCGGCGGGGACCAGGACCGCGTCCTTCTCGGTATGGAGGATCAGCTTCACGGTGGCGAACTGCCCCGGCCAGAGCTTCCGGTCCGGGTTGGGGACGGCGGCCCGCAGGGCGATCGTCCCGGTGGTCTCGTCGACGAAGTTCTCGATCAGCTTCAGTTCGCCCGGGTAGGGGCCGTCGGGGTCGAGGGCCGGTGAAACCTCGATCTTCAGGGACCCGGAGTTCATCCACTTCCGGACCTCGACCAGGTCCTTCTCGGGGAGGGCGAAATCCATATAGAGGGGGGCGTTGGACTTGATGTTGACCAGGACCGCCCCGGTGTTGGCGACCACCACGTTGCCGGGGTCGACCTGCCGCTTCCCGGTCACCCCGGCGATCGGCGAGGTGATCGAGCAGTATTCGAGGTCGATCTCGGCCTGGGTCACGGCGGCCTGGTCGAGCGCCACCTGGGCCCGGCCGGCCTCGACATCCGTCTGCAGGCTGTCGAAGTCCTGCTGGGAGATCAGCTTCTTGGCCAGCAGGGGACGGTTCCGCTCCAGAGTCTGCTCCTTCAGTTTCAGGGCGGCCCGGGAGGCGTCCAGGGAGGCCCGGGCCCGGTCGAGGGCGGCCTGGTACTCCCGGGGGTCGATACTGAAAAGAAGATCCCCCTCTTTCACCTCGCCGCCCTCCGAGAAATGAACCGCCGCGATCTTCCCGGTCACCTGGGAGACGATGTCCACGTCGTTCGGGGAAACCAGGTTGCCGAAGTTTTCCAGGTAGATCGGGACGTCCCGGGCGACGGCCGCGGCGACCCGGACCGGCCGGGGTGGGATCTGGGGCGCGGGTTTCTCCTTCGCGCAGCCGGAGGACAGCAGCAGCGCCGGGCTCAGGAGGAGGGCCGGCCAGGGGGACCGGCGGAATAACCGGGCCAAGGTTTCAGTTTTCATCAGCGATTTCCTCATCGATAGAGATACGTTCACGGTGACGTTCACTGATTTTCCCATCCCGCCGGGGGGGTAATCCCTTCCCGGGTCAGGGTCCCGGTGGCGTGGGCGAGGTCGGCCAGGGCGACGAAGACGTCGCGCTCGGCCGCGATCACCTGGCTCCGGGCGGAGGAGAGGGCGGACTGGGACTGGAGCAGGTCGAGGATGCTCTTCAGCCCGGTTTCGTAACTCTCCCGGGCCAGGTTGAAAGACTCCCCGGCCGTCTCCAGGTAAGACCGGCTGTAGCCGTACTTCTTCACCGCGGTCTGGAAGGCGTAGTACTTGGTCCAGACCTCGGCGGCGGCCTGGACCTCGGCCGAGGCCAGCTCTTCCCGGGCCGCCGCCGCCTCCGCTTCGGCCCGGCGTTTCTTGGCCCGGTCCCCGAACCCGGTGAAGATATCCCACTTCAGGGCCAGGTAACCGGTATAGGAGTAACTGTCGTCGTAGAGTTCGGGGTCGGAGTTGTAACTGTACCAGAGCTTATCGGCGGAACCGCCGAGGTTCAGGGAGGGGTAGAGGGAGGAGGCGGCGGTCTCCTCCGCCGCGGCCTTTGCCCGGGCCTGGGCCCTCAGGGCGGCGATATCCGGCCGGGTCCGCAGACCATCCTCGATCAGCCGGCCGACCTCGTCCCCGGAGAGTTCCCCGGGGACCTCCCCGGCGGACGGGGCCAGGGAATATTCGGTATTGGCGGGGATCCCCAGCGCCGCCGCCAGCTCCCCCCGCGCAGACTGGAGTTCACCACGGGCCGCCTCCAGCTGGTAGAGAGAATCCTGGTAGGTGGAGCGGGCCTGGAGTTCGTCCAGTTTCGAGGCCAGGCCGACCTCGTACCTCTGGCGGGCGGCCTCGTCGGCCGTCCGGGCGTCTTCCGCGTCGGCCTCGGCCGCGGTCAGGGCGGCCGCGGCGGCCTGGAGGCGGTAATAGGACTTCTCCACCTCCAGGAGCAGGTCCTGGATCGCCTGGTTGAAGGAGAAGTTGGCGGCGAGCAGCGTCTGCCGGGCCTCCTCGATCCCGCCGGCGACGCCGCCGAAGTCGAAGAGGAGATAGGTCAGTTCCAGGGCCGGACCGTAAACGAAACCGTCAGTATCGGCGGCCAGGCCGGGAAAATCATCCTTCAGGTTGTATTTCTGGCGCTGGTAGGACCCCGACCCGGAAACGGTCAGCCGGGGGTAGCGGAGACTTTCGGCCTGGCCGATCCCGGCGGCCGCCGCCCGGGCCTCGGCCCAGGCCCGGCGGGTGGCGGGGTTGTTGGCCAGGGCGATGTCGGCACAGGCTGCCAAGGTGAGGGGGGAGGATAAATCCGCCGCCGGGGAGGGGGCCTTCACCGGATCGCTGGCCGACTCCTCCCGGGCCCACTCGGGCGGGATCCAGGGGACCGAGGGGGAGCCGGGGGGCTCCACCGACCGGCAGCCGCCGGCGGCCGCGGCCAGGAGGCCCAGGAACACCCATCCGATCAGGCGCGATTTTCTCATTGGGTTGATCCGCTCCCGGTCAGTTCCCCGGAAGCGCGGACCGGCCGGACGGCCGGGAAATTTTTTCTCTTCCCGCCTTTCCGGGAAGATTCGGGCAGATAGTAACAGATCAGCACCGGCCGACAAGCTAAATTCGGACCCCCGGGTCAGTCTTCCTCGAAGGTGGCGTTGCCCTCCTCGTCGATCCTCAGCGTCCCCTCGATGGTGGCCCGGGTAGTGTCTCTCTTCCACGCCGCCCGGGAGTTGTTCAGATAGAGGTAAATGGTCACCTCGCCGCAGTCGATCTCGGCTCTCAGGTACAGCCGGGCGCCGTCCTTGGCGTAGATCGTCTTTCTCCACTCCGGATCGTCGATCTCGTAGACGTTGCGGGTATTCCCGTCGGCGTCGTCGTACCGGATCCGGGAAAGACAGGCGGTCGAACCTCCCGTCATCTCCACCTGGTAGCGGACCGTGGCCTCGTCGTCGGCCGCCCCGCCCCCGCTCCCGTTGCAGGAGACGAGAGAGACGGCAATCAGGCCGGTCAGGACCACCGGCCCCAGCTTTCGGATATGCTTGATCACAGCCAGACCTCCCCCGGTTAGGAAACGGCGCCGCTTTATCGGCTCACCGGATAATAGCAAACCCGCCGCCGGGAAGGCAACCCGCGAACCGGCGGATGATCAGCGCACGCAGAAAAAAGCCCGGCGGAGAAACACCCCGTCCAGTTCTGCCTCCACCCGCCAGCGGCCGAGGAAGCGGCCGGGACCGAGGGGGCCGAGGGGAAAGCCGAGCCATTCCTCCCCCCGCAGCTCCAGCCAGGACCAGGCCCGGTAATCCCCGCCCCGGGAGGAGAACGGCTTCCGGAATGTCTCCTGGAGACCGCCCCGGGGGTTGAACCAGCGGAAGGTGAGGACGTGATCCCCCGGTTCCACCCCGGCGACCGCCGCGGTGGCGAAGACCTTCTCGCCGAAACCGAACTCGCTCCGGCTCCGGGTTTCCGAGGCTGAAGCCGGGGAGGAGCCGAGGAGGAGGGCGGCCCGACCGGCGGGGGCAGCCGGCGACGGACCGGGCCCGGAAACGGGGAGATGGCGGCGGGGGGCCGGGATCAGGATGACGAAGACGATGGCGGCGGCCAGGGAGCCGCCGAGGAGCAATATCAGGATATGGAGGGACTTCTTCACCGGCGGTCCGGGGTCTCCCCGGCCGGACCCGGGGCTAGAGCGGCAGCCCCCGCTCGGAGAGCCGGGAGTCCCCGATCTCCCCGGACAGGTATTCCACCGTCATCTCCAGCCGCCGGTCGAGACCTCCCTCGATCATCAGCTTCCGGCCGGCGTAACCCCGCCATTTTTCCTCGATCAGCTCCTCGATCGCCAGCTGGAACTCCTCGTTGGTCGAACGGACCCCGTCCTCCATCCCCCGGTTCCGGCTCAGGCGCAGATGATCCTCCAGCCGGATGTAGACCAGGAGGAAGTAGCTCTTCTCCCAGTACCCGGCCGACTCGGCGATGATCCGGTAGACGGCGGGGTCGACGTAACCCTTCTCCGCCCCCCTCCGGGCGAAGAGGGTGTTGTCGAAGACGCACCGGTCGCAGAGGAGGAAATCCGGCAGCTTCTCCGCGCCCTCCAGTTCCAGGCGGACCTGTTCCTTGAAGATCCAGTACTGCCCCCGGGTCACCTGCCCGGACTCGTTGATGTCCCAGGGGCAGAGGCGGGAGAGCTCGGGGACCATCTCCACCTGGAAGGCCCGGTACTTCAGCTCGCTGAAGAGGCGGTGAAGAAAGGTCGTCTTGCCGACCCCGAAGGTCCCGATCACGCCGATTTTATGCATTGCAAATTTTCCTCCGGAAAATTTTCGTGTGTTGAGGCATTATTTCCGGAACTGGTTACCCGATTCAACATAATCAGGATTCCTGCCGGCGGAAGAAACGGCATCCTTCTCCGGGGGACGGGCGACGGTCGGGGGGGAGATGGAGACAACGCTGCCGGGATGGAGGCGGACAAAGAAGGGACTCAGGGTAACGTTGGGGAGCACCCTGGTCCCTTCCCCGATCCGGATCGCGGCCAGGGAGACCCCGGAGGCGAGGACGCAGTTGTCGCCGATCCGGACCAGGCCGATCCGGACCTTCCCCGTCCCCTCGTAGGCGTGGGAGGAGATCTTGCAGAAGGCGCCGATCAGGCAACCCGAGCCGATCTCGATCAGTTCCGGGCAGAAGTGGTCGAGCCAGGCGGCCTGCATAATCTCGGTATCCTCGCCGATCCGGACCCCGGCCAGCCGGTAGACGCGGATCTTGAGCCGCCCGCCGCGCAGCAGCATCGCCCCCAGCATCAGGCAGCTGGTCAGGGCCCGTCTCCACAACGGCCGGTTGAGGGCGGTCCAGTGGATCCGGTTCTGCTCCGACAACCGGCCCAACCCGTCGAAGGTGTAGGAGTTGGTCTTCACCCGGAGCAGCTTCTCCAGCCGCTCCCGGCCCTCCGCGGTGTCGGGGTCGAGGAGGCGGATATCGACCGGCCTGGCCGCCGAGGAGCGGGCCAGGGTGATGGTCCGGCCCTTCTTCCGGGAGAGTTTGATCCCCCTCCGGACAATCCGGGTCACCGCCGCCCGCAGGGCGTCATCGATGGATTCCGGCTTTTTCATAATTCAGGTCGATTGAATATTCACCGCAGAGGCGCAGAGGGCGCAGAGGATTGTGTCGGAAAAACAATTTTGCCCGATCTATCTTTAATATACCGAGTCCGAAGCTGCCTGTACCTTCTCCCAATCGCCTTCTTCTCGCCCTGCAACATTATTTTCTCCGCGTTCTCCGCGCCTCCGCGGTGACTATCCTTGAAATATTTTTTTCTCCGCGTTCTCCGCGCCTCCGCGGTGACTATCCTTTAAATATTTTTTTTTCTCCGCGTTCTCCGCGCCTCCGCGGTGACTATCCTTTAAATATTTTTTTCTCCGCGTTCTCCGCGCCTCCGCGGTGAATGATTTTTCAGTGGCGGAAGTGGCGGATGCCGGTGAAGAGCATCGTGATCCCGTGCTCCCCGGCGGCGGCGATCGACTCCCCGTCCCGGATCGAACCTCCCGGCTGGACGATCGCCTTCACCCCCTTCTCGGCGGCCAGGTCGACCACATCCCGGAAGGGGAAGAAGGCGTCGGAGGCCAGGACCGCTCCCCTGGTCTCCAGGCCGGCCCTCCCGGCCTTGTCGAAGGCGAGGCGGGCGGCGTCGATCCGGCTCATCTGGCCCGCCCCGATCCCCACCGTGGCCCGTCCCCGGCCGAGCACGATGGCGTTGGACCGGGTGTGCTTGCAGACCGTCCAGGCGAAGGCCAGCTCGGCCAGTTCGGCCGGGGACGGTTCCCGGCCCGCCGCCGTCCGCAGCTTCTCCGGATCCCAGAGCGGGAGATCGGCCTCCTGGACCAGCAGCCCGCCGTAAACCGAGCGGAAGGCGAGGTGAGCCGGACGCGGCGAGAGCGGGCCGGTGACCAGGAGACGCAGGTTCTTCTTCCGGGAAAACTCCCTCTCCGCCTCCGGGGCGAAGGCCGGGGCGATCACCGCTTCGACGAAGGCGGAGGCGACCGCGGCCGCCGTCTCCCCGTCCACCTCCCGGTTGCAGGCGATGATCGAACCGAAGGCCGAATCGGGGTCGGTGGCCCGGGCCCGGCGGTAGCACTCGAGCAGGCTCTCCCCCGCCGCCGCGCCGCAGGGGTTGTTGTGCTTGACGATCACCGCGGCCGGGACGGCCAGTTCCAGGACCAGGCCCAGGGCGCTCTCCAGGTCGAGGAGGTTGTTGTAGGAAAGTTCCTTCCCCTGGAGCTGCCGGGCGCCGGCCAGGGAGGCCCCCCCCGGGCCGGCGGAGGAGCAATGGAACCACGCTCTCTGGTGCTGATTCTCGCCGTAGCGGAGGGACCGGCGTTCCGGGTAGATCCCGGCCAGGGCCGCGGGGAGATCCTCCCACCCTTCCCCGCTGAGGGAATCGGCGATCGCCCGGTCGTACCGGGCGGTCAGGGCGAAGGCCTCCGCCGCCAGCCGGCGGCGGGTGGGGGGGGATACCGTACCCCCGGAAGAACGAAGTTCGGCGATTACTTCCGGGTACTGTCCGGGGTCGGAGAGAACGGTTACCGACGGATGGTTCTTGGCCCCCGCCCGCAGGAGGGCCGCTCCCCCGATATCGATCGACTCCAGGGGCGGCTCCCCTCCGCCTCCCCCCTCGGCCCCGGGGAAGGGATAGAGATTGACCGCGATCAGATCGATCAATTCAATGCCGGACCCGGACAACTGGTCCCGGTGAGACGGATTATCCCGGAGGGCAAGCAAACCGGCATAGATTTTCGGATGGAGCGACTTCACCCGGCCGTCGAGCAGCTCGGCCGAACCGGTGTAATCCTCAATCCGGACGACCGCGAAACCGGCTTCTTCCAGGTGCCGGGCAGTCCCCCCGGTGGAGATGATCCGGAATCCGGTCTCGGTCAAGGCCGAGGCCAGATCGGTCAGCCCCTCCCGGTTGGAGACGCTGATCAGGGCTGTCGGTGGTCGGCGGTTCATCGGGGAGCGGTCCGCATCTTAACCTCCCGATCCCCGCGAGGTCAAGTAATCCGCGAAGATCCCGATCCGCTCCGGGGTGCCGATATCGTAAAAGGGCTCGCTGACCTCCACCGCCGCCAGCTCCCCGGCCGCGAGCAGCCGGGGATAGAGGTCCTCCTCCAGGGAGAAGACATCGGCCGGGGGAAAGTAGTCGCTGATCGATCTCTTGGCCGCCCGGACCCCGGCGTCGAGGTGGGTGAACTCCCCTCCCTCTCCGGAGGCCCGGACGGAGGTTACCCGTCCCTCGGCGTCTAACCGGAGGTTGGGCCGGGCCCCCGGCCCGGGACCGGGGTAAGCGCCCAGAATCATCGCAAACCCGGTCCGGGCGGACTCCCTCTCCAGCCGCCGGTAATCGGCGGGGAGGAAGGTGTCGCCGTTGAGGAGAAAGAACCATTCCTCCAGCCGGTCCCGGACCAGCTTCAGGGCGCCCCCGGTGCCGAGCGGCGTCTCTTCCCGGGAGTAGCCGATCTCCAGGCCGAACCGGGTCCCGCCCCCGAAATAATCTTCGATCATCTCCCCGAGATAACCGACGCAGAGCAGGATCCTGGATATCCCCTGGCCCCGGAGATAGAGCAGCAGGTGCTCGAGAAAAGGCCTTCCGGCCACCCGGACCAAGCCCTTGGGCAGCCGGTCGGTCAGCGGCCCCAGCCTGGTTCCCCGTCCTCCGGTTAATATCACCGCCTGCATCCTCGAGCTTCTCCGGGTCACCCCTCCGGGCGGACCCCGGCCAGTTGAGCGGACTGGTCGGGCCGCCAGCCGATCTCCAGCCAGTCGATCGCCAGGAAGGCCGCCCCGCTCAGGTTTTCCCGCTCCTGGGGGCTGGAGACCGCCGGTTCGGCGACGATCTTCAAAACGAAGCCGCCCTGGCGGGGATAGAGGGCGGGAAGAGGGAACCTGACCGTCCGCCATTCCCCCCCCGGGGGCAGGGTCCGGCCGTGGACTTCCCCCGGGGGCGTCCCGATGGAGATGTTCAGCGGGATCGGTCGGGAGAGGAGGTTTCTCACCCTCATCTCCAGCCAGCCGACGGTACCGGGGGAGATCAGGCGGGGAAGGAGCACCGTCGCTTCCGGACCCATCACCCGGTAGTGGCGTCGGCGGCCGCGGTCGAGATAGAGCCCTTGAACCACGAACAGTTCGTCTTCGGGCTTGCCGTCCACCCCGAACTCGGCCCGGAAGCTGTTCCCGACCGGCGAAAGGTGCTGGAGCAGGGCCGCGGGGAGGGGGCGGTCGGATTTAACCGCCAGCTCGGTTTCCGGAATCGTCACGTCCCGGCCCTCGACCAGCAGGTAGTTAAGGCCGTCTTGAAGATCGCAGGGATATTCGCGGCCCCCAACCGTCAGGGTGGCGGCGGCCGGGCCGGGGGTGGGAACCGGCGGGTAACCGGCATCCAGGAGCACCAGGTAATCCGCCAGCTCCGGGGTCTTCAGGGTCAGCACCATCTCTCGATTGCTATGCTGCCGGACCCGGAAGAGCGTCAATTCTTCCGAACCGGAATAATAGGGATGCTTGATCTTGAGCTCGGCGCTGGGCCAGCGGCAGACCGGTTCCAGGTCGAAATACCGCCGGAGGTAGATTATATGCCCCTCCATAGAACGGATCCCGCGATTATCCAGGGCGAATACGGGCCGGCCGGACTCCTCGACGATCGCCACCGCCTCCGCCAGGCCAACCCCCAGGGGAGCGGTCAGGTTGCCGGGGGAAATCCCGTGGGCGTGGGTATAGAAATCAAGATTCCCGATCAGGTACCGCTGGCCGAGGATTACCGAATCGGGGGGCGCGCAGCTCTCCACCGCCCGGCGCAGATTTTGGGCGTCCCCCCAGTTGAAACCCCGGCTCCGGGCGGCCAGGGTCAGCAGGTGAGGCAGCAGGACCAGCCCGGTTCCGGCCGCGAAGATCGCGGAAGGCTTCACCCGTCCCGCCCGGCCGTGGGGGGCGGCGGGCCGGAGCGAGGAGAAGAGGAAAGCGATGGAAAAAATGTTGAAAGCGTCAAACCCGGCGCCCCCGGCCAGCCGGACGGCCAGAATCGCGGCCGCCGCCAGGGCGGCGGCGGTGATGGCAGCCGTCCGGGCGCGAGCTGGCAATCCCGACCGGAAAGACGGCCAGCGCCCGAGGAGCCAGAGCGCGCCGGCAGCGATGAAATAAGCCAGAAACGGATAGAGGGGAAAACGGTAACGGCCGGCCCGGTGTCCCCAGGAACTGAAGAGGAACAGGAGGATCACCGGGGTCGGCAGCAGGACCAACCAGGTCGAAAGCCGGCGGCGGCCGGCGTAAATCCCCAGGGCCAGCAGAAACAACCCCGGCAGGGTGACCACCCCGGCCAGGGAGCGCAGGTTCCGGCCCAGGTTCTCCCGGAGGTTGTCGATGGAGAAAGTATGCACCGGGGCGGAGGGCGGGGAACGGAAGAACCCGTCGAAGGCCGCCAGTGAACGCCGGGCGAAGGAGACCGGGTCGCCCAGGTAGCGGGCTTCCTCGAGAAACTGGGGGGCGAAGACCAGGCCGGAGACGGCGACGACGGCCCCCGCCCAGAGCAGGATCTTCCCCCAGCCGGTGCCCTTCCGCCGGAGCGAGATCAGCGTATACGCCGCCACGGGCGGCATCACGATCAGATTCGTCAGCCTGACCAGGCCGGAAACGGCCAGGGCCGCGGCCGCCGCCAGGATGGCCGGGAAGGTCCACCTCCCGGAGCGCAGGCCATACCGGAGGAGGCAGAGACCGAGCCAGAAAAAAGCCAGGGGCGGAATATCGCGCATCAGGTTCAGGGAATAACGGATGGCGGCGTAATCGTCCCATTCCAGGACCAGGAAGACGCCAGCCAGGGCGGCCAGCGAACCGTCGGGTGCTTCTCCCCGCAGAAAGAGGAAGCAGGCGGTTATGAAGACCGCCAGCAGCACCACGTTCACGCCGAAGACCGCCGGCAGGCCCCCCAGCCGGATCGCGGCCGCCAGCAGCAGGGGAAACCCCGGCTCCAGGATGGAGATTACTTCGCCGTCGGAATAAAAGCGCCGTCCGTAGAACAGCGGGCGGTAAGTACCCTGGGGCAACCGCTCCCGGAGCAGATCCAGCAGGGGGTAATCCACCGCGAAGCCTCCCCGGGCCAGCGAACGGCCATAGATCAGGTAAGCGTACTGATCGGAGTTGAGCAGGGCGTTGTAGTTGCGCAGACCGCCGAGGAGGCAGAGTCCGATCAGGACCGCCAGGACCGCGGGGATTATCGGGGAGGTCTTTCTCACTTTTCCCGTCAACCGGCCGCGCGGCGGATCATTCCGCCGCCTCCCGGTATTCAAGTTCGATCCCGTCCGCCATCAACCCCAGTTCCCGGCGGTCGGCCACCGGCAGAAACTCCGAGGGCCGCCAGGGGTCGACCCTCAGGGTCAGCCCGGCGAACCGGGGCCCGGCCGGCGCGGCCGGCAGGGCCCAGGTATAATCGGCGGCTCCTTCCCGGATGGGGTGTTCGCCGAGCGCGCGGCCGTCCAGCCAGGCGGCCACCCGGGGGGAGGAGCGGAAAGTCGCCGGGGGGCGGCAGCCGATCGTCTTCAGGGTCAGGGTCGCCTCCCGGCCTTCCCGGGGGAAGACCGGCAGGACCAGCCGGGCTTCTTTCCCCGTCCAGCGGACCGCCGTCCGGCCCTGGTACAGTTCGGGGGGATAAAACCCGTCCTCGAGGAGGGCCCAGTCATCCCGGGCGCCGATATCGATCAGCAACCGGTCGGCCTCCCGCCAGACAAGGGGCCCTCGGAAAAAGACCGGGCGGCAGGAATCGTCCGCCCCCCGGGCGGCCAGCACCGGAGGCGGCCCGGCCGGGACCGGCCCAATCGGGAGCCGCTGAACGCCTTCCCCCCGGCTGACGGCCCGCTCTTCCCCCCCGACCAGGATCCGGTACGGCCCGGGGCAGGTCTCCCCGGGGCGGGGGGCGAGGGTGAAGGCAGCCAGGCCGCTCTCCCCCGGTCCGAGCGGGAGGGGGAAGCTCTCCCGCCATCTCCGGACGGTGATCGATTCGAAGAGCAGCGCGCCCCAGTGTTCCTCCGCCCGCGAGAGCGGCCGCCCCGGGGGGCGCTCGGCCGTGAATTCCAGCTCGCTCCGGATCGAGGAGATCAATCGCTCCGGGAGCGGAAACGAAAATCTCTCCCGGGCCTCCCCGGGCCCGAGGGCGAACCGGGCGATCTCCTCCCCGTTGAGGGCGGCCCGGAAGGCGATCGGAGCCGCCAGTCTCTGGGCGGCCCGCACCACAACCTCTCCACTCAGGACCGTCCCGGGGAGGATTACGGTCGGGATCGCCACCCGGCCGGTCTTCCCCCAGCCCTGGCGGACCAGGCCCGCGTCCTGGAACCGCCCGACATTGAAGATGTCGGCATCGTCCCGATCCGGGAACCCGATCTCGCCCGCCAGGTCCACCGAATACGGATCCCAGAGTCCGGCCGCCCGGAGCTCGATCTCCCCGGGAAGCTCCCGGTCGGAACGGATGGCCAGGGTGAGGCGGGGTTGGTCCGGCCGCCCCGGCGGGAGGTGGAGGAAATTCACCCCGTCGGAAAAAGGACCTCCGACCGGGCGGCCGTTCAACTCCACTTCCAGCCTTTGCCGGGGACGCGCCGGATCACTGATCTTTCTCAGGTTGAAGGCCAGCAGCCGCCCGGCCCCGTCCGGAGGGAGTTCGAGTTCCCACTTCTTTTCCCCGGTCCGCCAGGGTTCAACGCGGTAGACGGTGACCACCGGTTTTCCGAAATGACCCTCCAGGTGGTAGCGACCGGCGGGAAGCGTTCCCGCCGGGATCAGGTCATAATACTCCCGGAACAGGGGGATCGCCTTGGCGGAGTCGCGCTTGGGACTGGTGTTGTCCAGGAGATAGAGCCCGGTACCACGGGCCAGGAGCCGGTCAAGACCTTCCCGGGGGTCGACCCCGATCCGCCCCAGCTCGAAAGGGCGCAGACTGTAACTGGAGGAGAAGAGGTGGATATGCTGGAAAACCGGCTTGGTGGAAAAGATCACCGAACCCGGAGGAACGATCGAGTCGAGGTCGGCCCCGAATTTCTTGGCTTCCGCCAGTTGAAATTGCGGAGAACGCCTCAGCCAGGGGGGGGCGTACCGGGCGAGGAAGAGACCGAAGAAGGCCGCGGCCAGGATCGCCGCCGACCACCCGCCGTCAGCGAGCCGACGGCCGCCGACGAACAGCAGCCATAAGATCACCCCCGCGATCAGGGCGGCGGCATCGAGATGCCCCAGATGGTACAGGTCTCCCAGCCGGGAACGCACCAGGAAGTCGAGGGCAACCACCAGGGCCACCCCCGCCGCCGACCACCAGCGGGGGCGGGACCCCAGGAGGCGCCCGGCCCCGGCGACCATCAGAATGATCAGGAAGGGATGGACCACCAGCATATAGCGGGTCATCAGGTGGACCCACATACTGTATAGCAGGAGAAGGATCAGGGGGATCCCCAGCAGGAGCCATCTCGTCTCCGGGCGGCGCCGGAGCGCCGCCAGCCCCAGGAGGAGGAGGAAGGAGAAGAGCGGCCCCCAGAGGCGCCAGAAGTAACGGACCACCCCGGGGAAGGTGGTGGGGAAGAAACCGATCCAGAGCGGCGGCGGCGATTCCTGGTCCAACCCGCCCAGAACCTCCCTATCCTCGCCGACGATCTCCGGCCGGGGGGGACGCAGGGGGTGCCCCCCGGCGAGCTGGTTCTGGAGGAGGGCAGGAGAAAGAGCGATGGCGAAGAATCCGATCGCCAGCAGGGCGAGAATCGCGATTTTCCACCAGCGCACCCGGCCCACGGTCCGGACCAGGAAATAAATCCCGGCCGGCAGCGCGGCGAGCACGTTGGGGAGCCGGAGGGTGGCGGCGAACCCGAAGGCGAACGCCCCGGCCAGGAGGGCGGGGATTCGGATCCGGGGGGAATCGCCCAAGCCCCGGAACGCCAGGACGGCGCCGGCGAAGATGAACATTATCCCGGCCAGGTCGTGCGAGGGCCTCAGGGCCAGCTGCCAGGCCGGATCGACCATCACCAGGAAGATCAGCGGAGCGCTCAGGGCCAGCAACCGTCCCCGGGGCTGGTCCCGGAGGCAGAGATCCGACATCCGGAAGACCAGCAGGAGCAGGGCCATCAGGACGATCAGGTTGAAGTAGTGGACGGAATAATCCCCGAGAACGCGGATGGAACAGGCGAGGAGGAGGGGGAAACCGATGGTGTACTTGTTGTATATCCGCGGCCCGGTCTTGATGTAGTTGCCGCCGAGGACGAAACGGCTCTCGTCCGGCCCCCAGTCGGGCTTGAGCCAGTCGTAAACCGGGATGTCGCTGTAGAAATCCCCCCGGGCCAGGTGCCGGGCGAAATACACGATCCCGAACGGATCGGATCCGAGGGCCGCGGTATAGCTGCTGGTTCCGAAGACCAGGACCAGGAGGAGAAACACCGAGAGGACCACCGCCGCCAACGCTTTTTCTCTGGCCGGGCTGAGGATCATAAGAACAGCTCTTCTTCTCAGGGGACGACCGCGAAAACGGCGACTCGTCCGGAGCCGCGATTGAGGAGCAGGCGCTCTACTCCAGGGTTTCCCAGACGATCCTCTCTTCCTTCTTCCGGTGGATCGACATCGTCATCAGCTCGGCGAGCAGACCCGTGCAGAGAAGCTGGAACCCCACCAGCATCAAAAGCACCCCCAGGAACATCAGCGGACGGACCCGGAGAAAATCCTGGCCCAGGAGGTTGAGCATAACCAGGTAGCCGTTGATGACCAGTCCGGCCAGGAAGATAACCAGCCCCGCGCCGCCGAAGAGGTGGAGGGGCTTCTTGCTGTAGCGGGTCATAAACATCACCGTCAGCAGGTCCATAAACCCGGCGAAGAAGCGGTAGGCCCCGAACTTGCTCTTCCCGAAGGCCCGCCGATGGTGGCGGACCTTCAGTTCGGCCACCCGGTATCCCTTCCAGTGGGCCAGGGGGGGGATGTAGCGGTGGAGCTCGCCGTAGAGGGCGATATCCTCGATCACCTCCCTCCGGAAGGCCTTCAGCCCGCAGTTGAAGTCGTGGAGCCGCAGGCCGGTCAGGGTGGAGGTGACCAGGTTATAGATCCGGGAGGTCTGTTTCTTGACGAACCGGTCGTGGCGGTCGGCCCGCCAGCCGGTGACCAGGTCGTAACCGGCGTCGATCTTTTCCAGCAGGGCCGGGATCTCGTCCGGATCGTCCTGGAGATCGGCGTCCATTATGATCACCCGCCGTCCCCGGACCGCCCGGAAACCGGTATCGAGGGCGGCCGACTTCCCGAAATTTCTCCGGAGCCGGAAGACCCGGACCCGGGGATCGGCCCCGCGCAGTTCCCGGAGGGCTTCGAAGGAACCGTCCGTGGAGCCGTCATCGACGAAGATCACCTCCCAGGAGAGCCCCAGGCCGGAGAGGGTCCCCTGCAGCTTCCCGTAAAGGGGCGCCAGGTTCTCCCGCTCGTCGAAGAGCGGTACCAGGACCGACAGCTCCGGTGCATTCCCGTTATTCATCGTATGTTCTCTCTTAAATGTTCAAACGGACCCCGATGTTTCCGGGACAATATTCTTTTCGTGAAGATTCGCGGTTAAAAATACCGGGTCAGGAGGAGAAAAATCCCAGCCGGCTGACGATCGAGCGCGCGGAGGCGAGCACGCTCTTGAAGTCGGCCCAGCTGTTGATCGAGAGGGCGGTCTGGAGAAGGTACGCCGGACGGAAATAAAACTCCCGGTAAGCCCGGATCCGCGCCTTCTCCGCCGCCGCTAGGGGAAACTCCGGGGTCTCCAGCATCCCCCGGCAGGAGGAGAAGTCCTCCCACTGATCATAACGGATCCAGCCCTTCTCGGTGGCCACCCGGAAGAGCTCGGTCCCCGGGTGGGGGATGGCGACGGCGAACTGGGCCGAACCGGGGCGGATCTTCTTGGCAAACTCGATCGTCTCCCGGACCGACTCCTCGTTCTCCCCCGGCACCCCGAAGAGGAAGAAGGCCTGGGTCCGGATCCCCGCCTTCCGGGCCAGGCGGAAGGTCTCCATCACCCGCTCGGTGGTGATCCCCTTCTTCATCAGTTTCAGCATCCTCGGGGAACCCGACTCCACCCCGAAGCGGATGTAACGGCAGCCGGCCCGCTTCATCGCCCGCAGAACCTCCTCGTCCATACTGTCCACCCGGCACTGGGAGATCCACTCGAATTTCAAGCCCCGCTCGACGATCAGACGGCAGATCTCCAGCATCCGCTCCCGGTCCAGGGCCATCGAGTCGTCGTCGAAGTAAACCTCGTCCACCCCGTGGCGGCCGAGCGCCTCTTCCAGCTCGTCAACCACGTTTCCGGCCGAGCGCGCCCGGAACTGGTGGCCGTAGAGGGTGCTGGGCCAGAGGCAGTAGGTACAGTGGAAGGGGCAGCCCCGGGAGGTGACCACCGTGGTCGGGTTCTTCCCCCGGAAGGTCCCCTGGCGGTAGAACGGGCTGGCGACCAGGTCCCGGGCCGGGAAGGGGATGGAGTCGAGATCCTCGATCAGGTGCCGGTCGGGGTTGACCCGGACCTCGTCTCCCTCCCGCCAGGTCAGCCCCTCCACCCCCGCCCAGGAAACCCCGGCGGCCAGCGATTGGACCAGGTCCCGCACCGTGTAGTCGTACTCCCCCCGGCAGATCGCGTCCAGGCCGGGGTTATCCGCCATTATCTCGCGGTGGTAGACCGTGGGATGGGAACCGACCAGGACCGTCTTCAGGCCGGGGAGCCGCCGCTTCAGGGCCGCGACCGACTGGAGGTCGTGGTCGATGGAGGGGGTGGAAGACTCGAGAACCGCCAGCTCGGGCCCGATCCCCTCCACCCGCCGGGCGAATTCCTCGATCCCCAGTTCTTCCAAAATGGCGTCGAGGAAGACCGGCTGGTGGCCGATCCGGCGGACGATCGCCACCAGGTAGGCCAGGTAGATCGGGTACTCGATGAACTTGTCCGACCGCTTGTGCGGCCAGCGGACGTCGGAACGGGCCCCGAACCCCTCCCCCGGCCAGGGCGGATTGCTGATGAGAACCTTCACGGCAAGTGATAAAAGTTCAAAGTTCGAAGTTCAAAGTTCAAAGTTCCCGGCAAAGTTCGACGAAACGGTCGGCGAGCAGTTGCCACTGGTATTTTTCTCTCACCAACCGCCCGCCGTTTTCGGTCAGTTTCCGGACACGGACGGGGTCGGCAATCAGGGTCTCGACCTTCTCCGCCAGGTCGCCGGCGTCGCCCGGGCGGTAGAAGAGGCCGGTCTCCCCCTCCTCGATCACCTCCGCCAGCGCGGGGAGGCGGGGGGCGACCACCGCCAGACCGCAGGCCCAGTACTCGAACTCCTTCAGGGTCACCCTCCCCCGGGCGGAGACGATGTCGGGGAGGATGACCAGCCCGATATCCCCGGCCGACATATAACGGGCGACCTCGGCCTGGGTCAGCCAGCCGGAGAAGAAAAAGTCGCCGGTCAGGCCGGCTTGACGGATCTGCTCCTTTAAAGCGGGGACCGCCGTCCCCGCGCCGATGATCCAGAACGCCGTGTCCGGATTCCGGTCGATGATCCTCCGGGCGGCGGCGACCAGGAGCCCGGGACCGTCCTGGGGATCGATCACCCCCTGGAAGACCAGGACCGTCTTCTTTCCGGGGGCATACCTCTCCCTCAAGCCGCCGGTGTCATATTTTTTGAAGATGGAGAGGTCCACGCCGTCGCAGACGATCCCGATCCGGCCGGGGGGAGCCCCGTACCCGGCGACGATCTCCTTCATCGCCCGGCTGATGGTAATGATCCGGTCCGCTCCCCGGATCGCCGCCCGCTCCACCTTCCGCCCGAACTTCTGGACCAGGGCGAGCCAGCCGCCGGAGGAGTAGTCGTCGAGGTATTCGAAGAGGACATCGGTCAGGTTCAGGACCAGGCGCGGCTTCTTCCGGCTCAGCCGCCCGCCCCAGAGCGCCCCCCAGCCGGCGATCGTGTTGTGGGCCACCACCAGGTCGGGTTGAAGACGCCGGACGGCCCGGATCAACCGGAGGATATTGACCGGGTGGGCCAGGAGGTATTTCTTCATCTTTCCGGGATCGAGCCGGCTGACCGCCTTCATCCGGATCACCCCGGCGCAGCCCAGGTCCGCCTTCGCCTCGTCCTCCGGCCCGGCGATCCCGCCGGCCGCGATCACCTCGTGGCCCCGGCGGCCGAAGGCCCGGATGATGTTGGATATCCGGGGGCTCCCGCCCCCGGATATCGGGTAGAGCTCCTCGAAGATGACCACCAGGACTTTCAAGGGAAGTTGAAAGTGACTAAAGTTGGAAGTGACTAAAGTTATAAGTGACTAAGGTTGCAGGTTGCCGGATTTAAGCGCGACGCTCAAATGGCAGGCGCCGGACCCCCGCGGCCGGGGGCGGGAAGCATCTTAGCAGATTGCCGGGAAGGGACAAGGGGAGATTGGACGGCCGGCTACTCTGCCCCGCGGATCCTGAGGACCCGGGCGGGGACGCCGGCGGCGACCGCCCGGGGGGGGATATCCGCGGTCACCACCGCTCCGGCCCCGATCACCGCCCCCTTCCCCACCGAGACCCCGCCCAGGATGACCGCCCGGGTCCCGATCCAGACATCCTCTCCGATCGAGATCGGGCGGGGGGACCGGCCCTGGAACCGCATCGGCCGGGAGAGATCGTCCATCCCGTGGTCCCCGCCGATGATCTCCACCCCGTTGGCGATCAGGCAGTAGTCGCCGACGGTGATGTCGCCGTAGCCGTAGATGAAGGACCCGGCGCCGATATTCACCTGCTGCCCGATCTCCACCTTCCCCAGCTGGGTCCGGATGGTGACCAGGCGGGAGATGTGGCTGTCATCTCCGATCGTGATCGTTCCGGCCGACTCGCCGACATCGAAGAAGGAACCCTCGCCGATAAAGACTCGGTCGCCGAGAGTGAGACGCCCGGGATTGAAAAAGCGGATGTTCTTTTCCAGGAAGCATCTCTTCCCCAGGCCGTCCAGGATCGGGCGGTAGAACACCCCCCGCAACCGGGAACCGGCGACGGTGGGGAAGCAGGAGAAGATGGTCAGCAGCAGGCCCTGGCCGAAGAACCGCGGGAGGGAGGAAGTGCCGTAAACCCGCTTCCGGTAGAGCCGGAAACTCTCCCTCAGCCCGCCGGTGGGGATGGTGCCTTCTCCGTCGTAGCCGGTCATTACCGGGCTCCTCCTCTTCCGGCGGCCGCCGGCCGAGCGGGTCCGGGGGTGCCGGACACTGCGGACGATTCGGACCGATCGGACACCGGGCCGCCGGAACATTGAGCCGGGGGCGGGACCAGCCCCCCGGCCACCTCGATACCGGCGGGTGTGAAGATCAGCTCTTTTTCGATCAGGACCTCACCTCTCCGGGCCAGTTCCAGGTTCAACTCGTCCTCCAGGGAGCTTAAAGGGCGGCCGGTCACCCGGGAGTCCAGCGCCTCTTCCAGTTCGATGGAGATCCCGGCCCCGTTCCGGCCGGAGCCGGCCGACACCCGGTCCCCAACCCGGATCCGGTCGGGAAGGAACTCAATCCTTCGCTCCAGCCTCCAGTCGGAGGCGGCGCCGGACGGACCGGTCAGCTGGAGAGAAGCTTTCTTCCGGCGGCGGACGAAGTCAACCCCTTTTTTCAGCAGCAGGTAACCGTAAGGCAGGGATCCGATCACGGCCAGGGCCGCCCGGGAGAGCCGTCCGGGGAAGAAATATCCCGCCCGGCGGAAAGAAGCCACTACTTCCAGCGAGCCTGCTTCCGACTCCCGGAGCGGAATACCGGGGGAGAGAAGACAAGAATGTAATGTGGCTGTGGCTCCGGCCGACCGCCGGAGAGTATAGCCCCGGTCGAGGCAGGAGGGAAAGTCCGCTCTCCCCCCCCGGGGGTAGGGGAAAGCCTTGAGCAGCCCGCCCCGCGAGAGCGAGATCACCGCGTAGTAATCGCCCCCCCGCACCGCCGCCAGTCCCGCCCGGGGAAACACCTTCCGGAGGGGCGGGCCGCCGCAGGGGAGCGGCGGCGTGGGCTCTTCCAGGGAGGCCCGGTTTTCGCGGACGGAGTCGTAAGCCAGCAGGCCGGTGTAAAGGTGGTAGCAGCGGCTGAGATCGTCCTGGGCCAGCTGGCGGATCAGGTTGTCCCGGGCGATCCCCTCGGTGAAGATCCGGCGGGCCAGCGGGGAGACCGGGGAGAGCAGGGCCGCCGCCAGGAGCGAGACGTAGGAGTTCCCGCAGAGGTTGTACTCCCGCCCGGTGCTGATCTCGGGGTGGACGAAGAAGGAGAGGAAGTCGAGGGCTTTCAGCAGCGCCTTCTCCAGGCGTTCGGAGGGCGAGGACCGGAGGCAGTGGGCCAGGTACTCCAGGGTGAGGAAGGAGTAGCCGGTGTCCACGCCGCCGAGCTCCGGAAACCAGCCCTCCCCGGTCTGCCGGGCGAGGACCGAATCAACCTTCTCCCCGGCCGCCTCCGCCAACCCGGGGTCGCCGAGCAGCTCCCCCAGGCGGTAAAGGGCGGCGGCGGCCACCGCCTGGTGGTTGATCTTGACCAGGTCGTTGTGACGGACCAGCCAACCCGCGGCGCGGCGGAAGGTCTCCCGGAGGCGCTCCCGCTCGCTCTCCTCCAGCAGATCCTCCAGGAGCGGGAAAGCCCGGGCCAGGGCGAAGGAGGAGAAGGCGGTGGCGGCAAAACCGTGCTCGCCCCGGTACCACTCGTCGAACGAGCCGTCGGAATTCTGAAGCGCCGCCCATCTCCGGATCCCGGCCCGGGCCAGCTCTCCCGCTTCCCGTAATCCCCGGAAGCGGTTTCCGGGATAGTCATTGCGATAGAGCAGGGCCAGGGTGTAGGCGGCCTCCTGGAAGCGGGCGTTGACATAACCGGAGGTCTTGCTCCGCCAGTAGGAATAGTCGAAGCAGCCGTAGGACGGTGAGTGCCGGTCCCGGTCGGCCAGTTCGATCAGGCCGGCGGCGGCCCGGGCGATGATCCCCCCGTAGCGGTCCAGGGGAACCGGCTCGCCGTCTCCCGACGATCGCAAGAACGTCATAACTCAGGGCCCATCCGAAAGTCAGTTCGCAGCTTCCAACCCCGGCGGGGAGAACCGGAGCGCCTGGCTCCCTCCGGCCGGCGGTTGATCCCGACAGCGGGAAAATATTTCATCCCGCCGGGCACTTATGCTAAATTATAGCAATGAGAAGAATCGGATTGCCACTGCTATTATTCTTTCTCCTCCAGCCGGCCCGGCTCTCTTCCCCCCGGGAACTTTACTCGATCGGCGAGAGCCGGAACGCGCCGGACGGGGAGATGGTTCTGCTCCGGTACCGGGCCGGAGCCTGGGAGGAGGAAGCTTTCCCGCCGGCGGACGGCGGCGGCGGGTGTTTCAGCCCGGCCCTGGCCGTCTCCCCCGGCGGGGAACTCTGGGCGGCCTGGGCCGCCCGGGGAGAGGACCGGCCGAAGATCTATTTCAGCCGGCGGCGGGCAGGGGGCTGGACGGAACCCCTTCGGGTCACCGCAGAGGACGGATGCTGGGAGATGACGCCGGCCATCGCCTTCGGGCCCGACGGCACCCTGCTGGCCGCCTGGTCCGGGGAGCGGGACGGCAGCTCGGCGATCTACTGCGCCCGGTGGGGAGACGGCGGTTTCGGCCGGGCCGAGATGGTCAGTTCGCCCGGCCGTTCCCCCGTTCTTCATCCCGCCCTGGCCGTCGCCCCCGAAGGCCGGGCGCTCCTGGCCTGGCAGGAGTGGGACGGGGAGCATTACCGGGTCTTCTCCAGCCTTCGCCGCGGGGGGCGATGGTCGGCCGCCGAGCCGCTGGCCGGACGGTCCGCCGGCGACGAAACCTTCCCCTCGGTCTTCGCCCTCGAGGGGAGAAGCTGGGAATGCTCCTGGATGGAGCGGGGGCGGCTCGTCTCGGCCACCGGGGAACCGGGGAGGTTCTCGGATCCGGTTCCTGCCGAGCACCCGGCCCCCGGTTGCCCGGCGGCGGGCGGGGAGCCGCCGGTCGCCGGCTGGGTGGTGGAGAGGGACGCGGCGGGGGCGACCCGGACCCGGAGGACCGGAGTCGTCTTCGAGGCGGACGGTGGTTCCCGCTTCCGGAAGGAGAAAACGGCGATCGGCAACCGGGTATTCATCGGTTACGGCGACAGCATCACCTGGGGAACCTACGAGAAGGGCTGGTGCTACATACCCCTTCTGGAGTCCAGCCTGCAGACCGCCCACTCGGCGGACTACACCCTTTACAACCACGGTTACCCGGGCGCCACCACCGCCGATTTATTGTCCGGGCCGGGCCACCCGGATTGGCCCTGCCCGGGGATCTCGGATGTCATCGCCGGCCACGACGCGTCCCGCATCCTGATTATGGCCGGGACCAATGACGTCCGGAACCTGATCTCCCCGGCCACCTCGCAAACCCATCTGGGGGCGATGGTCGACCGCGCCCGGGCGGCCGGATGCGAACCGGTCCTGGCGACCGTCATACCTGTTTATAAAAACTGGCCGGATCGGTACAACCGGACCGAGATCTTAAACCGGGACTACATCCTGCCGCTGGCCCGGGCGAAGAACTGCCTCCTGGCCGATCCCTTCCAGGCCTACCTCGATTACGGCGACTGGAGGGAGCTCCTGATCGACGACGGCATCCACCCGGTCTGGGAGGCGGGTTCCCGGGAGATCGCCGACGCCTGGTTCTCGGCGCTCTACGCCCCGCCCCGGCTCGACTCGGGAGATTACGACGGCGACCGCACCTCCGATATCGCCGTCTTCCGCCCCGCCGCCGGGCTCTGGGCCCTGAGGGCGCTGACCCGGGTTTACTTCGGGACGGCCGCCGACATCCCCGCCTCCGGCGACTACAACGCCGACGGGACCGCCGACATCGCGGTTTTCCGGGAGAGCGCCGGGCTCTGGGCGGTCCGGGGGGTGACCAAGGTTTACTTCGGGCGGGCCGGGGACATCCCGGTGCCCGGTGACTACGACGGCGACGGGTCCTGCCAGGCGGCGGTCTTCCGGCCCGACGCCGGGCTCTGGGCGGTCCGGGGGTGGACGCGCTGCTACTTCGGCGTGGCGGGCGATCTGGTGGTGCCGGGTTACTACCGGGGGGACCGGCGGAAGGAGATCGCCGTCTTCCGCCCCGCCAGCGGACTCTGGGCCGTCCGGGGCTGGTCCCGATTCCACTTCGGGCAGAACGCCGATCAACCGGCCCCCGCCGATTTCGCGGGGGACGGGACCGAGCGGGCCGCCATCTTCCGGGAGGGCAGCGGTTACTGGGCGGTCCGGGGCGTGACCCGGGCTTATTTCGGGAGGGAGGGGGATACCCCGGCCCCGGGGGATTTCCAGGGCAGGGGAATCGCGGAGATCGCCATCTTCCGGAAGAGCGGCGGGCTCTGGTCGGTCCGGGCGGGGAGCCGGGTCTATTTCGGGCAATCCGGAGATGTCCCGGTAACCGGGCGGGTCACCGATCCCTGAGCCGGACCGCCTCGCCTCATTCCGCGGGACAGTCCAGCCGCGGGTGACTCCGCCGGCCCGGCCACACTTCCTTCAGGCTGGGGTCAATCACCCGGCCGGATTTAGGGGCAACCTTATTTCCCCTAACCCAAAAGCAGACCCCGCACTCGGCGGGGTCTGCTTTAAGTTGGATATTCTCCTGGCTCCGAAAAACTATGGCATCGCGCTGCTGGAAGGATTGATGGCTAAACCCGAAACCGGAAGATCGCCCTCGTTTCCGAAATAAGTCCGGGTTGTCCCCTTGATGGCCCAGAGTCCGGAACTTTC
Organism: PVC group bacterium; assembly: GCA_040773245.1. Classification (GTDB taxonomy): domain Bacteria; phylum Auribacterota; class Erginobacteria; order Erginobacterales; family Erginobacteraceae; genus Erginobacter. The sequence continues at coordinate 66,935 of JAXGWO010000013.1, forward strand.
CCGGAAGATCCCGATATCCGAGGGAAGGGTGGTGTAATCTCCGGGAACCGGCTGGTCATCCTGGGCCCCAAAATGTTGCCGGTCTCCATTGATCAAGGCCCAGAGACCGGTGGTGGAACGGAAAATTCCCGGAACCATATCATTATCGGTGTCGTTGACCAGAATCGGCTGATCGGCCACGGACCCGAAGTAGACCCGGGTCCGATCTTTTACCGCCCAGAGTCCAGAACTATCCCGGAAAATCGCGATATCTTTTCCGGCGCCCCGGCCTTCAGTGTATAAGGGAACCGGCTGATCGGAGCTTCTCCCGAAATAGGATCGGGTTACTCCTCGAATCGCCCACAGTCCCAACGCGGGACGGAATATTCCTGCCTCACAGGAACCGTCACCGTTGTAGTCGCCGGGGACGGGGATATCCGACGCGCTGCCAAAATAAGCCCTGGTGACCCCTCGGGCGGCCCAGAGACCGGCGGAGGGACGGAAGAGGGCGATGTTGGTGGTTCCGTCGCCGTTAAAGTCTCCGGATACCGGGATATCGCCATCGAGCCCGAAGTACGCCCGGGTTACCCCCTTGATCGCCCAGAGGCCGGAGGCGGGACGGAAGACGGCGATATCGGAGAAACTGTCGCCATCGTAGTCTCCCGAGTCGATAATCGGCCGGGGAGGAGTGGGAGTGGTGACCGGGGTGGGCGTGGCGTACTCGATATCCACCTGGTAAGTATAGTCGATCGTCCCGGACGGTTCGTCCCAGCCCTTGGCCCGCAGC